>NZ_BAAAQF010000005.1:0-11091 GCF_039531525.1 Glycomyces endophyticus
GGCGCGCCGGCTCCCTACCGCGGCGTCGGCGGCCGCGCGGGCGGCGGCGGCAAGGCGCGCGGCGGCGGTGCCGCAGGCGCGTTCGGCCGCGGCGGACCCCGCGGCAAGTCCCGCAAGTCGCGTCGTCAGCGGCGCCAGGAGTTCGACAACCTCGCAGCGCCGAGGATGCAGTCGGGCGCTCCGCGCGGCAACGGCGAGACCATCCGCCTGGCCCGCGGCGCGTCGCTCTCCGACTTCGCCGACAAGATCGGCACCCTGCCGGGCACGCTCGTCCAGGAGCTGTTCGGCCTGGGCGAGATGGTGACCGCCACGCAGTCGGTGTCCGAGGACACCTTCGAGCTGCTCGGCGCCCACCTCGACTGGGACATCAAGATCGTGTCCCCCGAGGAGGAGGACCGCGAGCTGCTGTCGCAGTTCGGCATCGACCTCGACGCCGAGGACAAGGACGACTTCGTCCCGCGTCCCCCGGTCGTCACGGTCATGGGCCACGTCGACCACGGTAAGACGAAGCTGCTGGACGCGATCCGGTCGTCGAACGTCGTCGCCGGCGAGGCGGGCGGCATCACCCAGCACATCGGCGCGTACCAGGTGCACGTCGAGCACGAGGGCGAAGACCGCGCGATCACCTTCATCGACACCCCGGGTCACGAGGCGTTCACCGCCATGCGAGCCCGAGGCGCGAACGTCACGGACATCGTGGTGCTCGTGGTCGCGGCCGACGACGGCGTCATGCCGCAGACGATCGAGGCCCTGAACCACGCGAGCGCCGCTGGCGCTCCGGTCGTGGTGGCGGTCAACAAGACCGACCTCCCCGACGCGAACCCGGGCAAGGTCCGCCAGCAGCTGACGGAGTACGGCCTGGTCGCCGAGGAGTACGGCGGGCAGACCATGTTCGTCGACGTGGCCGCCAAGCCGCGCATCGGCATCGCCGAGCTGCTCGAGGCGGTCCTGCTGACCGCCGACGCGTCGCTCGAACTGGAGGCGTCGGAGTCCGGCAACGCGCAGGGCATCGCGATCGAGGCGCACCTCGACAAGGGCCGCGGCCCCGTCGCGAGCGTCCTGGTCCAGAAGGGCACGCTGCGGGTCGGCGACTCGATCGTCGCCGGCGGGGCCCACGGCCGCGTCCGCGCGATGCACGACGCCGACGGCAACCGCGTCACCGAGGCGACCCCGTCGTTCCCGGTGCAGGTGCAGGGCCTCGCGTCCGTCCCGATGGCGGGGGACGTGTTCCTCGCCGCCGACGACGACCGCATGGTCCGCCAGATCGCCGAGCAGCGCCAGGCGCGCCGCCGCGCGGCCCAGCAGGCGTCCCGGGTCTCGCGCACCACGCTCGAGAACCTCATGGACAAGATCGCCGAAGGCGAGCGCACCACGCTCTCGCTCATCATCAAGGGCGACGGCGCCGGTTCGGTCGAGGCCCTCGAAGAGGCGCTGGTCGCGCTGGAGATCCCGGAGGAAGTGCACCTCCAGGTCATCCACCGCGGCGTCGGTCCGATCACGGAGTCCGACGTCAACCTCGCCGCGGCGGGCGACGGCGAGTCCGCGACGATCATCGCGTTCAACGTTCGTGCCGAGGGTCGCGTCCGCGACATGGCCGAGCGCGAAGGCGTGGACGTCCGGTACTACACCGTCATCTACCAGGCGATCGAGGAGATCGAGACCGCGCTCAAGGGCATGCTCAAGCCCGAGTTCGAAGAGGCGGCGCTCGGTTCGGCCGAGATCCGCGAGGTGTTCCGCTCCTCCAAGCTCGGCAACATCGCCGGTGCGCTGGTCACGAGCGGCTCCATCAAGCGCAACGCGAAGGTCCGCCTCATGCGCGACGGCGCGGTCGTCATCGAGACGACCATCTCGTCGCTGCGCCGGTTCAAGGACGACGCCAACGAGGTCCGCGAGGGCTTCGAGTGCGGTTTCACCTTGAAGAACTACAACAACATCGAAGAAGGCGACATCATCGAGGCCTTCGAGATGCGCGAGAAGCCGCGCTCGTAAGTGCGGCTGCTCCAGACCGATGCCGCGGCGCGGCTCGGCGAGGCCCTTCGGGGCTTCCGCCGGGCCGCGCTGTCGGCCGTCTCCGGCCCTGAGCCGCTGGCGGCGGCCGACCGCGGCGACTACCGGGCCCTCCTCGCCGCGTGCGGGGACGACCCCCTTGGGGTGCTCACCCGCCTGTTCACGGCTGGTGTGCCGGTGCCCGCCGCGCTCGCGGCGGACGCCCTGGCGCCCTTCACGCTCGACGAGGCGCTCGAATGCGGCCTCCTCACCGGCGCCGGCACTGTCGCCGCCGGCTGGGGCGCCCAGTTCGAGGGCGACCTGCTGCTCCTGTCGGACCAGCTGCCGAACACCACCGGCGGACGCTCCCGCGAGCACGTGCTCGGCGTCGGCGGCGCCTCCCGGCTCCTCCTCGACCTCACGCTCCGCGACCCCGTCGCGAGCGCACTCGACCTCGGCACCGGCTGCGGCGTCCAGGCCCTCGCCCTGGCCGGCCACGCCGCGGCGGTCACCGCCACCGACCTGAGCGAGCGCGCCGTCGCCTTCGCGGCCCTGAACGCGGTCGTGAACGGCGCGGAGCTCGAACTCCTGCAGGGCGACCTGCTCGCGCCCGTCGCCGGGCGCCGCTTCGACCTCGTGGTCGCCAACCCGCCGTTCGTGATCGGCACGCCCGGCTCGGGCTGGACCTACCGCGACGCGGGCCGCGAGGCCGACGGCGTGGCCGCCGAGCTCGCCGCCGCGTCCACCGGCCTGCTCAACCCCGGCGGCACCATGCAGTTCCTCGCGAACTGGCTGCACCGCAAGGGGGAGGACTGGTCCGAGCGCGTCGCCGGCTGGTTCCCCGACGAGGGCCTGCGGGTGTGGGCCGTCGAACGGGAGGCGCTCGACCCGCTCGACTACGTGCGCACCTGGCAGCGCGACTCCGGCGAGTCCCACGACGCCGAGCAGGCCGCCGCCTGGCTCGACTGGTTCGCGGCCAACGAGGTCGAGGCCGTCGGCTTCGGCTTCGTCACCGCGCGCCGCACCGACGGCCCGACCGCGGTCGTCTGCGAGGAGGCCCGCCACGCGGTGGAGACCCCGTGGCGCGACCGCGTCGCCGACCGGTTCGCCCTGCGCGACAGCGCGATCGAACCCGAGGCGCTGTGGACCACGCGGCTGCGCGTCGCGGACGGCACGGTGCTCCAGCAGACCGCCGCGCTCGGCGACGAAGGCTGGGACGTCGACCGGCAGTGGCTCCAGCAGGGGAACGGCATGCGGTACGCCGAGGAGGCCGACCCGCTCGTGGTGCAGCTCCTCGGCGCGTGCGACGGCGAGACGGAGCTCCGGCTCCAGGTGCAGCTCCTCGCCGACACGTACGGGGCGGAGCCGGCGATGCTGTACGCCCAGCTCTACCCCGTCGTGCGCCGCCTCGTCGAGCGCGGCTTCCTCGTCCTGTAGCCCCTAGGAGCGCAGGTACGCGAGGACGGCCTTGACCCGCCGGTGGTGGTCGCCGTCCTCGCTGCTGAGCGCCAGCTTCGTGAAGATGTTCCTGATGTGCTTCTCGACGGCGCCGTCGGAGATGAAGAGCTTCTTGCCGATCGCCTTGTTCGAGTGGCCCTCGGCCATGAGGCCCAGGACCTCCTTCTCGCGGGGAGTCAGCGTCGCGACGGGGTCGTTCTTGCGGCGTCGGACCATGAGCTGCGAGACCACCTCCGGGTCGAACACGGTGCCGCCGGCGGCGACCCGCCTCAGGGAGTCCATGAAGTCCTCGATGTCGATGACCCGCTCCTTGAGCAGGTACCCGACCGCGCCCCTCGCGTCCGCCAGCAGGTCGTCCGCGTAGGACACCTCCACGTACTGGCTCAGGATGAGGATCGGCGCGCCCGGGACGAGCTCCCGGGCTCGGGTGGCGGCCCGCAGGCCCTCGTCGGTGAACGAGGGCGGCATGCGGACGTCCACGACCGAGACGTCGGGCTTGTGCTCGGCGACGGCCTCGACGAGGGCGTCGCCGTCGCCGACCTCGGCGACGACCTCGCACTCGAACTCCTCCAGGAGCCTCACGAGCCCGGAACGGATGAGCACGGCGTCATCGGCGACGACTACACGCACGGAACCTCCACGACGATCACGGTCGGACCGCCGTCGGGGGAGTCGATGGTCCACTGGCCCTCGACGGCCTTGACCCGGTCGGTGAGGCCCGAGAGCCCGTGCCCCTTCGAGACGTGCGCGCCCCCGACCCCGTTGTCGCCGACCGAGAGCACCAGCCTATCGCCCCAGTCCTCGACCGACACGGTCGCTTTGCTCGCGCGGGAGTGCTTGGCCACGTTCGTGAGGCACTCGGCGGTGACGAAGTACACGGTGCTCTCCACCGACGCCTTGTACCGGCCGTTCAGGTCCGTCTCCAGCTCCACCGGCACGAGCGAGCGCGCCGTCAGGGCCGCGAGCGCCGCCTCCAGGCCGCGGTCGGTGAGGATCGGCGGCGCGATGCCCCGCGAGAGCGCCCGCAGCTCGTCGATGGTCTCCCGCGTCTGCGCGATCGCGGCCTCCAGGGTCTCCTGCGCCGCTTCGGGGTTGGTCGCGAGCTGGCGCTTGACGCGCGCGAGCTCCATGCCCAGGCCCACCAGCCGCTGCTGCGGCCCGTCGTGGATGTCGCGCTCGATGCGGCGCAGCGCGTCCGCCTCCGCGGAGGTCGCGGCCGCCCGCGACTCCTCCAGCTGGTCGATCCGCTCGTGCAGGCCCGAGATCGAGGTGAGCATCCCCTTGCCGATGAGCGCCTGCGCCATCGCCATGCCCCGGATGACCGGGACGATCGTCAGCAGCATGACCGCGCCGCCGATGAGCGTCAGCGCCGACATCGCCAGGTACGAGTCGCCCCAGCCGAGCCAGCGGGCCGCGATCTCCAGGCCCTGCTCCGACTCGCCTGTGGCGGCGATGACGATCCAGCCCCACAGCGGCCACGTGACCGTCGCGATCGTCGCCGCCCACCACGCCACAGCGATCGCGAAGCCCGCGATCGACACCGGCAGCACCGCGACCGCCCACAGGACGTTCAGCCACGACTGGCCGTCGGTGAGCGCGGTCAGGAAGCGCCGCAGCGCGGAGGCGTCCTCGGGGGCGCGCTTGTAGCGCGGCCGCGGGAGCTCCCGGCCCAGCACCGCGGGGAGCATCGAGCGGCCGGCCGCGGCCATGCCGCGCATCGCGAACATCGTGGCGGCGGCGACGGGCACGCCGATCCAGATGACGGCCGTGCCGACGCCGAGGACGGTCCCGACGACGCCGATGATGAAGGAGGGCAGGGCGATGAAGAACATCGACAGCAGGTAGCCCGTGTCGATCCCCAGTTGCCGGAGGCTTGTACGCATGGGTCAACAGTAGAAAAGCGGGCCGCCCGGTACGACCCGGCGGTCCCGCTTGTTCAAGGTAGGGCAGGCCCTACCCTCCCGGCCCGGTCAGAGCATCCCGGCGCCGTTCGCGCTCGGCCGCGTCGCGATGCCCGCGACGGAGTTGAGCAGGCTCATGATGCACAGCCCGATGACGAGGTTGATCGCCGCGGTCGCGATCTGCGACTCGATCTCCGCCGACACCGTGAACGGGATGAGCACGCCCACCGCGATCACCAGCAGCATGATCCAGTTGAAGAACGCCATCGGCCGCGGCATGAGCAGCAGCAGCATGTGCACCGCGCCCGTCGCCAGGATCGCGATCGCGAACGCGCCGAACGCGTACGTGGTGGTCGTCGCGTCGCCGTACGCTCCCGCGTCCGACGGCGACAGGATGTGCACGCCGAGCACCCCGCGCACCAGCAGGATGCCCACGAGCGCGACGAGGGCCGCGACCACGGCCGTGCCGAACCCGCCCGCCCACAGCTTCCCGGCGTTGACCGCCGGCCGGTCGTCGGGCTGCGGGGCGGCAGGAGGGTACGCCTGCGTGGGCTGCTCCTGGTAGTTCCGGTCCCAACCGCTCTGGGGTGACGCCATCGCTCCTCCTCGGTCCGTTTCCGGCCTCATACTGGCAGGTACCCGTGACGGAGGTCGCGAAACCGGCGATTTCCGGCGCACCCGGGACGGCGGGCGCCGCGGCCCCGAAAAGGCATTGGGGATGTCGGAGGCGGCGCGTAACCTAGAGCGGTGTTCACCGGATGTGTTGAATTCGACCTCCTCCTGCCCCAGGACTCCCGCTCGCTGAAGGCCAAGCGCTCCTACGTGCGCCCGATCGTCGCCTCGCTGCGGAAGTACGAGGTCGCGGTCGCGGAGGTCGGCGACCAGGAGGTCCACGGGCGCACTACTATCGGCGTCGCCGCCGTCGCGGGCGACCACCGGCACGTCGCGGAGCTCCTCGACGCCTGCGAGCACCACGTCGCGGGCCGTCCCGAAGTGGAGCTCCTCAGCGCCCGCCGGCGCGTCTTCGGCCCCGAGGACGAGTGAGCGGCGCATAGCGAGTAACCGCCCCCGAGGACGGGGCGCGGTCGACCAAGGCGCACCCGACCGGAGGTGCGCGTGAAAGCAGAAGGCAGGAGAGCGATGGCAGACGCGTCGAAGCAGGCCCAGGTGTCCAAGCGGGTCATGGAGCTGACCGCCCAGGCGGTCCGCAAACTCAAGGACCCCCGGGTCGGCATGGTCACCATCACCGATGCGCGCATCACCTCGGACCTGCGCGAGGCCACGGTCTTCTACACCGTCCTCGGCGACGAGGACCAGGTCAAGGCCTCCGCGGCGGGCCTGGAGCGCGCCACCGGGCACCTGCGCACCACCGTCGGGCGGGCCCTGGGGATGCGCCACACGCCGTCCCTCCAGTTCATCGCCGACACCGTCCCCGACCAGGCCAACCGGATCGAGGAGCTCCTCGCCAAGGCCGCCGCGGCCGACGCGGAGGTCCACAAGATCGCGGAGGGCGCCGCCTACGCCGGCGACGCCAACCCGTACATCGAGAAGGACGACCCCGAGGACGAGGCCGCCGAAACGCCCGAGCGGTGAGCCCGGCCGCCCCAGCAGAACCGGCCTCGGCCCCTCCGAAGCCGGCCTCCTACCGGAAGATCGCCTCCCTGGCGCTCCCGGCGCTCGTCGTGCTCGCCGCGGAGCCGATCTACCTCCTCATCGACACCGCCGTCGTCGGCCACCTCGGCGCCGTGCCGCTCGCCGGGCTCGCGCTCGGCGGCGTCATCATGGGCCTCGCGCCGCTCGTCGGCGCGGTCCTCGCCTACGGCACCACCGCCCGCGCCTCGCGCCGCTACGGCGCGGGCGACCGGGCCGGCGCGGTCGCCGAAGGCGTCCAGGGCACCTGGCTCGCGCTGGCCGCGGGCCTGCTCATGATCGCGCTGATCGAGGTCTTCGCGGGCCCGCTCGCGGGCCTGATGGGCGACGACCCGGCCGTGGAGGCCGCCGCGGCCGAGTGGCTGCGCGTGGCGATCCTCGGCGCCCCGTTCCTGCTCGTCGCCGGCGCCGGCCAGGGCTGGATGCGGGCCGTTCAGGACACCCGGCGGCCCATGTGGTTCGTGTCGGTGTCGTTCCTGCTCTCCGCGGTCCTGGCGCCGGTCCTCGTCTACCCGGTCGGGCTCGGCCTGGTCGGCTCGGCGTGGGCGAACGCCGTCGCGCAGGCGATCTCCGGCACGCTGTTCCTCCTCGCGCTGCGTCGCGAGCGGGTGGGCCTGCGCGTGGACTGGCCGCTCATGTCGAAGCAGCTGGTCGCCAACGGCGACCTGATCGTGCGCGGCATCGCCTTCCAGGTGAGCTCGTTCTCGGCCGCCGCCGTGGCCGCCCGCGTCGGCACCGCCGCGCTCGGCGCGCACCAGATCGGCATGCAGCTGTGGTTCTTCGCGGCGCTCGCCCTCGACGCGGTCGCGATCGCCGCCCAGGCGCTCATCGGCGCCGACCTCGGCGCGGGCCGCACCGAGACCGCGAAGGCCTCCGCGAAGCGCATCACGGTCGTCGGCGTCGGCTACGGGCTGGTGTTCCTCGTCGGGATCTTCGCGCTCCTGCCGGTCCTGCCGGGCCTGTTCACCTCCGACGCGGCCGTCCACGACCAGCTCGGGGCCATCTGGCCGTGGCTGGTGCTCCTGCTGCCGGTCGCGGGCGTCGTGTTCGCGCTCGACGGCGTCCTCATCGGCGCGGGCGACCTGAAGTTCATGCGGAACATGACCGTCGTGTCGATCGCGAGCGGCCTGCCGTTCACGTGGCTGACGCTCGTCTTCGGCTGGGGCCTGACCGGGATCTGGGGCGGCATCGCCGTGTTCATGCTCGTGCGCCTCGGACTCATCCTGTGGCGCTTGCGATCCGGTGACTGGGTCGTCACCGGGGCGGAGCGGGGCTGACGAAAATCGTCTCACGATGTGAATTCGACGTAGTGAGGCACCTGAACCTCCGTTAAGGTTTCCAGGATGAAGACTGATTCGTCACCTCGCCGCAAGCGCCGCGTCCGTCCCAATAATTGGGATGAGGAGAAGGCGGAGGCGCTGCGCGCCCTCCAGGAGTCCCTCGACCGCCACCAGTAGCGCCCTCGCGCCGGCCGCCGGTTAGCCTTGCTGACCGTGACCGCTGCGCAGAACGGCCCCCAGCCGGGCCTCATCGTCGTCGACAAGCCCCAGGGCATCACCTCCCACGGAGTCGTGTCCCGCATGCGCCGCATCTGCGGCACGCGGAAGGTGGGCCACGGCGGCACCCTCGACCCGATGGCCACGGGCGTGCTGATCGTCGCGATCGGCAAGGCCACCAAGCTGCTCACGTACGTGTCGGGCCTCGACAAGTCCTATGCCGCGACGATCCGCCTCGGCGAGTCCACCGTGACCGACGACGCCGAGGGCGACACGACCGCGACCGCCGACGCCTCCGCGGTCCCCGAAGCCGCGATCCGCGCCGGGCTGTCGGCCATGACCGGCGAGATCGACCAGGTCCCGAGCGCTGTCAGCGCCGTCAAGGTCGACGGGCAGCGCGCCTACAAGCTGGTGCGCGACGGCGAAGCCGTCGAACTCAAGTCCCGCCGCGTCACCATCGCCTCCATCGAAGTGCTCGCGATCCGCCGCGAAGGCGCCTTCACCGATGTGGACGTGGACGTCTCATGCTCCTCGGGCACCTACATCCGCGCCATCGCCCGCGACCTCGGCACCGCCCTCGGGGTCGGCGGCCACCTGACCGCGCTGCGCCGCACCAGGATCGGCGGCTTCGGCCTCGACACCGCCGCCACCCTGGAGGCCCTGGCCGAGCGCTCGGAAGCGGGCGAACCGCTTGGCGCCCTCACCATGGGCGAAGCCGCGGCCCGCCTCATGCCGACCCGCACCGCCACCTGGGATGAGGCCAAGTCCCTCTCCTACGGCAAGCCCCTTATGGCCGTGGGCATCGAAGGCCGATACGCCGTCCTCGACAAAGCGGGCGGACTTCTCGCGGTCATGATCGAGTCAGGGGACACCGCCAAGCCCGAGACGGTGTTCGCGGCAGCGAACTAGCGAACAGGCCGCTAGCGCGGGGCCAGCACCTCGCTTCTGAAGGCGATCGGCGTCATGCCCGTGCGCTGGGCGAAGAACTTGTTGAAGTTCGTGGCGCTGGAGAACCCGAGGCGCTCGCCGATCCGCGCGGCCGGGGTCGAGGAGCACGCGAGCATCCGCTTGGCCTCCAGCACCACCCTGCGGTCGATGAACTCCTTGGCGGGCATGCCGACCGCGGCGATCGTGGCCCGGGACAGCGTCCTGGGGGAGCAGGCGAGGGCCTCGGCGTAGTCGCTCAGGGTCCGGGTGTTCGCGAAGTCGCGTTCGACCGCGTCGCGGAACGACAGGTACGCCTCGCCGTGCTCGCTCCCGGCGGCGACCGTCGGCAGGCTCGCGATCCGCAGCACGAGGACCGCGAGGAGGTGCCGCAGCACCTGCCGCCGCGTGTCCGGCGCGAGGCGGTCGGCCGAGTGCTCCCACTGGAGCTGCGTCATCGCCGCGCGCAGCAGCGCGTGGTCCTCGGCGGTCGGGGCGCGCAGCACCGGCGCGTGCGGGTCGTCCGCGCACACCCCGATCGCGGTGTCCGGGTCGAGGAACCCGCTCGCGAACCGCACGACCACGCCCTCGGCGCGGTCCAGGTCGCCCCACTGCTGCACCTGGCCGGGTCGCGCCCAGAGCCACTGGCCCGGGACGAGCGCGTGCTCGCGGAAGTCCACGGCGTGCCGCAGCGCGCCCGAGGTGAGCGTGACGAGGCAGTGCCGGTCGGGCCGGAACGGCCGGGCGAGCCCGGCGGCGCTCGCGCGCAGCCTTGCGAGCGTGAGGATCTCGAACGACGGGGCCGGTGCGCCGAACGGCTCGGCGAGGCACTCCGCGGCGCCCTGGAACAGGCGGCCTGTTATGTCATCTTGTCGCGTATTCACCAGCATCAAGTGGTACTTTATCCGTTTTCTCGGTCGATCGCGGCGAGTCCCGGCCATCGGGCGCGGCCCCCTGGGGACTAGTTCAAATTTGAAGTAGGCTGGCGCCATGACCGAAACCAAAACCGTCGACTTCTGGTTCGATCCCGCGTGCCCCTGGGCGTGGATGACCTCCCGCTGGATCATCGAAGCCGCGCAATACCGCGACCTGGACGTGCGCTGGAACGTCATGAGCCTCTTCGTCCTCAACGAGCCCAAGCTCGACGAGCTGCCCGAGCGCTACCGCGAGATGCTGCCGCGCACGCTCCCGGCCGTCCGCGTGGCGACCGCCGTCGCCGAGCAGTACGACAACGCGACCCTCGGCCGCCTCTACACCGCGCTCGGGAACCGCATCCACCTGCGCGGCATCAAGGACGCCGACACGTACCTCCCCTCGGCCCTCGAAGCGGTCGGCCTCCCGGTCGACCTCGCCAAGGCCGGCGCGACCGACGAGTGGGACGAGGCCCTGCGCGCCTCGCACCAGCGCGGCATCGGCCTGGTGGGCACCGACGTCGGGACCCCCGTCGTCGCCGTCGAGAACGACGAGGGCGTCAAGGTCGGCCTCTTCGGCCCGGTCGTGACCCCGGCTCCGCGCGGCGAGGCCGCCGCGAAGCTGTGGGACGGCGTCTACGCCGTGACCACGACGCCGGGCTTCTACGAGCTCAAGCGCTCGCGCACCGACGGCCCGAACTTCGACAACCTCGTCGACGACCTCTAGGGCGCACCGGAAGGCCCGCAACGCGATCGCGTTGCGGG
>NZ_BAAAQF010000005.1:11096-717381 GCF_039531525.1 Glycomyces endophyticus
CCTTCCGTCTCGTCTAGCTCACCTGGGAGAGCCAGGACTGCTCGACGCCGCCGGCGGACTGCCGGTAGGGCGCGAGCTCCCGCTCCCACTCCAGGCCCAGGAGCTGGTCCAGCCCGGAGCGCAGCGCCTCGGCGCTGGTGGTCGTCGCCAGGAGCGCGCGGATGCGGTCCTCGGCGATCATGATGTCGCCGCTGGCGCTCATCGCGGCGCGGTACGCGCCGCGGCCGGGGACGTGCATGATCCGCTCGCCGTCGACGCCCGAGCTCGGGTCCTCGGTGACCTCGAAGCGGAGCATCGGCCACTGCACCAGGGCCTTCGCGAACTCGGCACCCATGCCGGCGTACCCGGTCCAGGGGCGCTCGGCGCGCATGGTGCCCCGCTCGGCGGCCTGCGGGGACCAGCCCAGCTTGACCGATCCCTGGCGCGAGGCGCCGCCGGAGCTCTCCAGCACGCGGCCGATCGCCCACTCGACGTGCGGGCACACGGCCGACGGGCTGGAGTGGATGTAGATCACGCCGCGTGTCTGCATCGCGCACCTCCTTGGGAATCGGCGTATCTGAGTACTGGCTCACTCCTTGTGGTCATTCGGCTACGACTTGAAGTCGTGCAACGGGTATCGGCCGGGTCGATGTGGGGATGAACTCGGACCCGGCGCGCTATTCCGCTCTGTTCCATACTGACAGCTTCGAAAGCATCGCGCTAGGCTTAAACGGCTCCGGGCGCTCACTTTTTCGATCATTCGATGTGTCACACCTGGTACATGTGCTAGTCGTCGCAGCCCGCACCTGAGCTACACTTGCGCATGACCGGCATACTGTCGGTTTTCTTTTGTGGTCCAACCCAGGTTCAGTGCCAGTCTTCGGGGCTGCTCTTCCTGCGTGAGACCGAGATCCGTCTACACGACATGGTGAGGAGACCGGCGTGGCAGCCAACACTTCCAAGACAGCACGCGCTTCCGTCAAGGCCGGCCAGGGCAAGGGCGCCGCGGGCCTCAGCGTCCTGGGCGAGTTCAAGTACCTGATCCCGCTCAACGGCGGCAAGCACGTCTACCTGCGCAACCTGACCACCGGCAAGACCCTCCACCTCGCCGTCGGCTCCGAGGCGTTCACCGAGGCCCTCAAGGCCCTGGCCGCCGCCGGCCACGGTGAGAAGCTCAAGGTCGAGATCGAGGGCCTCGCGGCCAAGCTTCCCGAGCAGGGCTGGGACACCACCCTGAAGAACCTCGAAGAGGCCGGCGTGTTCTCCGCCGAGGCCGTCGCCGCCTAGGTTTCGCACCCGCGACAGCCGCGCTCCATGCCCATCGGGCGTGGGGCGCATTTTTTCACCCCGGAATTGGTCGATCAAATGTTCGAGCGCGCTATTCGCGGCCAATTCCTGCAACTGCGGAATGCACTCTCGGATCGGCCTCACAGAGTGGGCGGCATCGACCGATCGGGCGACCCCTATCGGGCATTCGGTCAATCGGCGAGATCGGCGGTGCACACCGGGTCCGACATCGGCACCTCGTCGACCGACCACAGTGCGCTCACCTGGAAGCAGTAGTCCTGGTCCGGACTGAAGCCGGCCGTGGTGAACTCGGTCTCCAGGGTCCCCTCGGTGTTCAGCGCCTCGGCCCGGTCGTCGCCCACGCGCTGGGCGAACACGATGTAGCGCAGCGTGTCCGTGGCCCCCTCGGGCGCCGTCCACGCGAGCGTCACCTCGCCCTCGTTCCACGACTCGATCGCCACGCCCGTCGGCGCGCCCTGCCCGTCCGTGGTCGCCTGGTCGAGGTCGCCGGCGTCCCGGTTCGGCAGGATCAGCCACAGCCACGCGGTCATGACGAGCGCCAGGACGACCGTGATCGCCAGACCCAGGTACACGTACCCCTTGAGGCTCCGCGAGTCCTTCTGCTTCGCCTGGACCGGCTTGGCGGGCTTGTACGCCTTGGTCTTGCGCTGCTTCGAACCGTCGCGGCCGATCACCGGCGGCGCGAACACCTGCGACTCCGGCGGCGCCGACATCGGCGGCGCGGCCTGCTGCGCCGTCCACGGCGAGGGCGGCGGCTGCATGCTCACCGGCGCCTGCGGGGGCGCCGAGTACGGCGCGAGGTGCGGCGCCGCGGACGCCGGCGCACCGGAGAACGGCTGCGCGGACATCGGCGCGCCCGAGAAGGGCTGCGCCGACATCGGCGCCCCCGAGAACGGCGCGGCCGACACCGGCGGCGCCGCGGGCGGCGCCCCGTTCAGCTGCGCGTACCGCGGGTCCACCGAGTGGCCCAGCTGCGAGCCGAACCCGCCCGTCCCGCCGCCGGTCATCCCGCCCGCGGTCGAACCGAGCGTGTTGCCGTACTCCGAGTGCGGCATCGGCGGCTGCTGCACCGGCGCGAACGGGTCGAGCGGCACCCGCGTGCCCCGCGTGGCCACCTCGGGCCGGTAGACCGTCTCCTCGTTCGAGACGTCGCCGATCACCGACGGCGCGGCGGCCTTGCCGACCCCGCCGCCGTACATGTTCCGCTGGAGCTCCTCGGCGAACGCCTCGCACGACGCCGGGCGCCGGGCCGCGTCCCGCGACAGGCTCCGCACGAGCAGGCTCTCGAGCCACTCGGGGACGTCGTCGCGCGGGAGCTTCGGCGGCGGTTCGTCGGAGGTGACGCGCTGCCGGTGCGTGTCCGGGTCGGTGCCGCCCTCGGGGTTCGCGAACGGCGCGAACCCGGCCAGGAGGTGCCACATGCTGGAGGCGAGGCTGAACAGGTCGCTCGCGGGGGTCTGGGCCTGCCGCAGCAGCGCCTCGGGGGAGGCGTGGAGCGGGGTGAGCTTGTCGATCGCGGCCGTCGCCGCCAGCGCCGCGGCGGTCCGGGCGATCCCGAAGTCCGCCAGCGCCGGCCCGTACTGGCCGCGGAGGATGTTCTGCGGCTTCACGTCCCGGTGGAGGATGTCCGCGTTGTGGGCGGCCTGGAGGGCCTGCCCGATCTTGACGCCGACGTCGAGGACGTCGGCCACCTGGAGCGGGCCGTCCGCCTTGAGGATCGCCGAGTACGAGCCGCCTTCGCAGTACTCCATGACGATGAACGGCTGCCCGGCGTCGGTGTGGCCGGTGTCGATGATCGAGACGATGTGGGGGTGGTTGGAGACCGCGACGGTCGCCTCCAGCTCCTTCTCGACCGAGTCGGCGGTGGTCATGTCGTCGTCGACGAGGAGGACCTTCACGGCCACGGTCCGGTCGAGCCGCTCCTGCACGGCGCGGTAGACGAACGCGGTCGACCCGTGCGCGACCATCTCGAAGTCGCGGAAACCGGGGACGGCCGGAGTGGGGAGGCTCAAGGCGGGGGCTCTCTTCCGGGGACGGTGTCCCGTTCAGATTAGCCCCCGCCCTGAAACTTCCTCAGATGCGTCCGGCGGTGCCGTTCAGCAGGTTCGCGACCCGGATCAGGCCCAGGTGCGAGTACGCCTGCGGGTGGTTCCCGAGGCCGCGCTCGGCGATCGGGTCCCACTGCTCCGGCAGCAGGCCGGTCGGGCCCGCGCACGCGAGGATCTGCTCGAACAGCTCCTCGGCGTCGGTCCGGCGGTCCACCTGGAGGTACGCCTCGGCGAGCCAGGCGGCGCAGATGATGAACCCGCCCTCGGTGCCCGGGAGGCCGTCGTCGCGGTGGTAGCGGTACACGGTCGGGCCCGAGCGCAGGCCGGCCTCGATCTTGAGGACGGTCTTCAGGTAGCGCGGGTCGTCCGGCGGGAGCAGGCCCGAGAGCCCGATCCACAGGGACGCGGCGTCGAGGTCGTCGTGGCCGTACGCGGCCGTGTAGGCGCCGATCTCGTCGTTCCAGCCCAGTTCGAGCACGTTCTTGGCGATCTGGTCGCGGAGCTCGGGCCACTCGGGCTTGTACTCCATGCCGAACTGCTCGGCGACCTTCATGGCGCGGTCCACGGTCACCCAGCACATGACCTTGGAGTAGACGTGGTGCCGCGGGGCCTGGCGGGCCTCCCAGATGCCGTGGTCGGGCTCGTGCCAGCGCTTGGCGACGGCCTCGACCATGCTCGCCATGACGCGCTCCTCGAACTCCGAGAGGTGCCCGCGGCGCTGGGCGACGGCCTCGATGAGCATCGCGACGGGGCCGAACACGTCCAGCTGAACCTGGTTCGACGCGGCGTTGTTGATGCGCACCGGCCGCGCTCCCGCGTACCCGGGGAGCGTGTCGATGATGGCCTCGGGGCTGGGCGCCTGGCCTTCGATGTCGTAGAGCGGGGCGAGCCGCTCGGGGTGCCCGGCGGTCCGCTCGAGGATGCCGGCGACCCACGTGAAGTAGGACTCGGCCTCCTGGAGGGAGCCGAGGTCGACGAGCGCGTTCGCGGTCATCGCGGCGTCGCGGATCCAGCAGAACCGGTAGTCCCAGTTGCGGACGCCGCCGAGCTCCTCGGGGAGCGAGGTGGTGCCCGCGGCGAGGATCGCGCCGGTCGGCTGGTAGCAGAGGGCCTTGAGCGTCAGGGCGGAGCGCCCGACGGTCTCGGACTCGATGCGGGGGAGCCTGAGCGAGTCGGACCAGTTGCGCCAGCCGGCCTCGGTGGTGCGGCGGCGGACGTGTACCGGCGGGCGCCACTCGCTGAGGTCGTCGATGCCGGCGCGCATCTCGAGCACCAGGGACCCGCCCACCTGGGCGAGGTCGACGGTGGCGACGGCGAGCGAGTGCTGCCCGTCGTACTCGATGTGCCATTCGACGCCCTGGGACCGCAGGCTGATGGGCTCGCGGCCGCCGAGGACCTTGAGGCCGTCGTCGCCGACGGGCTGGAGCTGCACGGGCAGCTGCCCGAACTCCGGCCGGGGCGCGAACGTGATCTTGACGGGGATCTCCCCGGTGATCTCGCGGACCAGGACGGTGGCGTTGAGGTCGCCGCGGCGGCGCGGGGTCGAGTCGAGCCAGTCGGTGACCGACAGGCCCGACCAGCGGGTCTCGACGGTCATGGTCCCGGCGACGTACCGCTGGCCGAGCGGGATGCCCGCGCTGACCGGCTGCACGGTGAAGTGCCCGGCGTGGTCGCCGCCGAGCAGGTCGGCGAAGACCGAGCCCGAGTCGGGCTTCGGGTGGCACATCCAGGTGACGCGGCCCTCGGGGGTGAGCAGCGCGTGGTTGGCGCCGTCGGCGAGCATCGAGTGCCGCTCGATGAGCTGCGCGGACTCGCCCTGGAGCCAGGCGCGGCGGGTGTCGACCAGCCGCGCGAGGAGGACCGCGACCTCTTCGGGGTCGGAGATCCGGTAGGCGGCCCTGGTGGGGCCGGGGCCGATGCGGACGCCGACGTCGGGGCCGTGGAGGTGCGCGAACGCGTTCTCGTCGGTGACGTCGTCGCCCAGGAACAGGACCGCGGACGCCCCCAGCTGGTGCCGCAGTTTGTCGAGCGCATCACCCTTGTGGGTGGCGACCACGGAGAGGTCGATGACCGCCTTGCCCTCGGTGGTCTGCACGCCGTCCCAGGAGGAGGGGCCCTCGCGGACGTCCTCGACGGCCGCGAGCGCGTGCTCGTCGGTGCTCTCGCGCACGTGCAGGGCCGCGCCGGCGGGCTTGGGCTCCACGCGGGCGCCCTCGTAGCGTTCGGCGATCGCCGACAGCTCGGCGACGAGCTTGTCGCGCAACCGCTGGTCCTCGCTCGAGAGCGCCCGCGTGAAGCCGATGTCGAACTCGGATCCGTGGGATCCGACCAGGTGCACTTCGGAAGGCAGGCGGGACAGGGCCGCCAGGTCGCGCAGGGCGCGACCGGAGATGACCGCGACCTTGGTCTGCGGCAGGTTCGCGAGTGTCCGCAGGGCCGAGACCGACTCGGGGATCGGTTTGGCCTGCGAGGGGTCGGTCACAATGGGGGCGAGCGTGCCGTCGTAGTCGCACGCGATCAGCAGCTGCGGAACGCGTGCGAGCAGGGTGAGGGCCGAGCGGAGCTCTTCGGAGGACGCAGAGGCCTCCGGATCACGGCCCTCTGGGCTTGGTGCGGTCATCTTGGCGTATCTCTCCAACACCGTCGTTGCGGAATATGTGTGCCTACCGGCCCCTGCCTGCCGTTTTCAGTCGGCGGAGGGCAGGCTGCCCGGATTGTACGCCGCGCTGCGCTCCGGAACACCCAGCGCCGTGAGGAAGCTGCGGGCCCAACGGGAGACGTCGTGCTTGCGCAGGTACCTCCTCATGGCGCGCATTCGCTTCATCTTATCGTCGGGCGACGCGGTCGCAGCTGTCACGAATCCGTCTTTCAGGTCTGTCAGATCGTGCGGATTCACGAGGAACGCCTGGCGCAGATCTCCTGCGGCCCCGGCGAACTCGCTGAGGACCAGCGCGCCGCGGTTGTCGATGCGGCTGGCGACGTACTCCTTGGCGACGAGGTTCATCCCGTCGCGCAGCGGGGTCACGGCCATCACGTCGGCGGCCTGGTAGAGGGCCGCCAGCTCGTACCGGTCGAACGACTGGTGCAGGTAGTGCACCGCGGGCAGGCCGACCTGGCCGTACTCGCCGTTGATGCGCCCGACCTCGCGCTCGACCCGCTCGCGCAGGGCGATGTACTGGTCGACGCGCTCGCGGCTGGGGGTCGCGACCTGGATCATGACGGCCTTGGGGACCTCCAGGCGGCCGTCCTCCAGGAGTTCGCGGAACGCCTTGAGGCGCCGCTCGATGCCCTTGGTGTAGTCGAGCCGGTCGACGCCGAGGATGATCGTCTCGGGTTCGCCGAGTTCGGCGCGGATCTCCTTGGCGCGCTGGCGGACCCGCTCGGTGTTCGCCACTTCCTCGTTGGCGGCGGTGTCGATGGAGATGGGGAAGGCGTCGGCCCTCACGAGGCGGTCGTCGACGGTGACGTAGTGCCCCCTCGGCCGGTAGCCGAGCAGGTGCCGGGTGAGCGCGAGGAAGTTCTGCGCCGCGAGGGGCCGCTGGAAGCCGACGAGGTCGGCGCCGAGGAGGCCCTTGAGGATCTCCATGCGGTGGGGGAGCTGCATGAACAGCTCGACGGGCGGGAACGGGATGTGCAGGAAGAACCCGATCCGCAGGTCCGGGCGGCGCTCGCGGAGCATGCCGGGGACGAGTTGGAGCTGGTAGTCCTGGATCCACACGGTCGCTCCGGGGGCGGCCTCGCTGGCGCACACCTCGGCGAACCGCTCGTTCACCTCGTAGTAGGACTTCCACCAGGAGCGGCGGAAGACGCGGGGCTCGACCGCGTCGTGGTAGAGCGGCCACAGCGAGGCGTTCGAGAACCCCTCGTAGTAGCGGAGGACCTCGTTCTCGCTGAGTTCGACGGGCAGCAGGGTGATGCCGTCGGCGGTGAAGGGCTCGGGGGCCGCGCCGGCGATGCCGGCCCAGCCGATCCAGGTGCCCCGGTTGGCCTGGAGAACGGGTTCGAGGGCGGTGACGAGGCCGCCAGGGGATCGGCGCCAGGTTTTGTTTCCCTCTTCATCGACGACAGCGTCGACGGGGAGGCGGTTGGCGACGACGATGAACGATGCGTTGCTCAATTCGTGTTCCTCCTTTCCACAAGCCTAGCGGGGGAGGGGCCGGAGGGGGCCGTGGTGACGCAGCAGCTTCCGTCCGAGGCCCGATTGGCGGCCGCCCCCGCGGGCTTGACATCATTGGTACCGGTCAGTTCCGTACAGCTCGTCGCACAGCGAAGGATCAGCGTGGCGCAGTTCATCTACACCCTGGAAAAGGCGCGCAAGGCGCACGGTGACAAGGTCGTCCTCGACGACGTCACCCTGTACTTCAACCCGGGTGCGAAGATCGGCGTGGTCGGCCCCAACGGCGCCGGCAAGTCGAGCCTGCTCAAGATCATGGCGGGCATCGACCAGGTCTCGAACGGCGAGGCGAAGCTCGCGAACGGCGCCACCGTGGGCCTGCTCGCGCAGGAGCCGCCGCTGACCGAGGGCAAGACCGTCATGGAGAACGTCCAGGAGGCCGTCGCGCCGATCCAGGCGAAGCTCGACCGGTTCAACGAGGTCGCCATGGAGATGGCGACCGACTACACCGACGAGCTCATGAACGAGATGGGCCGCCTCCAGGAGGAGCTCGACGCCGCGAACGCGTGGGAGCTGGACTCCCGGCTCGAGCAGGCCATGGACGCCCTCCGCTGCCCGCCCGGCGACGAGCAGGTCGACCACCTCTCCGGTGGTGAGCGCCGCCGCGTCGCGCTCTGCAAGCTCCTCCTCGAGGAGCCCGACCTGCTGCTGCTCGACGAGCCCACCAACCACCTCGACGCCGAGTCGGTCCTCTGGCTGGAGCGCCACCTGGCCTCCTACCCGGGCGCCGTCATCGCCATCACGCACGACCGGTACTTCCTCGACAACGTCGCGGAGTGGATCCTCGAGCTCGACCGCGGCCGCACCTACCCGTACGAGGGCAACTACTCCACCTACCTGGAGAAGAAGGCCGAGCGCATGAAGGTGGAGGGCCGCAAGGACTCCAAGCTCCAGAAGCGCCTCAAGGACGAGCTGGAGTGGGTCCGCTCGAACGCCAAGGCCCGCCAGACCAAGTCCAAGGCCCGCCTGGGCCGGTACGAGGAGATGGCCGCCGAGGCCGACAAGACCCGCAAGCTCGACTTCGAGGAGATCCAGATCCCGCCGGGGCCGCGCCTGGGCTCGACCGTGATCGAGGCGAAGGACCTGTACAAGGGCTTCGACGGCAACACCCTCATCAACGGCCTGAGCTTCAACCTGCCGCGCAACGGCATCGTGGGCATCATCGGCCCCAACGGCGTCGGCAAGACCACGCTGTTCAAGACCATCGTCGGCCTCGAGAAGCCCGACGCGGGCGAGGTCGTCGTCGGCGGCACCGTGCAGCTGTCCTACGTAGACCAGAACCGGGCCGGCCTCGACGGCGACAAGTCCGTGTGGGAGGTCGTCTCCGACGGCCTCGACTACCTGATGGTCGGCAAGGTCGAGATGCCCAGCCGCGCCTACATCGCCGCGTTCGGCTTCAAGGGCCCGGACCAGCAGAAGCCCGTCAAGGTCCTCTCCGGCGGCGAGCGCAACCGGCTCAACCTGGCGCTCACCCTGAAAGAGGGCGGCAACGTGCTCCTCCTCGACGAGCCCACCAACGACCTCGACGTCGAGACCCTCTCCAGCCTCGAGAACGCCCTGCTGGACTTCCCCGGCTGCGCCGTGGTCATCTCCCACGACCGGGCCTTCCTCGACAAGGTCGCCACCCACATCCTCGCGTGGGAGGGCGACCCGGCCACCGGCGAGCCCGCCTGGTTCTGGTTCGAGGGCAACTTCGAGTCCTACGAGAAGAACAAGGTCGAGCGCCTCGGCGCCGAGGCCGCCAAGCCGCACCGCGTCACCCACCGGAAGCTCACCCGGGACTAGCCGTGGCGCGCTTCAAGGTCGACGTCGCCGTGCGCTGGTCCGACATGGACGTCTTCGGGCACGTGAACAACAACAAGTTCATGGTGCTGCTCGAGGAGGCGCGGGTGGCGATGATGTTCGACACCGCCGAGGACGCCGGGATCACCGGCTTCCGGGAAGGCGTCGTCGTCGCCCGCCACGAGGTCGACTTCCTGCTGCCCGTGACGGTGCCCGCCGAGGTGCGCGTCGAGGTCTGGATCGAGCGGATCGGGAACTCATCGTTCACGTTCGCCTACGAGCTCTTCGCGAACGACAAGCTGGCGCTCAAGGCCCGGTCGGTCATGGTCCCGTTCAACACCGAGACCCAGCGGCCCCGCCGCGTCACCGGGCCCGAGCGGGACTTCCTCGAGCGATGGACCGACTGACCGCCGGCGACGGCCTCGCCTTCGCCGCCCGCGTCGCCCGCCTCGACCCCGACGCGCCCGTCCTCGCCCGCGAGGGCCGCCTCTGGGCCGCGCTGCCCATCGGCGTCCTCGCCGTGCGCGACGGCGCGCTCCCCGACGGCGTCTACCGCGCCGCCGACCTCGCCGCCGCGACCGCCGCCGCCCGGCCAGAGGCCGCCTGGCGCATCCGCCTCCCGGCGCGGCCGTGGACGACCGTCGAGACCGTGCCCGCCGGCGACGTCGCCGACATCGACCGCAAGGCCGCCGCCGCCCTCCGCGAGCGCCGCGGCCACGGCGTGGGCGACCGCCGCCTGCGCGACGCCATGCTCGACCACGTGGCCCTCACCGTCGAGCACGACGGCCGCCTCTTCCCGGTCCAGGTCCGGCTCGTGGCCGCCCTGTGCCGCATGGGGTTCCTCGGCGACGACCCGGTCAAGGTCATCCGGGCGGGACGCCGCCTGGGCCTCTCCGGCACCTTCGGCACCGTCTGGGAACGGGACCGCGGCCTGCCCCTCCTGTGACGCGGGCCGTCGGCCCGCCACGATCCAGTGACCACCGTGCCGCTGACAAAAATCCGACGTCCGGACGATGGGACGGGACGCCCGACTCTGATACATATGAAACCCGTGACAGTACCCAGTGCGGGCCTGCGAACAAACGCTCGACGGTTCATACTTTCAGTCAGGATTGGCTGACGGTTGTGCCAAGTCGCACCGAGTCCCTAGTCTGCTCACTGCAACGCGACGTAACTTGGCTGTGCCCCCGCGAAGCACAACCAATCGCAACCAATGGCACAGTCCGACAGGAATGCCAACGAAGTACCCAAGCACTGCCAGTGATTCGCATTTTGGGTGGGAAGGCGGACAACACCATGGCATGGTGGCGAAGCAGAAAACGCGACGCAGAAGACAACCCCGTGACCGAAGCGGTCGCCGAGGCCGACAGCGAGATCGGCGGCTCGGCCGAACGCGCGCAGGCCCGCGGCAGCCAGCCCAGCGCGGTCCCGAACCCGCGCGCCGAGCGGCGCGACGAGGCGACCGACGAGTTCGAGCTCGCCTCCCGCGAGCTCCGCCACGAGCTGTCCGCGGAGCAGCTGCTCCTCGGGCCCGAGCAGGAGCAGATCTCCGAGGTCGACCGCTGGCACCTCATCAAGCAGGACCTGGCCGAGATCGACCCCGAGTTCATCACCGACCTCGAGCAGATCGCCGCCGACGCCCGCGACGAGGCCGCCCCGCTCGACGCCGACCGCATCATCGCGTCCCTGAAGAACCTCGACATCCGCTACCTCGTCGACGAGAACGGCGGCATCGTGGCCCTCTGGGAGCGCCACATCGTCCAGGTCCGCGCCGAGGGCCCCGACGCCGACATCCTGGTCCTGCGCGCCCGCGCGTACCAGACCGTCCCCCGCGAGTGGTCCGAGCGCGGCTACGCGGCCATGAACGAGTGGAACCGCACCCGCCGCTTCCTCAAGGCCTACCTCGGCGAACCCACCGAGTCCGGCGCACTCCCCGTGTTCGGCGAGATCCAGGTCCCCGTCCGCCCCGGCATCACCACCGCGCTCCTTGAAGAGCTCATCGACTGCGGCACCGCCATCTCGGGCACGTTCGTGGAGTGGCTCGAAGGAGAGCTCCTGTAACGCCCGGCAGTACGCGAACGGGGCCGGAACGCTGATGCGTTCCGGCCCCGTTCTTCGTGCTCGGGAAGTTCAGGTGCGCCCTCGCTTCATGCGTTCCGCATGAAGTCCGCCGCCCGCTCCATGTACTCCCACATCGCCTTGTCGTACTCCGGCGGCAGCGCCACCTCGTCCATCGCGACGCGCATGCAGCGGAGCCAGGCGTCGCGCTCGCGCTCGCCGATGACGAACGGGGCGTGGCGCATCCGCAGGCGCGGGTGGCCCCGCTCCTCGGAGTAGGCGTGGGGGCCGCCCCAGTACTGCTCCAGGAACATCTTCAGGCGGCGCGCCGCCGGACGGAGGTCCTCCTCCGGGTACATCGGCCGCATGACCGGATCCTCGGCGACCTCCGCGTAGAACGCGTTCACCAGGCGCTCGAAGGTCTCCTCGCCGCCCACCGCCTCGTAGAAGGACTGCGTGGGCGCGGGCTGTCCAGTCGGCGTGAGGGGCACAACGGCCCGCGGGCTGTCAGTAGGCATCTCCCAATCGTGCCAACAGCGGGCCCGAGTGGAAAGCCGTTCCGGTGCGCGTCACACCGAATGGGCCGCACATCACCCGGAAGCGGGCCCGGACCGCGCCTACGGGGCCGTGCCCGCGGCCCCGCCGTTCGTCATCGTGCGCGGCACGTAGATGCGCCCGCTCGACGCCAGGTCGATGACCCCGGCCTCCCGCAGCGCCTCGGTCACGCGCCGCCGCAGCTCGCGCCCGGCCGCCCACTGCTGGTCGGAGGTCATCCGCACGCCCAGGCGCACCTTGATCTCGTCGATCGTCATCTCGATCGGGCCCAGGTACTCCGGCTCCTTGAGGACGTGGTCGCTCCACTCCTCGTCGTCCTTGAACTCCTCGGCGACCCCGGTGATGATCTCCCCGGCCCGGTCGATGTCCGCCGTCGGCGGCAGCGGCGTGTCCACCACCACGTACGCCCAGCTCTGGCTGGAGTTGCCGACCCGCAGGATCTGGCCGTTGCGCACGTACCACAGCGTCCCGTCCAGGGACCGCAGCGTGGTGACCCGCAGGCCCATGTCGACCACCGTGCCGGTGGCGTCGCCGACGTCGACGTTGTCGCCCACCCCGTACTGGTCCTCCAGCAGGATGAAGATCCCCGCCAGGTAGTCCTGCACCAGGTTCTGCGCGCCGAAGCCGATCGCGATGCCGGCGATGCCCGCGCTGGCGAGGATCGGCGCGAGGTTGACGTTGAAGGAGCTGAGCACGAGCATGAACGCCACCGTGTAGATGACGATGCCGCTGACGTGCTGGAGCACGCCCGTGAGCGTCTCCGCCCGGGCCTTGGACCGGTCGCCCAGGAGCTCGTCGCGCCGCGAGTTCGAGGACCCCAGCTTGTCGGCGAGGTCGGCGATCGACTGCGGGCCCTTGATGGTGGTGACCTGCTTGATGATCCGCCCGATGGCGCGGTTGACGAGCCAGCGGAGCAGCGCCGCCGCGACGAGGATCAGCAGCACCTGGCCGATCTTGTCGAGCACGACGCCCGCGTCGACCGAGAACTCCTCGCTCCCGGTCATCTTGAAGAGCATCGTGCAGGCGTTGAACCCCGCATCGCAGGGAGAGGCCGTCTCGGCCGCCGCAAGCACTTCCACGTTCACCATTCTCCGCTTCCACCCCCGGCCGTACAGGCCACCGGTCCGCACCGTCCGTCGCCACCGGGGGTTCGAACAGACGATATTCGCTCGTCATTCAAGATCCCACGGAACCAGGGTGCAATTTTCTGAGATATAGGTCAAACTTGACGAGACCGATGGCTTGGAGGTACGACACCGTGATAGGTCCTCGACATAGGAGCACGCTCGACAGCGATGACCCTGCCCCAGGGGTGCACGCACATCTCTTCACGCACGGCGTCGGCCTCGGATCCGCGCTGGTCCTGAACCAGAGTTACGAACCGCTGTGCGTGATACCAGTGAAGCGAGCGGCGGTGCTGCTGCTCACCCGCAAGGCCGAAACCGTCACTCCTGGTGACGGTTTTCTGCGCTCCGAAACCATGCACATCCCCGTCCCCTCGGTGGTCCGGCTGAACCGCTACGTCGCCATCCCCCGGCAGGTCGGCGCGAGCCCCTCGCGCCGCGGCGTCTTCACGCGCGACGACTGGCGCTGCGTGTACTGCGGCTCCTCGGCTGAGACGATCGACCACGTGGTGCCCCGCTCGCGCGGCGGGACGCACACGTGGGACAACGTCGTGGCGGCGTGCGCCCCCTGCAACCACCGCAAGAGCGACAAGACCCTGGCCGAACTCGGCTGGCGCCTCCCGCGCGCCCCCCGGCCCCCTTCGGGCTGGCAGCTGCGCGGGTTCCGCGGACAGCGTCGTCCCGACCCCGCCTGGGAGGCGTGGCTGCCGCGCCACGGGAAGGAGCGCGCCCGCCTCTCATAGCCATCGGACGGGCGGGCCCGCCGGACCGGTCCTCGGACCGCCGGCGGGCCCTTCCGTGTCCGATGCCCGCTCCCCCTTGGGAACCGGCCGTGCATGCGACCCGCGGCACCGAGTTCCCACCTGCGGTGATGTGAGGGGCGCAATTGGATTAGGCTGGGCATCGGTAACGGCGCCCGCTTGCCAGCCGTACATTTACGAGGTCACCCTGACTCTGCAACTAGGGGAGCAACAATGAATTTCCAGGACTGGCTGATTCTGTTCGGCGCCCCGATCCTGGTCGTGGTCGCGGTCTTCGCCCTGATCTTCCTGCGGCACCCGCGTCCCCAGTCCCGCTACCGCGCGGGTCGTCCGTACGACTTCAAACCGGTCTGGTTCGTCGCCCGCAACGGCGCGGTTCCCGGCGACTCCGGTTCGCACGCGGCCGAGCTCGAGGCCGCCCACGGCGAGACCGTCGCCAGTGGACCCAAGGGAGGCTCGCATGGCAAGTGGTAACCAGGTCGCCGTCGCCGGCGGCATCGTCGAAGGCGTGGACCGCAGTCCCGAGCACATGCGCCAGCCGATGCTGGAGGGCCCCTTCGACGTGAAGGAGCTGCTGCACCTGGACGAGGCCCTGTCCGTGGCCGAGCGCGACGGCGGGGGCCTGCACTACAGCGTCTACGTCGGCCCGCTGTACGACCCGGTGCGGGGCGCGGCCGAGGCGCTGCACGACAAGCTCGCCGACCCCGACCGCTCCGTGCTCGTCGCCGTCTCGCCCGAGCAGCGGCAGCTGGAGATCGTCACCGGCCGCATCGCCCAGGAGAAGATCCCGGACCGCTCGGCGGCCCTCGTGGTGTTCTCCATGGAGGCCGCGTTCGGCGCCGGCCAGCTCGCCGGGGGGATCATCACCGGCCTGCGGATGCTCGCCGAGACCGCCCAGGGGCGCTGACGCACAACGGAAGACGGCGGCCGGGATGATTCCCGGCCGCCGTTTCGCGCGCTCTGCTCTTGTCAGCCGTCCTCGGGCTGCTGCCGCTTCAGGAGGCCGTCCGCGTCGGTGAGCTCCAGCTTCCCGACGAACTCCACCCACGAGAGGGAGTCGGCGACGGTCTCGCGGATCGACAGGATCGTCGTCCCTGGGATGCGCACCGTCAGGGTCGCGGGCGTCCCGATCTGCTTTTGCGCCAGGACCGCCTCGGTCGGCTGGCCGTTCAGGCCCTTCGCCAGCTCGAACACCGCGGACTCGTTCTCCCGCGCCTTCGGCACCCAGTCCATGTCGCGCTTGAGGATCAGGGCCGCGCCGACCGGCTCGCCCTCGGACTCGCCGCCGTAGGTGAGGACGATCCGGTCCGCGGTCCCGCGGGCGCTCTTGAGGCTCCAGGCCGAGTCCGCGACGTCCACGAGCTGCCCCTGGAAGCGCCGCACCGAGGTCCGCACCAGCTTGGCGTCGCGCCGCCGGGCGATCGGCTTGGCCACGATCCGGAAGAGCACGACGAGCGCGACGAGGACCAGCAGGCCGATGCCGCCCGCCGCGAGCTCGTGCAGGCCCGCCTCCACGCTCCAGATGATCGACATCGGCACGAGGATCCCCGACGCGAAGCCCAGGAGCGGCTTGAGCCAGAACGGCCCGGACCCGCCGGGCAGGCGCAGCGGCGCCATGAGGCCGACGACCGCGGCCGCGACCAGGGCGATGCCGGTGAGCTCGGGCGCGGCGACGTCGTAGCGGCGGAGCCACTCCACGGCCCACCACGACAGGAACACCGAGCCGATGACGACCGTGGGGATGAGGAGCACGACGGCGAAGAGGAGCTGCTGGGGCTGCGGCCGGGTCCGCGAGGCGAGGACCGGTCCGAGGAGCAGGAGCGGCAGGACGACGCCGAACAGCGCGACCAGGGTGGCGCTGAGGACGACCACCGGCAAAAGCGCGGACAAGACTGCTCTCTCCATTCATCCCCGAGCGGGCGCGCCGCGACCGCGCCGCGACACGGCGAGCTTACCAACGCTGTGAAAACCACTCGGGGCTCCGGGACCGCCTGTCCACGGGCAGGTCCCGGAGCCCCGGGGTGTCGGCTGCTACGCGCTCGCGTCCAGCTCCTGGCCCTTCAGGGCCCGGGCGAGGTCCGAGCGGCCCTCGGCCACGCCGCGCCTGATCGGCGCGGGGCGGTCCTCGGCCAGCCACGCGTCGAGCACCGCGAGCGACTCCTCGTCGATCAGGTTCGACGGGAACGCATACTTCGAGTACTCCACGGCCTGCTGGGCGCCCAGCTTCTCCCACAGCTCCGGCACCGCGTCGAGGTACGGGCGCAGGTACGGGCGCACGAGCTCGGCCTGGTCCAGCGGCGCGAACCCGAGCATCGAGGAGCGGCGCACGTAGTTCTCCGTGGACGGGTCCACGATCCGCTCCCAGGTGCGCTGCTTCGCCTCGACCGTGGGGACCACGGCGCGGGCGATGAACGAGAGGCGCTTGCCGTCGGCGGTCGAGTCGCGGTCGAGCTCGGCGTCGATCGCCTCCTCGCCCACGGTGCCCGTCGCGACCAGCACGGTCAGCAGCGACCAGCGCAGGTCCGCGTCCACCGCGAGGCCCTCGGGCACGTCGGCGCCCTCCAGCCAGCCGGCCACGCGGGCCAGGTCGGCCTCGGAGCGGGACGCCGACGCGTACGCCTTCGCCCACGACCGCTGCGGGTCGGAGCCCGGCCCGGCCGCCTCCATGGCGGCCTTCGCGGCCTGCGCCCACTGCTCGCGCAGCGCGGCCCGGCGCTCCGGGGCGGCGTAGGCGAGCGCCCCCGCCACCTGGCGCTGCGCGACGGTGACGATGTTGATGTCGTCCTCCGCCGTGAGGCTCTTGACGCCCAGCTCCACGAACTGCGACGCGCCCAGCTCGGCGTCGCGGAGCATGTCCCAGGCCGCGGCCCAGATCAGCGCCCGCGCCAGCGAGTCGCCCAGCGCCGAGGTGTGCTCGACCGCGGTCGCCAGGCTCCGCTCGTCCAGGCGGAGCTTCGCGTACGTCAGGTCGTCGTCGTTGAGCAGCAGCAGGTCCGGCTGCTGCACGCCCGCCAGCTCGGGGACCGGCGTGGCCTCGCCCGTGACGTCCACTTCGATCCGGTCGCGGCGCACCAGGAGGTCGCCCTCCAGGTCGTACAGGCCGATCGCGATCCGGTGCGTGCGGTGGGTCGGGTGCTCGGCCGGGACCTCCTGGAGCACGGTCACGCTCGTGTAGTTCCCGTCGGCGTCGACGCCGACCTCCGGGCGCAGGGTCGAGACCCCGGCCGTGCGCAGCCACGTGTCCGCGAAGTCCTTGAGCGCCTTGCCCGAAGCGGCCTCCAGCTCGCCGAGCAGGTCCGAGAAGACCGCGTTGGAGAACTGGTGCTTCTGGAAGTACGCTCGCAGGCCCGCCAGGAACGGGTCGATGCCGACGTACGCGACCAGCTGCTTGAGGATCGAGGCGCCCTTGGAGTAGGTGATCCCGTCGAAGTTCGCCTGGATCTCCTCGGTGTCGCCCGCGTCGGTGTACACCGGGTGCGTCGTCGGCTGCTGGTCGGCGCCGTAGCCCCAGTTCTTGCGCGCCGACAGGAACGTGGTCCACGCGCCCGCGAACCGCGTCGCCTCCACGTTCGCCCAGTGGCTCGCCCACTCCGCGAACGACTCGTTCAGCCACAGGTCGTCCCACCAGCGCATGGTGACCAGGTCGCCGAACCACATGTGCGCCATCTCGTGCAGGATGACGTTCGCGCGCTGCTCCAGCTCGAAGTCGGTCACCTGCGAGCGGAACAGGAACGAGGCCTCGGCGATCGTGATGCAGCCGAAGTTCTCCATCGCGCCGAAGTTGTACTCGGGGGCGAAGACCTGGTCGTACTTGGGCAGCGGGTACCGCACGCCGAAGTGCTCGTGGAAGTGGTCGAAGCCCTGGCGGGTCACCTCGAAGACCCCCTCGGGGTCCAGGTAGTCCTTCATCGACTGGCGGCAGTACAGGCCCATGTCGATGCCGTCGTGGACCTCGTGCACCCCGAAGTACGGCCCCGCGCAGATCGCGGTGATGTACGGGCTCATGCGCACCGAGGTCTCGAACAGGGTGACCTTCGTCTGGATCGCCTCGACCACGGTCTCGGAGGCCGCGGGCATGTTCGAGATCACGGTCCAGTGCTCGGGCGTGCGGACCTGGAACGTGAACGTCGCCTTCAGGTCGGGCTGGTCGAAGCACGCGTACACGCGCTGGGCGTCGGCCACCTCGAACTGCGAGTAGAGGTACGTCTCCTTGTCGACCGGGTCGGTCATGCGGTGCAGGCCCTGGCCGTCGGTGGAGTACGTGCAGACCGCGTTCACGACCAGCTCGTTCCGCGCGGCCAGCCCGGTGATGCGCAGGCCCGCCTTCGGGTCGTACGCGGTGAGGTCCACCGGCTCCCCGTTCAGGAACGCCTCCTCGATCCGCTCGGCGGCGATCTCGATGAACGTCTCGGCGCCGGGCTCGGCGCAGTCGAACACGACCGCGGTGCGCGAGCCGAAGGTGTCTCCCCGCTCGTGCCCGGTCAGGTCGAGCTCCACGGTGTAGGAGTCGACGGTGAGCAGCTCGGCGCGCCGCTCGGCCTCGGCTCTGGTGAGAATGTGCGTCGACGGCACGTTGCCTCCAGCGTCTTGGGTTCGGATATGAAAGAAGTGTGTCACATCCCGAGAGTTCACTCGGCGGCCACGGGCGCCGCGAACACGGTCGATTACGCTCGTGGCGTGACTGCTGCACACCCGATCGATCTGGCCTGGCTCTCCACCGGAGGCACGGGCGCGAAGAACTACGACGAGTTCCCCGACGAAACCGAGATCACTCGGATCATCGAGGCGAACCCGGCGTCCATGCTGGGCGTCGAGATGCCCGCCCACACGCCCGAGGCGGTGGCCGCCGGGCTCGGCTTCGAGGCGTCCCTCCCGGCCGCGGCCGAGCGCCTCACCGCACTCAAGGACGCCGGCAGGTTCGCCGCGTTCGGCGACGTGGCCGTGGCCTACCGCATCTCCGGCGGCGAGGAGCCGACCGCCTACGGCGTGTTCTGCCTCGTCGACACCGCCGAGATCTCCTCCTCCGCGGAGGAGCCCGGCAAGGTCATCCGCAACGAGGACGTCTTCATCGAGAAGGTCAAGCAGCGCAACGAGCTCAACCAGCTCCTGCGCCACCTGCTCAGCCCCGTGCTGCTGCTCCAGTCCTCCAGGGGCGAGGAGCTGCACGCCGCGATCGCCGAGGCGATCGCCGGCGCCGGCGCGCCCGTGGCCGCCGACACCGACGAGTCCGGCCGCGCCCACGAGATCTGGGCGATCGGCGGCGAGGCCGGCGAGGCCCTGACCGCGCTGGCCGGGGACGGCGACCTCATCGTCGCCGACGGCAACCACCGCTCGCTCGCCGCGCAGGTCGGCGGCCTGGAGCGCTTCCTCGCCGTCGTCACCACGCCCCAGTCCGTCGTCATCCGCCCCTACCACCGCCTCGTGAAGGGTCTGCCGGGCTCCGCGTCGCAGCTGGTCGAGCAGATCGCGCAGATCGGCGCCACGGTCGTGGAGACCGACGGCCCGCCCGAGACGCCCGCCGAGGGCGGCACGGTCGTCATGTACGGCCGCGGCCGCACCTGGGAGGTCTCCTTCGGCGACCTCGACGGCTCCGTCGTCGACAAGCTCGACCACACGCGCGTCGAGCACGAGGTGTTCACCGCGCTCCTCGGCTGGGACGCGGGGGACAAGCGCATCACCTACGTCGGCGGCGACTACCCGGCCTCCTGGCTCGCCGAGCAGGTCGACGCGGGCAAGGCCGACCTGGCGATCCTCATCGCGCCGGTCACCGTGCCCGACTTCATCGACGTGAACCTGCAGCGGCTCAAGATGCCGCGCAAGTCGACCTGGTTCGTGCCCAAGGCGCGCGCCGGTCTCGCCATCGCCGAGCTGCCGAAGGGCTAGGGTCTGACATCGTGCGCATCTATCTCGGCTCCGACCACGCGGGCCTCGAACTCAAGGACCACCTGGTCAAGCACCTGTCCGGCCGCGGCTTCGAGGTCGTCGACGTCGGCCCGCACGCCTACGACCCCGAGGACGACTACCCGCCGTTCTGCCTCCACGCGGCCTCCCGGGTCGTGGCCGACCCCGGCAGCCTCGGCATCGTGATCGGCGGCTCCGGCAACGGCGAGCAGATCGCCGCGAACAAGGTCCCGGGCTGCCGCTCGGCGCTCGCCTGGAGCGTGGAGACCGCCAAGCTCGGCCGCCAGCACAACGACGCGAACGTCGTGGCCATCGGCGGGCGCATGCACTCGCTGGAGGAGGCGACCGCGTTCGCCGACGCGTTCGTCGACGAGCCCTTCTCGGGCGCCGAGCGCCACCAGCGGCGCATCGACATGCTCACCGCCTGGGAGTCCACCCACGAGCTCCCCGAGCTGCCTTAGCGGCCAAGCGATCCGACAGCGAGGCCCGGGCTCCGGCCCGGGCCTCTCCGCTGCCTCGAAACCAGGAGGATTCGGAAGATCGCACCTGGAGTTATTGGACGGGTGTCGGTATCGTCAATCCATGTCTAAGGGTCTCCGCGTTCTCCTCCAGCTCCTCCAGGTCGTCGGCCTGCTGGGGACGCTCCTGTTCCTGGCCGCTTCCGTCGCCTGGCACCTCGCCGATCTCGACTTCACCGGCTTCGCCGACCACGCCCCGTTCGAGCAGTGGGCCGTCGGCTTCGGCGTCCTCACGATCGCCCTCTCGCCCGCGCTGTGGTCCCTCGCCCGGTCCGGCGGCGCCGCCCCCGCACCCGCGTCCTCGGGCAGCTACGACCGCGCCGCCCCCGCCTCGCCGGCCGCCCCCGCGCAGCCCGGCAAGCCCGGCGGCGTGTTCGAGCCCGTGAACCCCGCGAGCGCCCCCGCGCCGCCCGCCTCCTCGTACGGCCAGCCCGCCGCGGGCTTCGGATCGCAGCCGCAGGGCGAGAGCCCGTGGGGTTCGGGGCGCTGACGCCCGGTTGCCTCCGAAGCGTTGCTGAGATGATGCGTACAACGGGCCCTCCGGGGACCGCGAAGGGTGGATTCCGGGCGTTACGCTATGGACTCATCCTGAAATCGCGAAGGAACACGCAATGTCGAACGCCACCGTTGACCTCGTCTGCGGCCCGGCCGACCCCCTTCCGGGGTCCGAGCAGAGCTACCGGCTGACCGGCCTGCTCGGCTCGGGGGGCCAGGCCGACGTGTACCAGGCCGTGCGCGTGTCGGCGGGCATCTCCTCCGCGCCCCTGACGGTCAAGGTCTTCCGGCCCAACCCGCAGGACACCCGCGAGCACCAGTTCCGCTCGTGGGACAAGGGCGACGCCGTCCTCATGGACCTCCACTCCCGGAACGTCGGCTCGATCTGCCGCCGCATCGACGCGTTCTACGGGCGCGCCCCGCACCCGTCGGGCCGGCCCCCGCAGGGCGACCCGATGCCGTTCCAGGTCCTGGAGTACCTGCCCGGGCACGACCTGCGCCAGCTCCTGTCGCAGCGCCTCGGCCGGGTCGACGCCGTCCGCACCCTCCGGTCGGTCGTGGACGTCATGAACGCGATGCACCACCCGCCGGTCGGCGCGCACCCGGTCCTGCACATGGACCTGAAGCCCGCCAACGTCATCATCGGCCCGGACGGCTCCGCGAAGGTCATCGACTTCACCGGCGCCCGCTACCACACGCCCGCGCACCTGACGACGATCGCGTACACGCGCGAGACCGCCGGCCCCGAGGCCCACCAGGGCACCGTCGGCCCGGCCTACGACGTGCACGGCTTCGGCTCGATCGCGTTCTACCTCGTCACCGGCGCGACCGCGCGCACCGACTCGCCCGGGCAGGAGCAGAGCGTGCCGTGGGCGCGGCTGCGCCGCCACCCCGTGCTGGAGTCGAACACGCGCCTGCGCGAGCTGCTCACCGCGCCGCTCGACGACAACCCCGACAACCGGCCGCGCACCTCGGAGCTCCCGCGCTGGATCAACGAGCTCGCCGCGGTCGTGTCCCGCTCGAACCTGCCCGACCTCGGCGTCGACTGGGGCCGCGCCGGCGTCGGCGCGCCCGCCGACGCGACGCGCCGCCTCGACCAGTCCGACGGCCGGACCCGCCGCATGGACGTGCCCGCGCCGATCTCCGGCGTCCCGGCCACGCAGGTCGTCCAGCAGCCGCCCGCGCACAGCACCCGCATCATGGACGCCGGGTCGCCGCCGGTGCAGGACAAGGCCGTCGCCGGCCGCGTCCGCGTCCCCGACCAGGGGTCCTTCGCCTCCGGCCGCTCCGCGGGCCCGGCCGAGAAGCGCGGCCCGCTGCCGCGGCTGCGCCTCGCCACCGACCCGGAGGAGCCCAGCGAGCGCGAGCTCGCCAAGCAGGAGCGCCACCCGCTCCTGGGCCCGCCCGGCTCGCTCGCGAAGGGCTTCGAGCTGTCGGTCATCGGCGGCCTGTTCTCGCTCATCATGTGGCTGCTGCGGGTCGTCACGACCGGGCTGGAGACCCTCCAGAACCAGGTCCTGAGCTACCTGTTCGTGATCGCGGTGGCGATCGGGCTGTTCTTCCTGGTGCGCATCGCCGGGGGCATCCTGTGGGGGCGCTGGCTGCACGCCAAGCGCAAGTCGGCGCGCCTGGCGCATCTCGCCACGGGCTTCTTCCTGTTCATGGTCGGGATCGACTACCTGGGCGAGCTCAACTGGGACTGGCTGAGCTTCGACTTCACCTGGTTCTCCGACCTTTTCGGACTGTGATACCTCGTCCGAATGGCGATGATTCCGCGGATTTCTCCTACTTCTCACGGAACTTCGAGAATTTCTCCAGCGGTCCTGAAGCGATGAGCCCTACGATTTCCGGTAATGAGCACCGCCGGATGCTTGCCTGAGCTTTCCAGATTCGGCGGTGCAACCAACTTAGGCGGGCGGCGCGTCTGACAGACGACAGTTCCCCCTGGAAACCGGAAAGGCATTGAGATGACCGCAGTGACATCGGTCGGTGCCGCAGCACTGAGTCCCGAGCAGCGAGAGGCGTTCGACCGGGACGGCTACCTCATGATCCGAGGCGCGCTCGACGCCGACGAGATCAAGCGGTGCTCCGACGCCCTCGACAGGGTCTACGAGCTCGAGAAGGCCGCCGGAAGGCTGAGCCCCGAAGGGGCCATGCACCGACTCGACGCCGTGACCTCCTGCCCTGAGCTCGCGTTCCTGCTCAACCACCCGCGGACCTTCCACTACGTGTGGTCGATCCTCGGCTGGAACTTCCACGTGTACCACTCCCATGTGGACAAGCACCCGCCGATCGCCGGGAAGCGCCCCTTCCGCTTCGAATGGCACCAGGACGGCGGCCGCCAGAACCGCGAGACCGAGACCGAGCCGCGCCCGCGCCTCTCGGTCAAGCTCGCGTACTTCTTCACCGACCTCTCCGCCGAGGGCCGCGGCAACACCAAGATCATCCCGGGCTCCCACAAGTGGAACTCGATCGACGGCCCGCCGCGCCGCGACATGGAGTGGCCCGACCCCGAAGGCGCCATCGAGGTCACCGGCAACGCCGGCGACGTCATGTTCTTCGACCGCCGCATCTGGCACGCCCGCAGCGACAACTACTCGGACCTGACCCGCAAGGTCGCGTTCTTCGGGTTCACGCCGCGCTGGATCCGCGCCCGCGACCTCGTCGACGACCTGCCGCAGCAGTCCTGGTGGAACGACCTGGACCCGGTGCAGCAGCAGCTCCTCGGCGGGCACGCGCCCACCGGCGACCACGGCTGGGGCCACTGGCCCAAGGAGACGCCGCTGTACAACTGGCTGGCCGAGCGTGACCTCCTCGACCCGTCCTACCCGCCGCTGCGGCCCTAACGGGCCTGACGTGGCAGTCTGATCCCATGAGCCACCACGACCTCGCCCGAGACCTCTTCAACCGCTCGCACCTGACCGGCGAGTTCACGCTCCGGTCCGGGGTGGTCGCGCACGAGTACTTCGACAAGTACCTGTTCGAGTCCGACCCGGTCCTGCTGCGGCGCATCGCCGAGGCGCTCGCGCCCCTGGTGCCCGCGCACGGCGTGGACGCGCTGGCGGGCCTGGAGACCGGCGGCATCCCGATCGCCGTGATGCTGTCGCAGGTGACGGGGCTGCCGGCCCTGTTCGTGCGCAAGGAGGCCAAGACCTACGGCACCTGCCGCCTGGCCGAGGGCGGCGAGGTCGAAGGGCGACGGTTGTTCATCGTGGAGGACGTGGTCACCTCGGGCGGCGCGGTCCTGGACGCGGTGGACGAGCTGCGGAACCGCGGCGCGGTCGTCGACCGGGGCGTGTGCGTCATCGACCGGGAGTCCGGCGGGCTGAAGAACCTCGCCGACACCGGGATCGACCTGAAGGCCCTGTTCACCATGACGGAGCTCAAGGCCGCCGGGGCGCAGTAGCGATATATGAGGAAGGGGGGCCGGACGCGATCGCGTCCGGCCCCCCTTCCTCATGCCGCTACCTGGCCCAGAGCCAGATCTCGGAGCCCTTCGGGTGCTCGGTGCCCGCGTCCAGGGACTGGTCGAAGACCGTGCCCGTGAACCAGATCTGCGCGGTCTTCACCGTGAACCCGAGGCCCTCCAACTCGTCGGTGGCCTCCTCGATGTCCATGCCGAGCACGTCGGGGACCTCGACCGGCTCGGGGCCGTCGCTGACGACGAGCGCGATCTCGTCGCCCGGCCCGGCGGGCGCGTCGGCCGCGGGCGTCTGCTCGATCACCGAGCCCGCGGGGATCGAGTCGCTGTGCCGGGTCGCGACGTCGCCGACCACCAGCTCCAGCGCTTCGAGCGCCGCCGCCGCGTCGTCCTCGGCGAGACCGACCACGTCGGGGACCTGGAGCGGCGGGAACCCGTCCGAGACGTACAGCGTCACCGGCGCACCGGCCTTGACCTCCTCGCCCGCGGGCGGGTCGGTGCGCGTCACCTCGCCCACCTCGGTGAACTCGGTGCTGTACTCGCGCTCCACCGCGACCTCGGCGTCGAAGGCCGCGAGGGCCTCCCGCGCCTCCTCCTCGGTCCGCCCCGCCAGGTCCGGCACGGCGTACCGCTCGGGGCCCAGCGAGACCACCACGGTGATCGTCGCGCCCTGCCGGATGCGGTCGCCCACCTCGGGGTCCTGCGAGACGACCCCGCCGATCGGCACCGACGAGCTGTACCCGTCGACCAGGTCCACCTCGAACCCGCGCTCCTCGGCGTACGCCGCGACGGTGTCGCGGTCCTGGTCCAGCAGCGACGGCGTCGACGTGTACCGGCCGATCCCGATCCACCACCCGGCGGTCGCCACCGAGACGAGCGCGACCGCGATGAGGCCCAGCGTGACCAGGGCCTTCCAGTTCCGCCTCGGCTTCGCCTGGTCCACGACCATCGTGGTCTGGACCGCGCGGGTCGGGCGGGGCACCTTCCCGGTGGAGCCCGGGACGTGCCCGAGGTCCACGGCCTGGAGTCGGCGCAGGAACGCCCCGGCGTCGACCGGCCGCTGCCCCGGCCGGCGCGCGGCCGCGGCCGTGACCAGCCCGGCCAGGCCCTCCGGCACGTCGGGGGCCTTCAGCTGCGGGGACGGCACGTCCTCCTCGACGTGCCGGCGCGCCACCGCGCCCGAGTCGGGCCCGTCGAACGGGACCTCCCCGGTCAGCAGCTCGTACAGCAGGATCGCGGTCGAGTAGACGTCGCTCGCGGTCGTCGCGGGCATGCCGCCGACCAGCTCGGGCGCGACGTACGCGGCGGTCGCCACCAGCGGCCCGCCGGTGTCGCGGTCGCCGTGGACGGCCTCGGCCAGGCCGAAGTCCACCACCTTGACGCGGTCGCCGCGGCCGCCGTTCTTCAGCAGGATGTTCTCGGGCTTGATGTCGCGGTGCACGAGCCCGGCGTCGTGCGCGGCCTGGAGCCCGTCGAGGAGCTGCGCGCACAGCTCCACCGCCTCCTCGATCCGCAGGCGCCGCCGCCGGTTGAGCAGGTCGCGCAGGGTCGTCCCCGGCACGTACTCCATGACCACGTACGGCAGCCCGTCGTGCACGCCCTGGTCGAAGACCGCCACGACGTTCGGGTGCGAGAGCCGGGCGATGGTGCGGGCCTCGTGCGTGAACGCCTTGAGGTCGAACCCGCCCCGGCGCCCCGCGGTGATCATCTTCACCGCGACGGTGCGGTCGAGCCGCTCGTCGTGCGCCTCGTAGACGTCCGCCATGCCGCCCTGGGCGATCAGCCGCCGCAACCGGTAGCGCCCGTCGACGAGCGCACCGGTCAGGTCCCCGGTCGTCGTTGTCAACCCGCACCTCCTACACCTGGTGACAGTGTATGAGCTTGGGGCGACTCCTACAGGACCTCGGCACCGGGGAACACCGGTTTGTCCGGCGCCACAACCCCGAGCCGCTTCGTGGCCCGCGTCAGCGCCACGTACAGGTTCCGCAGCCCCGTCGCCGCCAGCGCGTCCGGGTCCACCACGATCACGGAGTCGAACTCCAGGCCCTTGGCCTGCTTCACCGTCAGCACCGCCGCGCCGGCGATCCCCGCCAGCCCCGCGGCCCGCTCGGCGGTCGCCACCACGGCCACCGAGCCCTCGCCGACGATCCGCCGCTCGGCCGCGACCTGCTCCTCCACGACCCGGTCGACGTCGTCTCCGGCGACCCACAGCCACGGCTCGTGGCCCGACTCGCGCACCGAGCGCGGGCGCGGCGCGTCCACGCCGATCGCGTCGAGCACCCGCACCGCGACGTTCATGATCTCCTTCGGCGTCCGGTACGACACCGTCAGCCGCTCCACCCGCCAGTCCAGGTCCAGGCCCTTGAACACCTCGGCCCAGCTCGCCGGCGCCTGCCCGACCAGCGCCGCCGGCCCCGCGGCCTGCGCGAGGTCCCCGGCCACCGTGAACGAGCGCGTCACGCACCGCCGCAGCAGCGCCCGCCACTCCATCGGCGACAGCTCCTGCGCCTCGTCGACGATGACGTGCCCGAAGATCCACCGCCGGTCGGCCGCGGCCCGCTCGGCCACCGACACGAACCGCTCGTCGACCTGCCGCTCGCCGAGCCAGAACTCGTCGATCACGTCCGTGGCCTGAAGCAGCTCGGACTCCTCGTCCTCGAAGTCGAACGACGCCGAACCCGCCGCGATCGTCAGCACGTCCTGCGCGTACGCGATCTGCTCCGCGCTCGGACCGCCCGCGCGCACCGCCCGCTCGACCTCCCCGAGGTGCTCCGCGGCCTCGTCGAGCAGCGCCACGTCGGCCTCGCTCCACCCGCCCGGGGCCCGCAGCAGCAGCGCCCGGTCCTCCTTGCGCAGCACCGCGGCCGCCGAGGCGATCCGGTCGCGCGAGGCGAACAGGTCCTCCAGCAGCTCCTCGGCCGTCAGCTCCGGCCACAGCTCCTCGATCTGCCCCCGGATCACCGGGTCGGAGGCGATCTCCACCGCGAACTGCGCCCGGTCCGCCAGTCCCAGCAGGTTCTCCCCGCCGAGCGGGTCCTCCCCGATGACGTCCGCGTACTGGGTCGCCAGGTCGGCGATGACCCGCTTGTGGAACGTCTCCCGGGCCTCGTTGTGCGTCAGTCCCGTCTCCCGCGCCGCGTCGCGCGCCGCGGTGATCTTCTCCGGCCGCAGCCACAGCTCGTGGCCCTCGAAGTCCACCGGCAGCGGCTCTCGCGGCACGACCTGCCGGTCCGCGACCGCGCTGGCGACGACCCCGGCCATGACCGACCGGCCCTTGACCGCCGCCACCGCCTCGGTCTCCGGCCGGTCCGCGACGATCCCCGGCACCAGCTGCGACGGCGTGCGCAGCAGCACGTCGGTCTCGGCCAGGCCCGGCAGCACCTCGGAGATGTACCGCAGGAACTGCTTCCCCGGCCCGATGATGAGCACGCCCTGGCGCTTGAGCCGCTCGCGGTGCTCGTACAGCAGGTACGCGGCTCGGTGCAGCGCCACGGCGGTCTTGCCGGTGCCCGGCGCGCCGTCGACGATCATGACGCCCTCCAAGGGCGCGCGGATGATCCGGTCCTGCTCGGCCTGGATCGTCGCCACGATGTCCTGCATCGTCCCGGTCCGCGCCGCGTCCAGCGCTGCCATGAGCGCGCCCTCGGACCCGATCGACGACCCCGAGTCCGCGGCCGCGTCCAGGTCCAGGACCTCGTCGTTCAGCGACCGGAGGCGCCGGCCCTTGGTGTGCAGGTGGCGGCGGCGGCGCACGCCCGCCGGGGACGCGGCGGTCGCCAGGTAGAACCGGCGCCCGGCCTCCGAGCGCCAGTCCACCAGCAGCTGCTCGCCGCCCTCCGCGTGGACGCCGATGCGCCCCAGGTACATCGGGGCCTCGGCCGGGTCGATGTAGTCGAGCCGCCCGAAGCACAGGCCCTCCTCGACCGCGTCGAGGAGCGCGATCCGGCGCCGGTACAGGAGCGTCTCGGCGTCGCGCTGCGAGCGCTCCTGGTCGTTCTCCACGTGCCGGCGCCCGGCCTCGCCGAGCCGCTCGGCGGCCTCGTCGCGGAGCCGGTCGACCCGGGCGTAGAGCCCGTCGAGGCGGGTCTGCTCGGCCTGGGCGGCAGGAGTGATGGCAGCGGACACGGCTCTCCTCTGATACGGAGCGGACTGGATTGGGGGCGCGGACGGTGCGCGTCGAGGGCCGCCGCCGATGGACGGCTCGCAGGTGCGCCGTGCCGATCGCGGAGGAACTGATCAACCTTACCGCCGACGGGGCCGCTCCGTCTCGTTCCGCGTCAAGGCCCCTGATCACCTCACGGACACCGCCCCCGGCCCGTGAGCGACCGTTGGTTACGGTATAGGCCGTTTTGAGTGCCCCTTGGCGTGACTGGAGATACCAATGGCAAGAGAGCAATGGGGGAGTCGGGTCGGGTTCATCCTGGCCGCCGTCGGCTCGGCCCTCGGGCTCGGGAACATCTGGCGCTTCCCCGGCGTCGCCTACGAGAACGGCGGCGGCGCCTTCCTCCTCCCCTACCTCGTCGCCCTGTGCACCGCGGGCATCCCGCTCCTCATCCTGGAGTTCACGATCGGCCGCCGCTACCGCGGCTCCGCCCCGACCGCCTTCCGCCGCATCCACCGCAACGCCGAGTTCCTCGGCTGGTGGCAGGTCGCCATCGCGATCGTCATCGGCGTCTACTACGCGGTGATCATCTCCTGGGCCGCGTGGTTCACGTTCTTCTCGGTCGGGCAGCAGTGGGGCGAGGACCCCGAGACGTTCCTCATGGCCGAGTTCCTCCAGGCCGGCGACCTGTACGACTTCGGGACCTGGCTGCCGGGCCTGGGCATCGCGCTGGCGCTGGTGTGGGTCGCGACCCTCGCCGTGATCGGCGCGGGCGTCAAGAAGGGGATCGAGGCGACCAGCAAGGTCTTCATCCCGCTGCTGATCCTCCTGTTCGGCGCGCTCGTGGTCCAGTCGCTCACCCTCGACGGCGCGGTGGACGGCCTGAACGCGTTCTTCACCCCCGACTGGGAGGCGATCCGCGGCCCGCAGGTGTGGCTCGCGGCCTACGCGCAGATCTTCTTCACGCTGTCGGTCGGCTTCGGCATCATGATCACCTACGGCTCCTACCTCAAGCGCAAGTCCGACATCACCACCTCCGCGTGGACGGTGGGCATGTCGAACTCGTTCGGCGAGATCCTCGCCGGCATCGCGGTGTTCGCGGTGCTCGGGTTCCTCGCCTTCGAGACCGGCGTGCCGATCGAGGAGCAGACCTACCAGGGGGTGGGCCTGGCGTTCATCGCGTTCCCGGCGATCATCAACACGCTGCCCTACCTCGCGGGCCTGTTCGGCGTGCTGTTCTTCCTCTCCCTGGTCGTCGCCGGCTTCGCCTCGCTCATCAGCGTCGTCGAGGTCCCGGTGGCCGCGGTCGAGGACCGCTTCGGCTGGAGCCGCAAGAAGGCCGTGGCGATCGTCGGCGGCGGCATGGCACTGGTGTCGGTCGCGCTGTTCCCCACCGTCAACGGCCTCATGCTCCTGGACGTCACCGACCACTTCATCAACAACTACGGCATCGCCGTGGCCGCCCCGGCGAGCATCATCGCCGTGGTCTGGATCCTGTGGAAGTGGAAGGAGCTGCGCGACAACGCGAACGCGACCTCGGTGTTCAAGGTCGGCCCGATCTGGGTCGCCTGCCTCGGGGTGCTCACCCCGCTGGCGCTCACCGTGATCCTGTTCCTCAACGTGCGCGACCTGGTGACCGCCGACGCGGCGGAGGAGGGGTACCACCAGTACCAGGCCTTCGGCTGGGCCGTCGCGGGCGGCGCGCTCGCGTTCGCCGTCATCATGTCGCTGCTCCTGCGCCGCAAGGAGACGCCGCCGTTCATGACCGAAGAGGAAGCCCGCGACGTCGAGGAGGCCGCCCGATGAGCGCCAGCGCGATCGCCATGCTCGTCATCTCCGTCCTGGTGGTCGGCGGGGGCCTCGTCGCCTCCGTGGTCACCCTGATCCGCCATCCCGAGTCCGAAGAGGACTGATCTTCCGCACCTCGCGGCCGCACACGATTCGTGTGCGGCCGCTTGCGTTTCCGTGCGAAACCGCGACATCCCTCAGAAAAGCCCGAAAATCCCCGCCCGATCCCCTTGTGTCGCAGGGCACAAACTGTTAGGTTACTTTTTAATTGATGTCGTCGCAGGTAGGAAGTGTTACGACATTGATGAGAATCGCTGAACCCAACCCTCGATGGGAGACGACGATGCGCAAGTCGCGCAAAATCATCCTGTCCATCGCCGGAGCCGCGACACTCGCGGTGTCGGCCTCGATGGCCGCCCTGGCCTGGGGCCACGGCTACACCTCCGACCCGCCCTCCCGCTCGGCGCTCTGCGCCGACGGGGAGGTCACCAACTGCGGGGCCATCTCGTATGAGCCCCAGAGCGTCGAGGGGCCCAAGGGCTTCCCGGCGGCCGGACCCGCGGACGGCGAGATCTGCTCCGCCGGGAACGACCCGTTCGCCCCGCTCGACGACCCGCGCGGCGGCAACTGGCCCACCACCTCGGTGAGCGCCGGCCCGCGGACGTTCACGTGGACCATGACCGCGCGGCACTCCACCGCCACGTTCGACTACTACATCACCAACTCCAGCTACGACCCGTCGCAGCCGCTCACGCGCTCCGACCTCGGGCTCACGCCGATCGCCTCGTTCAGCATGGGCGGCGCCCAGCCCGACCACACCATGAACCACACCGTGACGCTCCCGTCCCGCACCGGCCAGCACCTGGTCCTCGCGGTGTGGAACATCGCCGACACGGTGAACGCGTTCTACTCGTGCATCGACGTCGACTTCAGCGGCGGCGGCTCCGGCGAGCCGACCGACGACCCGCCGACCTCGAGCGACCCCGGCACCGGCGAGGGCTGCACGGCCGCCGCCTGGGCCGCGACCGCGGTCTACACCGGCGGCAGCAAGGTCACGCACGAAGGCGTCGCGTACACCGCGTCCTGGTGGACGCAGGGCGAGGAGCCCGGCACCACCGGCCAGTGGGGCGTCTGGAAGCAGACCGCCACCTGTTAGGCCCGTTCGAGCCACGGGCCCCGGCACCGGCGGAAGCCGGCGCCGGGGCCCGTGGTGCTCGTCTCCACCCCCCGAAGTCCGCTTGACAGCCGCTCCGCGACGCGGTTACCGTTGTCCCCGTCCTTGTCCCCGACGTTAGGCACTCACTTGAAGCTCTAGGTCGTAGACATCGCGCCAGCACGTCTCTGCGCACGTGCACGGTGTGTCTTCGATCGAGAGGGTGCCCATTTCCGGGGATGAATCCTTGTTCGCCGTCCAGGCGCGATGTCTCTCATGTGATCCCGTTCCACCACTCACCTGAGAGAGGTCTCATGACCACCTACATCAACGTCCAGCAGCTGCGTTTCGCCTGGCCCGAAGGGGAGCGCGTCTTCGACGGCGTCGACGTCGTGTTCTCCGACGGCCGCACCGCCCTCGTCGGCGACAACGGCACCGGCAAGTCCACGCTCATGCGCCTGGTCGCCGGGCTCCTCAAGCCCGAGGCCGGGTCGATCACCGCGTCGGGGCTCATCGAGTACCTGCCGCAGGAGCTCCCGCTGCGCCTCGGCGACACCGTCGCCGACCTGCTCGGCATCGCCGAGCAGCGCAAGGCGCTCATCGCGATCGAGTCGGGCGACCCGGGGGAGGAGCACTTCGCCGCCATCGGCGACGACTGGGACTTCCTCGACCGCTCGCGCGTGGCCCTCGACGAGCTCGGCCTCGACCACGTGGGCTTCGACCGGACCGTCGCGACCCTGTCCGGCGGCGAGTCGATGCTCGTGGGCCTGGCCGGGCGGCTCGTGCGCCGCCCGGACGTGCTCCTGCTCGACGAGCCGTCGAACAACCTCGACGCCTCCGCCCGCAAACGCCTCTACCAGGCGATCCGCCGCTTCAACGGCACGCTCGTGGTCGTCAGCCACGACCGGGCGCTGCTCGAGCACGTCGACGCGGTCGCCGAGCTCTACAAGGGCCGCATCCGGGTCTTCGACGGCAACTACAGCGCCTACGAGCAGGTCCTCGCCGCCGAGCAGGAGGCCGCCGAGCGCGCCGTGCGCGACGCCAAGCAGGACCTGACGCGGCAGCGGAAGGAGCTGGTGGCGACCCGCATCCAGAACGACAAGGGCGCGGCCGCGTGGAAGCGCGAGCGCGACCGGGGCGGCACGCCGAAGATCCTCCTCAACGGCAAGAAGAACGCCGGCGAGGTCTCCTCGGCGAAGATCCTGCTCGCGAAGCAGGAGGACGTGTCCGAGGCGCGCGAGCGCCTCGACGCGGCCGAGGACGCCGTGCGCGACGACGGCGCGATCTCGGTGGACCTGCCCGAGACGAACGTCTCGACGCACCGCGAGATCGCGATCGTCAAGGGGCTCAAGGTCGGCGAGATCTACGGCGAGGGCGTGGGCCTGCACCTGCGCGGGCCCGAGCGGGTCGCGGTCACCGGCGACAACGGTTCCGGCAAGACCACGCTGCTGCGGGCCGTCGCCGAGGCGTCCCGCGTCCCGCACGGGTTCCTCACGCAGCGCCTGGAACTGCTCGACGAGGACGCGTCGGTGCTCGACAACGTGCGCGCCGCCGCACCGGAGGCCGAGCAGTCGGTGCTCCGGACCCGCCTGGCGCGCTTCGGGATGCGCCGCGACGCGGTGTTCCAGCGGGTCGGGACCCTCTCGGGCGGCCAGCGGCTGCGGGCGGCGCTCGCGACCGTCCTGTCCTCCCAGCCCGCGCCGCAGCTCCTCTTGCTCGACGAGCCGACGAACAACCTCGACATGTCCTCGATCCGCCAGCTCCAGCAGGCGCTGGCGGCGTTCCAGGGCGCGCTGGTGGTCGTCAGCCACGACGAGGCGTTCCTGGAGGGGCTGGGCCTGACCCGCCGGGTCGAGCTGGTGCGCGGCGAGGGGATCGCCTCCGACGTGCCCGTGGCCGCCTGACACTCCGCGCCGCGCCCGGTCCCGCGACCGGGCGCGGCGGCCGGACACGGCGCGCGAATCCCGGCCCGGGCGCCTCCGCGGCCCGATACTGATCGGGCCGACCGACGAAGGAGCGCCCATGCCGAACCGCCGAGCCACCGTGAAGGCCGCCGCAGCCGCGGCCGCCGCCGTCCTCGCCGCGGCCGCCGCCGCGTGCGGGAGCGACGCCGAGGACTCGCCCGACCTCGGCGGCACCTGGACCGCGGCCTTGTCCACGACCGCGGAGTGGGCCGCCGTCTACCCGAACGGCCACGGCACCGCGAAGGCCGAGTCCTCCGACGGCACCTCGGTGCAGCTCACGGTCGGCGGCCTGGCCGGCTCCACCGAGTACACCGCCCACGTCCACGACGGCGAGTGCGACGAGAACCCGCCCGGCGGCGGCCACTGGCTCGCCGACCCGAACGGCGAGGACGCCGCGGGCAACATCGTGGAGCTCTCGTTCACCACCTCCGAGACCGGCACGGGCGAGGTCACCGAGTCGAGTCCGCTCATGCTCGACGACCGGGCCGAGTCGGTCGTCGTCCACGCGCCCGACGCGGCCGTGACCGCCGCGGGGCTCACCGGTAACCGCGTGCTGTGCGGCGACCTCGACGACGACTGACCCCGGTCCCGCACTCCGGGCCACAGCGGCGGTTATTGCATGGCGCGCAGCGCCGCCGCCCGCGTATCCTTGCCTATCGTCATGCCCAGCAGCGTCCCGAAATCCCGTCCCAGCCTGCACGAGCGCGTCTCCGCGCTGCGCACGGCCGATCAGCGCGCCCTCCGCCGCCGCCTCCGCGAGGCCCGCGACCTCGAAGGACCCGCCCGGAGCGGGGCCTTCGCGACGATCGAGGCCGACGTCGAGGCCAAGGAGGCGGCGCTCGCCGCCCGCGCGGCCGGCGTCCCGAAGATCGTCTACCCCGAAGCGCTGCCCGTCTCGCAGCGCAAGGACGACATCCTCGCGGCGATCCGCGACCACCAGGTCGTCATCATCGCGGGCGAGACCGGCTCGGGCAAGACCACGCAGATCCCGAAGATCTGCCTCGAACTCGGCCGCGGCGTGCGCGGCATGATCGGCCACACGCAGCCCCGCCGCATCGCGGCCCGCGCGGTCGCCGAGCGCATCGCCGAGGAGCTCGGCTCCCCGCTCGGCGAGGCCGTCGGCTGGAAGGTCCGCTTCACCGACCAGGTGTCGGACTCCAGCTACGTCAAGCTCATGACCGACGGCATCCTGCTCACCGAGATCCAGCACGACCGGCTGCTGAGCGCCTACGACACGATCATCATCGACGAGGCCCACGAACGCAGCCTCAACATCGACTTCATCCTCGGCTGCCTCAAGCAGATCCTCCCCAAGCGCCCCGACCTCAAGGTGATCGTCACCTCCGCGACCATCGACCCCGAGCGGTTCGCCAAACACTTCGGGACGGAGGCGAAGCCCGCCCCGATCCTCGAGGTCTCCGGCCGCACCTTCCCCGTCGAGATCCGCTACCGGCCCCTCCGCAGCGAGGAGGGCGAGGAGGACCGCGACCAGACCGACGGCATCCTCGACGCCGTCAACGAGCTCTCCCGGGTCGGCGACGGCGACATCCTCGTCTTCCTCTCCGGCGAGCAGGAGATCCGCGACACCGCCGACGCCCTCGAGAAGGCCAAGCTCCGCCACACCGAGGTCGTCCCGCTCTACGCGCGACTCTCCGCCGAGGAGCAGCACCGGGTCTTCCGGCCCCACACCGGGCGCCGGATCATCCTGTCCACCAACGTCGCCGAGACCTCCCTGACCGTCCCGGGCATCCGCTACGTCGTCGACGCCGGGTACGCGCGCATCTCCCGCTACTCCGCCCGCACGAAGGTCCAGCGCCTCCCCATCGAGGCGATCAGCCAGGCCAGCGCCAACCAGCGCGCCGGGCGCTGCGGCCGCGTCGCCGAGGGCGTCTGCATCCGCCTGTACTCCGAGGACGACTTCAACGCCCGCCCCGAGTTCACCGACGCCGAGATCCTCCGCACCAACCTCGCCTCCGTCATCCTCCAGATGACCGCCGCGAAGCTCGGCCGCGTCGAGACGTTCCCGTTCGTCGACGCCCCCGACTCGCGCAACATCAAGGACGGCATGGACCTCCTCGTCGAGCTCGGCGCGCTCGAGGACGTCCGGGCGGGGGAGCGGCGCCTGACGAAGGCCGGCCGCGACATCGCGCGCCTGCCGATCGACCCGCGCCTGGCCCGCATGATCCTCCAGGCCCGCGACGAGGGCTGCGTGCGCGCGGTCGCGGTCATCACCGCCGCGATGTCGATCCAGGACCCGAAGGAGCGCCCCGCCGACAAGCGCGCCCAGGCCGACCAGTCCCACGCCCGGTTCAACGACCCCGACTCCGACTTCTCGGCCTTCCTCAACCTGTGGCGGTACCTGGAGGACGAGCGCCGCTCCCGCTCCTCCAGCGCGTTCCGGCGCATGTGCAAGCAGGAGTACCTGCACTACCTGCGCATCCGCGAATGGCAGGACCTGGTCCGGCAGATCCTCGGCGTCCTCAAGAGCCTGAAGATCCCGGTCGAGCCGCCCGAGGCCACCGCCGACCCCAAGCGCGTCCACACCGCGCTGCTCTCCGGGCTCCTCTCGCACATCGGCGTCAAGGAGGCCGACACCCGCGAGTACCTCGGCGGGCGCAACGCCAAGTTCGCGATCTTCCCCGGCTCCGGCCTGGCGAAGAAGCAGCCGCGCTGGGTCGTCGCGGGCGAGCTCGTGGAGACCAGCCGCCTGTGGGGCCGCGTGTGCGCCAAGATCGAGCCCGAATGGGTCGAGCCGATCGCGCAGCACCTCGTCAAGCGCACCTACTCCGAGCCGCACTGGTCCAAGCGCTCCGGCGCCGTCATGGCGTTCGAGCGCGTCACGCTCTACGGCGTCCCGATCGTCGCCCGCCGCCAGGTCAACTACGGCCGCATCGACGTGCCCCTCAGCCGCGAGCTGTTCATCCGCCACGCGCTCGTCCAGGGCGAGTGGGAGACCCACCACAAGTTCCTCGCCGGGAACCTCGCGAAGATCACCGAGGTCGAGGAGCTGGAGAGCCGGGTCCGCCGGCGCGGCCTCCTCGCCGACGAGCAGACCCTCTTCGACTTCTACGACGAGCGCCTCCCCGCCGACGTCGTCTCCGGCCGCCACTTCGACTCGTGGTGGAAGAAGGAGCGCGACAAGACCCTCCTCGACTTCGACGAGGCCCTGCTCCTGGGCGACCGCGCCGAGTCCGTCGACGAGGGCGACTACCCCGAGGTCTGGACCTCCGAGGGCGCCGACCTCGAACTCGACTACGAGTTCGAGCCCGGCTCCGCCCGCGACGGCGTCACCGTCGCGGTCCCGCTCCCCGCGCTCCAGCTGCTCGACCAGGACGCCTTCACCTGGCAGGTCCCGGGCCTGCGCGCCGAGTTCGCCGAGGCGCTCATCAAGAGCCTCCCGAAGTCCCTGCGCCGCAACTTCGTCCCGGCCCCCGACTTCGCCCGGGCCGCCGTCGCCCGCATGGCCCCGGCCCCCGGCCGCCCCATGATGGCCGCGCTCGCCGACACCCTCAAGTCCATGACGAACGTGCACGTGCCGTTCGACGCCTTCGACCTCACCAAGGTCCCCGGGCACCTGCTCGTCACCTTCCAGGTCAAGGACGAGGACGGCGCGGTCCTCGCCGAGGGCAAGGAGCTCGGCGCGCTCCAGCGGCAGCTCGCCCCCAAGACCCAGGAGGCCGCGGCCGAGGCGTTCGACCTCGAGCGGACCGGCCTCACCGCGTGGGACTTCGAGGACCTGCCGAAGCTCCACGAGACCCCGCGCAAGGGCTACACCGCGAAGGCGTACCCCGCGCTCGTCGACGAGGGCGCCACCGTCGGCGTCAAAGCGTTCCCCGACCCCGCCTCGCAGGCCGCGAACATGTGGGCCGGGACCCGGCGCCTGCTGCGCCTGAACTGCCCCGACCCGCGGCTCAAGGACGCGCTCACCCGCAACGAGCAGCTAGCGCTCGCCACCGGCCCGTACGCGAACGTCGACGCGCTCCTGGCCGACTGCGTGCGCACCGTCCTCGACAAGGTCCTCATCGAAGGCGGCGGTCCCGCCTGGGACCGCGCCGGCTTCGACGCTCTCCTCAAGCGGGCCCGCCCCGAGGTCGCCGGGGAGTCCCCGGCCGTCGCCCGCAAGGCCGCGGCCGTGCTCACCGAGACCCGCGAGGCCACGCGCCTCCTCGAAGGCAAGTTCGACTTCTCGATGCTCGCGGCCATGAGCGACATGCGCCGCCAGCTCGAATCGCTCACCGGCGACGACGGGTTCGTCGGCTCGACCGGCTGGTGGCGCCTGGACGACCTGCACCGGTACGTCAAGGGCATCGCCTACCGCGCCAGGCGCGTGGTCGCCGACGTCGCCGGCGACAAGGGGAAGATGGACGTCGTGCACGCCCTCGAGGCCGAGCGCGACTCCCTCGCGCGCACCCGCCCGGCCGCGCTCCGCACCGGTGAGGGCCGCGAGGTCCGCTGGATGATCGAGGAACTGCGCATCAGCTTCTTCGCCCAGCAGCTCGGCACCCGCTACCAGGTCTCCGAGAAGCGCATCAGGAAGCTCCTCCAGACCCTCTAGCCCCGCCTTGCGACGTGCGTTCGCATATTCGCCGCCGCGTGTCGGACCTAGGGTGCATGATCAGCTTCAGGCACCGCGAAATACAACGCCTGGATGATGCCAACCGGGTGTCAACCTGACACCATGAGAGATGGCGCACACGCGCCGCGGAAACCAGAACCCTTTGCGAACGCTCCCGAAGGAGGACGACGTGTCGCAACCCGGAACCACCGACTACGCCATCGAGGTCGAAGGGCTCACCAAGCACTTCGGCGACCTCGTCGCCGTCGACCACATCGACCTGAACGCCCGCACCGGCACCGTGCTCGGCGTTCTCGGCCCCAACGGCGCCGGCAAGACCACCATGGTGCGCATGCTCGCCACCCTCTCCCGGCCCACCGCCGGGACCGGCCGCGTCGGCGGCTACGACATCATCCGCAACCCGCACGAGGTCCGCTCCCTCATCGGACTCACCGGCCAGTTCGCCGGCATCGACGAACTCCTCACCGGCGAGGAGAACCTCCGGTTCATCGGCCGCCTCCTCGGCATGCCCACCCCCGACGCCAAGGCCCGCGCCCGCGAACTCCTCGCCCAGTTCAACCTCTCCGACGCCGCCGACAAGGCCGCCAAGGCCTACTCCGGCGGCATGCGCCGCCGCCTCGACCTCGCCGCCAGCCTCGTCGGCCGGCCCCGCATCCTCTTCCTCGACGAGCCCACCACCGGACTCGACCCCCGGGCCCGCGGCGAACTCTGGGAACTCGTGCGCGAACTCGTCGCCGACGGCACCACCGTCCTCCTCACCACCCAGTACCTCGAAGAGGCCGACCAGCTCGCCCACGAGATCGCCGTCATCGACCACGGCAAGGTCATCGCCACCGGCACGCCCACCCAGCTCAAGGCCAAGATCGGGGGCCAGTCCCTGCGCATCCAGCCCGAGGACCACGGCCAGCTCGACGACCTCCGGGCCCTCGTCGCCGAACGCTTCCCCGACCTCGAACCCGTCGTCTCCGCCGGCGCCGTCACCATCGGCGTCAACGACGACGGCGTCATGCCGACCCTCGCGGCCGACCTCCGCGACCGCGGCATCACGCTCACCGACTTCCACCTCGGCCTCTCCAGCCTCGACGAGGTCTTCCTGACCCTCACCGGGCGCCGCACCGAGGACGCCGACGCCGCCGACGACACCGAGGAGGGCGACCGATGACCGCCGCCACCGTCGAGACCCCCGCACCCGTCCTCGGACGACCCGGCCTCGGCGCCACCGTCAGCCAGACCCTCTCCATGGCCTGGCGCCAGATGGTCCGCATCAAGCACAACCCGTTCGAACTCGTCGACCTCAGCCTCAGCCCGATCATGTTCCTGCTGCTGTTCGTCTACGTCTTCGGCGGCCAGATGGCCGGCTCCACCTCGGACTACCTCCAGTACGTCCTCGGCGGCCTCATCGCCCAGAACGCCATCTTCCTCACCATGTACACCGGCACCGGCATCAACGCCGACCTGCGCAAGGGCGTCTACGACCGCTTCCGGTCGCTCCCGATCGCCCGCTCCGCGCCGCTCGCCGGGAAGATCTTCGCCGACATGTTCAAGCAGGTCTGGTCGATCCTCATCATGGTCGGCCTCGGCCTGCTCATGGGCTTTGAGCTGCGCAGCATCGGCTACGCCGTGCTCGCCACGCTCGTGCTGGTTGTGTTCGCGCTGGCGATCTCGTGGGTCTCGGTCCTCATGGGGGTGGTCGCGGACTCCGAGGAGAAGGTCCAGATCTACGCCTTCGTCATCATCATGCCGCTGACGTTCACCTCCAGCGCCTTCGTCGACATCAACACCATGCCCGGGTTCATGCAGGCGTGGGCCAAGGTCAACCCGGTCACGCACCTCGCCGACGCGATGCGCGGCCTGCTGTCCTACGGCCCCATCGCCGAACCGCTGATGTGGACCTTCGTGTGGGCCGTGGTCATCTTCGCCGTGACGGCCCCGCTCGCGATGCGCGCCTACAAGCGCAAGATGGTCTAGCGCGAGCGGCAGGGCCGGTCGATCCCGACCGGCCCTGCCGCGTCCGCTCAGACCCGGGCGAGGACCTTCGGCGGCTCGACGACCGGCGCGACGCGCTTCGGGCGGTGCTGGAGCTGGGCCAGGAGGGTCGCGCCGAGCGCCACCGCGAAGCCGAGCGTCTGCCAGACGGTGAACGTCTCGCCCGCGAGCAGCCAGCCCACGGTGGCCGCCGTCAGCGGCGACAGCAGGCCGAGGAAGCTCAGCGGGACCACCGAGAGCCGCGGGATGCCGCGGAACCACAGCCAGTAGCCCAGGGCCGTGTTGACCAGGCCGAGGTAGAGGTAGCCGAGGACGTTGGCGCCGGTCAGGTCCGGCACGCCGCCTTCGACGAGGAATGCGAGCGGGGCCAGGAGCAGGCCGCCGGCGGTGAGCTGCCAGCCCGCGAGGGCCGCGGGGCCGGCGCCCTCGGGGAGGCCCCACTTCTTGGTGAGGACCACCGCGGTCGCCATCGAGACCGCGCCGCCGACGCCCGCGAGCGCGCCGACGAGGTCGAGCCGGGCCTGCGCGGTGAGGACCACCATGGCGACGCCGGAGACGCCCGCGATGCCGAGCAGCCACGTCCGCAGCGGGACCCTGGTGTGCAGCACCAGGATCGTCATCCCGGCGGTGACGAGCGGGCCGACCGCGCCGAGGACGGCCGCGACGCCGCCGGGGAGCCGGTAGGTCGCGGTGAACAGGAGCGCGAAGAACACCGCGATGTTCAGCAGGCCGATGACGCCGGACTTCCACCACCATGATCCCCGCGGCAGGCGTCGTGCCAGGACTATGAGCAGCAGCCCGGCCGGGAGCGCCCGGAGCAGGGCCGTGAGGAGGGGCCGGTCGGCGGGGAGGAACTCGGTGGTCACGAAGTAGGTGGTGCCCCACATGACGGGCGCGAGGGCGGTGAGGAGGAGGTCCTTGGTGCTGCGGTTCACGACGGCTCCTTGGGAGGCGGCTCGGAAATTGCTTGGCTATGATTAGCTTACATCAAAGTAGCTTGAAGTCAAGATACTTGAGCCGGACTTGCATCACCGCCAGGTACTTCCGCGGTCGCGGCGCAGGTAGGGGAGAATGACCGCCATGACAGACGACGCCGTGGACCGCATCATCGGCCAGTGGCACCGCGAGATGCCCGAGCTGGACTTCGAGCGCGAGCTGGAGCCGATGGCGCTCTTCGGGCGCATCCACCGGATCTCCCAGAAGCTCGGCGCCCGCCTCCACGAGTTGCGCGCCCGCAAGGGCCTGGGGCGCAACGAGTTCGACGTGCTCGCCACGATCCGCCGCTCAGGGGAGCCGTACACGCTCTCGCCCAAGGAGATCAGCGCCGCGATGATGCTCAGCTCCGGCGGGCTCACCGGCCGCCTCGACAAGCTGGAGGCCGCCGGGTTCGTCGAGCGGCTGCCCGACCCCGGCGACCGCCGCGGCCTCAAGGTCCGCATGACCGGCCTCGGCCGCGAGGTCATCGAGGACTCGGTCCGCATCGGCGTCGCGGCCCAGAACGAGGCCCTTTCGGTCCTCAGCATGGACGAGCGGCGCCAGCTCGGCGCGCTCCTCAAGAAGCTCCACGCGGGCTTCGAGGACCAGCCCTTCGACTAGGGCCCGTCCTGTGCATCCGGGCGGTGTCCGCACCGCCGGGACGCACCGGGCCCGCCCTAGCGCGTCAGGTCCACCTGGTAGTCGAACACCTCGTAGACCACGACCGGCGGCGGGGGCGTCAGCGCCGGGTCGGGCCGCGGCGCGGGCTCGGGGGCCGGCGGCGTCAGCGCCTTCCAGCGCGCGATCGCCTCGCGCATCGAGTCGGGCCCGAAGGGCCCGTGCGCGGCCGCCTCGTCCTCGGTCAGGAACCCCTGTGCGACCTCGGTGCACAGCCGTGCGACCTCCGCGAGGTCCCGCGCCTGCGCCCGGGCCCACCAGTAGTCGCCCGGCTCGCCGTGGCCGGGCACGACGACCTTCGGCTTCCAGCTCAGCAGGAACTCGACGGCCTGCGGCCACTCGATCGGGTAAGCCGAGGAGTACGACGGCGGCGCCCCGTGCTCCAGGATGTCGCCGGCGAACAGCACTCCCGCGTCCGGCACCTCCACGACCATGTCGTTGTCGCTGTGCGCCAGGCCGACCTGCCGCAGGACCACCGTGCGCCCGCCAAGGTTCAGCCCGATCGCGCCCTGGACGCGGCAGTTCGGCGGCACCAGCCGGGTGCCGCCGATCCGGCGGGCGTCCTCCTCGCGGCCGTCGAGGCGGAACTTCGAGGCCCACGCCTTGCGCTGCTCGTCGCCGAAGGCCACGTAGTGCGCGCCGTCGCCGACCGCCCAGACCGCGGACTCGCCGAACGCCGCGGTCCCGAACCAGTGGTCGAAGTGGTCGTGCGTGTAGGCGACCTGCCACGGCAGGTCGGTCAGCTCCCGGATCGCGGTGGCGTACGCGAAGCCGGCCTCGGCGGTGATCCCGGTGTCGATCACCAGGCAGCAGTCGTCGCCCACGACCAGCCCCAGGGACTGGTCGAGCCGCTCCACTCGCCGCACCCACACGCGGTCGGCCACTTCGATCCAACGGTCGTTCATGTCCGCAATGGTATGCGGCCGACGCTCTCGCGCCGACCGCGGAGCGACCCGGCTCGCTTGGGGGAGGGGCGGGGGAGATCGCTCTCCGGGCGCGTTCTACCTTCGGCGAGGAACATTTCCGAATTACGACGACCGGGTGTGAAAATCCGTTCAAGTACGAGTCGTAATATGGCTCTGGTCCTGATTTCACCCCAGTTCAGGACACGGTTCCATCACGGAAAGACCCGCTTGTCGTATTTTCGGCCGTGTTAGTTTCGAGGGTGATGTAAACCCCTCTCGTGTACGAAGGAGTACCACCCTTATGCACCTCAGTCGTCGTGGCCTGCTCTTCGGATCGGCGGGCGCCGCAACGGTGACCCTGGCCGGGTGCGGTGTCGGAGGTGATGACGATGTGAAGCTCACCGGCTTCACCGGCATCTCGATGCCCACCGACACGTCGGAACGCTGGGTGATCGAGGGCAAGGCCCTGGAGGACAACCTCAAGGAACTCGGCTACGACGTCATCCACAGCAACGCGAAGGACGTCGTCGAGGACCAGATCGCCCAGATCCAGTCCATGGTCGACGAGGGCGTCGAGTTCCTCGTCATCGCCGCCATCGACAACAAGTCCCTCGGCCAGGTCCTCGCCGGCGCGAAGGACAAGGGCGTCACGGTCATCGCCTACGACCGCCTCATCCTGGAGACCCCGGACGTCGACTACTACGCCTCGTTCAACAACTACCAGGTGGGCGTCCTCCAGGCGACCCACATCGTCGAGCGGCTCGGCCTGCGCGACAACGCGGGCCCGTTCAACGTCGAGCTGTTCTCCGGCGACCTCGGCGACAACAACTCCCAGTACTTCTTCATGGGCGGCCTCGACACCCTCGAGAGCTTCATCTACGACGGCACCGTCCAGATCCCCTCGGGCCAGACCGAGCAGGACCCGACCTCGACGGCGGGCTGGAGCGGCGACGTCGCCATGGAGCGCATGGACGGGCTCATCAAGGACTTCTACTCCGACGACGTCAAGCTCCACGCGGTCCTGTCGCCCTACGACGGCATCAGCCGCGGCATCGTCTCCGCCCTGGCCGCCAACGACTACGAGCCCGGCTCCTCGGACTTCCCGGTCGTCACCGGCCAGGACGCCGAGGCCGCCTCGGTCAAGGCCATCAAGGACGGCACCGGCCAGACCGAGACCGTCTTCAAGGACACCCGCCTGCTCGCCTCCACGGTCACCGGGATGGTCAAGGCCCTCGTCGAGGGCGACCAGCCCGAGGTCAACGACCTCGGGACCTACGACAACGGCTTCAAGTTCGTGCCGTCGCTGCTGCTCGACCCGGTCGACGTGACCGCCGAGAACTACGTCGAGGTCATCGTCGAGAGCGAGTACCTCACCGAGGAGCAGATCGACGCCGGCGAGGCGTAGTCCCAGCGGTCGCACTCCAGTGGTGTGACCGCGACATCGCGCTCTGAACGCGGCCGGGCCCGGAACGGGCCCGGCCGCGCTGCGTTCGGCCGATCCGCCGGGCCGAACGTCGACGATCCGGATCCGCTGCGTCGCAGCAGGTGAAGACCGCGCCGTTACGCGATTGTTATGCGACCCTTCCGCACGTTCCGGCGTGTCTCATTTGGTACGGTGCCCGGACCGGTCGGAGCTAACCCCCTGACCGCCGGCGCCCCGATTCCCCCCAACCCAACAGTCATCTACTTAGGAGAGACATGAACCGTACCCTCAAGCGGGTGCTCGGACTGGCCGGCAGCGCCGTCCTGGGCCTCGCCGGAGCGGTCACCTTCGCCTCCGCAGCCCAGGCCCACCACCCTGAGATCACGGGTCTCACCGAGTGCACCGAGGATGGCGGCTGGACCGTCACCTGGCAGGTCACCGACTGGGCGCACGGCGACGACATCCCCGCTGGCGTGATCTCCGAGATCGAGACCGACGGCGAGTTCAATGAAGGTTCCGCGATCGTCGTCGGTGCTGAGCTCCCGCAGCCGGGCTCCGGCGACTATGTCGAGGGCAGCCAGACCTTCGGTGCCGACGTGCCCAGCGCGTCCCTGAAGATCACCGCGCAGTGGATCTACGACGGCAAGACCATCACCGAGTCCCGCGACAGCCTGGTCCCCGCGCCCGGCGACTGCGTGCCCGAGGAGCCCCAGCCTGAGGGCTACGTCGACGTCTACACCGACTGCTTCGGCATCAACGTCTGGGCGTGGAACGAGAGCGAAGAAGTGCTCTCCGAGTTCACGATCGAGACCAGCGACGGCTTCTCCGAGACCGTGACCCCCGCGGTCGGCGAGGACTACTACAACTACTTCGAGGTCACCGACCCCGAGGCGGGCCTCACCGTCACGGTCTCCGTCGACGGCGAGCTGTACGACACCTTCGAATGGACCGACAACCCGCTGTGCCACTACGCCGCTGTCGAGTCCAGCTGCGTCGACGGTCTGACGTTCACCCTCACCGTCCCCGAGGACGGCGAAGAGACGACGTTCTACTTCTACAACTACACCACTGAGGAAGAGTTCGAGGTCACCGTCGCCGCCGGCGGCACCGACACCGTGAACTTCCCGGCGCAGTCGGAGGAGTTCTGGGTCTACTACGAGATCTACACCGACAAGGACTTTGTCTCCGGTGAGACCCCGTGGTACCCCTGCCCGCCGGAGACCCCCAGCGAGTCCCCGACCCCCAAGCCCGAGCTCCCCAAGACCGGTAGCTCGCTGACCATCATGATCTCCTCGGCCGCCGCCCTCATCGTGGCCGCCGGCGTGATCTTCTTCCTGATGCGTCGCCGCCGCGCCGCTCAGGACTGGTAGTCACACCCCCCAGGGGTACGGACTCCGGTAGAAGCTGAACAGGTCAGGGGCCCCGCAGCGAGAGCTGCGGGGCCCCTCGGCCGTCTCCGGCGCAGGCGACCCTGCTCAAGCGACCCCGGCGAGCCGCAGGAGCGCGGTGGTCGCCGCGGCCGCGACCACGACGAGCGCGAGCGGCGCCCGGCGCCACGCCAGGACGCCGCCGACGAGCACGCCCGCGGGCAGCGCCCAGCCGGCCCAGGCGCCGTCGACCACGAGGGCCGAGGTGGCGACGAGGGCCAGGAGCACCACCGTCGCCCCGGCCTTGAGCAGCGTCTCGGCGTGCGGCGACAGGGTGATGCGCTCGCGCAGCAGCGGACCCGACAGCCGGATCAGGAACGTCCCGGCCGCCAGCACCATGATCCCGATGAACATCGTCATGCCCGCTCCTCCGTCCGCTTCGCGCCCCGCCACATCACGACCAGGCCCACCAGCGCCAGCAGCACCGGCACGCCCGCGGGCAGGAAGAAACTCGTCACGAGGGCGACGGCGGTGCCCAGGAGGCCCGCCGCGAGGGTCCGCCGGTCCTTGAGGCTCGGCATGACCAGCGCGAGGAGGATCGCCGGGAGCGCGGCGTCGAGGCCCAAAACGGCCGGATCGGCGATGAGCCGCCCCGCGAGCGCGCCGATCACGGTGCCGGCGTTCCAGACCAGGAACAGGCTGACCGCCACCGTCCAGTACGTGTGCTTGGCCTTGCGCGCGTCGTCGCCCGCGGCGAGCGCGAACGCGGTCGACTGGTCGGTCAGCAGATGCGTGCCGAGGATCTTGGCGCGCAGGCTCGTCCAGTACACGCCGCCGACGGCCATGCCGTACGGCACGTGCCGCAGGTTGAGGACGAGTCCGGCCGCGACCCCGGCGACGAGGCCGCCCCCGGCGGTCATGATCCCCATGGTCGCGAACTGGGAGGCGCCCGCGAAGACGAAGAGGGACATCGCCGTCGACTGCCACCAGGGGACGCCCTGCGAGGTGGCGATGGCGCCGAACGAGAGGCCGACGATGAGGATCCCGGCGGCGAGCGCGGCGATGTCGCGCAGCAGCGGCCGGTCGAGATGCTTGGTGAACGTGATGGGCATCGCCGAAGTATGCCCCCGCGCGGACCCGTTGGACAAACGTGCGAGGGCGCGGCCGGAGCTTCCGGCCGCGCCCTCGAAGATGCTTGTCCTACAAGGGACTACACCTCGTAGTACAGGTCGAACTCGTGCGGGGTCGGGCGGAGGCGGATCGGGTCGATCTCGTTCTCGCGCTTGTAGCTGATCCACGTCTCGATGAGGTCGGGCGTGAACACGCCGCCCTCGGTGAGGAAGTCGTGGTCGGCCTCGAGGTTGTCGAGCACCGCGTCGAGCGAGCCGGGGACCTGCTCGATGTCGCCGTACTCCTCCGGGCCGAGCTCGTACAGGTCCTTGTCGACCGGCGCCGGCGGCTCGATCTTGTTCTTGATGCCGTCCAGGCCCGCCATGAGCATGGCCGAGAACGCCAGGTACGGGTTGCTCGACGGGTCCGGCACGCGGAACTCGACGCGCTTGGCCTTGGCGTTGGAGCCGGTCACCGGGATGCGGGTGCACGCGGAGCGGTTGCGCTGCGAGTACACCAGGTTCACGGGGGCCTCGAAGCCCGGCACCAGGCGGCGGTAGGAGTTCACCGACGGGTTGGTGAAGGCCAGCAGGCTCGGGGCGTGCTTGAGCAGGCCGCCGATGTAGTGGCGGGCGGTGTCCGAGAGGCCGGCGTACCCGGTCTCGTCGTAGAACAGCGGCTCGCCGTTCGCCCACAGCGACTGGTGGGTGTGCATGCCCGAGCCGTTGTCGCCGAACAGCGGCTTCGGCATGAACGTCACCGTCTTGCCGGCCTGGGTGGCGGTGTTCTTGATGATGTACTTGAACTTCTGGACGTCGTCGCCCGAGTGCAGCAGCGTGTCGAAGCGGTAGTTGATCTCCGACTGGCCCGCGGTGCCGACCTCGTGGTGGGCGCGCTCGATGGTGAGGCCGCCCTCGATGAGGTTGGTGACCATGCGGTCGCGCAGGTCCGCGAAGTGGTCGACCGGGCCGACCGGGAAGTACCCGCCCTTGTGGCGCGGCTTGTAGCCGAGGTTCCCGCCGGGCTCGTCGGCGCCGGTGTTCCAGGCGCCCTCGATCGAGTCGATCTCGTAGAACGCCTGGTTGGCGGTCTGGTCGAAGCGGATCGAGTCGAAGATGTAGAACTCGGCCTCGGCCCCGAAGTAGGCGGTGTCGGCGATGCCGGAGCCGGCCAGGTACTGCTCGGCCTTCTTCGCGACGTTGCGCGGGTCGCGGCTGTAGGCCTCGCGGGTGAAGGGGTCGTGGACGAAGAAGTTCAGCGCGAGCGTCTTCTGCTCCCGGAAGGGGTCGACGAACGCGGTCGCCACGTCCGGCAGGAGCAGCATGTCCGACTCGTGGATCTCCTGGAAGCCGCGGATCGAGGAGCCGTCGAAGGCGAGGCCCTCCTCGAGGAGGTCGTCGTCGAAGGACTCGGCGGGGATGTTGAAGTGCTGCATGACGCCGGGCAGGTCGCAGAAGCGGACGTCGATGAACTTCACGTCGTTGTCGCGGACGTAGCCGAGGAGCTCTTCAGGGCTGGAGAACACGAAGGTATTCCTCTCGGTAGGTGAGTTGCCGGGAGGACCTTGGCGCGGCCCCGCCCAGCGGGTCCCGGATCGTCGAACGCCCGAACCGGCGGGCCGACCTCGCTGTCGACGCCTAAGCTTATTAGGCGAAACGCTAACCGCGATCAATTGCCTCACCGTAAATCAATTGTTTCGCGCGTGTTACTTGCAAAATGCGGGCTTGTTCACAACTTATAGAAACCACAGCTCAGGACGGTGCAATCCGGTCGGTTCCACACCTGATCGGCGCACAGCACGCCCGCGGAGCGGCGAGCCGTACACTCGCGCCATGACGAGCGAACGCGGTGCCAAGGCCCCCCTGTCCACCGGCTCCGGCCAGGACCTCGCCTCGATCAGCGCGCGCTTCGTGGCGCTGGTGATCGACTGGGTCGCGTGCCTCCTCCTCTCCTACCTCCTCCAGTGGATCGGAGTCGAGGCGCCGCGGGTCGCCGGTGCCGACGTGCTGCCCTCCGGCCTGTTCCTGCTGTACACGGCCGTCGCGCTCACCGTCGGCAGCCAGACCCTCGGCATGGCCGTGATGAAGGTCGCGTGCGTGGACGCGGGCACCGGCGGGCGGCTGCCGCTGTGGCGCTCCGTCGTCCGCGCGATCCTGCTCTCGCTGGTGCTCCCGGCCCTCACGGCGATCGTCCACCCGTACAGCCGCGGCCTCCACGACCTCGCCGCCGGCTCCGTCGTCCTCAAGGCCGCCGCCGCCGAGCGGTAGCGTCAGACGCGCTGGAGCCACCTGACCAGGAGCGGCGACGGCACCGCGTAGGCGCCCTCGCGCCGCACCCGGTCCGCGACCTCCTGGTCGGACGACACCACGACCACGGGCCGGCCCTCGGGCTCGACCCGCGCCAGCTCCACCACGACGTCGTCGGCGATCTGCCCCTTCGCGCTGAACAGGACCCGCACGCCCCGCGCCGACGGCTTCGCGCCGAAGATCGCGTCGGCGCCGTCGAACACCACCGTGATCTCCGCGTTCGTCTGCGCCGCCACCGTCCCCAGGCCGTGCACCAGCCGGTTGCGCTGCTGCTCCAGCGTGAGCGTCTCGCCCCACGCCGAGATCGTCACGTTGTAGCCGTCCACGATCAGATGCGGGTTCGGCAGCGACAGCAGGTGGTCCAGGCGCTGCGGGTCGGTCTGCTCCAGGCCCCGCGAGCCCTCGAACGGCCGCTCCTCAGGGTCGTCGCAGTACTCCTCGGCGATGTAGTCCGCGGGCCGGTCGTCCACCGGCTCCAGGCCCAGCTCCCGCCGCAGGCCCGTGGCCGCGCCCGAGAGCGTCTCCATGAGCAGCCACAGCCGCGCCGACGCCAGCCGCTCGTGCTCGCGGTCGGCCTTGCGCGCCCGGTCCAGCTGCCCCCGCAGCGACGCCGCCTCGGTTTCGAGGCGCCGGCGCTCCGAGCGCCGCTCCGCCTCGGCGTGCTTGAGGCGGCCCTTCTCCGCGGCCAGGTCCCCGGCGGCCTTCCCGGCCCGCTCCTCGGCGTCCCGCAGCTCGCGGCGGGCCCGCCGCAGCTCGTCCTGGAGCGTCGCCGCCGCCGCGCGCTGGTCGGCGAGCGCCCCGCGCAGCTTCGCGTTCTCCTTCTCCAGGGACGCCAGCCGCCGCTGCCCCGCCTCGTCCGGCGCGACCGGGGCCGCCTGCGCCTCCGGCGCCTCGGGGATCGCCTCGACCGCGGAGGCGATGAGCTCCCGCCACGACTCCGGCCGGAGCAGGTACGTCAGCGCCGCGACCTCGACCGGGTCGGCCATCGGCGACACCGCCTCGCCCGCGGCGATCGCCCCGATCAGCGCGGAGTCGGTCGAGACGAGGACCTCCGCGAGCCCCGCCCGGAACGCGTCGTCCCGGTCCAGCGCCGCCGCGAGCTCGCCCTTGGCGAGCTTCGCCCGCTTCGCCGGATTGAACTTGAGGAACCGGCGCAGCCGGGCCGGCACCCGCCCCGGCGCGAGGCCCGGCATCGCGACCGCGGCGATCTCGACGGCCCTGCGCCGCACCGGATCGGTGAGGAACACGACCGGTCCGGGCTCCGGTTGTTCGGAGGGCTCCCCTTCGGACGAACCCTCGTCGGCCGCCGCGGAGGCCCGCGCCTCCGGCGGTCCGGCCTCGGGCCCCTCGCCGCCGGTCTCGTCGCCGCTGCTCATGTGCACCAGTGTGCCATCGACGTCACAACGCGCCGGTGGCGACCGCTGTTCTTCACCCCGACGTCATCACGGATCGCCCGCGAGGTGGCCCGGGCATGACAGACTGGTGCGATTCTGAAGGGGGTCAAGAATGAGCCGCACCCTGCTGGTGACCAACGACTTCCCGCCCCGCCGGGGCGGCATCCAGACGTTCGTGCACGGCATGGCCCTGCGGCTGCCCTCCGACGACCTCGTCGTGTACACCTCCACCTCGCCCGGATGGCGCGAGTTCGACGCCGCCCAGCCGTTCCAGGTCGTCCGCGACCGCACCGCCATGCTCCTGCCGACGCCCCGCGTCGCCCGCGCTGTCACCGCCCTCGCGAACGAGCACCGCTGCGACCGCGTCTGGTTCGGCGCCGCCGCCCCGCTCGGCCTCCTCGCCGCCGCCCTCAAGCGCGACACCGGGATCGAACGCGCCATCGCCCTCACCCACGGCCACGAGGTCGGCTGGGCCGCCATGCCCGGCACCCGCGGCCTCCTCCGCCGCATCGCCGCCTCCCACGACGTCATGACCTACCTCGGCGACTACACGTACCGCCGCCTCGCCCCCGTCGCCGGCCCCCACACCCGCCTGGAGAAGCTCACCTTCGGCATCGACGCCGAGACCTTCCACCCCGGCGTCGACGGCACCCCCGTGCGCGAACGCCACGGCCTCGGCGACCTCCCCGTCATCGTCTGCGTCTCCCGCCTCGTGCCCCGCAAAGGCCAGGACATGCTCATCGCCGCCCTCCCGCAGGTCCGCGCCGCGACCGGGCAGGACGTGCGGCTCCTCATCGTCGGCGAGGGCCCCTACGGCGCCCGCCTGCGCGCCGCCGCCCGGCGCCACGGCGTCGCCGGCGAGGTCGTGTTCACCGGCGGCGTCGCCGAGGACGAGCTCGCCGCGCACTTCGCCGCCGGCGACGTCTTCGCCATGCCCTGCCGCACCCGCCGCCGCGGCCTCGACGTCGAAGGCCTCGGCGCGGTGTTCCTGGAGGCCGCCGCCTGCGGACTCCCGGTCATCGCCGGGAACTCCGGCGGCGCCCCCGACACCGTCCTCCACGGCCAGTCCGGCTGGGTCGTCGACGGCCGCGACCTCGGCGACATCACCGCCCGCCTCGTGCAGGTCCTCACCGACCCCGCGCTGGCCCGCAAGCTCGGCGAGGCCAGCCGCGACTGGGCGGTCGGCGAGTGGACCTGGGAGCGCCAGGCCGAGCGCCTCGAAGGCATGCTCTACGGCGAGACCGTCTGAACCCCGGAGCCGACAGCAGCGAAACGGCGCCCGGGACTCCCCGGGCGCCGCTCGTGCGGTCGTGTGCCGAAGGCTAGAACTTCGGCTGGTCGGGGGCTTCGAGCAGACCCAGCTTCAGGGCCGTCATGAGCGCCTGCGCGCGGTTGCCCGCGCCGAGCTTCTCGTACAGCTTCGAGATGTGGGTCTTCGCGGTCGACTCGGAGACGTACAGCTGCTTGGCGATCCCGGCGACCGACAGGCCGTCGGCGAGGAGCTTCAGCACCTGCGACTCGCGGGGGGACAGCTGGGGGCCGGTCGGGGTCAGGCGCCGCTGCATCGCCTCCGCCAGGTCGGCGGCGCTGAACGCGGTCGGGTTCGCGGCGGCGTGGCGCGCGGCCGACACGACGTCGTTCGCCGGCGCCGACTTCGGCACGAACGCCGAGGCGCCCGCGTCGAGCGCGCCGAACAGCTGGTCGTCGCCGGCGTACATCGTCAGCACCACGATCCCCATGTTCGGGTGCGCCTTGCGGAGCTTGCGGGTCGCGTCGAGGCCCGACCCGTCGGGCAGGCGCAGGTCCATGATGACCACCGACGGCATCAGCGAGGCGGCCTGCCGCAGGGCGTCGGCGGCGGTGTCGGCCTCGCCGACCACCTCGAACTCGGGGTCGCGGTCGAAGGCATGCCGGAGGCCCTTGCGGATCAGATCGTGGTCGTCGACGATCAGCACCGTCGTCTGACCGGTCGTCTCCAGCGCGTCAGCGTTCATGCGTGTCTCTCCTCATTGGCTGCCACGGCCACCACCGTGGTCAGGCCGTCGGGCCGGCTGTTCAGTTCTCGCTCGGTCGGCGGCCGCCCAGGCCGCGGACCCGGGGCGGGGCGCCTCGGCCCTCGGGGTGGGCCGTGCTCCCGCGTTGAGCACCACCGCGACGGTCGTCCCGTGCGGCTGGTGCGGTCGGATCTCCAGCGAGCCGCGGATGCGCTCGGCCCGCTCGCTCATGATCGCCAGGCCGTAGCGCCCCTCGGAGGCCTCACCGGAGAGCCCCTGTCCGTCGTCGGTCACCTCGATGCGGGTGTAAGGCGGGTCCACCTCACACGTCACCCACAGGTTCTCGGCCCTGGCGTGCTTGCGCGCGTTCGTGATCGCCTCCTGTGCGATCCGCAGCAGCTCGGCCTCGGTGCTCGCGGGCAGCCGCGCCCCGCCTTCGTCCAGGGACAGGTGAACCCGCAGTCCGGCGGAGGCGCCCACAGTACGAGCATAGTCCGCGATCGCGGAGGCGAGGCCCCCCTGACGGTCGACGTTCGAGCGCAGCTCGAACAGCGAGAACCGCAGCTCGGTGACGAGGCGCGTCACCTCCGAACGCAGGTCCTCCAGCTCGCCCTTGGCCTCCCCGGCCTCGGGCGGGAGGATCGCCATGGCGTTGTCGATGCCGTAGCCGAGCATCGCCAGCTCCTGGGCGATGCCGTCGTGGATCTCGCGGGCGAGGCGCTGGCGCTCCTCGGTGGTCGCCATGGACCTGACGTCCTCGAACAGCAGCGCGGTCTCCAGGCGCAGGGCCGCGCCCTTGGTCCGGTCCTCGGCGGCGGTGATGGCCTCGGGGCCGAACGCGGCGGGGTCGTCGGACTCGATCGCGACGAGGCCGACGGTGCGGCCCTCGGCGACGAGCGGGATGACCAGGGACGCGACGGGACCCTGCGTGGACCTGGAGAGCGGGACCTGCCCGGCCTGGGGCTTCTGCCCGGCCCAGGCGTCGGCGAGCAGCGAGTTCAGCTGCGGGGAGGTCTCCCAGTCGACGCGCTCGTCGGCGTGCTCGGCGAGGACGACCAGGCGCCGCCCGGAGGCCGCCGACAGGACGGCGGCGCGCTCGACGCCGGGGATGCGCGAGGCGGTGTCGACGATCTCGGTGGCGATGCCGCCCGGGTCCAGGGTCGACCCGGGGAGCTGCCTGGCGACGACGCGCAGCTGCGTGAGCAGGGCCGCGGCCTCGGCGTACGGCAGCTGCGAGTGGTGCATGTCGGAGGTGCGGGACCGGCGCAGCCACCAGGCGCCGACGGCGGAGGCGAGGCCGAACGCGAGCGCGACGGCCGCGGTGGAGACGTAGGTGCCGCGGTTGAAGTCGGCGACGCGGGGCGCCTGGGCGAGGAGCCCGATCGCGGCGAGCGCGACGAGCGCGGGCGGGCCCCAGGTGCGCAGGCGCGACCAGCGGTCGCCGTCCTCCGCGGGCGCGGCGGCGTCGAACGCGGCGGTCGCGAACGGGGCGATCAGGTAGGGGAGCATCCAGGCGGGGAGCCCGCCGGTGGCGAGCGTCCCCAGGACGACCACGGCGACCTCGGCGAGCCGCCCGGCGGGCGCGAGGAGCCGGTGCCGGGGGAGGACCACGCCCGGGAGCGCGGCCAGGGCGAGGATGCCGCACCAGGTCGCGGCCTCGGCGAGGCCGACAGAGGCCCAGCCGAAGACCGCGACCAGTGCGAACAGGGCGCCCCTCAGTGCGACGGCCGGCAGTCGCCATTGGCGCTCCAGCACCGCCTCCTCGCCCATGGGGCCTCGCTAACTCTGCTTGTCGACGCGCGCTGCGTCGTACAGCGCGTTTACCTCACTTGAGTATTTTTCCATGACCACGTGACGTTTGACCTTGACTGACGGAGTGATTTCTCCGGCGTCTTCGCTCAACTCGACCGGAATCACCCGGAACCGCTTGATCTGCTCGGCCTTGGACACCGTCGCGTTCGCCTCGTCGACCTTCGCCTGGAGCTCGGCGAGCAGGTCGGGGTCGTCGACGAGGTCGGCGATCGGGGTCGCGGGGTCGCGGTCCCGGCGCGAGAGCCAGTCGGGGAGGATGTCGCCGTCGATGGAGATCAGGCACCCGATGTAGGGGCGGGCCTCGCCCACGACCAGCGCGTACGCGATGAGCGGGTGGGAGTCGAGGATCTTCTCCAGCGGCCCGGGGGCGACGTTCTTGCCGCCGGCGGTGACGATGATGTCCTTCTTGCGGCCGGTGATCGTGACGTACCCGTCGTCGTCGATCTCGGCGATGTCGCCGGTCTTGAACCAGCCGTCGGCGTCGAGGACCTCGGCGGTGGCGGCGTCGTTGTTCCAGTAGCCGGGGAACACCTGCGGGCCCTTGGCCTCGAGCTCGCCGTCGTCGGCGACGCGCAGCGCGGTGCCGGGGATGGGCCGGCCGATCGAGCCGACCTTGATGGCGGTCTCCATGTTCAGCGACAGCACCGGGGAGGTCTCGGTGAGCCCGTAGCCCTCGAAGATGACGATGCCGACGCCGCGGAAGAAGTGGCCGAGCTCGGGGCCGAGCGCGGCGCCGCCGGACACGGCCGAGGTGCACTCGCCGCCGACGGCCGCGCGGATCTTCTTGTAGACCAGCACGTCCCACAGCTTGTGGCGGAGCTTCAGGCCCAGGCCGGGCCCGCCGGGCTTGTCGAGCGCGCGGCTGTACTCCTTGGCGCAGGCCGCGGCCTTCTCGAACAGGTGGCCCTTGCCGCCGTCGACGGACTTCTGGTACGCGCCGGCGTACACCTTCTCGAACACGCGGGGGATCGCCAGCAGCGTCGTCGGCTTGACGACGGGCATGACGGCGGTGAGCCGGGTGCGGTCGGCGTGGGCGATGGTCGTGCGCGACTCCATGCCGGCGATCTGGAGGATGCGGGCCAGCACGTGCGCGAGGGAGAGGAACAGCAGCATCCGGGCGCCGTCGTAGAGGACGCCGGGGACCTCGGGGACGATGTTGCGGATATCGTTCAGCAGGTTCCCGTGGGTGAGCATGCAGCCCTTGGGCCGCCCGGTGGTGCCCGAGGTGTAGACGATCGTGGCGAGGTCGCCGGTGCCGCGGGAGGTCCGCCGCGCCTCGATGTCCACGTCGGCCTCGGCGCCGAGCGTCTCCAGGGCGTCGAGCGCGCCGCCGTCGATGGTCCACACGTGCTTGACCTCGGCCGAGAGGCCCTCGACCATCTCGGCCATCTCGGGGGTCTCGGCGATGACCGCGATCGCGCCCGAGTCCTCCAGGATCCACTTCGCCTGGTCGGCGGAGGACGTCTCGTAGATCGTCACCGTCACCGCCCCGGCCGCCCAGATGGCATAGTCCAGCAGGGTCCACTCGTACCGGGTCGCGGACATCAGGGCCACGCGGTCGCCGGGCTGCACGCCCGCCGCCGCCAGGCCCTTCGCGGCCGCGACCACCTGGTCGCGGAACTGGACCGCGGTGACGTCGTGCCACGTCGCGCCGTCGTCGAACGAGCGCATGTACAGAATCGAGGAGGGGTGGTTCTCGGCCGCGTCCCACAGCGCGGTGAGGGTGTTGTCTTCGTCGGGCACTGTCACCACTGGGGGGACGGCGAACTCGCGCATTATGGCTCCGTTCAACGCGCCGTGGTTACGGCGTTGTAATAAAGGCGGTCGACACGTGTGATGGGCACAACTTACCGGTGAGTTAACTCCGTTGGCAAGTCAGGTTGAATTCCGATGCTAGAGCACTGAGAACGAGATCGAAAGTGACTGCGGTGATACCTTCGCCAAGGGGGATGGAACAGCCGATTTCCTCGGGAGTTAATCGTGCCGTAAAGTCTGTCGGTGGCCCGCAGCGTCGCGTGGCAGCCAACGCCTCAATTCCGGGAACCGCTGGAGGGACAGCTGTGAGTCTGACTATCGGAGTCGACATCGGGGGCACGAAAGTCGGCGGCGGACTCGTCGACGAGAACGGCGAAGTCCTCGCCACGGCCCGGCGCCCCACCCCCGCGGACGACCAGGCCGGCGTCATCCAGGCGGTCAAGGAAGTCGTCGACGAGCTGCGCGGCGGCCACGAGATCGAAGCGGTCGGCATCGGCGCGGCCGGGTGGATCTCCTCGGACCGGTCCACGGTCATGCTGGCCCCGAACGTCTCCTGGAAGAACGAGCCCCTCCGCGACAAGGTCACCGCCGTCATCGACCTCCCGGTGGTCGTCGAGAACGACGCGAACGTCGCCATCTGGGGCGAGCACCGGTTCGGCGCCGCCAAGGCCCACCGCTCCTCCGTGCTCTACACGATCGGCACCGGCGTCGGCGGCGGCATCGTCGTCAAGGACAACCTGCTCCGCGGCACCCACGGCGTCGCCGCCGAGATCGGCCACATCCGCTCGGTCATGCCCGACGGCCGCCCCTGCGGCTGCGGCCGCACCGGCTGCCTCGAGCAGTACGCCTCCGGCCGGGCCCTGACCCGCGCCGCCCGCGAGGGCGCCGCCGCGGCCCCCGCCAAGGCCGCGGTCCTCCTCAAGCTCGCCGGCGGCGACCCCGAGGCGATCACCGGCCGCCAGGTCACCGACGCCGCCCGCGAGGGCGACGAGGTCGCCCTCGCCGCGTTCGACTCGATCGGCTACTACCTCGGCAACTCCGCCGCCGACATGGTCAACCTCATCGACCCCGGCGTCATCCTCATCGCCGGCGGCGTCGTCGACGCGGGCGACCTCCTCCTCGACCCCATCCGCAAGCACTACGAGGAGGCCCTGGCGAACCGCAACCAGGTGCCGTTCGCCGAGGTCCGCGCGGCCGAGCTCGGCTCGAAGGCCGGCGTCATCGGCGCGGCCGACCTCGCCCGCCACCGCGACATCGTCCCCTAGATCCGAACTCGTACGACAGGGCCGGAGCTCGCGCTCCGGCCCTGTCGCCGTTCCTGCGGGCCCGAGGGGCCGCGCCTGGCGGGTGCGTCAGCAGATGTTCCGCGACCCGTTCCCGCTGAGGTACCAGTTGACGTTGTCGCCGCACGGCGACTCCCGGACCGAGGTGTTGTTCACCGTCAGGGTGATCCACACGTCCTTGTTGTTCGGGAACTCCGTGCGCGCGGCCACGCGGACCTCGCCCCCGCCGTTGACCGTGCCGGCCTGGATCGTCAGGTTGTAGCAGTTCTCGATCAGGATCGAGTTGTTGCCGTTGCTCGCCAGGTCGACGTTCCTGATGATCGCGCCGCCCGACTGCGAGACGCAGAAGACGCCGCGGCCGCCGCCGCGCGAGACGACCTTGTCGACCCAGACGTTCGTGGTGTACGACCCGTTCGCCAGCTGCCCGTTGTTGTTCGCGAACCGCAGGGTCGCGTACCCGGTCCCGGCCCCGACGTTGTTCCCGTCGACCAGGCCGACCCACACGTTGCGCGAGCGCTGGATCAGCAGGCCCGACTCGCCGACGTTCACCGCGACGAGCTTGTAGACGTCGAGCCCGTCGATGTTCCACGTCTCGACCGCGTGGCTGCCGGCGCCCGAGACGTAGATGTCGTCCATCCGCACCTCGTAGTTCCAGGCGGCGTCGCGGTCGAACCGGATGCCGAGCCCGCCGCTGAGGGTGAGGTCGATGTCGCCCAGGCGCAGGCCGGTGGTGCCGCTGAACCGCAGGCCGAAGTACGGGCTGCCGGTCATCTTGAGGTAGGGGATGTACACGTTGGTGGTGCCGGTCGACTCGATCGCGCCGCGGCCGGAGCGGTTGCCCACGTTGATGGTGCCGCAGCCCTCGAAGGTCTTGCCGCTCTGGATGGTGATGGTGTTGGCGCCGATCGAGCCCGAGGCCATGACGGCGACGCGCTGGCCGCTGGAGATGGTGTCGACGCCGGCCTGGACCGCCGCGCGGTAGTCCGAGCCGGAGTAGACGGTGGTGGAGCCCTCCCTGGTGGTGTACGAGCCGGAGGACCCGGTGACGGTGGCGTGCGGCGAGCCGGCGCCGCACCCCTGCGCGACTGCGGCTTCGGGGAGTGCCACGGCGCCGAGGAGGCCGACGAGCATCGCCGCCGCCGAGGCGAGGGCGAGCGCGAGTCTGCGTGTGGGATTGCCGGTGGGGGACATCGTTGTGCTCCTTGAGTTCCCGTCGATTCGAACGTTTCAATTGAGATATTGAAATGAATCGATTTAATGGGATCATAGCGGGCGAACCGCGGTTTGGAAAGCGCTACCCACCGGTAGGCGCGGCGCTCCTGTCGGGAACCTCACCCGTCCCGCGATCGGGTGACATTCCGGCCTCGACCCGGCGTTTCCGTCGCACCCCTCGGCAATGCTGGGCGCTACGGTCCCCTCAGGGTGGGTGGGGGCTAGGGATGGGCTTGCCACCTCTAGCCCCCACGCGCTCAAGCGATCAGCTCACCGTGCAGGTCGGGGTCGGCCGCACCGGGGCGCTGCCGGGCATCGACGCGGTGTACCCGACCGTCGCCGAGGCGCCGTTCGCCAGCGAGCCGTTCCACGACTCGCTGGTCACCGTCACCGTCGAGCCGCTCTGCGTCCACCGGCCGCCCCACAGGCTGCCGATCTGCTCGCCGTTCGCGAACGTCCACGTCAGCGTCCACCCGGTCTTCGCCGAGCCCGACGAGTTCGTGACCGTCACCGAGCCCTGGTACCCGCCCGGCCACGCGTTCGACGACGACCACGCGGCCGTGCACGAGCCCGTCGGCCCGCCCGTCGGCGTCTGCGTGGGCGACGGCGACACGGTCGGCGACACCGAGGTCGTCGGCGAGACCGTGGGCGACACCGTGCCGGTCGGTGTCCCCGGGTCGTAGTCGGAGGACTCGCCCACGATCACGCCCCGGCCGTTCGTGCCGATGTAGACGCGCCCGAACACGTTCGGGTCGCCGGTGATCGCCGAACCGGTCCAGCCCCACTGGTGCGCGTCGTCGTTGATCCGCGTCCACGTCGCGCCCTGGTCCACCGAGCGCCAGATGCCGCGCTCGCCGCCCCGGGAGGCGCTGGCGTAGACGGCCGGGTACGACTGGCCCGGCGCGGCCGCGCCGAAGCCGACCGTGTCGGCCTGGTCGAACCCGCCGACCTGGGTCCACGAGACGCCGCCGTCGGTCGACCGCCACATCCCGTAGGTCCCGTCCGGGGCGCCGCCGGCCAGCCACACGTGCCCGGCCTTGCCAGGGACGGCCCCGAACCTGACGTTCCCGGTGGCCGGGAAGCCGGTGAACGCGGCCTGCGTGAAGCTCGCGCCGCCGTTCGCGGAGTAGTAGAACCGGCCGCCGCCGAACCCGTACACGCGGTTGGCGTCGGCCCGGTCGGACTCGACGCGGGCGCCGGTCGGCAGGCCGGTGACGGCCGTCCACGAGGACCCGTACGTCGTCGACCGCTGCGGCGCGAGGCCGTCGGGCGCCCACACGATCGCGCCCGCGTTCGCGGTGACCGCGACGGTGCCGCCGCCGGTGGCGCCGCTCGGCACCTGCCCGGCCCACCACGAGGAGCCGCTGCTGGTGGAGACCCCGATGTTCACGGTCCCGTCGAGGTGCCCGACCCGCACCACCGTGCTCGGGCTGAGCTCGGCGAAGTCGATCGAGGTCGCGGTCGTCTGCGCCGGCGCCAGGAAGAAGTCGCCGGGCACGGTCGTCAGGCTGGTGTGCGCGAAGCCGCCGATGTCGCCGAGCGCGGAGTACAGCTCGGGTCCCGACGGCGGGGCCGCGAGGTCCTGCACCGCGGTCTCCTCCAGACCGTGGACCATCGGCGTCACGGTGAACGTCGTGTTCGCGTCCCAGTTCGTCAGGTTCGTCGACCCGTAGATCGTGGCACCGGTGCCCCACATGACCCGGTCGGAGTCGTGGGGGTCGATCGCCATCGAGTCGATCATCCAGCCCCACTTGGGGTTCTGCTCGGGCGCGCTCGGGGAGGTCCCCCAGTCGAGCCAGCCCACCGATGACGCGTCGATCGTGTACCGGTTGACCCGGTTCGGGTAGCCGTTGAACGACCACGACTGCGTCCAGGTCGCGCCGGAGTCGGTGGACCGGTAGGTGGTCTCGTCGGGCCACCACGCGTTGACGCTGGTGACCATGAGGGTGCCCGGGTCCTGCGCGTCCAGCGTCAGACCGCCGAACCCGAAGCCCTGGTAGGACGCCGCGTTCGGGCCGGGGTGGATCTCGGTCCACGTGCCGGTCGCGATCTGGTACCGCCACACCGAGCCGCCGCGCGCGCCGTCGGCCGGCGGGCCGTTGTACGGCCCGGGGTCCCACGCGGTGATGATGTACAGGTAGCCGTTGACCTCGTCGACCGCGGCCTGCTTCGGGAGGTTGTCGTACCCGTCGACGGTGCCGATCTGGGCGGCGCCGGCGAGCGGCGCCCACGTCGCGCCGTCGTTCGAGGACACGTACACCGGGTTGTCGGGGTCGGCGACGCCGACGTAGACGCTGCTCCCGTGGAACTCGGTCCACAGCACGCCCTGGTTGTCCCCGAGGTAGGGGTCGCCGGGGGTCACGACGAAGTCGCCCGCGTTCGGGAAGCTCTGGACCTCGGCCCAGGTGCGCCCGTAGTCGGTGGACTTCCACAGCCCGTTGCCGCTCGGCGCGCCGAGGTACAGGGTCGAGTTGTCGGTGGGATCGATCGCGAGTCGCTCGCCCATGCCGCGGCCGGGCATGTTGCCGCCCTGCTTGAACGGGAGCTCGGCGACGCCCCAGGTGTCGCCGCGGTCGTCGGAGTAGAGGACCGCGCCGTTGTTCGGGTCCCAGTCGTTGGTGTAGGTCCCGACGGCGGCGTAGACGCGCTCGGGGTCGACCGGGTCGCTCGCGACGGAGACGACGCCGGTGTAGCCCCAGTCGTCCCAGCCGACCCAGTCGAGCAGGGGCTTCCAGGTCTGGGAGCCCTCCTGCCAGCGGTAGAGCCCGCCGATGTCGGTGCGGGCGTAGATCAGGTCCTCCTCGGTCTCGTTGAAGACGATGCCGGGGACGAAGCCGCCGCCCGCGACGGCGGCGTTGCTCCATTCGTAGGTCTCCGCCTGGGCCTCGACGTCCTGGGAATGGGCGGTCACCGTGGCGACCGCCGCGGTCGCGAGTGTGACCGCTCCCACCGTCACGAGACCGATGCCTCTGGTTCTGCTCATCGGACAGCTCTCCTTGAGGGGCGGCATCGCAGGCGTGCCGGGGCCTGGTCCTAGGATGCCGGAAGTTAGTTTGACGTCCAAATATAGTCATCCATCAAAGTGATGTCAATCGATGTCTTGAGTTGCGCGGGCGCGGACCGTCCGATGTGAGCTGTCGACGGACGCGGACAGGGCGGCCGGCGAACGCCGACCGCCCTGGAGCCTTGGATGCGCTAGTCGCGCTTGTAGCCCACGACCAGCTCGCCCGCGAGCTGCTCGCAGAACAGGCCGATGTCGGTGATGACGCCGATCGCCTGCGCCGAGCCGCGGTCGGCGAGCTTGGTGACCGTCGCCGGGTTGATGTCGACGCTGACCAGCGGCACCTTCGCGGGCAGCAGGTTCCCGGTCGCGATGGAGTGCAGCATGGTCGCGACCATGATCGCGAACCCGACGCCGGGCAGGGCCGCGCGCATGGCGCGCTGGCCGTCGATGACGTCGGTGTGCACGTCGGGGAGCGGGCCGTCGTCGCGGACGGAGCCGACGAGCACGAACTCCTTGCGGTTCTTCACCAGCGCGTGCATGATGCCGCCCTTGAGGACGCCCTGCTCGACGGCCGCGGCGATGGAGCCGCAGGTGCGGATCTTGTTGATCGCGCGGATGTGGTGCTCGTGGCCGTGCGGGACGCCGTGGCCCTTGTCGAGGTCGACGCCGAGCGAGGTGCCGAACAGGTTCGACTCGATGTCGTGCGCGGCGAGGGCGTTCCCGGCGAAGACGACGTCGGCGTACCCCTCGTTGATGAGCGCCTCCAGGGCCTTCCCGGCCCCGGTGTGGACGATCGCGGGGCCGCCGACCCACAGGATCTTCTCGCCGCGGGCCTTGACCTCGCGCATGTGCTGGGCGATCTGCCGGACCTGGAGCGCCTGGGGGCGCTCGGAGGAGACGCCGCCGCTCATGAACTCGAAGTTCGAGGACTCCGGGCTCTTGCGCTCGGGCTCGGGGAGCGGGAGGACCTTGACGCCCTCGCCGCCGCAGACCACGAGCTCGCCGGCGCGGACGTCGGAGACCGGGAGCGTCCAGGCGCGCGAGTGGTCCTCGGAGACGATGATGCCGCAGTCCATCTCGGAGTTCTCGACGTCCATCCAGGCGCCGTTGAGGCGGACCTGGGTGTCGAAGTTGGTGGTGGAGTAGAAGTCCTCGGGGAAGACGCCGTCGCGCGGGGCCGGCCTGACCGTGGCGATGCCGGGTTCGAGCGGGTTCGCGCCGTGGGTCTGGAGGCGCATGATGATCCGCTCGAGCAGCTCCGAGGTCTCGGCGGAGACGGTGAGCTGCGCGTAGGACTCGTCGGTGTGGTGCCGCCCGACGTCGAAGCGGTCGATCGAATAGGCCCCCGAGTACTCCAGCACGTCGTCCATGACCCGGGCGAAGACGCCCTGGTCGATGAGGTGCCCGCGCAGCTCGACGGTCATTGCGTGTTCCACGTTGGTGCTCCTGTCGCGTCCCGGCGCCGCGGTCCGGCAGGGCGGCGCCGGATCGAGCCTAGCCTCCTGCGGCGCCGGACGGCGTGGGCACTCCGCCGACCGGGGGAACCGCCGGGCGGGCCGTCAGGGGGCCGCGGGCTGCGGCGGCGCGGCGGCGGCCTTCGCGGCCTCGATCTCCTCGGGGGTCGGCCAGGCGCGGGTGAGGAGCGCGTGGATGCCGAAGCCGAGGACGCCCCAGGCGCCCACGACGTACGGGATGGGCACGCCGAGTTCGGCGACGAGGCCGACGCCGGCGATGGCGAGGCCCTGGCTGAGCTGGAGGCCCGCGTTGATCGCGGCGATGACGCGGCCGCGCCAGCCTTCGGGGATGCACTGCGCGAGCGTCGCGTTCATCGGCGCCATCGTCATCGTCGCCAGGCCCGCGCCGAACGCGAGCACGAGGACGCCCGGCAGCGGCGGGTCGAGCAGCGCGGCCGTCAGCGCGAGCGGGGCGAGGAACGCGAGCGGCCGGATGAGCTTGAGCCGCAGGGAGGGGCGCACGAGCCGCGCGAACAGGAGCGTCCCGGCGACGGTGCCGGCCGCGTCGATCGCCATGATGAGGCCCTGCGTGGCCGCGCCGCGGTCGAGGTGCACCGCCCACAGCACCGCGACCCCCTCGGGGACCGCGGTCAGCGCGAACAGGCCCCAGATCCCGAACGAGACGGTGCGCAGGACCTTGTTGTCCCACACCATTCTCATGCCGTCGGCGGTCTCGGCCAGGACGTGCCGCCGCTCCTCGCGCTTGTTGACGGTGGGCCGGTACCGGACCAGCCCGAGCACCGCGACCGCGCTGACCAGGAACAGGGCCGCGTTCACCGCCAGGGCCGTGTACGGGTCGATGGAGGAGAGCAGGCCGCCGGCGAGGAACCCGACGATCTGGGCGACCGCCGCGGTGGAGAAGGTGAGCGCGATGGCGGTGGAGAGCCGGTCGCCGGTGAGGATCTGCGCGAGCGTCGCGGTGCGCGCGGCGTTGTAGGCCGGCTGGACGGCGGCGACGGCGAACACCACGGCCATCATCGCGGGCACGGGCATGTCGGGGATGAGCAGCAGGGCGATCAGGGCGGCGCGGAGGACGTCACAGGCGACCATGACGTTGCGGTAGGCGTAGCGGTCGACGATCGCGCCGAGGATCTGCGCGAGGCCGAGGTAGGGGGCGTAGCTGATGGCGAAGGAGGCGACGGCGAGCGCGGAGGAGCCGGTGTTCGCCCACACGAGGGCGGTGACGGCGACGCGGTTGAGCATGGAGCCGGCGTTGGAGAGGCAGAACGCGCCGAGGTAGGCGGCCGCCTCGCGGTCGCCGAAGACGTCCGAGAACCGGGGGCGGCGGTCGGCCTCCGACTGGTCGCCGACAGGGTCGGCGGCCTTGGGGTTCTGGTCAGACACGGGGCCTTCCTTGCCATTCCACGATCCGTCCGCCCGCAGCGGCGACGGTGCTCGACTCGGCGCACGGAACGGGCGGTGCTGCGCTCCTGGGGCGTCGCCGGGGGTGCGATGCCTGAAGGGGCGGTAAGTGACAATCCTCCGCGATTGCCGCAAGTGTCACCAGTCTGCCGCTGACGCAGGAGGTTGTCAAGCATCCCAGTGTGTTCAAAGTGCAAAAAACCTGGACGGACGCCGTGGGTCCGGTCCGATCGCGCGAAACCGCGCCCAGCCTAAGCCCACTGCCGCGGCAGGCGGCCGCGGGGCCTCGGTCCGATAACGGTGGACGGTCCCGAACCCGCCGCCGCCCTGACGGTACCCTCCAATGGTCGTTGTAGGAAACCACTAAGGAGCCGTGATGACCGCCAGTGCCTCCTGGACCGCCAGGGACGCCGCCGCCGTCTGGCACCCGTTCACCCAGCACGCCACCTGGACCGGCGACGACCCCACGGTCGTCGACCGCGCCGAGGGGCCGTGGCTCTGGGACGTCGACGGCCGCCGCTACCTCGACGGCGTCTCCTCACTGTGGACCACCACGCTCGGGCACGGCCACCCGGAGGTCAACGCCGCCGTCGCCGCCCAGCTCGCCCGGCTCGACCACGCCACGTTCCTCGGCGCCACCCACACCCCCGGCATCGAGCTCGCCGAGACCCTCATCGCGCTGGCCCCCAAAGGCGACGACCCCGAGCTGACCAGGGTCTTCTACGCCGGGGACGGCTCCTCCGCCGTCGAGGCCGCCCTCAAGATCGCCTACCAGTACTCGACCCAGACCGGGCACCCCCGGCCCAAGTTCGTGCGCCTCGACCACGCCTACCACGGCGACACCCTCGGCGCCGTCGCCGTCGGCGGCCACGAGCTGTTCCACGAGGCGTACCGGCCGCTGCTGCTGGAGACCATCGGCATCGCCTCGCCCGGCGACCGCGTCCACGACCCCGACCGGCTCACCACGGCCGTCTCCCACCTCGAATCGGTGATGCACGAGCACGGCGACCAGGTCTGCGCGATCATCGTCGAACCGATGATGCAGGGCGCCGCCGGGATGCTCGACCACGACGCCGAGTTCCTGCGCACCGCACGGCGACTCGCGTACACGTACGGCGCGCTGCTCATCTTCGACGAGGTCGCCACCGGCATCGGCCGCACCGGCCGCATGTGGGCCGCCGAGCACGCCGGCGTCGTCCCCGACCTCCTCACCTGCGGGAAGGGCATCACCGGCGGGTACCTGCCGCTGTCGGCCGTCCTCGCCGCCGAGCACGTCTACGAGGCGTTCCTCTCCCGCCCCGGCGACCGGTCGCCGCGCACGTTCTTCCACGGCCACACCTACACCGCGAACCCGCTGTGCTGCGCCGCCGCGCTCGCGAACCTCCGCGTCATGGGGGAGCAGGACGTCGTCGCCCGCGCCGCCCGCCTCGGCGACCGCCTCGGCAAGCTCCTCGAACCGGTCGCCGCGAAGGACGGCGTCGTCGAGGTCCGCCGCCTCGGCACCATGATCGGCGTCGAGGTCGCCCCGAACGGCGACCGCACCGGCTTCCGCGTCTGCCGGGCCGCCCGCGACCGCGGCGTCTGGCTCCGCCCCCTCGGCGACACCGTCGTCGTCATGCCGCCCCTCACCCTCGGCGACGACGAGGCCGACCTCCTCGTCGACGCCCTCGACGCCGCGATCGACGAGGTCCTCGCGTGAGCGCCGGACCCGCCGCCGTCGCGACGCCCCACGCCGTCTGGGACCGCCTGTCCCGCAGAGCGGACCTGCGCGCGAAGGCCGGACTCACCCGCACCGCGCGGCCCCGCGCCGACGCCGTGGACCTCGCCGGGAACGACTACCTCGGCCTCTCGCGCCACCCGGCGGTCCTCGCGGCCGCCGCCGACGCGCTCGCCGAGCACGGCCTCGGCGCGAGCGGATCGCGGCTGGTGCGCGGCACCACCGCACTCCACGAGGCCTTCGAAGCGGACTTCGCCCGCCACACCGGGACCGGCGCCGCCGTCCTCTACTCCTCCGGGTACCTCGCCAACCTCGGCGCGGTCGCCGCGCTCGCCACCGGCCCGGTCCTCCTCGACGCCCACGCCCACGCCTCCCTCCACGACGCCGCCCGCCTCGCGGGCGCCCGACCGGAGACGTTCGCGCACAACGACCTCGACGACCTCGAACACCGGCTCCGCACCCTCCGGCCCGCCCTCGTCGCCGTCGAGTCCGTGTACTCCGTCCTGGGCGACGCCGCCCCGCTCCGCGACCTCCACGCGCTCACCGCCGCGCACGGCGCGCTCCTCCTCGTCGACGAGGCCCACGCCGTCGGCACGATCGGCCCGCACGGCGCCGGAGGCGCCGCCGCCGCCGGACTCGCCGGGGACCCCGGCGTCGTCATCACCGCCACCCTCTCCAAGGCCCTCGGCGCCGCCGGCGGCATCGTCGCCGGACCGGCCGTCCTCCGCCGCCACCTCCACGACACCGGCCGCACCTTCATCTACGACACCGCCCCGCCGCCCGCCGTCGTCGTCGGCGCCGCCGCCGTCCTCGTCGTCGCCCGCGAATCCGACGGCGCCCGAACCGAACTCGCCCGCCGCGCCGCCCTCGCCGCCGCGGCCCTCGACGCCCCCGCGCCCGCCGCCGGCGTCTGCTCCCCACCTGCGGGCGACGCCCGCGCCGCCACCGCATGGGCCGCGCGCTGCGCCGACCGCGGCGTCGCCGTCGGCTGCTTCCGGCCGCCGTCCACCCCCGACCACCGCTCCCGCCTGCGCATCACCGTCAACACCGGCGTCCCCGCGGCCGAGTTCGCACACGCCCTCGACACCGTCCTGGAGGCACGCCCGTGATCCCCTTCGAAGGCCCGGTCCTGGTGACCGGCACCGACACCGGCGTCGGCAAGACCGTCACCACCGCCGGACTCGCCGCCGCCCTCATACGCCAGGGCCGCAGCGTCGACGTCGTCAAGATCGCCCAGACCGGCGACGACGACGACGCCGCCGAGATCACCCGCCTCTCCGGCGCCCCCGCCCGCGCCCTCGCCTCCTACCCCGACCCGCTGGCGCCCTTCGCCGCCGCCCGCCGCAGCGGCCTCCCGCTCCTCGACCTCGCCGCCGTCGCCGACACCGTCCTGGCGTCGAAGGCCGAGACCGTCCTCCTCGAAGGCGCCGGCGGCCTCCTCGTCCAACTCGGCGCCGGCGGCTGGACCGCGCGCGACCTCGCCGTCGAACTCGGCTGCCCCGCCGTCGTCGTCGCCCGCGCCGGCCTCGGCACCCTCAACCACACCGCGCTCACCCTCGAAGCCCTCGCCCACCGCGGCATCCCCGCCGCCGTCGTCATCGGCGCCTGGCCGCCCGACCCCGGCATCGCCGAGCGCGAGAACCTCACCGACCTCCCCGGCGACCGCCTCGGCTGGATCCCCGACGGCGCCGCCGCCCTCGACCCGGAGGCGTTCCGCCTCACCGCGAGCGAGTGGTTCTTCCTCCCCGAACCCGACCCCCGCCGCTGACCCGCCCGCGGGGTTGCCGGGCTCCGCTACATTTGGCAGCGATCTGGTCTGATTCAGTCCATATCACCGCGATGCGGGCGCCCCTACCCCCGGCGCCCGCATCGCGCGACACCCGCGCGTCTCTCCTCGAGACCGCGCGAACCCATGCGGGCGAGACGAACCCGACCGGCCGGACGCGGCCGCCCCGGCCCGGTCGCGAACCCTCCCGGGCCTCAGCCGACCCGCACCCCGGCCGCGAACCGCCGCACGGCGAACGCCAGCAGCCAGTCCAGACCCCACTCGATCCCCGCCGCCGCGACCGGCCGGAACTCGCAGCGCATCCGCAGCCCGTCGTCGCCGTCGCCGGTGACCGCGACCGTGTGGTCCCAAGCCGACCGCGGGTCCGTGCTCGACAGCCACGAGTACGTCGTCACCTGGTGGTCGTACGCGATCCACTCCGGAACCGCCAACAGCTTGCTGCCCACGACCTCCCCGAACGCGAGGCCCTGGACGCCGGTCTCCTCGAACGCCTCGCGCATCGCCGTCTCACCGGGCGTCTCGCCGGGCCGCGCCCCGCCCCCCGGGATCTGCACCCCGGCCTCCGGGTGGTCCCGGTGCAGCATCACGAGGACCTCGATCCCGGTCTGCTCGGGACCGCGGCGCAGGACGTAGGCGGCACCGCGCTGGCGGAACTCCAGTGGCTCAGGCATCCGCCCAGCCTGGCAAGCCGGCGCCCCGCAGCGCAACGCGATTACGCGCGGACCCGACCGGGCCGCCGCCCGCCAGTCCCGCCGAGCACGCTCACCTCCGCAGCCGCACCACCAGCGGGCTCGGCATCCGGAACGACAGGTTCCGGTCGCTCACCGGGGCCGCGACCACCTCGCAGCGGGGGAGCAGCGGCGCGAACTCGGCGACCACCACCTCCGCCTCCAGCCGCGAGAGCTGGCTCCCCAGGCACCGGTGCGCCCCCGCGCCGAACGCCAGATGCCGCCGCGACCCGCGCTGGCCCGGGACCATCGCCGCCGGGCACCGCGCCACGCCCTCCTCCGCGCCCGCGGCCGCGAGCCACACCAGGACCGAGTCCCCCGCACGGACCTCCACCCCGCCGATCTCCCCGTCCCGCAAAGCGACCCGCCGCCACGACGTGATCGGCGGGAGCAGCCGCAGGCCCTCCTCCACGATCGCGCCGGGCGCCGACGCCAGCAGCCCCGGCTCCACGACCAGGCGGTGCAGCAGCAGCGTCAGGAACTGCGACGTCGTCTCCTGGCCCGCGACCAGGAGGAAGAACAGCGCCGCCGTCGCCGCGTCCTCCCCGTACGCGTCGAAGAGGTCCCTCGTCGCCCCGGTGGACTCGGCCGCCCAGCCGCGCAGCATCGCGTGGAACGGCCCCACCTCGGCCGCCAGCTCGCGCTGGCGCGCCGGGTCCGGGTCGCCCCAGAACAGCTCCAGGGCGGCGCGGCTGAACCGCTTGACCTCGGCGGTCGCGGCGCCGTCGTCCAGGAGCACGTCGAGGCCCATCAGCCGCGCCAGCGCGGCGAGCGGGACCTCCGAGGACACCGCCGCGTCGAGGTCGACCGCCTCGCCCGCGCGCAGCCGGTGCGCGGCCCCCGCGACGGTGCGGCGGACCAGCCCGGTGAGCCAGGGCCGCAGCGCCGCCACGCGCGCGGGCGCGAAGACCTCGCCGAAGCGCTCGCGGATCGGCCCGTGCGACGCGGTGTCGTTGTTGGCCAGCGTCGCCGGGAGGCGGAACCGGTGGGAGGCGAGTTCGCGCAGGGGACCGGTGGGGATGGGGACGACCGCGTCCAGGGCGTTCGCCGCCGAGAACCGCTCGCGGTCGGCGAGGACCTCCCGGGCGAGACGGTGCGAGGCGACCACGACCTGCCCGTCGCGCCGGAACACCGGGGCGACGGGGCGCGGATGTTTCCACAGCTCGAAGAGCACGGGCGCAGCCTACCTCCCCCGAAAGTACGAGGCCCGCTCACGGTAATCTGCTCTCAGTCTTTCGGCGCAATTCACCCCCGGCCGGCCTTGCCAGTCGAGCCGCGCCGCGGACGCCGTCCGGCACAACAGCAATGCCCACAGAAGGAGACCGTCCCTTGCAGGAGTACTCCTCCCAGGCCGCGTACGACCGCGGCGAGGCCGTCTGCGTGATCGGCGCCGGGGCGTCGGGCCTCATAGCGGTCAAGAACCTCCGCGAGAACGGCTTCGAAGTGGACTGCTACGAGCGGGACACCGTCCTCGGCGGCCTGTGGAACCCGCAGAACCAGCACAGCCCCCTGTACCCGAACACGCACCTGGTCACCTCCCGGTCCCAGACCGAGATCCCCGACTTCCCGATGCCCGACGACTGGCCCGACTACCCGTCCGCGGCGCAGATGCTCACCTACCTGACCGTGTACGCCAAGCACTTCGGGCTCTCCGAGCACATCTGGTACGGCTCCGAGATCTCCGCGATCGAACCCGTCGAGGGCTCCCGCTTCGAGATCGTCGTCAAGCCCGCCGCCGGGAACGCCGCCCGCCGCCTGCGCTACGCGGCGGTCATCGTCGCCACCGGCCACCACTGGTCCCCGAACCTGCCGTCCTACCCCGGCCTCGACCAGTTCCGCGGCACCGTCCTCCACTCCTCGCAGCTGAAGGACCCGTCGCGCCTGCGCGGCAAGCACGTCCTCGTCGTCGGCGGCGGCAACTCCGGCGCCGACATCGCCTGCGAGGCGGCCGTGAACGCCTCCAGCTGCGTCCACTCCGTGCGCCGCGGCTCCTGGCACCTGCCGAAGTACCTCGGCGGCGAGCCCGCGGACTACGCGCTCGCGCGCCTGAACTCGCGCCCGAAGTTCCTGCGGCGCTTCCTCACCGACCGGCTCCTCAAGGGCCCCGCGAGCCTCGCCGCCCGCATGGGCGTCACCGCGGAGGGCCGCCCGACCGAGGAGGAGCCGGTCCGCAACGGCCGCTACATGGAGCACGTCGGCGACGGCTCCATCCAGCGCCGCGGCGAGGTCGCCCGCTTCGACGGGTTCGACGTGTCCTTCGCCGACGGCACCGAGATGCGGCCCGACCTGGTCGTCCTCGCCACCGGCTACCGGCCGAAGTTCACGTCGGTGGAGCCGCGCCTGCTCGGCATCGAGGGCGACTCGCCCTACCCGAAGCTGTACGCGCGCATGTTCTCCCCGCGGATGGAGACCCTCGCGGTCGCCGGCCTGGTCGAACCCGGCGTCGGCGTCCTCCCGATCGTCCACTGGCAGACCCACGCCATCGCCCACTGGCTCCTGGTGCGCAAGAGCGACCCCGAGCGCGCCGCGAACTTCCGCCTCCAGGTCCGCAGCGAGTCCGAGCAGGACACCCCGCAGGCCGCCGGGACGTCGCCGCGCCACCAGCTGGCCGTGGACGCCGAGGCGTACCTCGCGAGCCTCGGCCGCATCATCGACACCCTCGAACAGGAGCCCGCCAAATGAGCCTCGCCGCCTGGGTCCGGCGCGCCCGCACCCCCGCTCCCGCGCCCGTCAAGCGCGAGTACACGTTCTTCGAGCCCGCCGACCTCTTCGACCTGGAGATCAAGGACGACCCCGAGGCCAACCCGGTCCTGTGCTGCACCGGCGACCCGGCCGGCGCCGCCGCCTTCAACGCCCTGTGGCTCAAGCGCATCGCCTCCTCCGGCCGGTACGCGGCCGCGGTGAGCGTGCGCGGCCAGGGCGGCACCCCCGCCGCCGAGGGCGGCCTCGAGGCCCGCGCCCACGACGTCGTGCAGGCCGCGGTCACCGTGCCCCGCCAGGCGGTCTTCATCGGGCACAAGGAGGGCGCGGCCTGGGCCGCGCTCGCCGCGGGCCGCTACCCCGCCGCCGCGCTGGTCCTGGTCTCCCCGCAGAAGGTCCCCAAGCAGCCCCCGGCCCCCGTCGGCGGACCCCCGGTCCTCATCGTGGTCGCCGAGTCGGAGACCCAGTCGAAAGAGGCCCAGGCCGTCGCCGACGCCTACGGCACCACGCCGCTGACGTTCGCCGGCTCCCCGGACGACGTCTTCAAGGGCGCGGGCGCCGAAGGGCTCCTCGACGCGATCCTCTCCTGGCTCGCCAGCAAGAAGGACTGACCCCCGGGCACGCCGAAGCCCCGCCGACCCGCCGGGGAAGGCCCCCCGGTCTCGAAGCTACCGCGGGGGACCTGAAGCGGCGCTGAAGGGCCGCGACGGCCCCGGCGCACGCCGCAGGGGCGGTGGCGCGCTGGGAAAGGGCCCCCGGTCTCGAAGCTACCGGGGGAGTGCTGAAGGGGAGCTGAAGCGCCTCGTCGGATGACGGCAGCGCCCAGTCAGACGACGGCGCCGTCGTCGGTGTCGTCCGCGTCCTTGTCCGGGCGCAGGCGGCTGATGAGCAGCCACACGCCGATGAGGAAGCCGCAGAAGCCGACCAGGCGGCCCGGGTTCGTGCCCAGCGGCGCGATGCCCGGGTTCACCAGGAGCGCCAGCCCCGCGATGATGAGCAGCACCCCACCCACCGCGGGCAGGCTCGGCCACGGCACCGGCGGCGGGTCCGGAGGATCGTAGTCGTCCTCCTCGTCGTCGTCGGGAAGGTCCGCGTCCCACAGCTCCAGCAGGCCCGGCTCCTCGTCCGGCTCCGCCGGCGCCGGCGGCGTCATCGGCACGACCTCCGCCGGATGCTCCTCGGCCTCGTACGCCTTCGACAGCCCCACACCCGGGTCCCCAAGACCCTTGATCAGCTCGTTGAACCGGCGGTCGACGTCCTCGGGCAGGAGCTCGCCCTCGCGGCCGTCCTCCTGCTCGCTGCGCTCAGGCTCCTCGCCACGCTCACTCATGGACGCTCCGCGCCTTCGCCAGCTGCCGCTCCATGAACTCGGCGCTCCCCGCGAAGATCGTCTCCGCGTCGTAGTCGAGGGTCGCCACGTGGTAGCTGCGCGGCAGCACCGTCGACTCCACGTCCTTCGACCGCACCCCCGCCCGCACCACGGCGCTGTTGCGCGGACTCACCACGTGGTCCTGCGCGCTCGTGAAGATCCGCAGCGGCACCGTCACGCGCGCCAGCTCCGGCCGCGTCACCTTCCACAGCCGCCGCAGCGACGCGTACGCCGCGACCGGCGTCCGGTCGGTCGTCTTCTCGCGCGTGTCCGGCATGTTGATGTCGGAGCCGATCGACGACACCGACGGCATCACGTACCGCAGCACCGGCGCCAGGAACCCCTGCACCTTGTCGTCGAAGATCGCCGGGTTCACCAGCACCAGCCCCGAGAGGTCGCCCCCGCGCTGCTCGGCCAGGCGCAGCGACAGCGACCCGCCCATCGACAGGCCGCCCGCGAACACCGGCCGCCCCAGCGCCAGCGCCTCGTCGAGCGCCTCCTCCAGCCGGCCGTACCACTGCTGCCACGTCGTCTTCGCCAGCACCTGCCACGTCTGCCCGTGCCCCGGCAGGAGCGGCGCGACGACGTTGAAGCCCGCGTCCCGCAGGTACTCGCCCCACGGCCGCATCGAGGCCGGATCCGACGTGAACCCGTGGCACAGCAGCATCGTCGCCTTGGCGTCAGGACCGAGGTCGAACGTGAACTCCTCGGATTGGATCGACACGTCGCCTCCCGGAACGCTGCATCACCGGCGCGCGACCCGCCCGGCTGCACCGCGGCACACGGGCCGCGGCCGGGAGGTCCCTTTTCGCGCTGCGTGCCCATTCTCGCACGCGCCGCCCCCGCACTGCCACCGCTGAGGGCCCGCCGGTCCCGCCCGGGGCCGGACGCCATCGACCGGATTGACCGCTGCCGATACGCTTGGACGCGTGATCATGTGGTGGATATTGAAGGCGACACTGGGGTCGCTGCTGTGGGTGGTCTACCGCCCGAAGGTGGAAGGGCTCGAACACGTGCCCGAGGAGGGGCCCGCGATCCTCGCCTCGAACCACCTCGCCGTGACCGACTCCTTCTTCATGCCCCTGGTCGTCTCGCGCCGGGTCACCTTCATCGCCAAGGAGGAGTACTTCACCGGCACCGGTTTCAAGGGCTGGTTCGTGCGGGCCTTCATGAACGCCGTCGGCGCCATCCCCGTCGACCGCGCCGGCGGCGACGCCGCGAACGTCGCCCTCGACACCGGCGAGCGCGTCCTCTCCGAAGGGCGCCTCTTCGGCATCTACCCCGAGGGCACCCGCTCGCCCGACGGGCGCCTCTACCGCGGCAAGACCGGCGTCGCCCGCCTCGCCCTTCAGACCGGCTCCCCGGTCGTCCCCGTCGCGATGCTCAACACCGGCGAGCTCCAGCCCATCGGCCGCCGCATCCCCCGCATCGGCCGCGTCCGCATCAAGTTCGGGCCCCCGCACGACTTCAACCGCTACCGCGAGCTCGTGGGCGACCGCTTCATCGAACGCGCCGTCACCGACGAGGTCATGGACGCCCTCCGCGAGCTCTCCGGCCAGGACTACGTCGACGAGTACGCCGCGAAGGTCAAGGAACGCGGACAGAAAGACCGCGGGCAGCAGGACTAGCCCCCCGGCCCGCGCCGCACCTTACTTCTTATGACGACGATTCGCGATTCACCCGAACGGTGACCGCGCCCCCGCTCGGACCCCCACTGCACCGCTCATTCGGGTCCCCCGCTGCACTTCTTATTCGGGTCCCCCGAAACCCGCCCTGCGCCGCAGCGCCGGCAGGTCCACCACCACGATCTTGCGGCCCTCGGTCCGCAGCCAGCCCCGGTTCGCGAAGATCCCTATCGCCTGGTTCACGCTCTGGCGCGAACCGCCGGCCATCTCCGCCAGCTGCGTCTGGTTCAGCTCGATCGTCGTCATCGGCGACGAGTGCTGCTCCGCCAGGCGCACCAGCGTCTTCGCCACCCGGCCCGGCAGGTCCAGGAACACGTGGTCCGAGGACTGCTCCGTCAACCGCCGCACGATCATGCCCATCGACCGCAGCACCGCGTCCAGCATCTTCGGGTTCCCGTGCACCAGCTCCAGGAAGGACGACCGCGCCAGCGCCAGCGCCGACGTGTCCTCCAGCGCCTCCGCGCTGGCCGACCGCGGCGAGCCGTCCAGGAGCGAGACCTCGCCGAGCACCTCGGGCGCGCGCGCCACGTGGAGCATCGCCCGCTCGCCGGTGGCGGCGGTCCTGAAGACGCTGACGGCGCCCGAGCGGATCATGATGAGCGACTCGCCCGGCTCGCCTTCGAAGAACAGCAGGTGCCCACGCCGGTAGTGGCGCTGTACCGCCACCCCTGCGATCTGTCGCCGAGCCTGCGGGTCGAGGCCGGCGAACATGGCGACGCCTGCAAGCGGGTCTTCAGATGGGCTGACACCCATAGTTCTCCCCCTTCGGTGGGTCCCGGGTCCGCGGGTTCCCTCCGATGATCGCTGTCTTTTCCGTCGTTGTACAGGGCCCGGTGTCGGAAACTTCACGCTCCGTTGGGTCGTGTGTCCAGACGGTGCACTTGTCGCTCGGCCGAGCGTACGATCGAGTCTACGTGCTTTCGCGTCTATTGTCCGGTATCGCGCTTCTCGCAGGCGGATCGCGAGGTCAGATTCCGGCTGCCTGATCGTATGGCGTAGCGTCGACTCCAGCCCGGCGACATACGGGCGGGTACCGATTCGGGCCGAACAGACCGCCCGTGATCATACGAAAGGCCGATGCGTGGCGTACCGCTACTTCTACGACACCGAGTTCATCGAGGACGGTCGCACGATCGAACTGGTCTCGATCGCCGTCGTCGACGAGCACGGCCGCGAGTACTACGCCGTGTCGACCGAGTTCGACCCCTCGCGGGCCATCGAATGGGTGCGGCGCAACGTCCTCGACAAGCTCCCGGCCCCCTCCAGCCACCTCTGGAAGGACCGGGCCACCATCCGCGACGAGCTGTACGAGTTCCTCGTGGGCCCGGTGCGCCGCAAGACCGGCAGCCACCCGGGGGAGCGCGTGGAGCTGTGGGCGTGGATCGGCGCGTACGACCACGTCGTGCTCGCGCAGCTGTGGGGCACGATGCCGGAGCTGCCGCGGGCCCTGCCGCGGATGACGAAGGACCTGCGCCAGCGCTGGGAGGACCGGGGACGCCCGGAGCTGCCGGTCACGCCCGACGCGGACATGCACGATGCCCTCACCGACGCGAAGCTCAACCTCGCCCGCTGGAAGGCGCTGGAGGCGTCCCGCGGCGACCGCGCCGGGGCGCTCGACTCCCACCGCTGAGCCCGTTCGCGCGTCCCACCCCTGATCGCGCCCCTGAACCCCTGGTCGCCGCTCGCGGGCCCCCGATATATGGTGGGCGGTGTTTCGGCAATGAGGCCGCCCAGTTAACAGTCCTCATCTTCTAGGGAGTTAAACGCATGCGCATTGGCGTGCTCACCGGCGGCGGCGACTGCCCCGGTCTCAACGCGGTCATCCGAGCCGCGGTCCGTAAGGGCACCAAGGAATACGGCCACGAGTTCGTGGGCTTCCGCTACGGCTGGAAGGGCCCGATCGAGGGCATCACCCAGGAGCTGAACTGGGACAACGTCGAGAACATCCTCGACCAGGGCGGCACCATCCTCCACTCCTCGCGGACCAACCCCTACAAGATCGAGGGCGGCGTCGAGGCCATCAAGAAGAACATGGCCGCGCTGGGCGTCGACGCGCTCATCGCGATCGGCGGCGAGGACACCCTGGGCGTGGCCACGAAGCTGACCGCCGACGGCGTCAACTGCGTGGGCGTGCCGAAGACGATCGACAACGACCTGTCGGGCACGGACTACACCTTCGGCTTCGACACGGCCGTGAACATCGCGACCGAGGCCATCGACCGCCTGTGGACGACGGCCGACTCGCACGACCGCTGCATCGTCGTCGAGATCATGGGCCGCCACGCGGGCTGGATGACGCTGCACGCGGGCATCGCCGGCGGCGCGAACGTCGTCCTCATCCCCGAGGTCGACTTCGACATCGAGAAGGTCGCGAACTTCGTCAAGGAGCGCAAGGAGGCCGGCAAGGCCACCATCGTCGCGGTCTCCGAGGGCGCGCACGCCAAGGAGGGCATGGTCCTCAAGGACGGCGAGGTCGACGCGTTCGGCCACGTCAAGCTCGGCGGCGTCGGCGACTGGGTCGCGGCCCAGATCAAGGAGCGCGCGGAGATCGAGACCCGCGCGATCATCCTCGGCCACCTCCAGCGCGGCGGCACGCCGACCGCGTTCGACCGGGTCCTGGCGACGCGCCTCGGCCTCGAGGCCGCCGACGCGGTCAACGAGGGCGACTTCGGCAAGATGATGGCGCTCCAGGGCACCAACATCGTGCGCATCCCGATCAACGAGGGCACCGACGTGCTCAAGACCGTTCCGGTCGAGCGCTACGCCGACGCCGAGGTCTTCTTCGGCGTGTAGTGCACGCCGAGGGCCGGTCCCGGCCCCTGGGGTGGGCCCCCGGTCTGCAACGCTACCGGGGCGATCCTGAAGGGGACCTGAAGCGGGAACGGCCGCAAAGCACTGCGAATGCGCAACCACGGGCACGCCCGGTCGTTAGACCGGGTGTGCCCGTGGCTTATGCAGAGGCCGGCCCGCGAGAGGCCGATCCTCCGGAGGAGATGGAAATCGGCGAGATCCCGCATCTCGCCGATTTCACGTATCACAAGACGCTCGCCGACGTCGATTTCGACGGCGTCCCGGTGGCGGGCCTCGACGCCGACTTCTACCGCCGTCCGATAGGGGACCGGCTGCTGAGCGTCGGCGTGTACCGGTTCGGCGGGGCCGAGACCCATCGGGCCTGGGGCTGGGTCGGCGAGGAGCACTGCTCCTGGCACGCCTACCGCGACCCCGGCACGGGCGGTTTCGACGGCCCCGTGCCGGGCTGCCCGCTGCTGCGGGTGCTCCGCGACGGCGACCGCGTCGAAGGGTTCGAGCTGGGTTCGGGGAGCCCGCCCCGCCGGTACCTGGTCGATCCGGACCGAGTGGTGTCGGGCGCGGTCACCGCGCGCCCGGCCGGTCCGGCTCGAGCCGGGTCCGGCTCAGTCGCCTTCGGCGACCCGGGCCCGGGTCCGGGCGCTCTCCAGACGGGTGGCCCGTCGCGTGTAGACGATCGCCGCGACCGTGATCGCGAGCCCGAGGAACAGGCCGCCACCTGCGAACAGGGCCGAGGCCCCCGGTGAGAAGCCGAGGATCGCCACCGGCACCTGCACGATGCCGATCAGCCCCGCCAGCAGCCACTTGTTCTGGCCGCGCCCCCACAGCAGCGCCGTCCAGATGGGCGCGACCACGACGGCGAGGGTCGCGATGTCGAGCGCCCAGTGCACCACGGGGTTGTGGACCCGGTCGTGCTGGAACGCCATTGCAGGGCTCGACACCGCCAGGATCATGGCGGCGACGGTCGCCACGAAGGCGATACGACGTGTCATTCGTGACCTCCTTTGCGTGCGGAGTCTTAACGCTACGTCCGGTAGTCGCGCATGTCTGTCGGGTATCCGCCACTTGCCTGCACCGGATCGACCGGGCATCTGGCACGAAACGGGGGAGGCGCGCACGGCCGGACCGCCATACAGTGCACGTGAATCGACGGTGGGAGGAACCTGTGGTGGGTCAGGGCGGCCATGGCGGCATGGACTGGGCGGGCGTGGTGCTCGACCGGGGACTGGGCGCGGCGGCCGAGCGCGACGCGCGCACGGCGGTCGTCGGATGGCAGCAGTTCGCGCGCCGGTACCGGCTCGAGTTCCGCGCCGAGCTCGAAGCGGCGGACTGCGGCGGCGAGACCGCCGACGTGCTGAGCGCCCTCGGAGGCCTCGGCTTCCCGGTGGCGCGCGTGCGCGGCTGGACCCGCGGCGCGTGGGACGGGCGGCCCTGCTTCGGGTTCTGCGCCGTCGACGCCACCGCCGCCGGCTCCCTCTACCACCTGCGGTTCAACGCGGCCCGGCTGCGGCGCGACCGCCCCGACGCGGTCCAGCACCGCCTCCTCGACGGCGACTCCGCGATGGCCTCGGCCTGGCATCCCGAACGGCACCGCTACACCGCGTACGCCCTCCCCGAACCCCCGCGGCCGCAGCCCCGCCACCGCGGCCGCCTCGGCCAGGCGGTCGAACGCCTCTTCCGGCCCGCCCCCCAGCGCCTCCACACCACCGACCCGCGCTTCGCCGAAGCCCTCGCCGCCGAGGCCGAGCGCACCGGCCTCGACCTGTTCCGCTGGTCCTGGGCCGCCAAGGGCGGCTGGCTCACCGCCTGGCGCTCCGACACCGCCGCAGGCGACGACCACCGCGCCCGCGCCCGCTTCATGGACTTCCTCCCCGCCCTCGCCGACTGCATCGAACGCACCGAGTCCGCATAACCGCCGCGGCGCCCCGGCCCGCGCCCGATCGCGCAGCACCCCGGCAACCGCCTCCCGCCACCATCGACTTCAGCTCCGCTTCAGGTCCGACTGCGTATCTTGGAAACCGGGGGCCCTGACCCAGTGCCGGACCGGGTCTGCGGCGCGCCCGGCGGACAGCGACTTCAGCTCCGCTTCAGGACTGCCGCGCTAGGTTCGAGACCGGGGGCCCTTTCCCAGCGCCGCACCGGATTCGCGGCGTGCCCGGCGAGCACCGGCTTCAGCTTCCCTTCAGGTCCCGCCCGGTAGCTTGGAGAACCGGGGGGCCTTCCCCGGGGCGCCCGGCGGGCTTTCGCGTGTACGCGAACGGCCGCCCGCCCTGATGGGCGGTCGTCCGTCGCGAATCCGTACTACGGGTGGGTCTCGGACAGCTCCGCCGCCTCGATCACGTGGCGCAGCAGGAGCGCCGTCGTCACCGGGCCGACACCGCCGGGGACCGGCGTCAGCCGGCCCGCGACCTCGGCGACCGCCGCGTAGTCGACGTCGCCGACCAGGCCGCCGTCGTCGGTCGGGTTGGTGCCCACGTCGATCACCGTCGCGCCCGGCTTCACGAAGTCCGCGCCGATCATGCCCGCGCGGCCCACGGCCGCCACCAGGACGTCCGCCTCACGGCACACCGCCGCGAGGTCCTTCGTCCGGGAGTGGCACACCGTCACCGTCGCCGACTCGTTGAGCAGCAGCAACGCCGCGGGCTTGCCGACGACCGTCGACCGGCCCACCACCACGGCCCGCGCGCCCGACAGCGTCAGGTCCTCGCGCTTGAGCAGCTCCAGCACGGCCTCGGCCGTCGCCGGCGGCCACGTCCGCAGGCCCGCGCCGAGGCGGCCCAGGTTCGTCGCGTTCGCGCCGTCGATGTCCTTCAGCGGGCTGATGTGCCCGCCGACCTCCGCGAGCGTCACGCCCTCCGGGAGCGGCGTCTGGCAGATGATCCCGTGCACGTCCGGGTCCGCCGACAACTCCTGGAGCTTCGCGATGATCTCGTCGCGGCCGGGCGAGTCGAGCTGCACCACACGGCAGTCGAGGCCCTCCTTCTCGGCGGACTTCTTGATCGACCGCACGTACCAGGCCGTGCCCTCGTCGTCCGTCGGCACGACCACCGCGAACGTCGGCACCGTCCCGTCCGCGCGCAGCTTCGCCGCCGCCGCGGCCACGTCGGCCCGGATCTCCTTGGCGACCGCGCGCCCGTCGATGTCGGTCATGCCCTGATCCGCTTCGCCACCGCGTGCATGATCGCCTCGGCCTGCACCTTCGCCTGGAGCGCCTCGTTCAGCGCCCCCGCGAGCCGCTCGCGCTCGCCCGCGTCCTTGATCGACACCAGGTTGATGTCCACGTTCAGCGCCGCCGACTCCAGCGCCGACTTCGCCGCCGACGCCGCCACCGCGACATCGGACAGCACGTTCGGGTTCGAGCCCTCAAGGACCCGGCCCGACAGCTTGATGACCTGAGCCGCGACCTGCGCCACCGCCAGCGGCACCGCCGCGGCCTCGACCAGGCCCGACTGGATCGCCGCCGTCCGCGCCGCCTTCTCCTCGTCGGAGGACTTCGGCAGCTTGTAGGCCGCGACCACGCCCGAGAACGCCTCGGCGTCGTCCTCCGCCAGCTGGAGCGCCTCCAGTCGCAGCCGCTCGGCCTCGGCCAGCGCCTCCCGCATCACCGCCTCGTGCTCGGCGAACTTCGGCTTCCCGATCGTCAGGTTGCACACCATGGAGACCAGGGCGGCGCCCATGGCCGCGTTCACCCCCGCCGCGGCGCCCCCACCGGGCGCCGGCTGCTCCGACGCGAGGTCGGTCAGCCACTCTTCAATCGTCGTCTTGCGCACCCGACCAGCCTAGACGCGCCGCGAAAGGTGGGATGTCTCCGCGCGCCTCAGTGTGTCGCGCGGCCCGACACGGCTCACAACCTGGGAATGCCAAATCGGCGTCGCCGCCTTCCCGACCGCCCGCGTACGATATCGGCGTGAACCGCCAATGGCATGACCTGCGAAACCCCGGCCTCGTCCCCGTCGTCGCCGACGAGGAGGAAGCCGAGCGCTATCAGCTCGACGCCTGGCGGGACCTGCCCCGCGAGCAGGTCCCCCCGTGGCCCGACTACGCCGAGGTCGAAGACGTGACCGGCGTGCTCGCCGCCGTCCCGCCCATCGTCGCGCCCTACGAGGTCGACCACCTGCGCGAGCGACTCGCCGAGGTCTGCGAGGGCCGCGCCTTCCTCATGCAGGGCGGCGACTGCGCCGAGACGTTCATCGACAACACCGAGCACCACGTCCTCGCCAACATGCGCACGCTCCTCCAGATGGCGGTCGTGCTCACCTACGGCGCGTCGCTCCCGGTCGTCAAGGTCGGCCGCATCGCCGGCCAGTACTCCAAGCCGCGCTCGGCCGCGACCGACTCGCTCGGCCTGCCCGTCTACCGCGGCGACATGTTCAACTCGCTCGAAGCGACCGAAGAGGCCCGCGTCGTCGACCCGCAGCGGATGATCCGCGCCTACGCGAACTCCGCCGCCACCATGAACATGCTCCGCGCCTACCTGCGCGGCGGCCTCGCCGACCTCATGGCCGTCCACGACTGGAACAAGGACTTCGTGCGCACCTCCCCGGCCGGGGAGCGGTACGAGGCCATCGGCCGCGAGATCGACCGCGCCGTCCGCTTCATGGCCGCCTGCGGCGTCGAGGACGACAACCTCCACACCGCCGAGGTCTTCGCCTCGCACGAGATGCTCGCCATCGAGTACGACCGGGCGCTCACCCGCATCTACGACGGCAAGGCGTACGCCCTCTCCGGCCACATGGTCTGGAACGGCGAGCGCACCCGCCAGCTCGGCGGCGCCCACATCGACTTCCTCTCGCGCGTCGCGAACCCGGTCGGCTGCAAGATCGGCCCCACCGCCACCCCCGAGTGGGTCGTCGAGATGTGCCAGAAGCTCAACCCGGACAACGTCCCCGGCAAGCTCGTCATCATCACCCGCATGGGCCACAAGAACGTCCGCACCCTGCTCCCCCCGATCGTCGAGAAGGTCGAGGCCGCCGGGTGCAAGGTCGTGTGGCAGTGCGACCCCATGCACGGCAACACGTACGAGGCCGCCTCCGGGTACAAGACCCGCGCGTTCGACCAGGTCGTCGACGAGGTCCTCGGCTTCTTCGAGGTCCACCGCCGCATCGGGTCCCACCCCGGCGGCATCCACATCGAACTCACCGGCGAGGACGTCACCGAGTGCGTCGGCGGCGCCCAGGAGATCCGCGACGACCAGCTCTCCGACCGCTACGAGACCGCCTGCGACCCGCGCCTGAACACGCAGCAGTCGCTCGAATTGGCCTTCCTCGTCGCCGAGATGCTGCGCCACTAGCCCTCCGCGGCCCTGGCGCGGTCGTCCACAAGCCATAGAGTGGTGTGCATGAGTGCACACGACGTGTTCCTGCTCGGCGGAGTGTTCCCCGGTACCGCACCGGCGGCGACGCTCCGCCGAGTCGTATCCTATGCGCGCCAAGCGGAATCATCGGGACTCGACGGCGTCTGGACCGCCGAGCACCACTTCATCGAGTACGGCGCCAGCCCCTCCGCGACCCTCATGGCCGCCCACCTCCTCGCCGCCACCGCGACGATCCAGGTCGGCACCGCCGTCGCCGTCCTCTCCAACCGCCACCCCGTGGCCCTGGGGGAGGAGGCCGCGATGCTGGACGCCCTCGCCCCCGGCCGCTTCCGCCTCGGCGTCGGCCGCGGCGGGCCCTGGATCGACCTCGACGTCTTTGCCACCGGCCTCGAACGCTACGAGCGCGGCTTCGACGAAGGCCTCCGCCTCCTCGCGCGCTGGCTCTCCGGCGACCCCGAGGTCGCCCACACGGGTGAATTCTTCGACGTGCTCCCCGTGCGCCCCATGCCCCCCGGCTCCGGCGCGCCGATCTGGGTCGCCGCCACCGGGGAGTCCACCGCGCGCCTCGCCGGGCGCCTCGGCCTGCCGCTCCTCCTCGGCATGCACGCCCCCGACGAGGACCACCTCGCCCTCATCCGGGCCTGGCGCGAGGATGCCGAGTCCGCCGGGCACGACCCCGAAGCGGCCGAGCACGTCTCGACCCACCTCGCGCAGATCGCCGACACGCCTGCGCAGACCGACCGCCTCCGCGCGTCGCTCACCGAGCTCATCACCCGCGGCGTCGGCCAGTACGTGTCCCTCAGGCCCGGTCGCACACAGCGCGACCACGCCGCCTACGTCGACTGGATGATCGGGCGCCACGCCGTCGGCACCGCGGGCCGGGTGGCCGAGCGCCTCGCCGCCTCCGCGGCGGCCACCGGCGTCGCCCGCCAGCTCCTCCTCGTCGAAGGCCTCGGCGACGAGGACGCCGTGCGCGACAACATCGCCGCGCTCGGCGAGGTCCTCAGTACGGCCGGAACTGCGGCGCCTGCGGCGGCAGGCCCCTGAGCGGTTCGCGGCCCTTCTGCCGGAACCACTGGTTCGCCGAGCCCGTGAACAGGCACAGCAGGGTCACCAGCGGCAGCGACAGGCCGAGCAGCGTCCAGACGAGCCGCGACCCGTCGACGGCCGCGCCGGCCTCGTCGTCGGTCTTGAAACCCGTGTACATGCCGAGGAAGCCGACCACGATGGTCCCCAGCATGAGCAGGATCGCCACCACCTGCGCCCAGCGCCGGCCCGCGCCGATCTTCACGGCCAGGACCCCGTAGAGGACCACGACCAGGACCGTCGCGATCACGACCAGGACGACGAGCGCGGCCAGGTCCTCGACGACGTCGGTCAGATCGGTGTCGAAGGTGAAGTCGCTGACGTCCACGGAGGTCCAGAACGCCCCGACGATCCCCGTCCCCGCCCCGCAGCAGATCAGGAACGAGAACTGGAGCCACAGCATCACCTGCGCGGCGGTGACGGTCCCGGGCTTGCGGTGCAGCAGCTCCGGCGGCAGGGGCGTGGACGGCGGGGTGAGCATGGGCGGGTCCTCCGGGTGGGCGGTCAACGAATTCTAGGACTCGGGGGCCACCGGGCCGGAGAACCACCGGTCGGCCTCGGCGGTGCGCAGGTTCAGCACGGTCATGGCCTGGAGCGCGAACCAGGGCAGCGCGGTCGCGAAGGTGATCCACGGGACCGGCGAGCCGAACGACACCACGACCGCCGCGGCGGCGAGCGCCAGCGACGCGACCGTCGCCGCCGTCCGCGCCCCGGGGAACCCGTCGGCGATCATCAGCGTCAGCAGCCCCGCCCCCATCCCGAGCGCTGGCACCCCGACGATCAGGAGCAGCGGCGCCAGGCCGGTGCCGCCCGCGCCGATCATGAGCGCCCCGAACGGGTGCGGCACCAGCGCCGACAGCAGCAGCCCGCCGCCGACGAAGTAGCCGAACTGGAGCCACAGCCCGGTCTGCGCGAGGCTGATCGACCGCGGCTTGTCCCGGCGTTCCCTAGGTGGGGTCATGGCCCAAGTGTCGCTCAGTCGAACCCGGATCGTCCGGCCAGCGCCGTCACGGCTCAGGATCCGGCCCGGTCCCGGAGGCGAACGACTCGCAGTCGCGGAACCACTGCTCAGCTGCTGCGGAGCGCAGGCGGATGAAGGCGAGTCCCTGCAGCAGGATCGAAGGGCCGGCTGACGCGGCGACCGCCAAGATCTCGAATCCTTCCGCGGTCGCATTCATCGAAGCGGCGGCGGCGAGCGCGACGAGGACGAGGAGCCCGGCGGCGACGGCCGACCGTCCGCGCCGGTCACCCCGTCCCAGCCACGTGTTCGTGACCGTGGCATAGACGATCACGCCCACCGGGACGACGATGAGCAGGACCTCGATGCCGGGGAACGGCGGCAGGGAGGACGCGATCGTTACAAGGAACGCCGGGTACCACATGAAAATCGGCAGGTACCCGCAGCTGCACATCGCCACGGCCTGGGAGATCACGAGGATCTGCGCGCTGCTGATGTCGCCGGGCCGTTCGGGGGACTTCGGGGGGGACGGGCATGCCGGGCCTCCGCTCTCGCAAGGGGCAAGTTGAACATGTTCAACTTTATCGTACGAGTCTTCCCCGTGACAGCACACGAGACCGGCCCCACTGATTCGGGGCCGGTCTCGATCTCGATTCGGGCGCTGGCGCCTCAGCGCGGAATGGCGGTCCTCAACGCCTCGAAGACCGTCTGGTCCTGGTACTCGAAGCCCATCTCCTCCAGCTTGCGGGGCCGGATGTTGGAGCCGCGGAGCATCTCCACCGCGGCCTCGCCGGCGACGACCTTGACGGCCCAGCCCGGGATGATCCAGGGCGCGGGCCGGTGCAGGGCCGCGCCGAGGGCCTTCGCGAAGTCCTTGTTGCGCACGGCGTGCGGACCGACCATGTTGACCGGGCCGGAGACGTCGCCCTCGATGATCGTCTTGGCCGCGGCGGTCCAGTCGCGCAGGGAGATCCAGTTCAGGTACTGGCGCCCGCTGCCGAAGCGGCCGCCGAGGAGGAGCTTCCAGGCGGGGGCGAGGCGGGCGACGAGGAGGCTGCCGGGGCCGAGGACGTGGCCGGTGCGCAGGTAGGCGACGCGGGCGCCCGCCTCGGCGGCGGGCGCGGCGGCCTGCTCCCACGCGAGGCAGAGCCTGCCGAGGAAGTCGGCGGCGGCCGGGAAGGACTCGTCCACCTCGAGGTCGGCGCGGTCGCCGTACCAGCCCATCGCGGAGGCGTTGACCAGCGTCGGCACCCCCGCCTGCGCCACGGCGGTGGCGAGGACGGTCGTGGGGACGACCCGGGTGGTCTTGAGTCGCTGCTTGTAGGCGTCGTTCCAGCGCCGGCCGCCGATGGAGGCGCCGCAGAGGTTCACGACCGCGTCGACGCCGTCGAGGATCTGCGGGTCCAGGGCCTCCTTGTAAGGATCCCAACGGATCTCGTTCTCCTCGTCGGGCCGGTGGCGGACCAGCCGCACGATGTCGTGGCCCTCCAGGGCCTTCATCAGGGGCCTGCCCAGGTAGCCGCTCGATCCGGCGATGACGATGCGCATGTGCACAGCCTAGGGCCTCGCGGGCCGGCCGCGGCGGGGTCGGGCCTACAGGCCCAGCCGGGCGAGGTCCAAGCGGCCGAAGCGGTTGCGCCACGGCACGTCGGCCTTGATCCCGGCCAGGACCGAGCGCTGGAGCGTGTTGTCCTGCGGGAGCTCCGCGACCGGAGTGTCCTCGGGCCGACCGAACACGAAGCGCCACAGGTCGGAGCGGTTCCCGGCCGGGTCGCCGTCGCCTTCGAGCGCGAAGAGCGCGGCGAAGCCGGGGATGTTCGACTTCTCCGGCAGCCACTCGCGTAGCTGCGGGTCCAGCAGCCACGACTCGCACACGAACACGAGGTCCTCGGGGCCGGCGTACCGCTCGGGGAACACCGCGGGCAGGAACTCCAGGGCCCACTCGACCGAGTCGCGCACGGCGTCGAGCGTGAGCGGCCCGCCCTCGCCGCGGATGTGCATGCCCGCGAAGGGCTTCGGGTCGGGGCCCTCGACGCAGAACTGGAGCCGTCCGAGCTGGTACAGCGAGCCGCGCACGTGCCCGGTGAACCAGTGGGCGACGTCGAGGCCGGCCCGGCCGTAGATGCGGCGGTTGAACCGAAGCTTCTCGCCGAGGTCGCCGAGGACCTTCCGCGACAGGTCCTCGTCGACGCCGCGCTCGGCGTGGAACGCGAGCATGTCGGGGACGGCCGCGAGGATCGGGAACAGGCCCGCCAGGGGGTGGTCGGCGGGCGGTTTGGGCCAGGAGAGCCACTTCTTGCCGCCCATGTCGGCGGCGATGCCCTGGTAGAGCCGGTCGGTCAGTTCGCGCGTGCCCGCGTCGAGGGCGCCGAGCGCGCGGACCGCGTCGTCGGCGTCCTCGGGGTCGGCGCCGCACCAGTCGAGGAGCAGCTCGCGGACGGTGGCGGCGTCGAGGGCCGGGTAAGGCCGCACGGCGCCCGCCTGGGGAAGGTCCTGAGTCACCGACCTATGTCACCATGCCCCGCCCCCCGGCGGCAACATCGGGTCGGTCACCCTAGGCTGGGGCGGTGCGACGGTTGCTGACGCCCCCATGGATCGTCCTCCACTGCTTCGCCGTGGTCCTGACGATCGCCTTCGGGCTGCTCGGGTGGTGGCAGCTGGGCCGCGCCCAGCACGGCAACGCCATCAGCTGGGGCTACGCCCTCGAATGGCCGCTGTTCGCGGTCTTCACCGTGGCGCTGTGGGTGCGGCAGATGCGCCTGGAGCTGCACAAGGACCGCCCCGAAGGGGAGGGGCCGCGCCGCGGCCGCCCCGAGCCGCCCCCGATGACCTCGCCGTTCGAGGCGTCGATCATGCGGGCCCGCCTGGACGACGGCGGGCACGGCCCGGACGCGCGGCAGTCACCATCCGAATCCTCCCAGGGGAGCCACGCTTGAACGCCGCTCTGAAACGCTTCCGGATCGTCGCCTGGATCGTCGGCACGTTCCTCATCGCCCTCATGTTCGTCGCCATGCCGCTCAAGTACTTCGGCGGCAACGACGTGCTGGTGACGGTCATCAGCCCGATCCACGGCCTCTGCTACATGGTCTACCTCGTGCTCGCCTTCCACCTCGCCCAGCAGGCGGGCTGGAAGTTCTGGCCGCAGACCGTCGGCCTCATGCTCGGCGGGACCGTCCCGGTCGCCTCCTTCTTCGTGGAGCGCTGGGCGCACCGCCGCATCCTGGAGGAGCACCCGCAGGCCGCCGACCCGAAGGTCCGGCACGAAGAGCGGGTCTGACGCCTACGCGAAACAGGGCCCGGCGGTCTCCCGCCGGGCCCTTCGCCGTGTCCTAGTCCAGGTACGACCCGGACTTGAAGGTGTCCCAGTCGAGGGTCCACCCGGTGAAGCCGTCGCCCTGGGGCACTTCGATGCCGGTGTTCTTGACGCTGACCGGGTCGCCCCAGCGCACGAAGTTGTAGATCCACTCGCCCATCTCGTCGGAGACGTTCAGGCAGCCGTGGGAGCCGTTGGCGACGCCGAGCCGGTCGGCCGCCCACGGCGCGCCGTGGATGAACTGGCCCGAGAACGTCAGGCGCATCGCCCACTTGACGTCGGTCTCGTAGTCGTACAGGTCGGAGACGAACGTCGAGGACTCCTCGCGGCTCATGATCGTCATGGTGCCGGAGAAGGACCGCGCGTCGTTCCCGTCGATCGGCTCGTCGGCGCCGAGCGAGATCGGGATGGTCTGCACGACCGTGCCGTCGAGGTACGCGCGCATCTCCTTAGTCTCGTTGTCGGCCTCCAGCAGGCGCGCCTCGGAGTCGATCACGAACGCCGTCTCCTGGTCGAACTCGCCGTACATGCCGTCGCCGAGGTCGAGGCCGCCGAGCCCCAGACGCACGGTGACCTGCGTGTTCGGTTCCCAGAAGTCCTTGGGCCGGTACTCGAGCGCGCGCGGGGTGATCCAGTGCCACGAGCCCTCCTGCTCCGGCTCGGAGGTCACGAACAGGCGCCGCTCGACCGAGGCGCGCAGGTCCTCGGGGACCTCGTGGCCGGTGAACCGGAACGCGAGGATCGCGCCGACGCCGACCGTGGAGTCCTGGCCCGGCAGGTAGTTCTCGATGCCGATCCGGTCGCCGGGGGAGGCGATGACGGTGAACGCCGAGGTCGCGGTGGCGACGAGGCCCGCCTCGTCGGCGGCCGTCACGGTCGCCGTGTACGCGCCCTCCCATTCGAGGGGGCTCGCGGGGACCCACGTGGTCCCGTCGGGGTGCATCGCGCCCTCGACGGCCGCGCCCGAGGCGTCGACCAGGGCGAACTCCTGGAACTCGCCGCTCTCGACGGTCCAGGCGATCTCGGTGGCGGCGGTGGCCTCCGCGGAGCCGTCGGCGGGCGTGATAGTCACCTTCGCGGCGCTCTGCGGCTCCTCGGAGGAGCCGCCGTCGGAGATGGTCCCGTCTTCCTTCGTGCAGGCCGCGGCCAGGCCGAGTGCGGCCGCCGAGCCGGCGGCGGCGAAGGCGCCGCGGCGGGTCAGGGAGGAACGTCCGAAGCTCATCGCCCCACGGTACAACCGCTCGGCGAGCACGGGTCCCCTGTGCACCTGTGAGTTGCGCCCGGGGCGGGCCTCAGCTGCGCATGCTCAGGTGGACGTGGTTGGTGTGGTCGGAGGACGGGTCACCGTACGCGCCCGAGTAGGAGCGCCAGCCGTCGCCCGGGAACCAGATCTGGCGGTACCAGATCACGTACTGGACGCCGAGCGCCGAGGAGTTCTCGATGAGCCAGGCCGCGAGGTTCTGGCCGTAGTCGTAGTCCTCGCCCCCGGCGTCGCCGCCGAAGCCGTCGGGCTCGGAGGAGAAGTCGCAGGCCCGGCCCTTGGGGTGCTCGCCGGAGCCGGAGGGCCGGTAGCAGGACACGAACCGGGTGAACCCGGCGATCTGGGCCTGCTCCAGGGCGTGGAGGGTGCGCGGGGTGAGGCAGCCGCCGGTGGTCGGGTCGTCCTCGGTGCAGCCTCCGCCGCCGCCCTCGTACTCCTCGGCGGCGGGCGCGTCGGAGGCCGTGGGGCCGTCGGTGGCGGTGCCGCCGGACGCGGCGAGCTCGCGGGCGGCCTCGTCGCGGGCGTCCTGGAGCTCCGCGGCGACGTCCTCCTGCTCGGCGAGGTTGTCGTCGAGCGTCTGCTGGAGGGCCTCGATCTCCTGGAGGCGGAGGATGAGGTCGTTGAGCCGGTCGGCGCGCGACTCGCCGAGGAACTGGAGCATCTCCATGGCGGCGATGGCGTCCTGCGGGTCGCCGGAGGCGAGGAGCGCCGCGGTCGACTGGTAGTCCGAGGTCGTGGACGCGACGTACGCGTAGTCCGCCAGCTCCACCTGGAGCGCGGCCTGCTCCTCGACGGCGGCGGCGAGCTCCGCCTCGAGGTCGACCTGCTGCTGCTCCAAGGCGTCGAGTTCGTCCTGCGCGTTCAGGTAGTCCTCGATGGCCTGGCTGAGCGCCTCGGAGGCGCCCTCCTCCTGCGCGTTGGACTCCGACGCGGGGGACACCAGGAACACCACGGCGGCGACGGCGGCGACGGGGAAGGTGAGGAGTCGCTTGGCCCCGCGGAAGGGGCGGGCGGCGCTCCTGGCGATGGTTCCGGCGTTCAAGGCGTGCGGTCCTTCGGGTGCTCGGGGCCGAGGGGTCGGCGGTCGGGCCTCAGCCTAGAACGGGAGGATTCTTCGACCTGAACCGGGCCAGGTGGCATAACCGCTGGTGGTCGCCGAGTCACCGGTTTGTGGCGTCGCCTACTCGAGGCCCGTGCGGTGCCTCACGGGCTGATAGGATTGTTCGAAATTGAACCAGCCTCGCGGCTGGTGCCGGGCGCGACGAGAGGAGGAGCGGGATGGGCGCGGGCGATTTCGAGAGCCGGTGGCTCCGACCCGACGTGAACGCCGTCTGGACCCGGTTCCTCCAGGTCACGCACCGGCTGGAGCACCACATCGACCGGCGCCTCCAGGTCAACCACGGGATCACGCACACCCAGTACGAGATCCTCGTGCGACTCGCCGACGGCGACGAGCGCGCCATGCGCATGAGCGACCTGGCCGACGTCATCGTCACCGCCAAGAGCGCCGTCACCTACCAGGTCAACAAGCTCTCCGAGATGGGCCTGGTCGAGCGCCACAAGTGCGACAGCGACAACCGCGGCACCTGGGTGAAGCTGACCCCGGCCGGGCTCGAGCGCCTCGAGAAGGCCGCGCCGTGCATCCTCTCCCTCGTGCGCGAGCTGTTCCTCGACGACCTCAACTGCGACCAGTCCGCCGAGCTCGACAAGCTCCTGGGCACCTGGTCCGACAACCTCGACGAGCACGACCGCAACCCCTCCCACCGACCCGACCACTGACCCCGAAGACCCCGTTCGGTTCCCCGGGCGGTGTACGGCCTGCGGACGGTCGGTGCCGGTGTAGGGTCAGGCCGTGCCGACCTTTCCACGTCCCCACCAGACCGTCCCCTACCCGGTGGACGGCCTCGCCGACCTCCTGCCCGGGGCCGGGGGACTGGACCTGTCGCTCACCGGCGTGAGCCTCGCCGCCGGCGCCGTCGAACCGGGCGACCTCTTCGCGGCCCTCCCCGGCGCCAACCGCCACGGTGCCGAGTTCGCCGCCCAGGCCGCCGAGCGCGGCGCGGTCGCGGTCCTCACCGACGCCCGCGGCGCCGAACTGCTCCAGGCCGCCGGCGCGGTCCTCCCGGTCCTGGTCGCCGCCGACCCGCGCGCCCTCACCGGCGAGATCGCCGCCCGCGTGTGGGGCCGGCCTTCCGAGCGCCTCAACCTCATCGGCATCACCGGCACCAACGGCAAGACCTCGACCGCGTACCTCGTCGAGGCCGCCCTCGCCCACGCCGGGCGCACCACCGGCATCATCGGCACCGTCGAGACCCGCATCGCCGGGGACCGCGTCGAGTCCGAGCGCACCACCCCCGAGGCCCCCGAGCTCCAGGCCCTCCTCGCGACCGCCCTCGAACGCGGCGTCACCGACGTGGTCATGGAGGTCTCCAGCCACGCCCTCGTCCTCGGCCGCGTCGAAGGCTGCCGCTTCAAGGCCGCCGGATTCACCATGTTCGGCACCGACCACCTCGACTTCCACACCGACCTCGACGACTACTTCGCCGCCAAGGCCCGCCTCTTCGACGGCCGCGCCGAGATCGAGGTCCTCAACGCCGACGACCCGCGCGTCGCCACCCTCGCCGACGGCGTCAACCGCACCTTCTCCTTCACCGACCCCGCCGCCGACTACTACGCCACCGACATCTCCGGCGACGGCTTCACCCAGACCTTCCACCTGAGCGGCCCGTTCGGCAAGGGCGACGGCCGGGTCGACATGCCCGGCCGCCACAACGTCGCCAACGCCGTCCTCGCCGTCGCGCTCCTCGAAGCGGTCAGCCTCGACACCGACGCCGCGCTCGCGGGCGTCGCCTCCTGCACCGGCGTGCCCGGCCGCATGGAGCTCGTCTCCGGCGACGGGCCCGTGCGCGGCGTCGTCGACTACGCCCACAAGCCCGAGGCGATCACCGCCGTCCTCGAAGCGCTCCGCGAGTCCACGCCCGGGAAGGTCATCGCGATCCTCGGCGCCGGGGGCGACCGCGACCGGTCCAAGCGCCCCCTCATGGGCGCCGCCGCCGCGGCCGCCGCCGACCTGGTCGTCGTCACCGACGACAACCCGCGCACCGAGGACCCCGCACGCATCCGGGACGAGGTGGCCGCCGCCGTCCAGGGCGTGCCCTGCCGTAATATTCCGGGACGGGAGAACGCCGTCCGGCAGGCCGCCGCCCTGGCCTCGCCCGGCGACGCCGTCGCCCTGCTCGGCAAGGGCCACGAGACCTACACCGAGACCGCCGACGGCCCCGTGCCGAGCGACGACCGCATCCTCCTGGCCCGCGCGCTCATCGACGCGGGATGGGTGAAACCGGTACCGCGCGCTCAAGCGTGATAGTCCGACAAGCATGACCTCACAACAGCAGGAGGAGTCCGCCGAGTGATCCCCATGAGCCTGGCCCAGGTCGCCGCCGTCACCGGCGGCAAGCTCAGCGAGACGGCCGATCCGGAGGCCGTCGTCACCGGCGACGTCGAGTTCGACTCGCGCAAGGCCGGGCCCGGGGGCCTCTTCCTCGCGATCCCCGGTGCCAAGGTCGACGGGCACGAGTTCGCCGCCAAGGCCCACGAGCAGGGCGCCGTCGCCACGATCGCCACGCGGCCGATCGACACGCCCGCGGTGTACGTCGAGGACGCCGTGGCAGCCCTCACCGCGCTCGCCAAGGACGCCGCCGCCCGCTCCCGCGCCACGGTCGTCGGGGTCACCGGCTCGAACGGCAAGACCTCCACAAAGGACCTGATCGCGCAGCTTCTGGAGAACATCGGCCCCACGGTCGCGACCGAGGGCAACTTCAACAACGAGCTGGGCCACCCGTACACGGTCTGCAAGGTCAAGCCGGACACCGACTTCCTGGTGCTCGAACTCGCCGCCCGCGGCATCGGGCACATCACGCAGCTCTGCGAGATCGCCCCCCCGCGCATCGGCGTGGTCCTCAACGTCGGCATCTCCCACCTCGACGGATTCGGGGACATCGAGACCACCGCCCTCGCCAAGAGCGAACTGCCGCGGTTCCTCGGCGAGGACGACCTCGTCGTCCTCAACGCCGACGACCCGCGCGTCGCCCGCATGGCCGAGGTCACGCGTGCCAAGGTCAGGACCTTCGGCATCGACAACGAAGCCGACTTCAGGGCCGTCGACCTCGACCACGGGGACGGCCGCTACGCCTTCCGGATCGACGACGGCAGCCACTGGGACCTGCCCGTCCGGCTCGGACTGTGGGGACGCCACCAGGTCCTCAACGCCCTCGCCGCCGGCGTGGTGGCCCGGGCGGAGGGGGAGACCCGCTTCGACCTCATCCAGGGTCTGAGCAAGGCGACCCGGAAGTCGCAGCGCCGCATGGACGTCTTCACCCGCCCCGACGGCACCGTCGTCATCGACGACTCCTACAACGCCAACCCCGCCTCGATGGGCTCGGCCGTCCGAACCCTCGGGCAGCTGCCCACCGAGGGCCGCCGCATCGCGGTCCTGGGCCTCATGGCCGACCTCGAAGAGCAGAGCGAGGCATGCCACCGGCGCCTCGGCGAGCAGGCCCGCGAGGCCGGCGTCGACGAGGTCATCGCCGTCGGCGACGGCACCCAACCGATCGTCGAAGGCGCAGCCGGAGACGACCGTGAGCACAGCATCGACGGTGCCGACGGCGTCACCGCCACCCACGTCCCCGATCAAGCCGCGGCCATCGCGCTGCTCGATAACCGGCTGCGCCCCGGCGACGCCGTCCTGGTGAAGGGCTCCCGATACCGGACCTGGGACGTCGCCGACCACTTGCGCGCCAAGGAGGAAACCGACCAGTGAGAGCAGTCATCGTCGCCGCGTTCGTGGCGTTCGCGCTCACCATGGCGCTGACGCCCCTCGCGGCCAAGCTGTTCCGCCGCCTCAAGGCCGGACAGCCCATCCGCACCGACGGACCCCAGACCCACCTCGCGAAGGCCGGCACCCCCACCATGGGCGGCGTCGTCTTCATCTTCACCACCGTGCTCGCCTACGTCTGCGGCCACCTCGTCCTCATGGCCCTCCCCGAACGGGTCGACGGCCTCCTCCTCAACCGCCCCACCGGCTTCACCGCCACCGGCATCGTCCTCATCGGACTGTTCATCTCCTGCGGCTTCGTCGGCTTCATCGACGACTGGCTCAAGATCCGCCGCAAGCACTCCGGCGGCATCTCCGGCCGCGCCAAGGTCCTCGGCCTCACCATCGCCGCCACGATCTTCGGCATCGTCGCCGTCTACTACACCGGCTCGATCGACACCGACGAGATCTCCGAGACCGTCGCCACCCCCTTCGTGTCCTTCACTCGCGACATCGAGGCCCTCGACATCACCAAGATCGGCATGGTCGTGCTGATCGTCCTCCTCGTCAACGCCACCGCCAACGGCGTCAACCTCACCGACGGCCTCGACGGCCTCGCCACCGGCGCCTCCATGATGGCGTTCATGGCGTTCATGATCATCGGCTTCTGGGAGTACCGGCACTGGTGCGGCGGCGCCCAGCCCGCCGACAACCTCTGCTACGACGTCCGCGACCCGCTCGAGATCGCGCTCATCGCGGGCGCGGCCGCCGGCGCCATGTTCGGCTTCCTGTGGTGGAACACCTCGCCCGCGCAGATCTTCATGGGCGACTCCGGGTCCCTGAGCCTCGGCGCGCTCATCGCCGGCCTCGCGATCGCTTCCAAGACGATCCTGCTGCTCCCCATCGTCGGCGCGCTCTTCGTCATCACCACCGCCAGCGTCATGATCCAGGTGACCTCGTTCAAGCTCACCGGCAGACGCGTGTTCCGGATGTCCCCGATCCAGCACCACTTCGAGCTCGCCGGCTGGTCCGAGGTGACCATCGTGGTCCGGTTCTGGATCATCGCGGGCATCGGCGTCGCCATCGCGCTCGGCTTCTTCTTCGCCGACTTCCTGCGGATCGCGGGGTAGCCCGTGGCCGACATAGCGAGCCGCGTCCTCGTCGCCGGCGCCCGCGTCGCCGGCACCGCCTGCGCCGAGGTCCTCCTCGACCGCGGCGCCGACGTCACCGTCTACGACCGCGACGACTCCGAGCGACTCCGGGCGCTCGCCGCCCGCGGCGCCCGGACCGCCACCGGCGAGTTCGACCCGGCCCTCCTGGACGGCGTCGAGCAGGTCCTCCTGTCGCCCGGGTTCCCGCCGCACCACCCGATCGCCGCGGCCGCCCGCGACGCCGGGATCGAGACGTACTCCGAGCCCGAGCTCGCCTGGCGGCTCCGCGAGGACGGCGCCGCACGGTGGTTCGCCGTCACCGGCACCAACGGCAAGACCACCACCACGACGATGCTCGCCGCGATGCTCCGCGCCGGCGGGCTGCGCACCGCCGCCCTCGGCAACATCGGCGTCCCGCTCGTCCAGGCCGCCAACGGCCCCTACGACGCCATCGCCGTCGAGCTCTCCAGCTACCAGCTCCACTGGTCCTCGACGCTCGCGCCCGCGGCCGGGGCCGTCCTCAACCTCGCCCCGGACCACCTCGACTGGCACGGCGGCTTCGACGCCTACGCCGAGGCCAAGGCCGCGGTCTGGCGCGGCGGGCAGGCCGTCGCGAACCTCGACGACCCGGCCGTCGTCGCGCTCGCCAAGCACGCCGACGCGCACGTCACCGGCTTCACGCTGAACCAGCCCGAGCCGGGCCAGTTCGGCGTCGCCCTCGGCTTCCTCGTCGACCACACCGGCGACACGCCGGTGCAGATCTGCTCGGTCGACCTCGTCCGCCCCGCCGGGTGGCACAACGTCGCCAACGCCCTCGCCGCGGCCGCGCTGGCCCGGCAGGCCGGGGTCTCGCACGCCGACATCGCCGCGGCGATCCGCGCCTACACGCCCGAGCCGCACCGCAACGTCGCCTTCCTCGAGCACGCGGGCGTCACCTGGGTCGACGACTCCAAGGCCACCAACCCGCACGCCGCCGCCGCGGCCCTCGCCGCCTACGACGCCGTCGTGTGGGTCGCCGGAGGCCAGCTCAAGGGCGTCGACGTCGACGGCCTCGTCGCCGAGTTCGCCCACAAGCTGCGCGCCGCCGTCCTCATCGGACAGGACCGGGCCGAGATCGCCGACGCGCTCGCGCGACACGCCCCCGGCCTCCCCGTCGCCGTCCTCGACGGCGGCGACGATGCGGTCATGACCGACGTCGCCGCCCGCGCCGCGGAGTTCGCGCGGCCGGGGGACACCGTGCTCCTGTCGCCCGCCGCGGCCTCCTACGACATGTTCCGCTCCTACGCCCACCGCGGCGACGCGTTCGCCGACGCGGTGCGGGGGCTGATCGGGGAGGACGCCGGGTGAGAAGCGGGTTCACCGAGCTGCTGCGCGGCCTTCTCGACCGGCCGCTCGCCTCGTACTACCTGCTGCTCTCCTCCGCGGGCCTCCTGCTCACGATCGGCCTGGTGATGGTCTTCTCCGCCACCATGGTCGAGTCGTACGAGGCCACCGGCAACGCGTTCGCCGTCATCCTCCAGCAGGTCATCTGGGCCGTCGTCGGCCTGATCTGCTTCTGGATCGCGCAGCGCCTGCCCGCGCGCACCTACCGGTCGGTGTCCCGCCCGCTCCTGGTCATCGCGATCCTCCTCGGCCTGTTCCTGGTCGTCATGTCGATCCGCGACCGGCAGCTGGAGGCGTCCGGCGCCGAGGCCTCCGGGCTCGCCACCGACAACCTGTGGATCCACATCGGACCGGTCCAGTTCCAGCCCGCCGAGATCGCCAAGTTCGCGCTGCTGCTGTGGGCCGCCGACTCGCTCGTGCGCCTGGGCCCGCGCATCGCGTCCTGGCGCGACCTCGCGATCCCCATGTTCCCGATCGCGGGCCTGCTGATGATCATCATCGGCTACGCCGACCTCGGGACGATGCTCATCATCGTCGCGATGTTCATCGGCCTCCTCTGGGCCTCGGGGGTGCCGCTGCGCATCCTCGGCGTCCTGTTCGCGATAGCCCTGGTCGGATCGGCCCTGCTCATCGCCTTCGAGGGCTACCGCATGGAGCGGATCATCTCGTTCTCGCGGCCCGAGGACTTCGCCGACACCTGGGGCTACCAGGCCATCCAGGGCTACTACGCGATCGCCGACGGCGGCTGGTTCGGCCTCGGCCTCGGCGAGAGCCGCCAGAAGTGGGACTGGCTCCCCAACGGCCACAACGACTTCATCTTCGCGCTCATCGCCGAGGAGCTCGGCGTCGTCGGCTGCCTGGTCATCCTCGCGCTGTTCGCCGTCCTCGTCTACACCGGCTTCCGCATCGCGCGCCGCTCCGACGACCCGTTCCGGTCGCTCGTCGCCGCGGGCGTCACGATCTGGATCGCCGGGCAGGCGTTCATCAACATCGGCGGCGTGCTCGGCCTCATCCCCATGACCGGCGTCCCGCTCCCGTTCATCTCGGACGGCGGCACCGCGCTCGTCGTGGTCCTCGCCGCGGTCGGGATGCTCGCCGGGTTCGCGCGTGCCGAACCCGACGCCGCCCAGGCGCTGCGGGCGCGCAACCCCTCCCGTCTCGTACGCTTGCTCTGGGCCCCCCTGCCGCCCGCCCCTCGCTCCGAATCCGACTCGGAGACCACCAAGAAGAGTCCTACGACCAGAAAGACATGACGTTGCCACAGCTTCGATCGGTCGTCCTCGCCGGCGGCGGCACCGGCGGCCACATCTACCCGCTCCTGGCCTACGCCGACTGCCTGCGCCGCCACGACCCCCACGTGCGCGTCACCTGCCTCGGCACGGAGAAGGGCCTGGAGAACGACCTCATCCCCAAGGCCGGGTACGACCTCCGCAACGTCCCCGCGCACCAGCTGCCGCGCAAGGTCAACCTCGACCTCCTCCTGACCGCGCCGCGGATGCTCAAGGCCATGAAGGCCACCCGGGACGTCCTCGACGAGGTCCAGGCCGACGTCGTGGTCGGCTTCGGCGGCTACGTCGCCGTCCCCGCCTACCTCGCCGCCTGGCGCCGCAAGACCCCCATGGTGATCTTCGAGTTCAACGACCCGCCGGGGGTCGCCAACAAGATGGCCCTGAAGTTCAGCGACAACCTCGCGCTCGGCTTCCCGCACCTCGCGCAGGCCTCGCCGATCCTCGCCGACGGCGAGTTCACCGGCGTCCCGCTGCGGCCCGCGATCAGCCACCTCGACCGCAACGCCATGCGCGCCCAGGCCTGCCAGTACTTCGGCCTCGACCCGCGCCGGCCCGTGCTGTTCGTCTACGGCGGCTCCCAGGGCGCGGCCTCGATCAACAACGCCGTCTCCGGTGCGGCCCAGATGCTCGCGCACCGCGGCGTCCAGGTCCTCCACATCACCGGCGCCCGCCGCGACGAGCCGGTCCACATCCCCGAGGGCCTCCCGGTCGCGTACCGGACGCTCCCGTACCTCGACCGCATGGACCTCGGCTACGCCGCCGCGGACATGGTCCTGGCGCGCGGCGGCTCCATGACCGTCGCCGAGGTCTCGGCGCTCGGCATCCCCACCGTCTTCGTCCCCATGCCGTGGGGCAACAAGGAGCAGTACCGCAACGCCGGGCCCGTCGTGGCCGCGGGCGGCGCGATGTTCTGCGACGACGAGAACCTCAGCCCCGGGTGGATCGCCGAGCACCTCATCCCGGTCATCACCGACCGGAACCGCGTCCTCCAGATGTCGCAGGCCGCGGCCGCCTTCGGGTCCCGCACCGGCGACGAGGCGCTCCGCAACTACACGCTGAAGGTGGTCTCGCAGGCATGAGCGATCCCAACGACCTGACCAGCCCCATCGACGAGGGCGTCACCGCCGAGGACCTCGGGCACGTGCTGTTCATCGGGGTCGGCGGCGTCGGCATGAACGGCCTCACCCGCCTCTACGCCACCCGCGGGCTCCCCGTGTCCGGCTCCGAGACCAAGGAGTGGCCCTCGCTGCCGGAGCTGGAGCGCCTCGGCGTCACGCTCCACCGCGAGCACGCCGCCTCGAACCTCGACGGGATCGACACCGTCGTTCGCTCCACCGCCATCAACGACCAGCACGTCGAGGTGGTCGAGGCCCGCCGCCGCGGCATCCCGGTCCTCCACCGCTCCGAGGCCCTCGCCGCCGCCACCACCGGCCGCCGCTCGATCGTCGTCACCGGCACCCACGGCAAGACCACCACGACCGCGATCATCACGCAGATGCTGGAGCACGCCGGCCTCGCGCCGTCCTATGTGAACGGCGGTGAGAACATCGGCGCCTTCACCGGCGCCCACGGCTCCGGCGACCTCTTCGTCGCCGAGGCCGACGAGTCCGACCGGTCCTTCCTGCGCTACCGGCCCGAGGTCGGCATCGTCACCAACATCGACGTGGACCACCTGAACACCTACGGCGACATGGACGCTCTCACCGAGGCGTTCGAGCGGTTCTGCCGCAACACCGACAAGGACGGCCTCCTCGTCCTGTGCGCCGACAACCCCGGCACGCTCGCGCTCGCGAAGCGGCTCCGGGCCGAGGGCCGCACCGTCGCCACCTACGGCTTCAGCGACGGCGCCGACGTCCAGCTCGGCGACGTTGAGTCCAGTGTGGACGGCGTTGACTACACGGTCCTCTACGAGCACCAGGTCCTCGGCCGCTTCCACCTGCCCATGCCCGGCAGGCACATCGCCCTCAACTCCACGGCCGCCGTCGCCGTCGGCCTGTACCTCGGCCTCGAGCCCGAGGACATCGCCGCCGGCATCGCCGCCTTCGGAGGGGTCAAGCGCCGCTTCGAGAAGCGCGGCGAGATCGACGGCTACGCGGTCTTCGACGAGTACGCCTACCACCCCACCGCGATGACCGAGGCCGTCAAGACCCTCAAGGAGGTCGCCGGCGACGGCAGGCTCGTCGTGGTCTTCCAGCCCTACCGCGTCTACCGCACCATCGCCATGCGCGAGGAGATCGCCGCCGCGCTCTCCCTCGCCGACAAGGTCGTCGTCATGGAGATCTTCGGCCCCGGCGAGCCGATCCCCGACGGCGAAGGCGGCCAGGCGCTCCGCGACGCCATCGCCCTCCCCGAGGAGGACAAGGTCTTCGTCGCCGAGTGGGACGACGTGCCCGCCGCCGTCAAGGCCCTCGCCGCCGAAGGCGACGTCGTGGTCACCATGGGCGCCCCGCCCGTCTCCCTCATGCCGGACGACCTCCTGCGCTGAAGCCCGGACGGGCCCGCGACCGCGGGCCCGTCCCCCTTTGGGGCGCATCCGCTTCGCGGGGACCCGGCCCCCGGCGACCGGGCAGTAACATGACGGTGACCGCACCCCACCCACCCGGCAGGTGACCGCCGCATGGCGACCGTCAAGAAGCTGCTCGCGGACGCGAGACGATCGGGGCAGACCTCGCTCGACCTCTCCCGCTCGAACCTCACCAAGGTCCCCGACGGCGTCAGGGGCCTCACGCGGCTCACCTCCCTCGACCTCTCCGTCAACGGGATCACCCACCTCCCCGAATGGATCGGCGAGCTCACCGGCCTGACCGGCCTCAACCTGTTCGGCAACCGGATCGCCGCCCTCCCCGAGTCGATCGGGCGGCTCACCGCGCTCTCCTGGCTCAACCTCGGCGACAACCAGCTCACCGCCCTCCCCGCCTCGATCGGCAACCTCGGCGCGCTCCTCCGGCTCGACCTCGACGCCAACCGGATCACCGCGCTGCCCGGCTCCATCGGCCGCCTCACCCGCCTCCGCCGGCTCGACCTCCACCGCAACCGCCTCACCGACCTCCCCGCGTCCCTCGCCCGCCTCCAGGCGCTCACCTGGCTCGACGCGAGCGGCAACCGGTTCGGCGCCCTGCCCGAGCCGGTCACCGAGCTGACCGGTCTCACCTGGCTCGAACTGCACCGCATCGGCCTCACCGAGCTGCCCGACACGATCGACCGCCTCGTCAACCTCGTCCACCTCGGCCTCGACTCCAACCGGCTCAGCACCCTGCCGCGCGCGATCACCGCGCTCACCGCCCTCGACCGGCTCAACCTGAACAGCAACACGTTCAAGGAGCTGCCCGAGTTCATCGGCGGCCTCACCTCGCTCAGCCGCCTCGACGTCGAGAAGAACGGGCTCCGCTCCCTCCCGCGGTCCCTCCTCCAGCTCGACCACCTCGGCGGTCTCTACCTCGACGGGAACCTCCTCCCGCCCGAGCTCCGCGCCGCCGCCGAGACCGGCCTGCCCGAGCTTCGCAAGCTCATCGAGGGCACCGACGTCGAGGGCGCCGACTTCCGCGAGTCCAAACTCGTGCTCGTCGGCGAAGGCGAGGTCGGCAAGAGCTCCCTCCTCGCCGCCATGCGCGGCGAGCCCTTCGACCCCGAGCGCGGCTCCACCCACGGCATCGAGGTCAAGACCCTCGAACTCACCGGCCCCGACGGCGACCCCGCCACCGCGATCGCCCTGAACGCCTGGGACTTCGGCGGCCAGAAGGCCTACCGCCCCACCCACCAGCTGTTCTTCACCGCCCCCGCCGTCTACGTCGTCGTGTGGAAGGCCCGCCAGGGCCCCATGCAGGGCTTCGTCGACTACTGGATCGACCTGATCCTCCGCCGCACCAGCGACGCCGACGTCACGATCCACATCGTCGCCACCCACGCCGACGCCGACGGCCAGCACCCCAAGATCGACCAGGCCGGCCTGCGCGAGCGCCACGGCGACCTCATCGGCGGCTTCCACTTCGTCGACTCCGCCACCGGCACCGGCGTCGCCGGCCTCAAGGCCGCCCTCTGGCGGTCCGCCGCCGCGATGCCCCAGATCAACCGCGCCGTCCCCGCCAGCTGGAGGAACCTGCGCCGCAGCCTCATCGAGAGCGGCGAGTCCTATCTCGAGTACAGCGCGTACGAGCGCCGCGCCGACGCGTTCGGCCTCGACGCCGGGGCCGCCCGCGCCCTCGCCCGCATCGCCACCCAGCTCGGCTACTGGATCCACTACCCCGAGATCCCCGGCCTCGACGACCTCGTCGTCCTCAAGGGCGACTGGCTCTCCACCGCCGTGGGCATCGTCCTCGACGACCCCGCGACCGCCGGCGCCAACGGCCTCGTCGAGCACCCCCACCTGGGCGACCTGTGGGACGACCCCGGCCGCGGCCCGCGCTACCGCTACGACCCCGCGTTGCACCCCGCCCTGGTGCAGCTCATGGAGAAGTACGACATCTCCTACCGCATCCCCGGGAAGCGCGGCCGCCCCGAGCGCAGCCTCATCGCCCAGCTCCTCGACGAGGCCCCGCCCCCGCTCGACGAGGTCTGGGACGCCTTCGGGCCGCGGCTCGCCCACGACGCGCAGCTGTGCGAGTTCCTCGACGCCAACGGCGCCAAGGCCGTCCCCGAGGGCCTCATGCACCAGCTGATCGTGCGCTGGCACCGCCACTCCCTGGGCCGCGAGCGCTTCGAGGACTCCGTCCACTGGCACAGCGGCTTCGTCATCGCCCCCGACCCGTTCTCGCGGGCCCTGGTCCGCCTGGAGGGGCAGCGCCTGCGCATTGAGGTCAAGGCCGTGTACCCCGAGCAGTTCCTCCACGAGTTCGTGCAGGACCTGGAGGCGTACGCGAAGGAGCTGTGGAGCGGGCTGCGGCTCAAGCGGCTCGTGCCGTGCGCGGGCGTGTGCATCGACCCGGACGCCTCGGAGGCCGGCCTGTTCGGCATGGAGCGGCTGCTGTCGCGCCGCCGCCTCGGCAGGAAGACCGCCGAGTGCCGCCGCTGCTGGCAGGACGTGCCGATCGACGGGCTCCTGCACCGCCGCCCCGCCGACGACGGCCCGGTGGAGGCCCCGGTCCCCGCCGCGCTCCGGCCCGTCGCGACCGACGCGATCGAGCAGTGGACGCAGACCCAGGAGGAGCTCCGCAAGATCATTGGGCTGCTCTCCGACGAGGCGGTCCACGGGCCCCGGTTCTACACGGTCGAGCTGCGCGACAAGGGGTCCTGGACGAAGCGGCTGACGCACGTCGGCATCCGGGTGGTCCTGTGGTGCGAGCACTCGCAGATGCCCCTGTACGTCCTGGACGACGACCCGGCGAGCGGCGTCTTCGACATCGACGTGCCCCGCGAGTGGCTGCTCAAGTCCGCGCCGCTGATCCGCCGCACCCTCAAGGTGCTGTGGTCCACGGTCCTCCCCGGCGGCTCGGTCGCGGTGGACCTGCTCGTGCCGTCGTTCGACCCCGCCGCGATCGAGAACCACCTCGAGCTCGCCGAGGAGTCGTTCAAGGTGATCGCCGAGATCGGCGAGGACGCGCTTGCGGCGGCCGCCGAGCAGCCCTGGGCCACCGGCTCGGGTGGCGCCCGCTCCGGCGCGGAGCTGCGCCGCCTGCACGCGTTCCTGAACAAGGCCGACCCCGGCTACGGCGGGCTGGAGCGGGTCCAGGACCGGGGCCGGTTCCTGTGGGTCCACCGCCGCTTCGCGGGGGAGTACGAGCCCGGCGTCCCGACCTTCGACCGGACCTGAACGCGGCGGCGCCCGCCGGGGAGTCCCCGGCGGCCGCCCGCGAACGCGGGTCCGCTCAGTCCCAGGGCATCCCGTTGCGCCAGTAGCCCATGAAGGCCCCCGACTCCTTCGGGAGGCCCAGCTCCTTGCGGATGGTGAAGCGGAGGGTCTTGACCACGCCGGTCTCGGCGGCGATCCAGACGTACGCGCCCCCGGCGGCCGCCTCCTGCGGCGCGTCCCAGATCATCTCCTCGGCGGTGTCCTCGAACTCCCCGCCGGCCGCGAAGTCCATGGCGCGGGCGGCGTCGGTGACGGCCGGCACGAGCCGGTCCCCCCAGACCGCGCCCTCGCGCGGCAGCCAGTGGACGCGGACCCCGGCGGGGGCGTCCAGCTCCAGGACGTCGGCGGCGGTGGGCACCTCGATGTAGACCGCGCCGCTCGCGGCGGCCGGCAGGTCCTCCAGGATCGCGGCGATCGCCGGGGCGGCGGTCTCGTCGCCCGCGATGAGGAGCTCCGCTCCCTCGGGCGCGTGGAAGTCGACCCCGCCGGCGTTCCCGTCGTAGCGCGCGTCCGGGCCCAGCAGGAGCAGCTCGTCGCCGACCGCGGCGGTCTGGAGCCAGCGCAGCGCCGGCCCGCAGTGCTCGTTCGCGCCGGCCTCGTGGATCACCATGTCGACGTCGACCTCGCCGAGCTCGGGCCGGACGGCCCGCACGGTGTAGGTGCGCACGCCGCACTGCTCCTGCTCGGGGAGGGCCCGCAGCTCGGAGTACCAGCGCTCGGAGCGGGGCATCTTGTCGAAGCCGCACGCGGGGGCCGGGAAGATGAGTTTGAACCGCTGGTCGAATCCGTTGTCCGCGAAGTGGTGGAGGGTGTCTCCGGCGAAGGTCACCCGGAGGAAGGAGGGACTGAGGCGCCGCAGCGCCCGCACCTGCACGGTGAACAGGTCGAACGCCCGGACGGTCGTCGCCTGGGTCGGTGCCTCGGTCTGCGTCGCCACGCGCTGCTCCTCCTAGATTATAAGGTTTGCCTAACCTTATCCGACGGTACCTTATCAGCGCCGCGCGTCGTGCCGCCACCGTCGGGTGGCCCGCGCGTGCCATGATCGACCCATGCGCGGCTCCGACAATCCGACCGGGCCCGGGTCCTGGCGGCTCGTCCACGTGGTGCGCCGGGGCCTCCCCGACAAGCGCCTGCGGTTCGCCGTCGTCGGCGTCCTCGCCCTGGTCCTCGTCGCCTTCGCGGTCCTGTGGGCCGCGCCGTGGTTCGAGGTGAAGCGGATCGAGGTCGAGGGCACCGCCGTGCTCGAACCGGCCGAAGTCGAGGCGCTCGGCCAAGCGTCCCTTGGCGATCCGCTCCTCGGGGCCGACCTGGACGCGCTCGCGTCGGCGGTGGCGGCGCTCGCGCCGGTCGCCTCGGTCGAGGTGACCCGCTCGTGGCCGGACGCGCTCCGCGTGGCCGTCACGGAGCGAAAGCCGTATATGGCCGTTCCCACCGGAGAGGAGACTTTTCTCATGGTCGACTCCGAAGGTGTGGCATTCGACGAGTCCGATTCGCCTTCCGGAACTCAGTGGACTGTCGAACTCGACGATCCGTCACCGGACGACCTCGCCACCGTGGAGACCCTGGCGGTGCTCGAATCGATCCCCCCGAGCCTCGCCGACGAGGTCGAACACGTGGAATCGCCGTCCCCCGCGGGGGTCACGCTGTTCCTCGAAGGTGGACGGACGGTCACGTGGGGCGACGGGTCCGAGGGCGAGCAGAAGGCGGAGGTCGCAGACCGATTGCTCGCGGTCGGGTACGAACATGTCGATGTCAGCGCACCAGATGCACCCACTGTGAGTTAGCGTTAAGGGGAGCGGGTGTGCGCGCACATCCCGTTCGTCGCACCCAGGGCCGCGCGAAGGGGAAGGAAGGCAGCCGCGATGACACCACCGCACAACTACCTCGCCGTCATCAAAGTCGTTGGAGTCGGAGGCGGCGGCGTCAATGCTGTCAACCGGATGATCGAGGCGGGCCTCAAGGGCGTCGAGTTCATCGCCATCAACACCGACGCCCAGGCGCTCTTGATGAGCGACGCCGACGTCAAGCTCGACGTCGGCCGGGAACTGACGCGCGGCCTCGGCGCCGGCGCGAATCCCGAAGTGGGGGCGAAGGCCTGCGAGGACCACCGCGACGAGATCGAGGAAGTCCTCAAGGGAGCCGACATGGTCTTCGTGACCTGCGGCGAGGGCGGCGGCACCGGCACCGGCGGCGCTCCGGTCATCGCGAACATCGCCCGCAAGCTCGGCGCGCTCACGATCGGCGTGGTCACCCGGCCGTTCGCCTTCGAGGGCAAGCGCCGCCAGACCCAGGCCGTGTCGGGGATAGAGGATCTGCGCAACGAGTGCGACACGCTGATCGTCATCCCCAACGACCGGCTCCTCCACCTCGGCGATCGCTCCATCTCCATGATGGACGCCTTCCGCCTCGCCGACCAGGTGCTGCTCTCCGGTGTCCAGGGCATCACCGACCTCATCACCACGCCGGGCCTCATCAACCTCGACTTCGCCGACGTCAAGAGCGTCATGAGCGGCGCGGGCTCGGCCCTGATGGGCATCGGCTCGGCGCGCGGCGAGAACCGCGCCGTCGAGGCGGCGCGCGCGGCCATCGAGTCGCCGCTGCTGGAGCAGAGCATGGAAGGGGCGCGCGGCGTGCTCCTGTCCATCGCGGGCGGTTCGGACCTCGGCCTGTTCGAGATCAACGACGCCGCCGAGCTCGTCTCCGACTGCGCGCACACCGACGCGAACATCATCTTCGGCGCCGTCATCGACGACGCGCTCGGCGAGGAGGCCCGGGTGACCGTCATCGCCGCCGGCTTCGACGTCGAGGACGAGGCCGCGTTCGAACTGGCGCAGCCGACCCGCATCTCCGCACTGCCCGAGCAGAAGCCGGAGCCGATCCGCGAGGCCAAGCCCGAGCCGGAGCGCGAGTCCGGCGGCGGCAAGGTCCTGTTCGACGACGTCGACGTCCCCTCGTTCCTGAAAGAGGGCTTCTAGCGGCGGCGCTCCGCCGGGGCCGCACCTGCACCCGGCGGGCCGCCGCTTCGAACCCGTACGCCGCCACCCCACCGCCGAGGACCGCCTTGACCACAGATGCGCGCCGAATCCAGTTGCAGGACAACCTGAACCGGACGCGCGAGGCCGTCGCCGCCGCATGCGCCGCCGCGGGCCGCGCCCCCGAATCGGTCCGACTCGTCGCGATCACCAAGACCTTCCCCGCCTCGGACGCGGCCGCCCTCACCGGACTCGGCCAGGCCGACCTCGGGGAGAACCGCGACCAGGAGGCCGCGCCGAAGGCCGCCGAACTCGCCGCGCTCGGCCTGGAACCGGTGTGGCACTTCGTCGGACAGCTCCAGCGGAACAAGGCACGCTCGGTCGCCGCGTACGCCGACTGGGTGCATTCGGTGGACCGCGAACCGCTCGCCGACGCGCTCGACCGGGGCGCCGAGTCCAACGGGCGGCGGCTGAACGCCCTCGTTCAGGTGAGCCTCGACGGGGACACCTCGCGCGGCGGCGTCCCGGTCTCCGGGATCGCGCGACTCGCCGAGCGCATCGCCGGACTCGGCTCGCTCGACCTCCGGGGGGTCATGGCCGTCGCGCCGCTCGGCTGGGAGCCCGCCAAAGCCTTTGCGCTGCTGAACGAGTGCTCAGAGGCGGTGCGCCGGGTCGACGCCGGCGCCACCGAGGTCTCCGCCGGCATGAGCGGCGACTTCCGCGAGGCGGTCGCGTGCGGGGCCACAATGGTCAGACTCGGGAGAAACGTCCTCGGCGAACGTGAGCCGATGGCGTAAGGTATACGGCAGTAAAGGGATCTATGCCGCGGCCGGTCATCGGTGAACCGCGGAAACACACCTCCGTGTAAGGAGTCGGCGCTAGGATGAGACCGCGTACCTGACTCAACAGCAGGGGCGGCCCGAGGAGGGAGCACGTTCGATGGGCGCGATGCGGAAGGCAGGCATCTGGCTCGGCCTCATCGAGGACGAGGAGGACCGCGGCTACAACGGTTTCGAGGAGAACGACGAGTTCGCCGAGGAGCCCGCGCCCGCGCCGGCCCGCGTGCGCGGCTCGCAGCGGACCACCGGCCGGGTCGGCCGTCCCGCCGAGGACCGCCGCGCCGTCGAGGACCGCAGTCCCGTCCGCCAGCTCAACCGCGGCTCCGGTTCGGTCACCCCCCTGACGCGCGACAACCTCGCGCTCGCCGAGCCCGCGCTCGTCCGGCCGGTCCCGGCTGAGGAGGAGTCGCACGCGAACTACCGGATCACCACGCTCCACCCGACCACGTACAACGAGGCGCGCACGATCGGCGAGCGCTACCGCGACGGCACGCCGGTCATCATGAACCTGTCGGAGATGGAGGAGGCCGACGCGAAGCGCCTGGTCGACTTCGCGGCGGGGCTGATCTTCGGCACCCGCGGCTCGTTCGAGCGGGTGACCAACCGTGTGTTCCTCCTCTCCCCGCCCCACGTCCAGGTGACGGCGGAGGACAAGGCGAAGATCGCCGAGGGCGGGTTCTTCAACCAGCCGTGACCGGGCGGATAGACTCCGTACCGTGAACCTGGCACTCCAGCTCGTCTACTTGGCGCTCTTCGCGTTCTACCTGTTCCTACTGGCTCGCCTGGTGTGCAGCGTGGTGGTCCAGTTCTCCCGCCGCTGGGAGCCCGGCCCCCGGGCCGCCGCCCTGCTGGAGACGGTCTACAGCGTGACCGACCCTCCCCTGAAGGGGTTGAGGAAGGTGATACCCCCTCTCAGGCTTGGTACTGTATCGATTGATCTGGCGTTCCTGGCGCTGCTCCTGATCGTGTGGATCCTGATGGACTTCGTGATCGCGGGATTCATCTCCTGAAGCAGTTCCGGGCGGGGGTGCACGGCACGGTTATCGTGTCGGGTGGCCTTGTGCGCCAGGCGAACAGCTGAGAAGGAGTTTCGAATGCCGCTGACCCCAGCCGACGTTCACAACGTCACGTTCAAGAAACCCATGCTCGGAAAGCGCGGATACGACGAGGACGAGGTCGACGGTTTCCTCGACGAGGTCGAGCGCGAACTCGCTCGCCTCAGCGATGAGAACGGCGAGCTTCGCGCCCAGCTCGACAGCCTCCGCGCCGGTGCTCCCCCCGGAGCCGCCGACCACGCCGAGATGGCCGCCGCACTCGACCGGGTGCAGCGAGAGAAGCACGCCATGGAGCAGCAGCTCCAGGACCTCGACGGCGAGCTGCACGAGATGCACCAGCAGATGGTCGCCTCGCAGCAGCAGGCCCAGCAGCTCCAGCAGGAACTGGCCCAGCGCCCCCAGCAGGACGCGTCCGCGCCCGGCGGCGGCGCCGGCGGCGAGCAGGAGGCCCTGCGCCTCCTCATGGTCGCCCAGCGCACCGCCGACGAGCACCTGGAGGACTCCCGCCGGGAGGCCGACACGCTCCTGAGCGAGGCGCAGCACGAGGCCCAGTCGATGGTCTCCGAGGCGCAGCGCGAGTCGCAGGCGATGCTGTCCCAGGCCCAGCGCGAGTCCAAGACCATGGTCACCGAGGCCCAGCGCGACGCCGACACGATGGTCACCGAGGCCCGCACGCAGGCCGAGGACCTCGTGGGCCAGGCCCGCGACAAGGCCGAGCGCATGGAGATGGAGACCGAGGAGGAGCGCCAGAAGGTCATCGGCCAGCTGGAGGAGTCCCGCACCTCGCTGCTCCACAACATCGAGGAGCTCAAGACCTTCGAGCGCGAGTACCGCACCCGCCTCAAGCTCTACCTCGAGAGCCAGCTCCGCGACCTGAACGGCCAGCAGAGCCGCACGCAGGACGAGGCCTTCGAAGAGCCCCAGCGCGAGGCCGCCAACGAGCGCACCGGCGCCCGGTCGGCCTTCGTCATGCAGGGCGGCCGCGGCTGACCCTCCCGCCCCCTGGGAGACGCAACCGTGTCGCGGGTCGCGACATTGGCACGCCTGCGGGCATAACCTGAACGGGGATCGCCTCGTTATCCATGGGTGAGCGGGTGAGGGCGCCGGTGTTCTTCGGAGCACCACTGGCCGCCCTCACCACCGCCACCACCACCATGCGTTAACGATCCGCGGTCCCCCTCCGGGGGCCGCGTAGGACCGCGTTCGGGACCCGCTGCCCGCGCGCAGGGGAGGACTCGACGTGATCGTCAGCAGCCTGCTGATCCTCGTCATTGCGGCGGTCTTGCTGGTCATCGGCATGATCACCGGAAACGACCAGTTGCTGGTCTCGTCGATCTCGGCGAGTCTCGCCGCCGGGATCGCGCTCTACGTCGGCATCCGCGGGAGGGGCGCCAAACGCCCGCGGATCGCGTCCCAGCGGACCGGCCGCCCGGCCGCCGACGACGACACCCAGCAGTTCCGCCGGATCGGGCTCGACGACACCCCGACCACCGAGCTGCCGCTCATCGAGGGCAAGGTCTTCGAGTCCACGGACTACGCCGTCGACCGCGACCCCGAGCTCCGGTTCGAGGAGCCGCCCCGCCAGATCGCCGGCCACCGGGCCCCCGAGTCCCTGGCCGACGAGCCCACCGAGCAGCGCATGTCCAGCGTCGAGGCCGCCGGCCTCATGCGCCTGGACACCGAGGTCGCCGTCGTCGACGGTCGGCCCCGGTTCCACCACACCGCGTGCGCGCACCTCACCGGCCGCGAACACGAGCCGCTGCCGGTCGCCGAGGCCCTGGAGCTGGGATTCACGCCCTGCGGCATGTGCGAACCGGCCTCGCGGCTCCTGATGGCGCCTGCCGCCGGCCGGTGAACGCTGACGCACAGTCCGGAGGCAAGTTCCCGAAGTAATTGACCTAGTTGCAGGTCTTGCGTATCCTGTGTGCTTAATTGCGCGGCAGGTCCCGCCTCGGCGGGGCCTGGCGCGCAATTGTCCTCGTCTCGACGGGGACGTCAGGAGTACGCCAACTCGGGAGCCGCGATGCCGAACGCCCGACGCAGGGCACAGCAGCGGCCCCGGCGTGCCCAGGCCCGACCGGAACCCGAGCCGACACACCCCTCCAGAGGCGCGTCATGAGTCCAGCCAAGAAGACCCAGCAGCCGACCGCGAAGCAGGCGGCCGTCACGACCGCCGCGAAGAAGACCGCGGCCAAGAAGGCGCCCGTCAAGAAGGCCGCGGTCAAGAAGACCGCGGCGAACGCCGACTCCGCCGCGAAGGCCGCCGCCCCGGCGCCGGCCCCCGACGCCGACCACCAGCTCCGCACCGAGAGCGAGCAGGCCGAACTGCGGGCCGCCCTCAAGGAGCGGCTCGACGAGCTCCTCGCCGAGCAGCAGCGCTACACCGACTCCATCACCGTCGCCCAGCGCGAGCGCCTGAGCGACACCGCCGGGGACGACCAGATCGACTCCGGCTCCAAGACCGTCGAGCACGAGCACGAGGTGGCCGTGGCCGGCGCGATCTCCGAGCGCATCCGCCAGGTCAGCCACGCCCTCGAACGCATCGACGAGGGCGGATACGGCTTCTGTGAGAAGTGCGGTACACCCATCCCGGCGGCTCGTCTCGCCGCCTTCCCGTCGGCTACCCTCTGCGTCAGTTGCAAACAGCTGGAGGAGCGACGCTGAGCGAGGACACCCGGCCCGAGGCCGCCGACGGCCCCGGGCCCGACGAGACCCCCACCGACACCCCGCGGCGGCGGCCGGGACTGACCCTGGCCGCCCTGCTCATAGCGGCGTTCGCCGTGGGACTGGACCAGTGGACGAAGTTCCTGGCCGAGGCCAACCTCGACCCCCAGGAGCCGGTGCGCATCCTCGGCGGCCTCATCTACCTGAGCCTGACCTGGAACTCCGGCGCCGCGTTCAGCCTCGGCACCGGCTACACCTGGATCTTCACGATCGTCGCCTCGGCGGTCGTGGTCTTCCTGGTCTTCCTCTCCCGGAAGATCGCCTACCCGGCGTGGGCGGTCGCGATCGGCCTCGTCCTCGGCGGCGCGGCCGGGAACCTCGTCGACCGCTACTTCCGCGAGCCCGGCTTCGCCCACGGCCACGTCGTCGACTTCCTCAGCGCCTTCAAGCCGTTCGGCGAGGCGTTCCCCATCTTCAACATCGCCGACTCGGCACTCTGCTGCGGCGTGGTCCTCATCGTGCTGCTGGAGCTCACCGGGCACGGCTTCTCGCCCGAGTCCCGCACGCCCGCCAAGGACGAGCAGGACGTCGAGGCGGAGGCCGCATGAGCGACGTCGCCGCCCGCCAGACCCGGTCCCTGCCGGTCCCCGAGGGCTTCGAGGGCCAGCGCATCGACCAGGTCGTCTCGCGCCTCCTCGGACTCTCGCGCACCGTCGCGGCCGAGCTCGTCACCGCCGGCGACGTGACGATCGACGGCGTCCCCTGCGCCACCAAGTCCGAGCGCGTCACCGCCGGCGCCTGGCTCGAGGTCGTCCTCCCGCCGCCGCCCGAGGACGTGCGTCTCCGCGTCGAGGAGCCGGTCGTCGGCCTCGACGTGGTCTTCGACGACGACGACATCGTCGTCGTCTCCAAGCCCGTCGGCGTGGCCGCGCACCCCAGCCCCGGCTGGACCGGCCCCACCGTCACCGGCGGCCTCGCCGCCGCCGGGTACCGGCTCTCCTCGCACGGCCCCGACGAGCGGCAGGGCATCGTCCACCGCCTCGACGTGGGCACCTCCGGCCTCATGGTCGTCGCCAAGAGCGAGGCCGCCTACTCCGAGCTCAAGCGCGCCTTCAAGGAACGCAGAGTGTCGAAGCGGTACCGGGCCGTCGCCCAGGGGCACCCCGACCCGCTCTCGGGCACCGTCGACGCCCCGATCGGGCGCCACCCGCGCCACGACTACAAGTGGGCCGTGGTGGCCGACGGCAAGCCCAGCGTCACCCACTACGACACCATCGAGGTCTTCCCCGGCGCCTCCCTGATGGACCTCGGCCTGGAGACCGGCCGGACCCACCAGATCCGCGTCCACTTCTCCGCGCTCGGCCACCCGCTCGCGGGCGACCTGACGTACGGCGCGGACCCCGTGCTCGCCGAGAGACTGGGCCTGACCAGGCAATGGCTGCACGCGTACCGCCTGGAGTTCGCCCATCCGGCCACCGGCCGGACGGTCACCTTCACGAGTGATTACCCCGAGGACCTCGAGGCCGCGCTGGCGCGGTTGCGAGCCGACCAATAGGCAGCCACTAGACTGGACGAAGGTGCCCGCCGCACCGTCGCAGCGGGCATGACGCACGCCTCACCCACGGGCCCCGACCGCCCGCGATTCGCAACAGGCCTTGAGGAATCGTTGTGTTCTAATAGTCGCGGGTGGTAACGGTGTCCGGTCGGGACGGCGAGGGAACGCGAGCCGCGGTGCTCGCGGCCCGACCACCGCATCGGTCGAGAGGAGGTCGCACGTGAACACGCCCGAAGCATGGAGCAACGACCGCAACAACGACAGTTCGCGCTGGCAGAAGCTGCTCGGTCGCGGCCGCGGTCGCGCCCCGGGCGCGCAGCAGACCCCCACGCCCCCGCCCCGCGAGTCCTATCCGCCGTCGCCCCCGGCGGGACCCCCTCCCGGCCAGGCGCACTACTCGGTGCCGACCGCGGGCCGCCGCCCGCCGGTCGCCACGCAGACCCCGCCCAGCGCCGCGCAGATGACCCAGCCGATGCGCCCCCAGCAGGGCCTGCCGCCGCAGCCCCGGCAGCCGCAGCGCCCGAGCGTCGAGCCCAGCCCGGTCGCGCTCCAGCGCCTCCGCCGCGACCTGGGCCGCAGCCGCGTCATCGCGTTCATCAACCCCAAGGGCGGCGTCCACAAGACCACCGCCACCGTGCTCTCGGCCGCCGCGATGGGCACCGCCCGCGAGGGCGGCGTCATCGCCTGGGACGACAACGAGCTGCGCGGCACCCTCGGCCTGCGCGCCGGCTCCGCCCGGCACGGCCGCACCATCCGCCACCTCGTGGAGCACCTCGACCAGGTCGAGGCCGCCGGCGTCCACCTGCCCGAGCACCTCGACGAGTTCCTGCGCCACTCCTCCGACGGCTCGTTCGACGTGCTCGCCGGCGACGAGGACCCCAAGCTCCAGCGCCGCCTCGACCCGACCACGGTCCTGCGCGTGCTCGACATCCTCACCCGCACGCACAACATCGTCTGCATCGACACCGGCAACAACGTCGAGTCCCCGAACTGGCGGACCGTCGTCTCCTCCGTGGACCGGCTCGTGGTCACCACGGTGCCGCGCGAGGACGCCGCGTTCTCGGCGGACTGGATGCTCGACCACCTCGAGGAGGGCGGCTACGGCCACCTCGTCAAGAACGCGGTGACGCTCCTGTCGATGCCCACCCCGAACCCGGGACCGCTCCTGCACGACCTCCAGCGGCACTTCTCGCAGCGCACCCGCGCCTGCGCGGTCGTCCCGTACGACCCGTCGCTGGAGCCGGGCGCGAAGATCGAGTTCTCCGCGCTGCGCCCCGAGACCCGCGCCGCCTGGTTCGAGGCCGCGGCCACCATCGTCGACGGCCTGTAGCCGCCCGCCGTACCGGATCATCCCGCCGGAGCCGGAGTCCGCTGTGGCAGGATTCCAGGCGTGACCGACGAATCGACCCCCGAACCCGGCCCCCGCGCCGACCCCCGCGTGTACGGCGGCGAGCGGGCGCGCTCGCAGCGGACCGTCGGCCGCGACCTGCTGGCCGCGGGCGTCCTCGCCGTGGTCCTCGCGGCGCTCGGGTTCCCCTTCGCGATGCTGTGGCAGATCGTCACCCCGCGCGTGGAGTTCGTCGTCGTGGACGGCGGCTGGGCCTCGGTCGAGACGTACCCGGAGGGCTACATCGAGGGCGACCTCGTGTTCGCCGGGATCGGCCTGGCCCTGGGCATCCTCGCGGCGGCGCTCGCCTGGTCGGCGATGCGCGAGCGGCGCGGCCCCGTCCTCCTCCTCGGCCTGGTCGTCGGCTCGGTCGCGTGCCAGTTCGTCGCCTGGAAGATCGGCGCGCACGAGTGGCAGCAGTTCTGGGACGCCGTCGAGCGCGCGCCCGTCGGCGTCCACATGTGGCGCCCGCCGTCGGTCCTGTTCGTCGAACTCGACCCCGCCGCGGCCTGGAACGCGCTGAAGGTCGGCGAACTCACAGTCGCGCTCGACTCGCTCCAGCTCGGCGCGCTCGCCGTCATGGCCCTCGCCGCGACCTTCACTTACACCGTCTGCGCCGGTTGGTCACGTCGGCCCAGCCTTCGAACGGACGCTCCCGAATAGCGGTATGCCCTTTGACCTGGAAATGCGGGTGACTACGCTTGGAGCGTGCTCAGACGCATCGACCTTTCCGGAGCCGTATCCGACTACCCGGCCCGCGCCCTGCGCGAGCTGATGCCGCGCGCCGCGTTCGACGTGAACGAGGCCCTGCGGTCGGTCCAGCCGCTCATCGACGACATCGCCCACCGCGGGACCGCCGCCGTGGTCGAGATCGTCGAGCGCTTCGACGGCGTGCATCTGGAGCACCTGCGCGTCCCCGAGGCCGCGATCAAGACCGCCGTCGCCGAGCTCGACCCTGAACTGCGGCGCGCGTACACGACCTCGATCGACCGGGTCCGCACCGCGCACGAGGCCCAGCGCCTCCCCGACGTCGTCACCGAGGTCGCCCCGGGCGGCACGATCACCGAGCGGTACCTGCCGGTCGGCCGCGTCGGCCTGTACGCGCCCGGCGGCCTCGCCGTGCTCGCCTCCTCGGTCATCATGAACGCCGTCCCCGCGCAGATCGCCGGCGTCGGCTCCATCGCGCTCGCGAGCCCTGCCCAGAAGACCAACGGCGGCCTGCCCGACCAGGGCATCCTCGCCGTCGCCGGGCTCCTCGGCATCGACGAGGTGTACGCCGTCGGCGGCCCGGCCGCGGTCGGCATGTTCGCCTACGGCACCGACGAGTGCGAGCCGGTCGACATGATCACCGGCCCGGGGAACATCTACGTCACCGCCGCCAAGCGCGCGGTCCGCGGCCTGGTCGGCATCGACGCCGAGGCTGGGACCACCGAGATCGCGGTCATCGCCGACGCCGGGGCCGACCCGGTCCACGTCGCCGCCGACCTGGTCAGCCAGGCCGAGCACGACCCTGCCGCCGCCTCGGTGCTCATCACCGACTCGGCGGCGCTCGCCGACGCCGTCGACGCCGAGCTCGCGCGCCGCGCGCCCGAGGCCCGCCACGCCGAGCGCATCCTCACCGCCCTCAAGGGCGAGCAGTCGGGGACGATCCTCGTCGCCGACCTCGACGAGGCCGTCGCCGTCGCCGACGCGTACGCCGCCGAGCACCTGGAGGTGCAGACCGCGGACGCCCGCGCGGTGGCCCTGCGGGTGCGCAACGCCGGAGCGGTCTTCATCGGCGCGTACTCGCCGGTGTCCCTCGGCGACTACTGCGCCGGGTCGAACCACGTGCTGCCCACCGGCGGCTGCGCCCGCCACTCGGCCGGGCTGAGCGTCCACACGTTCCTGCGCGCCGTCCACCTCATCGACTACTCCCGCGAGGCCCTCGAGGCCGTCGCGGCCGACGTGGTGGCCTTCGCGAACTCCGAGGACCTCCCGTCGCACGGCGAGGCCGTGTCGGCGCGATTCGAGGCGGCGCCGTGAGCGAGATCGAGGACCTGCTCCGCCCGGACCTGCGCGGGCAGTCGCCCTACGGCGCACCGCAGCTCGACGTCCCGGTCCAGTTGAACACCAACGAGAACGCGTTCGCGATCCCCGAGGACGTGGCCGCCGTCGTGGCCGAGTTCATCGGCCGCGAGCTGCGCGGGCTCAACCGCTACCCCGACCGCGACGCCGTCGCGCTGCGCGCCGACCTCGCCGCCTACCTCGGGCACGGCCTCACCGCCGACCACGTGTGGGCCGCCAACGGCTCCAACGAGATCCTCCAGCAGTTGCTCCAGGCCTTCGGCGGCCCCGGGCGCACCGTGCTCGGCTTCATGCCGTCGTACTCGATGCACCCGCTGCTCGCCCGCGGCACCGGCACCGCCTTCACCGACGCCGGCCGCGAGGACGGCTACACGCTCAGCGCCGCCCACGTGCGCGACGCGATCACCGCGCACGACCCGGACCTGGTGTTCCTGGTGTCCCCGAACAACCCGACCGGCACCGCCCTCGAACCCGAGGTCGTCGCCGCCGCCTACGAGGCCGCCCGCGGCATCGTCGTCATCGACGAGGCGTACGCCGAGTTCGCCCGCGACCCCGGCTCGACGGCCCTGGGCGCCCTGGAGGGCCGCAAGCGGCTCGTCGTCACCCGGACCCTCTCGAAGGCGTTCGCGTTCGCCGGGGCCCGCGTCGGCTACCTCGCCGCCGACCCCGAACTCGTCGAGAAGCTGCTGCTGGTGCGCCTGCCGTACCACCTGTCGAGCATCACGCAGGCCGCCGCGCGCGGCGCGCTCGCGTGCGCCGCGCAGCTCCAGGCCGAAGTGGACGAGCTGAAGCACCAGCGCGACCGGATCGTGAAGAACCTGCGCGCCAAGGGGCTCCCGGTCGCCGACTCCGACGCGAACTTCGTGCTCGTCGGCGGCCTCGCCGACGCGGCCGCCGTCTGGCGACTGATCCTCGATCAGGGCGTGCTCATCCGCGACGTCGGCCTCCCCGGCCGCCTCCGGATCACCGCCGGCACCGAGGACGAGACCACCGCGCTGCTCGACGCCTTCGACACGGCGCTGGGGCAGCGACCCGAACTGTTCGACACGCAGGAGCAACAACCGTGAGCCGCACCGCGCACATCGTCCGCACCACCGGTGAGACCAGCGTCGACGTGTACGTCGACCTCGACGGCACCGACAAGGCCGTCGACGTCTCCACCGGCGTCGGCTTCTACGACCACATGCTCCACCAGCTCGGCAAGCACGGCGGGTTCGACCTGAAGATCGCCGTCAAGGGCGACCTGCACATCGACTCCCACCACACCATGGAGGACACCGCGATCGCGCTCGGCCAGGCGTTCGCCGAGGCCCTGGGCGACAAGGCCGGCGTGGTCCGCTTCGCCGACGCCTCCGTGCCGCTCGACGAGGTGCTCGCGCGCGCCGTCGTCGACCTCTCCGGCCGCCCCTACATGGTCCACGAGGAGCCGGTCGACATCGCCCCGATGATCAGCACCGACTACCCGACCTCGATGACCCGGCACATCCTGGAGTCCTTCGCGTACCACGCGCGGATCTGCCTGCACGTCACCGTGCTCCGCTCGGCGAACCCGGGCCAGAAGCCCGACGCGCACCACGTCATCGAGGCCCAGTTCAAGGCCCTCGCGCGGGCGCTGAAGTACGCCACCCGCATCGACGGCACCGACATCCCCTCCACCAAGGGCGTGCTGTGAACTGGGCCGGACCGATCCTGCTCATGGCGCTCGCGGGCATCCTCCTCGGCGGGGCGCTCAGCCTGCGCAAGGGCGGGAAGACCGCCGCCGCGGTCGTGACCGGGCTCCTCGCCGCCGCCGCGTTCGGCGGCGGCCTCTATCTCGTCTACGGGTAAGGGGGACAAGGTGACCAAGCCAACGGTGGCCCTGTTCGACTACGGCTCGGGCAACCTCCGCTCGGCCTTCCGCGCCCTCGAGCGCGCCGGAGCCGGCGTCGAGCTCACCAGCGACCTCGACGCGGCCCGCCGCGCCGACGGGCTCGTCGTGCCCGGCGTCGGCGCGTACGCCGCCTGCATGGAGGGCGTCCTCAAGAGCGGCGTCGACGCCGTCGTCCGCGAGCGCGTCGCCGCCGCGGCCCCCGTCCTCGGCATCTGCGTCGGCGAGCAGATCCTCTTCGAGGAGGGCATCGAGCACGGCGTCCGCACCCGCGGCGTCGGGGTCCTCGAAGGCCGGGTCGACCTCGTCGAGGCCGACCGCATCCCGCACATGGGCTGGAACACCGTCCGCGCCGACGAGGGCATGCGCCTCTTCCGCGGCATCGGGTCCGAGGAGCGGTTCTACTTCGTGCACTCCTACGCCGCCAAGGCCGTCCCGCCGGGTGCGAAGGCCGCGATCGCCGTCCACGGCGAGCCGTTCGTGGCCGCCGTCGAGCGCGGTGCGCTCGCGGCCACCCAGTTCCACCCCGAGAAGTCCGGCGACGCCGGGTACGCACTGCTGTCCAACTGGATCAAGGATCTCTGACATGACCGAACTTCAGCTCCTGCCGGCCGTCGACGTCACCGGCGGCAAGGCCGTCCAGCTCGTCCAGGGCGTCTCGGGCTCGGGCAAGCAGTACGGCGACCCGCTGGAGGCGGCCCTCGAGTGGCAGCGCCAGGGCGCGGAGTGGCTGCACCTGGTCGACCTCGACGCCGCCTTCGGGCGCGGCTCCAACCACGAGCTGCTCGCCCAGGTCGCGAGCAAAGTGGACATGCAGGTCGAGCTGTCCGGCGGCATCCGCGACGACGAGACCCTCAAGCGCGCCCTGGACGCCGGGGTCCGCCGGGTCAACATCGGCACCGCGGCCCTGGAGGACCCGGAGTGGTGCGACCGCATCTGCGGCGAGTACGGCGACCGGGTCGCCATCGGCCTCGACGTCAAGGGCGACCGCCTGGCCGCGCGCGGCTGGACCCGCGAGGGCGGCGAGCTCTTCGAGACCCTCGACCGCCTGGAGCGCGCCGGGTGCGCCCGGTACGTGGTGACCGACGTGAACAGCGACGGGATGCTCTCGGGCCCGAACACGGACCTGCTGCGCCGGGTCTGCGCGGCCACCGACAAGCCGGTCATCGCCTCCGGCGGCGTGTCGTCGCTGGACGACCTGCGGGCGCTGGCGGCGCTCACGGCGATCGGCGTGGAGGGCGCGATCGTGGGAACCGCGCTGTACGAGCGTAACTTCACGGTCGCTGAGGCGTTGAACCTCTTGAAGGGCATGTAACCACAGGGGAGGCGCGCATGGCTCTGGTCGAACGGGTTCCGGAGACCGGTCCGTGGGCGCAGCTCTACGGGTACTCGCGCGCCGTGGCCGTGGGCCCGCTCGTGGTCACGAGCGCGTGCACCGCCGACGTCGAGGCGCGGCCGCACCTCCAGGGCGATCCCGCCGGGCAGGCCCGCGAGGCGTTCCGGACCGCGCTCGACGCGATGGTCCACGCCGGCGCGGGCGTCTCCGACGTGGTGCGCTCCCGCCTCTATGTGACCGACCCGGCCCACGCCGACCCGGTGGGCCGGGTCCACGGCGAGTTCTTCGGCGTCGTCCTGCCGACCGCCACCGTGGTCATCGTCACCGGCCTGTTCCACCCCGGCCAGCTCGTGGCCGTGGAGCTGGAGGCCTTCCGCGCCTGGCGCGACATCGACTGACCGGCACCGGCGCGGGTGTGGCGCCGGACCCAGCGGGCATCCTCGACACCGTGGCACCCCGATGCCCGAAATGTGCAGGCGCTCCCGTTCGATGCGCGATGATTCGGGGTGTTACGCCGCCTGGCGGCTTAACGACCGTTCAGTAGACTTGGACCCGAGCCGGACCGTGGCTCACCGAGTCTCGCCAAAAGTGAGGTGTCACCGTGGACGCTGAAGAGATCGCCGAGGGCCGCGAGCGCTGGGAGAAGCGCTACGCCTCCGCCGCCAAACGCGACGCCGACTTCACGACCCTCTCGGGTCTGGAGGTCGAGCCCGTCTACGGCCCGCCCGAGGGCACCGCCGACCCCCGCATGTCCCGCATCGGCTGGCCCGGCGAGTTCCCGTACACGCGCGGGCTCTACCCCACCGGCTACCGCGGCCGGCAGTGGACCATCCGCCAGTTCTCCGGCTTCGGCAACGCCGAGCAGACGAACGCCCGCTACAAGATGCTCCTGGGCGCGGGCGGCGGCGGCCTGTCCGTCGCGTTCGACATGCCCACGCTCATGGGCCGCGACTCCGACGAGCCGGCGTCCCTCGGCGAGGTCGGCCACTGCGGCGTCGCGATCGACTCCACCGCCGACATGGACCGCCTCTTCGACGGCATCGACCTCGGCGGCGTCACCACCTCCATGACCATCTCCGGGCCCGCGATCCCGATCTTCTGCATGTACCTGGCCGCGGCCGAGCGCCAGGGGGTCGACCTCTCGACCCTCGACGGGACGCTCCAGACCGACATCCACAAGGAGTACATCGCGCAGAAGGAGTGGCTGTTCCCGCCCGAGCCGCACCTGCGGCTCATCGGCGACCTCATGGCCTACTGCGCCGAGCACATCCCGCGCTACAAGCCGCTCTCGGTCTCCGGCTACCACATCCGCGAGGCCGGCTCGACCGCCGCGCAGGAGCTCGCGTTCACCCTCGCCGACGGTTTCTCCTATGTGGAGCTCGGCCTGTCGCGCGGGCTCGACGTCGACGTCTTCGCGCCCGGCCTGTCGTTCTTCTTCGACGCGCACATCGACTTCTTCGAGGAGATCGCCAAGTTCCGCGCCGCCCGCCGCATCTGGGCGCGCTGGCTGCGCGACGTCTACGGCGCCGAGACCGAACGGGCCCAGTGGCTCCGGTTCCACACCCAGACCGCCGGCGTCTCGCTGACCGCGCAGCAGCCCTACAACAACGTGGTCCGCACCGCCGTCGAGGCGCTCGCGGCCGTCATGGGCGGCACGAACTCCCTGCACACCAACGCCCTCGACGAGACGCTCGCGCTGCCCACCGACCAGGCCGCCGAGATCGCCCTGCGCACGCAGGCGGTCCTGCGCGACGAGACCGGCGTGACCAACGTGGCCGACCCGCTCGGCGGCTCCTGGTACGTCGAGGCGCTCACCGACCGGATCGAGGCCGAGGCCGAGCAGCTGTTCCTCCAGATCCTCGCCCTCGGCGGCGAGTCCGGCGAGGCCGGCGCCGACGCGGCCGCCGTCGCCCGCGGGGCCGCGGGCGACCACGCGATCGGCCCCGTCACCTCCGGCATCCTCCGCGGCATCGAGGAGGGCTGGTTCAACGCCGAGATCGCCGAGGCCGCCTTCACCTACCAGCGGCAGCTGGAGGACGGCACCAAGCACATCGTCGGCGTCACCGAGCTGACGAACACCGTCACCTCCGACCTGGAGATCCTCCGCGTCTCCGGCGACGTCGAGCACGGCCAGAACGCGCTCCTGTCCGAGCGCCGCGCCGGCCGCGACAACGCCGCCGTCGCCCGCGCGCTCGCCGACATCGTCACCGCCGCACAGGGAACCGAGAACCTCATCGGCCCGATCCTGAAGGCCGCCCGCGCCGAGGCGACCCTCGGGGAGATCTGCGGCGTGCTCCGCGAGGAGTGGGGCGAGTACCGGGAGAACGCCGCCATCTGACCAGGTCCGCGCAATGTTCACGTTCCGGCATTGCCCCCGAACCCCCGCAAGGCCTACACTGGGGGAGTCAAGTACCTATATGGGGCAACATGCTTCAAACCGATGTCCACTAGGGCAGGAGGGCGATCGCATGGGAGACAAGCAGACCGAACGCAACCGACGAAACTCAGATGAATACGCGCACCTGGCGCCGCTGTTCCGGGAGCTCGCCTCGCTCGACGAGGGCGACCCCCGGCGCGCACACGTCAGAGAGCGGCTCGTCACCGGGCATCTCCCGCTCGCCGAGCACATCGCGCAGCGCTTCTCCGGCAAGGGGATCGCCAAGGACGACCTCGTGCAGGTCGCCTCCGTCGGCCTCATCCACGCGGTCGACCGCTTCGACCCCGGACTCGGGACCGACTTCCTGTCGTACGCGGTGCCGACCGTCATGGGCGAGGTCCGCCGCCACTTCCGCGACACCAGCTGGCCCATGCGGGTGCCGCGGCGCCTCCAGGAGCTGCGGATCTCGCTGAACCGGGCCGGCGCGGAGCTCTCGCAGCGGCTCGGCCGGCCGCCGACCGACGCGGAGACGGCGGCGCACCTCGGCATCACCGAGGCCGAGGTCCTGGAAGGCCTCGAGGCCCGCCAGGCCTACCGGGCCGTCTCGCTCGACGAGGCCCCGTTCGCCGACGACGACCGCACCACGCTCGCCGACGCCGTCGGCGGCGAGGACACCGCACTCGGGCTCGTGGACGACCACGAGTCCCTGGTGCCGCTCATCCAGGAGCTCCCGGAGCGCGAGCAGCGGATCCTCGCCCTGCGCTACTTCGGCGACATGACGCAGACGCAGATCGCCGAAGCGGTCGGCATCTCGCAGATGCACGTCTCACGGCTCCTCCACCGCACGCTCGACGAACTGCGCGAAGGCCTCGACCGGCCCCCGGAACCCGACCGCTGACGCACCGACGCGAGGGGGCGGCGGGTCCGACCGGACCCGCCGCCCCCTCGCGTCGCGGCCTCACACGTCGCGATGCGAGAGCGCGTCCCGGATGTGGTCGACCAGCCCGACGCCCGGCCCCACGACCAGGTTCGCCGGGGTCGAGTCGGGCGCGTGTGGATGCGGCCGCGTCGGCGCGAAGTCCTTCGCCGCCAGCACCTTGAAGCCCAGGTCCTGCAGCTCCTCGGCGTCGCAGGCCGCGGCCAGGCGGGGGAGGAGGTGCGCCTCCTCGTCGGCGACGTGCCCGCGCACGCCCGCGATGAGCCGCTCCAGGAGCGGCTCGAAGTCGAAGTCGGCGGGCCCGCGGGAGTCGAGGGCCTTCATGACCTCCTCGGCCTCGGCGTACGCCGCCAGCTCGCGCTCGACGACGGCGTCGCCGTCCTCCAGGCGCTTGCGGATCACCGGGTGCACGAACTGCTCCTGCACCACGGCGTGGCGCACCAGCTCGGCGGTGACGTGGTCGACGAGCGCCTTGCGGCCGACCGGTTCGTCGGCGCTGGCCTCCAGCTGCTCGAAGGCGGCCTCGAAGGTGCGGTGGTCGGCCTCGACCACGCGGATGAGGTCGGTGTCCTGCTGTTCGATCTGGGGCATCGCTGCCTCCTTGGGGTGTCGGGGGCCTCGGGGGCCGGAGTCGCGGATCGGACTGGTCGAGGGAGGGAGTGGGGAGGGCCGCCGCGTCCCCCGTCGGCGGCCCTCCCGGTTCCGGTCAGGAACGGATGGACTCCACGAGCCCGCCGGTGACGGACTCGGGCATCCGGTGCGAGACGTCCTGGAGCGAGATGATGCCGACCAGGCGCTGCCCGTCGATGACGGGGATGCGGTTGACCTGGTGCTCCTTCATCTTCGCGATGGTGATCTCCACGTCCTCGCCGGCGTCGGCGAGGACCAGGTGCCCTTGCGGGAGCCGGTCGATCGTGTACGACTCGGCGTCCTCGCCGGCGGCCATGACGTGCAGGACCAGGTCGCGGTCGGTGACCATGCCCTTGAGCTTGTCGTCCTCGCCGCAGACCGGCAGGGCCCCGATGTTGAGCTCGGCCATGAGCCTCGCGGCGTTGCCGGCCGTGTCGGTGGCCTTCACGCAGGTACATCCGGTGTGCATGAGATCGCGTGCGGTTGCCATGCGGTTCCTCCCCTTGACTCGGTTCGACCGAACCGTGAACGTCCCTCGATCTTCTCCGGATACCCGCGCGGGCGGGCGATAAGCGCCGAATCAGGCCAGGAGCCGCTGCGCCGCGTGGACGATCGCCGCCGCGTCGATCCCCGCGGCCGCCAGCTGCTCGGCGGGCCCGGCCGAGCCGGGCATGCCGTGCACGGCGAGCTTCGCGAACCGCACGTCGGGGACCCGCCCGGCCACGGCGTCGAGGACGGCGTCCCCGAGGCCGCCGACCGGCCGGTGGTCCTCGACGGTGAGCACGCGGCCGGTGTCGGCCGCCGCCTGCCTGACGACCGCCGCGTCGAGCGGCTTCACCGAGTACGCGTCGATGAGGCGCACCGGGACGCCGTCCTGCACGAGCTGCTCGGCCGCCTTCAGGCTCTCCGAGACGGTGATCCCGGCGGCGACGATCGCGATCCGGTCGTGCGGCGACCCCAGCAGCGTCTTCGAGCCGCCCACGGGGAACAGCTCGTCCTCCCGGTAGATCACCGGCGTCTCGGCGCGCGTGGTCCGCAGGTAGCTGATGCCCGGCAGGTCCGCCATCGTCGCGGTCAGGTGCGCGGCCTGGTTCGCGTCGCACGGGTACAGCACCACGCTGCGCCACAGCGCCCGCATCATCGCCAGGTCCTCCAGGCCCATCTGGCTCGGGCCGTCCCGCCCGATCGACACGCCCGCGTGCGAGCCGACGATCCGCAGGTCGGAGCCGCTGATCGCGGCCATCCGCAGGAAGTCGTGGGCGCGGGTCAGGAACGCCGCGAACGTCGCCGCGTACGGGATCCAGCCCTGCGTGTGCAGGCCCACGGCCGCGGCGATCATCTGCTGCTCGGCGATGTAGCACTCCACGAACCGGTTCGGGAACGCCTTCGCGAACCCGGCGGTCCGGGTCGAGTCCCCGACCTCGCCGTCGAGCACGAGCACGTCGGGGTCGGACTCGCCGACCGCCTCGAGGCCCTTGCCGAACCCGTCGCGGGTCGCGGCCGTGATCCCGACGGGGAACGCCGGCAGCGCCAGCGGCATCGTCTCGCCGCGCCGCCGCGGCTCCGACGGCCGCGGCGGGCTCACGCGCACCGTCGCCGACCGGACGCCGCCGAGCTCGACCACGGCCTTCTCCGGCTCCGGGAGCGGCTTGCCGTGCAGACCCTCCTTGTCCTCGGCGGCCGCGACGCCCTTGCCCTTGCGGGTCCGCGCGATGATCGCCGTGGGCCGGCCCTGCTCGGCCTCGGCGGCCGCGAGCGCCCGGTCGATCTCGGCCGGGTCGTGGCCGTCGATCTCCACCGTGTGCCACCCGAAGCACCCGATCCGCGCCGCGTACGCCGCGGTGTCCCACTCGAACCGCGTCGGCCCGGTCTGGCCCAGCCGGTTCACGTCCACGATCGCGCACAGGTTCCCCAGGCCCAGGTCGGACGCGGACGCGAACGCCTCCCACATGGAGCCCTCCGCGATCTCGCCGTCCCCGCACAGGACCCACACCCGCGCCGGCGACCCGCTCAGCCGTGCCCCCAGCGCCATTCCGACGCCGATCGGCAGGCCCTGCCCGAGCGACCCGGTCGCGACGTCGACCCACGGCAGGCGCGGCGTCGGGTGCCCCTCGAGGTCCGAGCCGAGCCGCCGGTACGACATCAGGCGCTCCTCGTCGATCGCGCCGACCGCGCGGAGCATCGCGTACAGCAGCGGCGAGGCGTGCCCCTTGGAGAACACCAGCCGGTCGTTCCCGGGCCGCTGCGGGTGCTCGAAGTCGTAGTGCAGGTGCCCCGACAGCAGCCCCGCCATGAGGTCCGCGGCCGACATCGAGGAGGTCGGGTGGCCCGACCCCGCCCGGGCCGAGGCGCGCACCGCGTCCACCCGCAGCTGCTGCCCGAGCTCCGCCAGTCCGGAGATCCGATCGTCGACGACACCCATCTTCGCTCCCTCCGCTGCCTGCTCAGGGGATCGGGCTACCCGCCCCGGACCGGCCGAAACGGGCCGCGCGCGGCGCCCGGAGGTTTCCGCCGCGCCCTGCCGGGAACCCGGAGCGCATCGGACCGGCTCAGTACCGCGGAGGTGAGAGGGCCATGCCGAAGGAGTGGACGAAGAAGGACGAGCGCAAGTACCGGCACATCCGGGACGGCGCCGAGGAGCGCGGCGAGAGCGAGGACCGCGCCGAGGAGATCGCCGCGCGCACGGTGAACAAGCAGCGGGCGCGGGAGGGCAGGACCAAGACCGCGAGCCGCGCTTCCACCGAGGACATGTCCTCGTCCAAGCGCGGCGGGCAGCGCTCGCACTCGGGGCCCAAGGGCCGCACCAAGGAGCAGCTGTACCAGGAGGCGCGCCGCAAGAACATCGCGGGCCGGTCGAAGATGAGCAAGGCCCAGCTCCTGCGCGCCGTCGAGCGCGAGAAGTGAGAGGTGTGACATGGCGCTCCGACACGACACCGAGACCCTCGCCGGCGAGCAGATCCGGCGCGACCGCCGCGTCTGGGGGCACGACGACCGCTCGGTCGGCCACCTCGTCGGCGATCTGACCTCCGAGGTGGCGCGCCTCGCCCGCGCCGAGGCGCAGCTGGCCGCCCGCGAGGTCGCCGAGAAGGCGAAGACGGGCGCCAAGGGCGGCGGCATGTTCGCCGCGGCCGGCGTGTTCGCCCTGTACGGCGGGGCCGCGTTCGCACTCGCGGCGGGCATCGCGCTCGCCCTGGTGTGGCCGGCGTGGCTGGCCGCGCTGACCGTCGGCGTGCTCCTGTTCGCGATCGCGGGCATCGCGGCCCTGACCGGCAAGTCGATGCTCAAGCGGGCGATGCCGCCCGTGCCCGACGAGACCATGGAACGCGCCCGGGAAGACGCCCGGGCCCTGCGAGGAGGGATGAACCGATGACCTCGATGAACACGCAAGCCGGGATGCCGCCCGGGACCGGCCTGGTGCCGCCCCCGTCGACCGGCATGCCCTACGAGCCCGACGTCGGCGTGGTCCGCCGCGACGAGGCCGCCGAGCTCGAGCACCGCCACGAGTGGGCCGAGCACGACGAGGGCGCGGCCGAACCCGAGCACCCCGCCACCACCGACGAGCTCAAGCGCGAGGCCGAGCAGGCCCGCAACAACATCAACGACGCGGTGCTGGAACTGCGCGAGCGCCTCGGCCTCAGCCCCGACGCCGCGCACGCCCACGGGCCCTTCGCGCCCGTCAGGCGTCACCCGTTCACCGTGGCCGTCGCCGCGGCCGGCGCCGTGACCACCGCGGTCGTCACCGTCGCGGTCACCCGCGGCCACCGCAAGGCTGAGAAGCGCACGGCCCGCGGCAGCGCGAAGATCGCGGCCGCGAGCGCCGCGAACGCGGTCAAGCACGGCGGCGAGGCCGCCAGGCTCGCCGCGGGCGACGCCTTCAAGCGCACCCGCCGCAGCCGCCGGAACGCCGGCAAGCAGCTCGACCGGGCCGCGGCCGCGATCAGCGCCGCCGCCGGCCGCATCCGCCCCAAGCGTCGCTCCAAGGTCCGTCGCCTCCTGCACCGTTAAACGGCGGACCCGCTCCGTGCCCCTGCCGGCCATGGCCGGCAGGGGCACGGGCGTGCCTGGGTCCGCGCCGGGCGCGCCGGCGGGGCGTGCCCGGGCGGGACTTGGAAAGGTGAACGGAGGGTCTTCGCAAAACGGACATCGACGGGCCCCCGGCATCAACCCTGCACGCGGGGTCCGACAACGCGGTCCGGGACCCGGCCGCCCGCTGCCCCGCGGCCGGGCGGGACGTCCGTCACATCACGGTGCGTGAGACGGCCCGGACCGTCCCCGGGCGGCTCCGGATCGGGGCGGCATGTCCGCTTTCTTCGGCGGAACGCGTGACCGCCACTGGTACCGAACGTGCGAATGCGTTAGGTTGTGGGGGGTCCACCCGTGTGCAACCGTCATCCGTCGTGCGCGCAGCGGGCTCACCGCGCTTCACCGCGGGGGACTCCCCGCATGTGAACGGTCACTTCTGATGAACGAGCATCCCCAAGGAGGCCGCAAATGACTGGCAGCGACAACGGTGCCGTTGCTATCGGGATCGACTTCGGCACCCTCTCGGGCCGCGCCGTCGTCGCGTCGGTAGCCGACGGCCGCGAACTCGCCAGCGCCGAGCACGTCTACGAGCACGGCGCCATCGAGGAGTCCCTCCCCGGCTCCGGCGTCCGCCTCCCGCGCAGCTGGGCCCTCCAGTCCCCGCAGGACTGGGTCGACGTCCTCAAGCACGCCGTGCCCGCCGCGCTCGCGGCCGCCGGCGTCAGCGCCGACCAGGTGGTCGGCGTCGCGACCGACTTCACCGCGTGCACGATCCTGCCGACCACCGCCGACGGCACCCCGCTGTGCGAGCTCGACGAGTACCGCGACCGACCGCACGCGTGGCCCAAGCTGTGGAAGCACCACGCCGCCCAGGGCCAGGCCGACCGCATCAACGCGGTCGCGGCCGAGCGCGGCGAGTCGTGGCTGCCCCGCTACGGCGGCAAGATCTCCTCGGAGTGGGCCTACGCCAAGGGCCTCCAGCTCCTGGAGGAGGACCCCGAGCTGTACGCCCGCGCCGACCGCTGGATCGAGGCCGCGGACTGGATCATCTGGCAGCTGTGCGGCGAGGAGACCCGCAACTCCTGCACCGCCGGGTACAAGGGCATCGTCCAGGACGGGCAGCGTCCCTCCCGCGAGTACCTCGCGGCCCTGAACCCCGAGTTCGCCGACTTCAACGCGAAGATGGAGCACCCGCTCTCGGCGCTCGGCGACAAGGCCGGCGGGCTCACCGCGCAGGCCGCGGCCTGGACCGGCCTGAACGAGGGCACCGTGATCGCCGTCGGCAACGTCGACGCGCACGTCACCGCCGCCTCGGCGAAGGCCGTCGGCGCCGGCCAGATGGTCGCGATCATGGGCACCAGCACCTGCCACGTCGTCAACGGCGAGGAGCTGAAAGAGGCCCAGGGGATGTGCGGCGTGGTCCGCGACGGCATCACCAAGGGCCTGTGGGGCTACGAGGCCGGCCAGTCCGGCGTCGGCGACATCTTCGCCTGGTTCACCAAGAACGGCGTCCCGGCCTCCTACACCGAGGAGGCCGCGAAGCGCGGGATCTCCATCCACGAGCACCTGACCGAGCTCGCCGCCGCGCAGCCCGTGGGCGCGCACGGCCTGGTCGCGCTCGACTGGCACTCGGGGAACCGCTCGGTCCTGGTCGACCACGCCCTGCACGGCGCGGTCCTGGGCCTGGGGCTCCAGACCAAGCCCGAGGAGATCTACCGCGCGCTGGTCGAGGCGACCGCGTTCGGGACCCGCATGATCGTGGAGACGCTCGTCAAGGCGGGCGTGCCGATCGAGGAGTTCGTGGCCGCGGGCGGCCTGCTGAAGAACAAGTGGCTCATGCAGACCTACGCGGACGTGCTGCGCATGCCGATCACGGTCCTCACCTCCGAGCAGGGTCCGGCGCTGGGCTCGGCGATCCACGCGGCCGTGGCCGCGGGCGTCTACCCGGACATCCACGCGGCCTCGGCGGCCATGGGCAAGGTCGAGCGGAACGCGTACGTGCCCGACGAGGCCCGCGCCGACGCGTACGACCGGCTGTACGCGGTCTACGAGGAGCTGCACGACCACTTCGGCCGCGGCGGCTCGCGCGCACTGCACACGCTGAACGAGATCGCGACGGAGGCGACGAAGTGACGTACACGTCCACACCCGAGGTCCAGGAGATGAAGGCGCGCGTGTGCGCCCTCCACGCCGAGCTCCTGCGCTGGGGGCTGGTGACCTGGACCAGCGGGAACGTCTCGGGCCGCGTCCCGGGGACCGACCTGATCGTCATCAAGCCGAGCGGGGTCTCCTACGACGACCTGGCGCCCGAGCTCATGGTGGTGACCGACCTCGACGGGAAGATCCTCGAAGGCGACCTCGCCCCGTCCTCCGACGCGGAGAGCCACAACGAGGTCTACCGGCGGATGCCTGAGACCGGCGGGGTCGTGCACACGCACAGCCCGTACGCGACGGCGTGGGCCGCGCGGGCCGAGCCGATCCCGTGCGTGCTGACGGCGATGGCCGACGAGTTCGGCGGGGAGATCCCGCTGGGCCCGTTCGCGCTCATCGGCTCCGACGCGATCGGCAAGGGGATCGTGGAGACGCTCCGGGGCCACCGGTCCCCGGCGGTCATCATGCAGAACCACGGCGTGTTCACGATCGGCAAGGACCCGAAGTCGGCCGTGAAGGCCGCCGTCATGACCGAGGATGTGGCGCGCACCGTCCACATCTCGCGCCAGCTCGGCGAGCCCGTGCCGATCCCGCAGGCGGACGTCGACCGGCTCTACGACCGCTACCAGAACGTCTACGGCCAGCAGCCGGCCCCGAAGGAGCAGTAGGAAGCAATGGGAAACAAGGAACTCTGGTTCGTCACCGGCAGCCAGCACCTGTACGGGCCCGAGGCGATCGAGCAGGTCGCGCAGAACTCGGCCGACATCGTGGCGGGCCTGGACGGCGCCGCCGCGATCCCGGTGAAGGTCGTCGCGAAGCCGGTCCTGACCACGCCCGAGGAGATCCGGCGGGTCCTGCTGGAGGCCAACTCGGCCGACGAGTGCATCGGCGTGATCGCCTGGATGCACACGTTCTCGCCCTCGAAGATGTGGATCGCGGGCCTCGGCGCCCTCCAGAAGCCGCTGCTGCACCTGCACACGCAGCACAACCGCGACCTGCCGTGGGCCGACATCGACATGGACTTCATGAACCTGAACCAGGCCGCCCACGGCGACCGCGAGTTCGGGTACATGCTCACGCGCCTGCGCCACCGCCGCAAGACCGTGGTCGGCCACTGGGGCGACCCGCAGGTCCAGGAGCGCGTGGGCAACTGGGCCCGGGCCGCCCTGGGCTGGAACGAGGTCCAGAACCTGAAGCTGGTCCGCTTCGGCGACAACATGCGGTACGTGGGCGTCACCGAGGGCGACAAGGTCGAGGCGCAGATCCGCCTCGGCGTCGAGGTGAACACGTACGGCGTCAACGAGCTGGTCGAGCGCGTCGCGTCCATCGAGGACAAGGCCGTCGACGAGCTGGCCGCGGTGTACGAGGCCGACTACGACGTGGTGCCCGAGCTGCGTGCGGGCGGCGAGCGCCACGAGTCGCTGCGCGACGCCGCCCGCATCGAGCTGGGCCTGCGCTCGGTCCTGGAGGAGCACGGCGCGAAGGCGTTCACGGACACCTTCGAGGACCTCGGGAAGCTCAAGCAGCTCCCGGGCATCGCGGTGCAGCGCCTCATGGCCGACGGCTACGGCTTCGGCGGCGAGGGCGACTGGAAGACCGCGGTCCTGGTGCGCCTCATGAAGGTCATGGCGACCGGCCTCGACGGCGGCACCTCCTTCATGGAGGACTACACCTACAACCTCGGCTCGGAGACCCCGCAGATCCTGGGCGCCCACATGCTCGAGGTGTGCCCGACGATCGCGTCCGAGCGGCCCAAGGCCGAGATCCACCCGCTCGGCATCGGCGGCAAGGAGGACCCGGTCCGCCTGGTCTTCACCGCCCCGCCCGGCCCGGCGCTCATGGTCGGCCTGCTCGACCTCGGCACCCGCCTGCGCCTGGTCGCGAACGAGGTCGACGCGGTCGAGCCCGACGAGGACCTCCCGAACCTGCCGGTCGCCCGCGCCGTGTGGGTGCCCCGCCCGGACCTCCAGACCTCGGCCGAGGCCTGGCTGACCGCCGGCGGCCCGCACCACACGTCGTTCACGCAGGCGTTCGGCCGCGAGGTCATGGAGGACTTCGCCGAGATCGCCGGCGTCGAGCTGGTGACCATCGACGGCGGCACCACCGCCCGCGAGTTCAAGCAGGAGCTGCGCTGGAACCAGGTGTACCACCACCTGGAGGGCGGCATCTAGGTCGCCGCTGCGATCTGCGCCCCTGAACAGGGGAGACACGTCAGGAGGGCGGGCCCGCGGGCCCGCCCTCACCGCGTCTGTCGCACCCCGCTGGAATGCTTCGGGCATGAACTCGACGTTCCAACTCGTGATCGACTGCGCCGACCCGCAGCGGATGGTGGCGTTCTGGGCCGGGCCCCTGGGCTACGAGCCCGAGCCGCCGCCGGAGGGCCACGCCTCCTGGCGCGCCTACTGGGCCGCGATGGGCGTGCCCGACGAGGAGCTGCCGCCGCCCGACGCCGGCGACGTCCCGGACTCGATCGTGGACCCCGCGGGGCACGGCCCCCGGATCTGGTTCCAGCAGGTCCCGGAGCCGAAGTCCCGCAAGAACCGCTGGCACCTCGACCTGAAGCCCGGCGGCGGCCGCTCCGTCCCGCTGGAGGAGCGGCGGCGGCGCGTGGACGCCGCGGTGGCCGGCCTGGTCGACGCCGGCGCCACGGTGCTGCGGGTCATGGACCGGCCCGACCAGGGGCAGTACGCCGTCGCGCTCCACGACCCCGAGGGCAACGAGTTCGACGTGGTCTGAGCTCAGCCGCCCTGGAGGCGGTCCCCGACCCACCCGGGGTCGAGGATCGCGTCCCAGGCGATCTCGGCGGCGCCGGTCAAGGGGCCGGCGTCGCCGACCGTGCCGGCGACGATCTGCGGCGGCTCGTCGCGGCGGAACGCCATGAGGCCCTCGGCGCAGTGCGCCTCGATCACCTCGCGGCGCAGCCGGATCAGGTCGACGCCCAGGCCCGAGAGGCTGATCGCCTCCGGGTCGAGGGCGTTCGCCAGCGCGCCCAGGCCCCTCCCGAGGGCCGCCGCGTTCGCGTCGACCGCCGCGGCGGCCTCCGCGTCGCCGTCCTCGGCGCGCCGCAGGATCTCGCGGGCGAGGCCGCGGCCCTCGCCGTAGCCGGGGCGGCCGCCGAAGCGGCGGACGAGCGCGTTCGCGCCCACGTCGAGGCTCCAGCAGCCGCGCACCCCGCACATGCACTCCAGGTCCGACCCGGTGAGCGGCATGTGCCCGAACTCGCCCGCGATGTTGTGCCCGCCGCGCTGGGCGTCGCCGCCCAGCAGGAGGGTGCCGCCGATGTCGAAGTCGATGTGAAAGTGCATCGCGGTCCCCTTGCCGCGCAGCGCGCCCCGTCGCGCCTCGGCGAGCCCGGCGAGGCGCGCGTCGTTGTCGACGACCGTCGGCGGCCAGCCGTCGCCGACGAGCGCGCCGAGGTCCACCTCGTCCCAGCCGAGGTGCGAGATGTGGAGGCGGCGGCCGTCGCGGATCGGGCCCGAGGTGGCGAGGCCGACGACCGCGAGCCGGTCCGTGGCGTGCCGCCCGACCGCCTGCCGGATCTCCTCGAACACGCGCGGGGTCCGGTCGTGCTCGCCGCCGTCGAGCTCGGTGGCCGCGCCGCCGAGCCCGACCGACGCGAGGGTCCACGAGTCCTCGCGGAAGTCCACCGCGAACGCAAGGGGCCCTTCGGGATGGGGGACCAGCAGCGTCGTCGGCCGCCCGCGTCCGCCGGTCTCGGCCGGGACCTCGTGCAGCAGTCGCGCCCGCTCCAGCTCGCCGACGAGCGCGCCGGCGGTGTTGCGGCCGATGCCGAGCAGCCGCGCGGCCTCGGCCCGGGTGAACGGCGCGGGGGCGTCGTGGACGGCGCGCAGGAGCCGGACTTGGTTGAGGGTCCTCAGATCGGCGCTCGTCATCGTCTGCGGCATGGGGGGATTATGCCAGCCCCGCGAATTTGCGTCGGCCGCGAACATAACTCTTGACGGGCCGACCCGGCCCTTGTTATGTTCCTACCGAGAACAAAACTCTTGCCCGCCACGACTCGGAACCGGGAACCCATGACCGACCCCACCGCCCTCCGCCGCGCCCGCCTCGGCCTCCACGGCGCCTTCGCCACCTCCGGCTTCGTCATGGGCGCCTGGGCCGCCTCCCTTCCGGGCGTCGACGCCCGCCTCGGCCTCGGCGAAGCCCGGCTCGGCACCGCGCTCCTGCTCATCCAGCTCGTCGGCCTCGCTTCCATGGCCCTCGCCGGACGCATCGCCGACCGGATCACCTCCCGCAGGCTCCTCCTCTGGACCGCCCCCGCCACCCAGCTTGTCCTCATCGCCCCCGCCCTCGCCCCGAACTACGCCACCCTCCTCGCCGGCGCCGCCCTGTACGGCGTCGGCGTCGGCTTCATCGAGGTCGGCATCAACGCCCACTCCGTCGAACTCGAACAGCGGTACGGACGCCCGATCATCTCCGCCTTCCACGGCCTCTGGAGCCTCGGCAGCGCCGCCGCCGGCGCCCTCACCTCGGTCTGCCTCGTCCTCGGCTTCGGCAACCAGGCCATCCTCATCGCCGCCGCGGTCCTCAGCACCGCCGCCATGGCCATCAGCACCCGCCCCCTCCTGCCGCCCCAGGACACCGCGAGCGCGACCCCGGGCGCCGCTGCCGCCGCCCCCGCCGCGAAGATCGGCGCCGCCCTCCTCGCCGCCCTCTTCCTCCTCGGCCTCGGCGGCCACCTCGTCGAATCCGGCGCCATCGACTGGGCGAACCTCCACGCCGCCAACGTCCTCCGCGCCGACGACGCCCTCGCGCCCCTCTCCTACACCGTCTTCGCCGTCGCCATGACCGTCTTCCGCCTCCTCGGCGACCCCATCCGCGGCCGACTCGGCCCCGGCCGCACCCTCCTGTGGGCCGGCGCCCTCGCCGTCCTCGGCTACGCCCTCGTCCTCGCTTCCGCCGCCGCCGGCGGCCTCCCGCTCGCCTGGACCGGCTGGACCCTCGCCGGCACCGGCATCGCCCTCATGGTCCCCGTCCTGTTCAGCGCCATCGGCCAGGCCGGAGGCACCCCCTTGAACGTCGCCCTCGTCTCCATGTCCGGCTCCACCGGCCTCCTCCTCGGCCCCGCCGCCATCGGCTACCTCGCCGAAGGCACCAGCCTGACGATCGGACTCCTCGTCCCCGCCGCCCTCGCCGCGTTCATCGTCGTCGGCGGCCCCCGCACCATGCGCCGCCTGGCGCGGCGAGCACCACACCCCGCGCCCGTCGCGGCCGAGGCCGGCGCTCACGTATAGTTGCCCACGCAGAAGGGGAGTAGCTCCCAACGCTGCGGTCGACACACTGGCTCCCCGGAGCCCGGCCGCACGGCCTCGGTCCCCGAGGCGAGCGAGACCTTCGACCAAGGCCGTACGGCCGGGTCGAGGTCCCTGTGTCCCCTCCTCCCGGCCTGAACACTGGGAGGATCACCCTCAATGGAAGCACTGCTCATCGCCGCCGGCGTCGCCTTCGGCGCGATCTTCGTCGGCGAACTCGGCGACAAGAGCCAGCTCATGGCCCTCACCTTCGCCACCAGGTACCGGCTCCGCACCGTCGTCCTCGGACTCGTCATCGCCATCGGCGCGCTCATCGGCCTCTCCGTCGGCGTCGGCGCCGCCGTCGGCAACCTCCTCCCCACCGACTGGATCCGGCTCGCCGCCGCCGTCATGTTCATCGGCTTCGGCCTCTGGGGCCTGCGCGGCGGCCAGGACGACGAGGACGACGACGGCCCCGTCAAGGAGCGCCGCTCCGGCCTCCTCACCGTCGTCACCGCCATGTTCCTCGCCGAGTTCGGCGACAAGACCATGATCATCGCCATGGGCCTCGGCTCCAGCTACCACGGCTGGGGCGTCTGGATCGGCGGCACCCTCGGCATGCTCGCCGCCGACCTCCTCGCCGTCTTCGCCGGCGCCTGGGTCGCCAAGCGCATCCCCGAGAAGGTCGTCCGCTACGTCTCCTCCGGACTGTTCCTCGTCATCGGCGTCCTGCTGGGCGTCGAGGCCGCGACGGCGCTGGCGGGATAGGCTGGCAGTCATGCCGAAAACGGACGAGATCGTGGACACCGCCGTCATCTACACCGACGGGGCCTGCTCCGGCAACCCCGGCCCCGGCGGATGGGGCGTGTACTTCCAGTGGGGCGGCCACGAGAAGGAGCTGTACGGCTCCGACAAGGCCACCACCAACAACCGCATGGAGCTCATGGCCGCCATCCAGGCCCTCGAGACCCTGAAGCGGCCGATGAAGATCGTGCTCTACACCGACTCGTCGTACGTCCGCAACGGCATCATGACCTGGATGAACGGCTGGAAGCGCAACGGCTGGGTCAACTCCAAGAAGGAGCCGGTCAAGAACGCCGACCTGTGGCGCCGCCTCGACGAGGCCGCCGCCCGCCACGAGGTCGACTGGCGCTGGGTCAAGGGCCACGCCGGCGACCCCGGCAACGAGCGCGCCGACAAGCTCGCCTGCCAAGGCCGCGACGAGGCCGCCGGACGCCGCTGAACCCGGCCCCGGACCGTGGCCGACGGGCCACAGCGGGCCCGGCCCGCGCCGCCGATCCCCGATGAGAATGGAACAATCACCACCATGAGCGACCAGGTACCGTCACGATTCTCCGGAGGCGTCGACCTCAGCACCCTCGCCGCCGCCGCACAGGCGCAGCAGGCCGCAGCGCAGGGCGCGCCCGGCGGCCCGGGCGTCCTCGCGATCGACGTCACCGACGCCACGGTCCAGACCGAGGTCCTCGAGCGCTCACTCGACGCGCTCGTCGTCGTCGCGTTCTGGGCCGACCAGGTCCCCGAGAGCCTCCAGGTCCGCGACCTCCTCGGACAGCTCGCCGGCGAGGCCGGCGGCGCCTGGGTCTACGCCCGCGCCGACGTCCTCCAGAACCAGCAGCTCGCCGCCGCGCTCCAGCTCCAGGCCCTCCCCGCGGTCGTCGCCCTCGCCCAGGGCCGCCCGCTCGACCTGCTCCAGGGCCCGCAGACCGAGCAGGGCCTGCGCCAGTGGATCGGCCGCATCACCCAGGCCGCCGGACTCGACGTCCCCCAGCCGGTCGACCCCGAGCTCGCCGGCGCCGAGAACCTCATGATCGAGGGCGACCTCGACGGCGCCGAGGCCGCGTACGACAAGTACCTGAAGAACCACCCCGCATCCGGCGAGGCCGAGGCCGGGATCGCGCAGGTGCGCATGCTCCGCCGCGTCGGGGCGCTCCCCGACAACGCGGTCGAGCTCGCCGACGCCGACCCCGACGACATCGACGCCGCGCTCGCCGCGGCCGACATCCAGCTCCTCTCCGGGCAGGCCGAGGCCGCGTACGACCGCCTCATCAAACTCGTCGCCAAGCACTTCGGCGAGGACCGCGAGCGCGTGCGCAAGCGCCTCGTCGAGCTGTTCACCGTCGCCGGGGCCGACGACCCCGCCGTCGCCAAGGCCCGCCGCAAACTCAGCGCCGTCCTCTTCTGACACCGGAACCCAAGCGCCGCAAGCGCCTTCGAACCTCCACGGCACACTTGCGTCGTGGAGGTTCGGCTGTTCGGAGGAGGTAGATCACCTGGTGCCGCGGCGTTCGCTGTGCCAAGCTAGCTGGACAGCGAAAGGTGGGAGGTGAACGGTGCCGGCGACTCGGACGAGACGCGTGGCCGTCCTCGACGCGCCGTCGAACCTCGGACTCCGACCGCCCACCCCGCACACCGTCCCCGGCGCCGCGAAAGCCCCCGGAGCCCTTCGCGACCACCGCCTCCTCTCGCGCCTCAACGCCCTCGACGCCGGCTGCCTCACCCCGCCGCGCTTCGACGCCTCCCCCTGGCGCCCCGGCGACGGCGTCGGCCAGGCCAAGGCCATTGCCGAGTACACCCGCCGCCTCGCCGACCGCGTCGAGCGCCTGTGGCAGGAGCGGCGGTTCCCCCTGGTCCTCGGCGGCGACTGCTCCGTCCTCCTCGGCCCCGCCCTCGCGGCCCGCCGCCGCACCGAGCGCGACCGCAAGCCCCGCGGCCTCGTCTTCATCGACGCCCACTCCGACTTCCGCCACCCCGGCAACTCCCAGTACGTCGGCGCCGCCGCCGCCGAGGAGCTCGCGCTCGCCACCGGCCGCGGCCAGCCCGACCTCACCGACATCGGCGGCCTGCGGCCCTACGTCGACACCGACCACCTGGTCATGCTCGGCCTGCGCGCCGACGACCCGCACCGGGTCGAGCTGGAGGCCACCGGCATCTCGCTGCGCACCGTCCCGGCCCTCCGCGCCGGCGGCGTCGGCCGCAGCGCCGAGTGGGCCCTCGACTCGCTCGGCGACGTCGCCACCTTCTGGCTCCACGTCGACGTCGACGTCCTCGACCCCTCCGTGATGCCCGCCGTCGACGGCCCCGCGCCCGGCGGGATCTCCCTCGGCGAACTCAGCCAGATCGTCGCCACCTGCGCCGCCGACGACCGCTGCGCCGGCATGGACTTCACCGTCTTCGACCCCGACTACGACCCCGACGGCGAGTACGCGAAGGCGCTGGCCGACCTCCTCGTCGAAGCCCTCCAATAGCGCGACACCGCCGAACCGCGGCCCCGTGACCTCGCGGGCCCCGATGCCCATGGCCGGCGTCCTGCCGGGCGCATCCCTGCTCGGTGGGCTGGACCGCGGAGTAATTGTGTTGATCTTTCACTCTCGCGCATAGGAACATGGACCACGCAACCCGGCCAGTTGTCCACAGTGTCCCCTCCGAGAGGAGCCCCTCCATGTCCTTCACCGAACTCGCGTCCAAAGCGGCTCCGATCCGCCTGTGGGGCGACGTCGACGCCGTCGAGCCCCAGGCGAAGGGGCAGTTGTACAACATCGCCAAGCTGCCGTGGGTGCACGGCGTCGCGGTCATGCCCGACGTCCACTACGGCATCGGCGCGACGGTCGGATCGGTCATCGCCATGCGCGGCGCGGTCTCCCCGGCGGCCGTCGGCGTCGACATCGGCTGCGGCATGACGGCCCAGCGGACCTCGCTGACCGCCGAGGACCTGCCCGACGACCTGGGGCGCCTGCGCTCGAAGATCGAGGCGGCGATCCCGGTCGGCCAGGCGATGCACAAGAGCTCGGTCGACCTCGGCCACCTCAAGACCGGCCTCCACGGCTGGCACGAGTTCTGGTCCGGCTTCGACGACCTCGCCCGCTCGGCGGCCCGCCGGGCCGAGGCGAAGGCGATGAAGCAGCTCGGCACCCTCGGCGGCGGCAACCACTATATTGAGCTTTGTCTATCTGATGACGGCGAGGTGTGGATGATGCTGCACTCCGGTTCCCGCTACATCGGCAACGCCCTCGCGCAGCACCACATCGAGAAGGCGAAGGGCCTGCCGCACAACGCGGACCTGCCCGACCCCGATCTCGCCGTGTTCATCGCCGACACGCCGCAGATGGAGGAGTACCGGCGCGACCTGTTCTGGGCCCAGGAGTACGCCCGCCGCAACCGCGCCGTCATGATGGCGCTGTTCCGGCAGGTGATGACGAAGCGGTTCCCCAAGGCCCGCTTCGACCCCGAGATCTCCGTGCACCACAACTACGTGGCCGAGGAGACCCACGACGGCCAGGAGCTCCTGGTGACCCGCAAGGGCGCCATCCGGGCCGGTCTGGGGGACATGGGGATCATCCCGGGCTCGATGGGCGCCTCGAGCTTCATCGTGCGCGGCCTCGGCAACGCCGACGCGTACGAGTCGGCCTCCCACGGCGCCGGCCGCAAAATGAGCCGCAGCGCGGCGCGCAAGCGCTTCACCGTCGAGGACCTCATCGCGCAGACCGAGGGCGTCGAGTGCCGCAAGGACTCCGGCGTCATCGACGAGATCCCCGGCGCCTACAAGGACATCGAAGCGGTCATGGCGGCCCAGTCCGACCTCGTCGAGATCGCGGTCCGCCTGCGCCAGGTCATCTGCGTCAAGGGCTGACCGTCGGCCTGAGCGGGTCGGGAAGCACGGTGCTTCCCGGCCCGCTTCGTATCAGGCCGCAGGCTTGTCGAGGACCGCCCTGGCGTAGACGGCGGGTGCGCCGGTAAACGGCTGTCGCCGGGGGCGGTGCGCTGATTATGCTGCTCGGCGTGGAGTTCGAGGGATTCGCAGGGAGGGACCACCGCGCGGTGGCCGGGAGACTGCTCGCCGACGGCTGGAACGTCTGCGGCATCGGGGACTGGGCGCACGTCTGGAAGTCGCCGGACGGGCGGCTTGTCGCCCGCGTCTGCGCCTTCGAACCCGGGTACGGGGTGTTCGTCGACCTGTGCCGGGCCCTGCCCGGGCATCCCATGCTGCCGTCGATCCGCTTCGACGCCGGGCTGCCCGGCGGCGGGCGGGTCACCGTCATGGAGGCCCTGCTGCCCGCTTCCGACGAGGAGCGCGCCTCGGTCACCGCGCGGTGGGACGCCGCGGTCCCCGGCGACCCGGTCTCCGCGCTGCGCAGGGAGGCCGAGCGGCTGAACGCCGAGGCGGCCGGGTCCGTGCCGTTCTGGGGCGGGCTCGACCGGAACCCCGGGAACGTCATGCGGCGGGCCGACGGCGAGCTGGTCATCGTGGACCTGTTCTACGCCGAAGGGCGGGCGATCTACGGCGCGCTCATGGAGGACCCCGCGAAGGTCGCCGCCGCGTTCCCCGCCGGCGAGCGGGTCCACATCTGCGAGATCGCCGTGCTCGCCCGCGAGTCCTCGCCGGAGGAGCTCGCCGCGCTCAAGGCGGCCGCCGCCTCCATCGCGTAAGGACCGGAGGTCACCGCCCGGCCTCGCCGGTGCTGATGAGCGGCATCAGGATGTGGTCCAGGAACTCGTCGACGACCTCGTCGGTCGGCGACTCCGCGCGGGTGAGGAAGTAGTGGGTGAGGAGCGCCGGGGCGAGGTTGACCACGCGGGGGTGGAGGGCCTCGGGCCTGACCGTGCCGCGCGCGACGCCGTCCTCGTAGATCTTCGCGAAGATCCGTATGCGCGGCGTCTCGATCCTGGTGCGCAGCTCCTCGGTGACCTCCGCGGGCGTGCTGCGCAGCTCGCCGATCCAGCCGCGGATCGCCTCCCCGAACGGCGTCGCCTGCTGGGCCGCGATGTGCCGCATCACCTTGACGAGGTCCCCCCGCAGGTCGCCGCTGGGCTCGAACTCGGGCTCGACCTCGGTGGCCTTGTACCGGGCGGCGGCCTGGATGAGCCGGGCCCGGTCGGGCCAGCGCTTGTACAGCGACGCCTTGCCGGCCTTGGCGCGGGCGGCGACCGCCTCCATGCGGACGTTGGCGTACCCGACCTCGGCGAGCTCGGCCAGCGCGGCGTCGAAGATGGCGTGCTCCAGGTCGTCGCCGCGTCGGCGGCCTGGTGTGGATTCGGTCACCACGATCCTTTCAATAGTGAACGTTGCGTTCACTAAATGCTAGCTTGAAATAAGAGACGCGCCGTTCACTAAACTCGCGCCCTCCGGAAACCACCACGAACCGGGCCGCCGAGCCGTCGCGCTCTGCGGCCTTCCCTCCCGAAACACCATAGGAGGCAGTCCTTTGACCGCCGTATCCGACGCTCCGCCACAGGCGCCGATGACCCACCGGGAGGTCCTCCGGGCCCTCTCCGGCCTGCTCATGGTCCTGTTCGCCGCGATGGTCTCGTCGACCGTCGTCTCCGTCGCCCTCCCGCAGATCGTGGGCGACCTCGGCGGCAGCCAGTCCCAGTACACCTGGGTCGTCACCGCGACCCTCCTCGCGAGCACCGCCTCCACGCCGGTGTGGGGCAAGCTCGCCGACCTGTTCGACAAGAAGCGCCTGCTCCAGATCGCCATCGTGATCTTCGCCGCCGCCTCGCTGGCGTGCGGCCTGGTGCAGAACACCGAGCAGCTCATCGCCCTCCGCGCCGTCCAGGGCCTCGGCATGGGCGCCCTCCAGGTCCTCGTGCAGGTCATCATCGGCGCGATGGTCAGCCCGAAGGAACGCGGACGCTACAACGGCTACCTCGGCGGCGTCATGGCCGTCTCGACCGTCGGCGGCCCGCTCCTGGGCGGCGCGATCACCGACGCGGACTGGCTCGGCTGGCAGTGGTGCTTCTTCCTCGCCGTCCCGATCACCGTGATCGCCTTCGCGATGCTCTCGCGCACCCTGCACCTCGAGCAGGTCAAGAACACCGAGACGAAGGTCGACTACCTCGGCGCGGTCCTCATCGCGGCCGGCGTCAGCCTGCTGCTCCTGTGGGTCACGTTCGTGGGCGACGACTTCGAGTGGATCTCCTGGCAGACCCTCGCGATGGCCGGCGGCGCGGTCGTGATCCTCGCCGCGGCGGCGCTGGTGGAGACCCGCGTCAGCCAGCCGGTGGTCCCGCTGCACGTCCTCAAGCGCCGCGACCCGGCCCTCGCCACGGTCGCGAGCCTCGCGGTCGGCATGGCGATGTTCGGCGGCTCGGTCTTCCTCGGCCAGTACTTCCAGGTCTCGCGCGGCTTCTCGCCGACCGAGGCGGGGCTGCTGACGATCCCGATGATGTTCGGCGTGCTCGTCGCCTCGGCGGGCGCGGGGCGCATGGTCTCGAAGTCGGGCCTCGTGAAGCCGTACATCATCACCGGCACGCTGGTCCTGACGGCCGGGTTCGCGATGCTCGCGACCATCGACCACGAGACGTCCCTGGTGTTCATGGGCTTCGGGATGTTCGCCGTCGGCGTCGGCGTGGGCATGTCGATGCAGAACCTGGTGCTGGTGGTCCAGAACTCGGTGCCGCTGCGCGAGCTCGGCGCGGCCTCGGGCGCGATCACGTTCTTCCGCTCCCTGGGCGGCACGATCGGCGTCTCCGTCCTGGGCGCGGTCCTCGCGAACCAGGTCGCCGACAAGATCCGGGAGGGCCTGGCCGCCATCGGCATCGACGCCGCCGCGGCCGGCGGCTCCAGCTCCAGCCTCGACCTGGACGCCATGCCCGAGCCGATCGCCGAGATCGTGCGCGCCTCCTACGGCGACGCGACCGGCCACCTGTTCCTGATCTCCGCGTGCATCGCGGCCGCGGGCTTCATCGCCGCGCTGTTCCTCACCCCGGTCCGCCTCCGCGAGACCGTCGACCTGGTCGAGGAGATCGTGGTCGGCGAGGAGACCGTCCTCGGCGCGAAGTAGACGCGCGCGACGACTCCGGGCCCGAGCTGCACCCGCTCGGGCCCGGTCCGCGTCGCCGCGATGAATCCTCGCGACCCGGCTCGTCTCATCCGGTGCAACCGCCGCCGCGAGAAGGGACCGCGCATGCGCAAGGTCGTGCTGTACACGCTCATGTCGCTGGACGGAGCCGTCGACCATCCCGGTCGCTACTTCCCCGACACCGACCCCGCCGTACCCGGCGCGCCCGCCTTCGACCCGGTCATGATCGGACTGGAGTCCCGGATGACCGACAAGCAGGACGCGATCCTTCTGGGCCGCAACATGTTCGACGAATGGGCCCCGTACTGGCCGACCTCGGACGAGCAGCCGTTCGCCGACTTCATCAACGCCGTCCCCAAATACGTCGTCACCTCCCGGCCCCTCACCGAGACGTGGGGGACCGTCCACGCGGTCACCGGCCCGCTCGCCGACGCCGTGCGCGACCTCAAGTCCCGCCCCGGCGGCGACATCGGCATCCACGGCAGCATCCGGCTCGCCCAGTCGCTCCTGGCCGCCGGCCTCGTCGACGAGCTGCAGCTCGCCATCGGCCCGGTCCTCGACCCCGACGGCCGCCGCCTCTTCGAACGCAACGACGCCCGGCGCCGACTCACCCTCGTGAGCGCGGAGGCCACCCCGAGCGGCTGCATCTGGGCGGTCTACCGGGCCGCGAGCCGTCCTCCGGACGCTGACTGAGCCGAGATCGGGGCCGGACCGGCCCGCTCGCGCTCCACGCGCGCCTTCAGGCCCGGAAGCGGTCCGTGGCCGCGACGACGGCGTCGACGGCACCGCTCCCGGCGCCGTGGCCTTCGTCTTCGACGATCACCAGTTCGGCGTCCGTCCAGACCTGCGCCAGGTTCCACGCGGTGTCGGAAGGCCCGCTGATGTCCATGCGGCCGTTGATGAGGACCCCTGGGATGCCGTTCAAGCGCGCGGCGTCGCGCAGCAGTGCGCCGTCCTCGACGAACGCCGCGTTCGCCCAGTAGTGCGTGACGAGCCGGGCGAACCGCATCCGGAACCGCGGGTCCTCGAAGCGCGGGTCCGGCCGGTGCCCGGGCGCGGTGGCGACGTGCACGTCCTCCCACCGGCACCAGGCCGCCGCCGCCCGCTCGCGCACGGCGGCATCGGGATCGGCGAGCATCCGCGCGTACGCCCGCGCGAGGTCGCCCCCGCGCTCGCCCTCGGGCACGGTGTCGCGGAACCGCGCCCACTCCTCGGGGAAGACCCGCCCCATGTCCCGGGTCACCCACTCGACCTCGCGGCGGGTGGTGTTCGTGACGCTGAACAGCACCAGCTCCGACACCCGGTCCGGGTGCCGCTCGGCGTACGCGAGGCCGAGCGTGGCGCCCCAGGACCCGCCCAAGACGAGCCACCGCTCGATCCCGAGGCGCTCGCGGAGCAGTTCGACGTCCGCGATCAGGTGACCGGTGGTGTTGGCCGCCAACGAGGTCGCGGGGTCGGCGGCGTCGGGGACGCTGTTCCCGCAGCCGCGCTGGTCGAGGAGCACGACCCGGTACGCCTCGGGGTCGAACAGCCTGCGCCAGAACGGACCCGCCCCCGAACCCGGCCCGCCGTGCAGCACCACCGCCGGCTTCCCCTCGGGATTCCCGCACGCCTCCCAGTAGACGCGGTCGCCTCCGCTGACGTCGAGCATGCCGTGCTCGTAGGGCTCGATCGGCGGGTAGAGCTCGGCCATGTGGGACGCCTCCAGATTCGTGACAGCGTTGCGACGGACTCAGTGCTCAGTGTCGACCCACGACTGCCATTCGACCGTGTCGGGCAGACGACCGTCGAGTTCGAACAGGGCCGCCAGGGTGGCCTTGACCCGGTCCAAGTCGATCTCAGAATCCTGAGGGAAGTATCGCGGATTACCGAAGTCCGCGTAGAAGACTTCTCGCTGAGAGGCGCGCTCGCCCTTCGTGTAGCGCTCCTCCTCGTCGCTCTGATACAGAATCGCTCCGAGATGCTTTCTACCGAATACGCCTACGCCCAGCATGATCTCGGAGCCACGAGTGGTGCTGAAGTACACCGTCGCATAACTGCTGTTGAAGTCGTCGATTGCAACAATCTCATCGACGACTGCGGCGAACTCCGCCGCGCTCTGCGGTCGGATCGGATTGCGGAGGTGGTCCGTTTGAAATGCGATCCTCACCTGTGGATATGGCTCTGGCATGTGTTGCTGCTCCTAGCAAGTAGTACGCTACCAATCGTTTCCTGTGAACGGCGGGCTCTTCTGCTTGACGCCGTTGTCGTCGATCCAGTGGACAGTCAGGGTCTGGTCAGGCCTGAGTACAAATGGCAGCGTATCCTGACACATGCTGCAAGGGCCCTTCGGGTTGTTGATGACCAGATCGAGATTCTCGCCTCCCTCCTCGCCCTTCGTTCGCATCAGGTAGGCCACCTTCATTTCGACATCTGATTTGTTCCCCAGCTGTGAGTAGCCCCTCGGGTGGCTCGATGGAGAGTCCTTGACGAGATTCTCAACTTCCGGAGCCGGCGTCTGTTGCTTGTTCTGGCTGTTGAACATCTCGCCGCCAGAGCTGTCGTACGGATTCTTGATCCGGTCGTTTCCGTCGAGGAGATAGCCGGAGGTCGCCGAGCTCGTCGGGTTGCCGTTCTCGTCGTAGCGACCCCCGGTGAAGGGCGGCAAGTCGTTGAATGCCTGATCGATCGCCGCCTGGTTGGCATCAGTCGTGGTTTCTGCGGTCGAGGGGTTGGGGTCGGTCGTCGTGGGTGGAGGCGGGTTCGCGTCGGAGCCTTTGGGGCGCTGGCGGGTGCCTTCGTCGCCGATGCCCTTGATGATCGGCCCGAGTTTTCCCTTGGGGGGAGTGCCGCCTCCTTTGGGGCGGCTGGTGTCCGGGGGGTCGTTGCGCCTGGTGTGGAGACCGGTGAGGACGGCGAGCGCGGCGAGTGTGAGCGCACCGGTGAGCGCGCGGGTGAGTCTGCGCATGTGCACGCCCCTCAGATGTCGAGGAGGGCGCGGAGGGACTGGATGCTGGTGACCAGGCCCATGAGCCAGCCGAAGATGCGGGCGGACCATTTCACGACGGCCGCGGCCATCTGGCTGGCGACGACGGGAGTCGCGAGGCCGACGCTGAAGACCACTTCGGCGAGCCAGACGACGACCTTCGCCACGCAGTCGGCGATGAAGCCGCGGACGAACTCGCGGATCATCGAGACCAGCGTGCCCGCTCCCCGAGTCGCTGAGGCCATGCCGGCGGCGGTGCCGCTGAGGGCGGCGACCAGATCGGCGTTGGCGCCGAGCATGGTCCGGTAGGCGTCGGCTGCGTCGTCCTGCCAGCCTTGGAGGTCGCCTTCGAGGCGGCGGCCCAGGTCCTCGCTGATCGAGAGCAGCTCGGCGGACATGTTGTCCCAGGTGAGGGCGTGGGTCTCGACGGCCTGGGGGTTGCCCGCGAGCCAGTCGAGAGCCTCCTTGAGGGGTTCGATCTGCTCCATGGCCCACTCGATGCCCATGGCCAGCAGGGTGCTGAACGGGTCGATCGCGATGGCCGCGCCTTCGATGGCGAGGCCGATCCCGGCGATGGAGGCGTCGACCCAGTTGCCCTCGTCGATCGCGGTGCGGACGTCTCCGGCGCCTTCGACTAAGGAGAAGCCGGTGCTCGCGTCGCGGTAGGCGCTGTTGTCGGGGGTGATGTCGCTTTCGGTGGCGACCAGGGATTCGGTCATGCGCGCTCCCGGTGTCAGATTTCGGATTCGATCGAGCTGAAGTCGTCGGCGGCGCCGGCGTCGGCCTCCTCGTAGCGGTCGGCGCAGCTCTTGACGGCGTCGGCGAGGAGTGTCAGGTTCTCCGCGATGACGTCGACGGCCGCGTCCTGGTCGAGGTGGCGCTCCTCCAGGATCGGCGGGAAGAACTGGCACAGCAGGCCGTAGGCCTCGTCGTCCTGGAAGATCTGCGTGCTGGCCTGCCGGACCGCGTCGAAGCGGCCGGCGACCTCCAGGAGGCCGCTCGCGTGGGCGCGGAGTGCGTCGGGATCGACGTCGATGCCGCTGGACATGGTCACACCTCGCCGTCGCCGGTCGGGAAGCCCGCCATGAGGGCCCTGCCGGTGGGGGAGTCGGCACCGACGGTCTCGCGGACGACCTCGGCCGCCGCCTCGGCGAGCTTGCGCTTCGCGTTCTGGTACGCCTGCAACATGGCCCGTGCGGTGAACGGGGCCGGCTGGCGGGTCACGCGGTCGTTGACGCGGACGTCGACGAGGTTCCCGCTGTGGTCGATCGTGGTCTCGACGATGCCGTTGTCGTCGGTGGCGGTGATGAGGAGTGCCTGGAGGCCTGCCGCGGCGGCCTGGGTCTCGGCCGCGCGCTGCTCGGCGCGGGCCATCCAGTCCTCCAGCTGCTGGCGGGCGCCCTCCACGTCCATCAAGGGGTTGTCCATCGCTGCTCCGTTCCGATTGGCGGCCAAGGCGGTCGCTGCCGGTCGGCCGGTCGGTGGGTTCAACTCCGGACTATAGGAAACTTCGCGTCACGATGGGGTACCGCTCGGTGACCACTGAGGGCGCATGAGATGCGTGTGCGCCAGTGGGGCCAGATTGAGATGGTTTCGAGTGAATGGTCTGGAACGTCAGTGGTCGGTGACCGCGGGGCGTTCCGGGGGGAGCGCCTGGACGAGGCGGGCCATCTCGGCGCGGTCGGTGCCGGTGAAGCTGACGCGGTGGCGTTCGCCGTCGGGGGACTCGCGGTAGACGCGGCGGCCGTCGGAGTAGACGCGCTCGCCCTTCGGGCCCGGCGTGCCCTTGCTGCTGGGGCCGAAGGCCATGAACACCGTGAGCACGCCGGTCTCCGGGTGGTACAGGTACCGCGGCATGAAGAACGAGCGCAGGCCGCCGCCGAGGAGCGCGAGGCCGGTCAGGCCGATGGGGACGAGCACCGGGATGAAGGGCGTGAACAGCGAGATCGCGGCGCACACCATGAGCACGAGGCCCATGACGATCATGAGCGTCGACGCCTTGCGGGAGTAGCCGACTCGGATGTGGCGGGGACCTTCGGCGGACGGCATAGCGTCTCCAGGGGAGGAAGGGGGCGGGGGCGTTCTCAGGATAGTGCGGACTGGCCTGCGCAGGGGCGGCCCGAGCGCGGGACGTCGGCTCTCAGTGCCAGTTCTCGGCCGCGTACACGAACCACACCGCCGCGGCGCCCGCGTCGACCGAGGCCAGCGCCCCGGCCGCCATGGCCTCGTCGGCGTCGTAGTCGAGGAGCTTCAGCGCCCCTGACGGCGACTCGATCATGAAGCCGCAGGTGTTCACCTCCCAGATGGAGGCGAGCGGGGCGGTGGGCCGGGTCTTGCGCTTCACGCCCGGCACCGGCTCGGGGACCGGCTCCGGCTCCCGGCGCGGGCCCTCCTCGACCCGCGGCCACTCGCGCACGAGCGCGGCGTCCTTGAACACCGCGATCTTCTGGGCGTACTGGAGGACCTTGTACCCCATGGGGATGTGGCCGTCCATCGGGAAGTCGGGGCCGGGCGCGACCCGCTCGGTGAACGCGTACGTCGACCTGGAGCCGCCCCAGACCCGGTACTGGACGGCGGCGCGCTTCGTGTCGAAGGGGTCGATGCGGGCCGACGCGGCGGGCGGGTACGGGTAGAAGTCCATGCCCCGAGTGTGCCAGCGCCCGCCGACAGCCGTCGCAACGTGAGGTGGGAACTTCCTTCCCACGAAAAGCCTTCTCTGGAACGGGCCCTGGAACCGCCCTACCGTCGAGGCATGAGCGAACACACCGCGAACCTCGGACACGCCACCGTCAACCGCATCGGCTTCGGCGCCATGCAGCTCGCCGGACCCGGCGTGTTCGGGCCGCCCGCCGATCCCGAGCGCTCCAGGGCCGTGCTGCGCCACGCCGCGGCCTCGGGCGTCAACCACATCGACACCGCGCAGATCTACGGACCCGACGTCGTCAACGACCTCATCCGCGAGGCGCTGCACCCCTACCCGGAGGGCCTGGTCCTGGCGACCAAGGTCGGCGGGGCCCGCGACGCCCAGGGCGGCTGGCTCCCCGACGGCGAGCCCGCCTCGCTGCAGGCGCAGGTGGAGGAGAACCTCCGCTCGCTGGGCGTGGAGCGCCTGGACCTGGTGAACCTGCGCCGGTTCGAGCGCGACCTCCCCGGCGCCGACCAGCCGGCGCTCGCGGACCAGCTCGGCGCGCTCATGGAGCTGCGCGACGAGGGCAAGATCGACATGATCGGGATCTCCAACGCCCACTTGGACACCGTGCGCGAGGCGGTCGACCTCGCGGGGGTCGTGTGCGTGCAGAACGCCTACAGCATCCTCGACCGCACCGACGACGCCATCGTGGACCTGTGCCGCGCGCACGGCATCGCGTTCGTGCCGTTCTTCCCGCTCGGCTCGGCGTTCCTCGCCGGGGGCGGCCCGAAGCGCCTCGCCGCCGACGAGCACGTGGGGGCAGTGGCCCGCAAGCACGGCGTCACGACCTCGCAGGTCGCGCTGGCGTGGCTGCTCGCGCAGTACGAGCGGATGCTGCTGATCCCGGGCACCGCGTCCGTCGCGCACCTGGACGAGAACCTCGCGGTCGGTGAGATCGTGCTCGACGCCGAGGACCTGGCGCGCCTCGACAAGGTCGCGCCTGCGGGCTAGCGCTCGCCTTGCTGTCGCGTTCAGGCGGCCGACGCGAGCACCCGGGCCCGCAGCGCTTCGAGTTTCTCCGAGTCGGGGCCCGGCGCCGCCGAGCAGAGGATGATCCTGACGTTCGAGCCCGTGACCATGAGAGTGTCGCAGTCGATGGTCAGGTCGCCGACGACGGAGTTGTGGACCGTCTTCACCATGGCGCTGTGGGGCGCGGCGCGGCCCTCGTCCCACAGCGCGGCGAAGCGGGGGCTCTTGTCGCGCACGGTGGTCACCAGCGACTGGAACACGGGGTCCTCGCCGAGCTCGGTCGCCGAGAGCCGCAGGTCGGCGACGAGCGCCCGCTCGAACACCTCGTTGCCGCCCTTCGGGGTGGCGATCTTCGAGGAGACCTCGTCGACGAAGGTCCGCACGACCAGGTTCTCGCCGACGGCTTCGGCCGGCGACGGGAGGTCGAAGAGGGCGCACATCATCCGGTTCGCGTACAGGAGCGTCCAGTCGGCGGTGTACACCGCGAGCGGCTGGCCGGACATGCGGGAGACGACGCGCCGCGCGGCGGGCGGCACCTCGACGGCGACGGTGCTCGGGCCGGGCGGCAGGTGGTTCGCGGCGCGGAACAGCAGGTCGGTCTCGCTGCCCGACAGCCGCAGCGCGCGGGCGAGGGCGGCGACGACCTGCGCGGACGGGGTCCGGAACCGGCCCTGTTCGAGCCGCACCACGTAGTCGGCGCTGACGCCGGCGAGCGTGGCGAGCTCTTCGCGGCGCAGGCCCTTGGCGCGGCGGCGCCCGCCGCCGGTCACGCCCGCGTCCTTCGGGTCCGTCCGCTCGCGCCAGGTGCGGAGCAGGCTTCCGAGCGTCTGGATCTCAGCGGGCATGGGGCGATTCTAGTCCGGTTCGGGTGGCGCCCGGTGTCTCCGCCGGGGCGCCGGGGCGGCCGCCGACGCCTTGCCGCGCACCGCGGGTCAGTAGTTCTGCCACTCGGATTCGACGAGGTCGAGGATGACCGGGTGCATGAGCGTCGACGGCTGCATGTCCATCTCGGCGCGGTCGGGCGGGAAGACCTGCGCCGCTTCGACGAGCTCGGGGGTGAGCGACCGGAACGGGCCGACGGACGTGTCGAGGCCGAGGTCGGGGGCGGTGCCGTCGGCCTGGACCATGAGGTAGCCCCAGTCGCCGAAGGACGGCACGGAGACCCAGTACGGGGTGGGCTCGTACCCGGCGCTCGCGAGGGTCGCGTCGATGGTCCAGTAGGTCTTGGGCGCGAAGTAGGGCGAGCCGCCCTGGACGACCATGCGGCCGCCGTCGGCGAGGTGGTCGCCGGCGAGGGCGTAGAACTCGGTGGAGTAGAGCTTCGCGGTCTCGGTGGCGTCGGGGTCGGGCATGTCCACGATGATCGTGTCCCAGGCCCCGGTCTGCTGCCGCAGCCAGGTGAACGCGTCCTCGTTGACGACGGTGACCCGCGGGTCGTCGAGGGAGTCGCCGTTCAGCGCCACCAGGTCGCCGAAGTCCCGGGCGAGGTCGGTGACGGCCCCGTCGAGGTCGACCAGGGTCACGGACGCCACGTCGGGGTAGCGCAGGATCTCGCGCACCGCGAGGCCGTCGCCGCCGCCGAGGACCAGCACGTCCCGGTGCGGGCCGTCCATGGCCGGGTGGACCAGCGCCTCGTGGTACCGGTACTCGTCGACCGAGGAGAACTGGAGGTCGCCGTTCAGGTACAGCCGCAGGTCGAGTTCGCCGAACGGCGACGCCGACTCCGTCATGACGATCTGCTGGTACTGCGTGTCCTCGGTGTACACGATCGGCGCCGAGTACAGCGCCTGGCGCGCGTCGGTCTCGAACTTGTCGGTGTACGCGAACGCGGCCACGAGCAGGAGCGCCGTCAGCCCGGCCACCAGGCCCAGGAGCTGCTTCGCGATCGTCGACAGGTCGTTCCTGAACAGCACGAAGATCAGGAGCACGCCCGCGACGGCGTTCACCGCGCCCACGATGAGCGCGCCCTGGATCTGGCCGAAGAACGGCAGCAGCACGAACGGGAACGCCAGGCCGCCGATGAGGCCGCCCAGGTAGTCCGCGGCGTTCAGGTCGGCGACCGCCGCGCCCGCGGCCTGCTCCCGGATGCGCTGCAGCAGTTCCATGAGCAGCGGGATCTCCGCGCCGATGAGCAGCCCGATCGCCGCGGCGACCACCACCAGCGGCAGCGAGTACAGGTTCGTCCACGCGAACGCCGCGTACAGCAGCATCACGGAGAACCCGCCCAGCAGCGCCAGCGCCAGCTCCACCACCGCGAACGACAGGGCTGGCCAGCGCCGCAGCGGCTTCGCCGCGAGCGCGCCCAGGCCCATCGCGAACACCATGACCGCCAGGACGATCGAGGCCTGCTTCGCCGTGTTGCCGACCAGGTACGCGCCCAGGGTGATGAGCGCGAGCTCGTACACGAGGCCGCACGCGGAGACCGCGAACGCGGTCGCGAGCAGGCCGAAGCGCGCCAGGCGGACCCGGCGCGCGCTCAACGTCGTCGTCTGGGGGGTGTCGGCCGCAGCCGTCAAGACGAGGCCTTCGCCGCGGCGGTCACGACAGCGCCATCGCGATGACCCCGCCGAGGGCCACGTGCATCGCCGCGGTCACCCACACCGCGGGCTGGAGCTCGTCCTCGGTGAGGATGTCGCCCAGCTTCCCGGGAGTGAGCAGGTCGAGGATGAGGAACGCGATCGCCATGGCGCCCAAGCCGATCACGCCGTACACGAACGTGGACACGACGCCGCGGACCACGCCGCCCTCGGAGGCCCAGATCGCCCCGACGACGATGAGGCCGACGCCGAGGACGTTGGAGGTCAGCAGGATCGCGGCGTTCTTGTTCCGCTCGGTCCAGATCAGCTCGCCGAGCTTGCCGGGGGTGAGCCAGTCGGTGACGAGGTAGCCGAGCACCATGAGCACGATGCCCACGGCGCTGTAGGCGACGGCGCCGACAAGGGGGCCGAGGACGTCGCGGCTGAGCTCTTCGATCATTGGGAGGCCGTGCCTTTCAGGATTGCGGGACTGGGCTTACTTGCCGGAGCCGGGGCCGCCGCCCCGGAACGGCGACGGGGGCGAGGAGGACCAGCCCCACAGGATGAACACCGAGGAGTAGTGGTTGTACCCGGACCGGTAGTCGTGCACCAGGATCTTCGAGCCGCCGCGGTAGGGGGACACGGCGACGATGTGCTTGGAGTACTGGAGGTAGTAGGTGCCCCCGGAGGAGCGCTCCTCGCGCGCCTCGGCGTCGTCGTCGATCTGGTCGGCGACCGTGGCCGGCGACAGGCTGGAGGTGTAGGCCTTGCCGCCGCCCTCGTCGAGGTTGGCGGCGCGGTCGTAGTGGTCGCGGATCGTCCCGGTGGGGTTGGAGAAGTTCGTGTTCATCAGGAACACCCCGCCGCAGCACAGCGCGAGCACGACGATGACGGCCGTCCAGTGCTTCCAGTTCATGCCGCGCGAAGCGGGGGTCGGGGGATGCTGCTGCTGTCCGTGGGTCATCGGCGGTCCTCGGTGGTCTCTCGGGGTTCGGGTCAGCTTACGTGCTCGACGCGACTGACGGTGGTCACGACCTCGCCGTACTGCGGGTACGTGTGGACGGTGCGCCACGACAGGGGGTCGGTCCCGGTGACCTCCAGCGCGGTGAGCGCGTCGGGGTCGGCGCCGAACACGCCGACGAGGAGGTCGGGCTCGGCGGTGCGCTGGACGGCCCGGTCGCGCAGCGCCCGGACGCGCTTGCGCAGCTCGGGCACGGTGAGGGTCTCGACGGTGCACTCGTACCGGTGCCGCCAGGGGCCGACGCGCTGGGTGAACGCGTCCGGCAGGTCCGGGCCGAGGTTCGTGCGGTACGCGAGGGTCTCGGCGATGAACCCGTCGGGGGTCGCCACGACCGCCTGGTGGCTGGCGCCGAGGAGGCGCAGGGACAGCCGCAGGGGCCCGGCGTCGCGGTCCATCCGGTCGAGGACCGGCATGGACGGCGCGTCGGGCCGGAAGGTGAGCGAGGCGGCCGAGACGTCGGCGAACGGCACCTCGATGTGGGCTATCAGCGTGTGCTCCGGGGATCGTGGAGGGGGAGGGTCAGGCTTCGCTCTGGTGGTAGATCGTGATCTGGTTGCGGTCCAGGGTAAGGCCCTTCGCCAACTCCCACTTGCCCTCGTCGCCGAAGCGCTCGAAGGAGAGCTTCTGCCCGTCGGGGCCGGCGTAGTCGTGGTACTTGACCGTGCCGGCGGGGGCGAGGCCGGTGGTGGCCTCGGAGGTGTAGCGGGCGGTGCCCTGCTCGTCCGAGCGGTACGAGACGCCGTCGTGGCTGAGCTCGCGCGGGCCGGGCTGCAGGTCCGAGCCGGTGATCTCCTCCCACATGACGACCTCCAGGTCGGGGTCGGCCTCGACCGAGAGCCAGCGCTTGACGCCGGTGCCGGTGTCGAGGAAGTGCTCGGACCACCGGTAGTCGCCCTCGGAGAGGCGCAGGCTGCCGCGCACGGCGAGGGTCTTGCCGTACAGCTCGACGAGGTCGGCGGCCTTGAGGCGGCGGGGGTCGCCGCGGAGCACGTCGGTGTCGGCGTCGGCGAACGGGTCGACGGGGCCGGGGGCCGCGGCGGTCCGCTCCGCCTCCCGCTTGCGGGCGTTGTTGCGCCACAGGACCCAGCCGAGGACGGCCGCGGCGGCGATCAGCAGGACGATGACGAGGGTCATGGCGGTGCCTTCGGGTTGTGGGGCGTTTCCTTGACGTCACTCTACCGCCAACATGGTGCCCCCCGGGGAACGGCCGAGGTGGAGATCGCCGTCACTCAGGTCGCGTCGGCAACTCGGGTGTAACCCCGTCGTCGACTGCCGACTCTAGGATCTAGCCTGGAAGCGGCTCACAATGATGTGGGTCGACGGTGATTCGGACTGGAGTATCGAGACGTGTTGGCGTTCATCGGAGACGAAGAGTTCCGCGAGACCCTCCCCGACCGGGAGGAACTGCTGACCGAGGCGGCCCGACTGGCCGGATCCGACGAATCACTGGCGCGGCTGGTCGAGCTGTACTGGAGCCTGGTGTCCGACGACGACCTCGTCGGCCGCAGCGCGCAGCAGCTGCTCGAGACCACCGCCCACCACCGCCGCATGGCCGAGGTGCGCGCTCCGGGGCAGGTCTGCCTGGAGATCGACTGCCCCGACGACGCCGAGGGCCCCGACGCGGCGTCCTCCACGCGCGTCGACCTCGTCTGCGACGACTCCCCGTTCCTGGTGGACTCGCTCACGGGCCTGTTCAACCGCCACGGCGTCGACATCGCCGTGTTCGTCCACCCGATCGTCCCGGTCCGGCGCGACGCCGACGGGAACCTCCAGGAGGCCCCCGCGCCCGGCGGGCTCGCCGAGTCCTGGATGCACATCGAGGTCCAGCGCCTCTCCGGCGCCGAGGACAGCGAGCGGCTCGAAGCCGAGATCGAGGTCGTCCTCGCCGACGTCGCCGCGTGCGTCGCCGACTGGCAGGCCATGCGCGCGAAGGCCCTGGAGATCGCCGGCGGGCTCGAGGCCGCCGCGTCCGGCGCCGCGGGCGCACCGGCGCCCCCCGTGCCGCCCAAGGACATCGACGACACCGTGGAGCTGCTGCGCTGGCTCGCGGACGAGAAGTTCACGTTCCTGGGCTTCCGGCAGTACCGGCTCACCGGCGAGGGCGACGCCCAGGCGCTGGCGCCGCTGGCCGAGACCGGGCTGGGCCTGCTGCGCAAGGCCCCGTCCGCGCCGCGGCCGCTGACGACGTTCAACGCCGACGCGCGCGCCCAGATCGGGACGAAGCGCCTGCTGGTCATCACCAAGTCGAACGCGCGCTCCACCGTCCACCGCACGTCCTTCATGGACTACATCGGCGTGAAGACGTTCGACGCGAACGGCGAACCGGACGGCGAGCTGCGCTTCCTGGGCCTGTTCACCTCCGCCGCGTACCTCTCCAGCGTCACCGACCTGCCCGTCGTCAAGCGGAAGGTCCAGGACGTCCTGGAGCGCTCGGGCGTGACCCTCTCCTCCCACTCCGGGAAGGACCTCGTCACCGCCCTCGAGACGTACCCGCGCGACGAGCTGTTCCAGGCCCGCACCGACGACCTGTACTCGACGTCGATGGGCGTGCTGCGCCTGGCCGGGCGCCGCCGCCTGCGCCTGTTCGCGCGCCGCGACGTCTACGGCCGCTTCTACTCGTGCCTCGTCTACCTGCCGCGGGACCGGTACAACACCGAGAACCGGGTGAAGATCGAGGCGATCCTGCGCCGCCGCCTCCACGGCAAGGCCGTCGACTACGACGCCCGCGTCACCGAGTCGGTGCTCGCCCGCCTCCACTTCGTGGTCCGCATCGACCCGTTCGCCGACCACCCCCCGGTCGACGTCGAGTCGATCCAGGCCGAGCTCGCCGACGCCACCCGCTCCTGGGACGCCGACCTCGCCCTCCAGCTCGACCACCACGTCGGCGAGGGCCAGGCCCGGACCCTGTACAAGGCCTACGCGAACGCCTACCCGGCCACGTACAAGGCCGAGCACTCGCCGATCGACGCCGCCAAGGACATCGCGAAGCTCGAACTGCTCCGCGAGCGCGGCGACATGGAACTCCAGCTGTTCCGCCGCGGCGGCGACGACGCCGACGTCCACTTCAAGCTGTACTCGTTCGGCGACCCCATCGGCCTGTCCGAGGCCCTCCCGGTCCTCCGCGACCTCGGGGTGCGCGTCGCCGAGGAGCGCCCGTACCACATCAAGCGCGCCGACGGCACGATCCACCTGCACGACTTCGGGCTCGAACTGCCCGGCGAGGCCGCCGAGTCGGTGCCGCAGCTGCGCATCCGCTTCGAGAACGCGTTCCGCGCCGCGTGGGCCGGCGAGGCCGAGTCCGACCGGCTCAACGAGCTCGTCATCCACGCCGGGCTCACCTGGCGGCAGGTCGTGGTCCTGCGCGCGCTCGCGAAGTACCTGCGCCAGTGCGGGTTCGTGTTCTCGCAGGAGTTCATCGCCGCGACCCTCGGCGCCTACCCGGAGATCGCCGCGAACCTGGTGCGGCTCTTCGAGGCCCGCTTCGACCCGCGCGTGGGCGCCGACCGCGAGGCCGCGGTCGCGCGCATCGACGAGACCCTCGCCGACGGCCTCGCGGGCGTCCCCAGCCTCGACGCCGACCGCATCCTGCGCGCGTTCCTGACGCTCATCCGCTCGACCCTGCGCACCTCGTACTTCCAGCGCGGCAACGCCGGCCGCCCCAAGGAGTACGTCGCGTTCAAGTTCGACGCCCGCGCCATCGACTTCCTGCCCAAGCCCCGCCCCATGTTCGAGGTGTTCGTGTACTCCCCGGAGTTCGAGGGCGTGCACATGCGGTACGGGAAGGTCGCCCGCGGCGGCCTGCGCTGGTCGGACCGGCGCGAGGACTTCCGCACCGAGATCCTCGGCCTCGTCAAGGCCCAGGAGGTCAAGAACACCGTCATCACGCCCGTGGGCGCCAAGGGCGGGTTCGTGCTCAAGCGGGAGTCCTTCGCCGACCGGGCCGCGTTCCAGGCCGAGGGCGTCGCCCGGTACCGCGAGTTCATCTCCGCGCTCCTCGACATCACCGACAACCGCGACGCCGACAACACCGTGGTCCCGCCGCCGAACGTGGTCCGCCACGACGGCGACGACCCGTACCTCGTGGTCGCCGCCGACAAGGGCACCGCGACGTTCTCCGACGTCGCCAACGCCGTCGCCGCCGAGTACGGGTTCTGGCTCGGCGACGCGTTCGCCTCCGGCGGCTCGGTCGGCTACGACCACAAGAAGATGGGCATCACCGCGCGCGGCGCCTGGGAGTCCGTCAAGCGCCACTTCCGCGCCGAGGGCCTCGACACGCAGACGCAGGACTTCACCGTCGTCGGCATCGGCGACATGGCCGGCGACGTGTTCGGCAACGGGATGCTCCTGTCCGAGCACATCCGGCTCGTGGCCGCCTTCAACCACATGCACATCTTCATCGACCCGAACCCGGACGCGTCCGGGTCGTTCGCCGAGCGGCGGCGCCTGTTCGACCTGCCGCGCTCGACCTGGGCCGACTACGACCGGTCCCTCGTCTCCGCGGGCGGCGGCGTGTGGGAGCGGGCCGCGAAGTCCATCCCCGTCTCCGACGAGGTCCGGGCCGCGCTCGGCATCGACGCCGACGTCAAGGACCTCACCCCGCCCGAGCTCATCCGCGCGATCCTCACCGCGCCCGTCGACCTGCTGTGGAACGGCGGCATCGGCACGTACGTGAAGGCCGCGTCCCAGACCGACGCCGCCGCGGGGGACAAGTCCAACGACGCGGTCCGCGTCAACGGCGAGGACCTGCGCTGCCGCGTCGTCGGCGAGGGCGGCAACCTCGGCTTCACGCAGCTCGGGCGCATCGAGTTCGCGCAGGCCGGCGGCCCCGAGGGCCTCGGCGGGCGCATGAACACCGACTTCATCGACAACTCCGCGGGCGTCGACACCTCCGACCACGAGGTCAACATCAAGATCCTCCTGCGCTCGGCGACCCTCACCGGCCGGTGCGACCCCGCCTCCCGCGACAAGCTGTTCATGGACATGTCCGACGCCGTCGCCGACGCGGTCCTCGCCGACAACTACGGCCAGAACATGGCCCTGTCCAACGCGATCCGCCTCAACCGGCGCCTGCTGCCCGTCCACATCAGGCTCATGAAGCACCTGGAGAAGTCCGTCGGCCTCGACCGCGAGATCGAGGGCCTCCCCAGCGACAAGCAGCTCAAGGAGCGCTCCGCCGCCGGCGGCGGCCTCACCGAGCCCGAGCTCGCGGTCCTGCTGTCGTACGTGAAGATCTGGGCCAAGCGCGCGGTCCTCGACTCCGACCTGCCCGCCGAGGAGTGGACCGCGCCCGTGCTGCGCGAGTACTTCCCGGCGCCGCTGCGCGAGCCGTACGACGACCTCATGGCCGAGCACCCGCTCCACCGCGAGATCGTCACCACCGCGGTCGTCGGCGAGGCCGTCAACCGCGGCGGCACCACGTTCTTCTTCCGCATCGCCGACGAGACCGGCGCCGACGTCGTCGACGTCATCCGCGCGTACGTCATCATCCGCGACGCGTTCGGCCTGCCCGACCTGTGGCGCCGCATCGAGGCCCTCGACAGCCAGGTCCCGCAGGACGCCCAGGTCGCGGCCATGCTCGTGATCCGGCGGCTCCTCGACCGCGGCGTGCGCTGGCTCGTCCAGCACCGGCGCGGCCACCTCGACGTCGCCGCCGAGACCGAGCGGCTGCGCGGCCTCAAGGTGCTCCAGCCGATGCTCCCGGTGCTGCTCACCGACTCCGAGGCCGTCGGGTTCGAGGAGTTCGTGGACCAGCTCGAGGACCAGGGCATGCCCGCCGACATCGCCCGCGACGCCTCCGCCCCGATCTTCGGGTTCGGCCTCGTCGACGTCGTCGAGTGCGCGCGCCTGCTGGAGACCGACCTGGAGACCACCGCGAAGGTCTACTACGGGATCGCCGCGCAGGTGCACCTCGACGAGATGCTCAACCAGATCTCGGCCCTGCCGCGCACCAACCGGTGGCAGACCCTCGCTCGGTCGGCGCTCCGCTACGACCTGTACGGCGCCATGCACGGCCTCACCGCCAGCGTCCTCCAGGCCAAGCCCGGCACCGACCCGGCCGAGGCCGTCGAGTCCTGGGCCGAGCGCCACGCCGCCGAGATCGCCTCCCTGCACGAGGCCACCGAGGAGGCCGAGCGCTCCGACGAGAAGCTCGCCGTCCTCTCGGTCGCGCTCAGGCAGATCCGCGGCCTCGTGGAGACCGACGGCGATTGACCGGTCACACGCGGCGGGGCGTGTGGGGACCCCGTGGATAATGTGGGCTCGGAGTCAAAGGAAGTACGAATGCCGAAGAGCCACACCCCCGGGGTGCCCAAGCTGCTGCGCGTCCTCAACGACCAGGCCGCGCTGAAGCTCCTGCTCGAAGACGGGCCCCAGACGCGCGCGCAGCTCGCCGAGCGGACCTCGATGTCGAAGGTCACCGCCTCGCAGATGATGGAGCGCCTCCAGACCCGCGGCCTCGTCGAGGTCGTCGGGTCCAAGTCCGGCGGCCGCGGGCCCAACGCGTCGCTGTACGCCGCGGTGCCCGCGTTCACGTACGTCGTCGGCGTCGAGGTCGGGCCCGTCACCACCAAGGGCGCGTGCGCCGACTTCACCGGCCGCATCGTCGGCCGCGCCGAGATCGACGTGGAGGGCTCCACCGACCCGGTCGCCGTGGTCCGCCGCGTCGTCGCCGACTCGGTCGCCGACGCCGGCATCGAGATGGCCAAGGTTCAGCGGATCACCCTCGGCACGCCCGGCGTCATCGACCCCGGCAGCGGCGACATCGGCTTCTCCTGGAACCTCCCCGCCTGGCACCGCGGCCTGCGCACCGCTCTGAACGAGGAGTTCGCGGCCGCGGTCGCGATCGAGAACGACGTCAACCTCGCCACCATCGCCGAGCAGCGCTCCGGCGGCGCCGGCGGGGCCTCCGACTTCGTGTACGCGTGGTTCGGCGGCGGCCTCGGCCTCGGCGTCATCCTCAACGGCCGGCTCTACCGCGACGCCTCCGGCGCCGTCGGCGAGATCGGCTTCCTCCCCGTGCCCGGCGGCGACCTGCCCACCGGCGGGATCGTCACCCGCCTCTCCAAGGGCTCCTACCAGCGCGTCATCGGCGGCGACGCCGTCCTCGACATCGGCGCGAAGCACGGCTTCGACGCCACCGAGCCCGAGGACGTCCTCACCGCCGCGATCGACGCCCGCGAGGCCGGCGCCGCCTGCCTCGACGAGATCGCCCGCGGCATCGCCCTCGGCATCGTCGCCGTGTGCGTCCTCCTCGACCCCACCGTCGTCGTCCTCGGCGGCCCGGTCGGCTACGCCGGCGGCCTCGTCCTCGCCGGACGCGTCGCCGCCCACACCTCCCAGCTCGCCCCCGTCAACCCCAGCGTCGTCGCCGGCACCGTCATCGAGGAGCCCATCATGCGCGGCGCGATCCTCCACGGCCTCGACGCCGTGCGCGAGAGCCTCTTCGACTGAGACGCCGAACGCCGCCCCCGCCGCGACGCGGCGGAGGCGGCGCACGACATCGCTACGCCGCGTCGCGGCGGTGGAACGACCAGGTCGCCAGCGCCCCGAACAGCAGCACGATCCCGCCCAGCAGCACGCCCGCGTCGCCCCAGGTGATCACCATGACGTCGGGCGTCATGTCCATCCCCGAGGCGCTCCAGTCCTGGAGCTCGATCCTGCCGGTGATCCACGCGCCCGCCCACGTGTACAGGGACAAGCGGTCGGGGAACGGCATCGACAGGTTCATCGACACCATGCGCACGATCAGGTCGCCGATGATCAGGTAGCCCGCGATGACGCCGCCCGCGACGGCCGTGTGCCGTCCCAGCATCGCCAGCGACGCGCCCAAAGCCGTCATCCCCAGCGCCAGCACACCGGTGCGCAGGACGTACGTGAGCGTCTCCTCCCACCACGGCCCGTCCAGGTCGCCGACCTCGCCGCGCAGCGCGGCCGCCGCCAGCAGGAGCGCGAACCCGAGCGCCGCCATCGCGACCACCGCCGCCGCGCACGCCGCCAGCGCCGCGCCGAGCTTCGCGCCCCACAGCCCCATCCGGTTCGGATGCCACACCATCAGGTTCGACATGCCGCCGCTCGACCACTCCGCGCCGATCGCGGAGGACGCCAGCATCATCATGATGAGGCCGGTGACGACCAGGACCCCGACGAGCAGGAACGGCGCCTCGCCCTCGAAGCTGAACGTGTACGACCAGATGAAGTCCTCGGCCCGGGAGCCGCCCACGAAGTACTCGCATGCCTCCTGGTGGTCCATGTCCTCGTACTCCGGGTCGGTCTCGACCCAGCTGTAGTACTCGTTGCCGTCGAAGTAGTCCTCGTCCCGGACGCACTCCAGGTAGTCCGGGTTCTGCTCGTTCCACTCGTCGGCCTGCGCCTGCGCGCTCGCGAGCGCCTCCTCGCTGGGGCCCTTCGACGAGATCGACGCCATGATCACCGACAGGCCCACGAGCCCGGCCAGCATCAGGATGCCGAACACGAGCGACAGGCGGCGGCGCGCGATGCGCCGCAGCTCCGATCTGAACAGGTTCACCGCTGCGCCTCCTCGGCCTCGGGCCCGGCGTCCGGGGTGACGTGCACGGGCACCTCGATCGGCGCGGCCGCCGCGGGCGCCACCGCCACCGACTGCCCGATCTGGACGGTCTGCCCCGGCTGCGGGGCGGTCCCCGTCAGCTCCAGGAACACCGACTCCAGGTTCTTCGTCTGGGTCACCAGCTCCGACAGGTAGATCCCCGCCTCCGCGAGCGTCCGCGTCACCCACGCCGGCTCCGGCGCGTTCGCGACGACCAGGCGGTCGCGCTCCACGACCGCGCTCACGCCGGGCTTCGCCGCCGTGAGCGCCTCCGCCGCCTCGGGAAGCGAGGCCGCGTCCGGGAACCGGACGCTCAGCGACGCGCCCGAGTGGCCCGCGATGATGTCGGCCACCGAGCCGTCGACGATCCGCCGTCCCCTGGAGACGATCGTCATCGAGTCGCACAGCTGCTGCACCTCGGACAGCAGGTGCGAGGACACGACGACCGTGACGCCCTGCTCGTGCGCGAGCCACTGCAGCAGCTCGCGCATGTGGTGGATGCCCGCCGGGTCCAGGCCGTTCGCGGGCTCGTCCAGGATCAGCAGCTGCGGCTGCTTCAGCAGCGCCTGCGCGACCGCCAGGCGCTGGCGCATGCCCAGCGAGTAGCCCTTGACCGACGCCTTCGCGGCGTCCCGCAGGCCCACCTGCTCCAGGACCGACTCGACGCGCTCCTTCGGGATGCCCGCGCTCTCCGCGAGCAATTGGAGCGTCAGGCGCCCCGAGAAGTGCTTGAAGAACTGCGGGGACTCCACGACGGCGCCGATGCGCGACACGACCTGCGGCAGGCGGTGCGGCACCTCCTCGCCGAAGATCCGCATGGTCCCGCCGTCGACGCGGATGAGCCCGAGGAGGGCCCGCAGCGTCGTCGTCTTGCCGGACCCGTTGGGACCCAGGAACCCGTGGACCTGGCCCGCGGCGACCTCGAGGTCGAGGCCGTCCAACGCGTTGTGCGGCTGGCGGAAGCTCCTTCGGTAGGTCTTCCGCAGCCCCTGTATCTCGATGATGGGGGGCATGAACTCATTTCCATGTGAGGCGAGGCCGGTGACGGCACCCGGTGGGCTGCCGCGGCTGCGGCCGTGCTCGCGCGACGTTACCTGTGAGACGCCACCCGGGGCCGCGCCGTTGCACGGCGGCCGGGCCGTCTCCGGGAGCGCCCCCGGCGGGGCTCGCCCGTGTGTCCTACTCCCACCGCGCGGCCCGCCCGCGTCCGGACGTCCGGGCCGCGTGGTTTCATTGACCCGTGGCTCAGTCTGAACGCGTCCTCGACCTGTCCGGCGTCACCGTGCGGCGCGGCGGGAACCAGCTCCTCGACGGCGTCGACTGGCACGTCGACGCCGACCAGCGGTGGGTCGTCCTCGGCCCCAACGGCGCGGGGAAGACGACGCTGCTCAACCTAGCGGCCGCCCGCAACCACCCGACCTCCGGCGTCGTCGAGATCCTCGGCGAGCGCCTCGGCCGCGTCGACGTGTTCGAGCTGCGCCCCCGCATCGGCCTGACCACCACCCAGGTCGCCGACTCGATCCCCAACGACGAGAAGGCCTTCGACGTCGTCCGCACCGCCGCCTGGGGCATGATGGGCCGCTGGCGCGAGGAGTACGACCCGCAGGACGACGAGCGCGCCGCCTCCCTCATGCGCTGGCTCGGCGTCGCCCAGCTCACCGACCGCCTCTTCGGGACGCTCTCGGAGGGCGAGCGCAAGCGCGTCCTCATCGCCCGCGCGCTCATGACCGACCCGGAGCTGCTCCTCCTCGACGAGCCCGCCGCCGGCCTCGACCTCGGCGCCCGCGAAGCGCTCGTCGCGACCCTCGCCGGCCTCGCCCGCGACGAAGCCGCCCCGGCCCTCGTCCTGGTCACCCACCACGTCGAGGAGATCCCGCCGGGCTTCACGCACGCCCTGGTCCTCTCCGCCGGCGGCGTCATCGCGGCCGGCCCCATCGCCGAGGCCCTGACCTCCGAGACGCTCTCCAAGGCCTTCGGCCTGCCCTTGACGCTCACCGCCAACGGCAACCGCTTCACCGCCACCGCCGCCTGAGCTCGGCTACGCTGACCCGGTGAGAACCCGGTGGTGGCGTGCGACGGCCCTGGCGGCCGTCGCCGCCGTGGCGCTCGTCTACGTCGCCGGACTGATCCGCGGCGAGGCCGAGGCCGAGCCGCTCCACGCCGTCCCCGTGCTCGCCGCCGAACCCGACGCCGAACTCGCCGCCCTGCGCGCCGCCGCGCCCGTCGACGGCGACGACCCGGCCGACGCGCTCGACGCCGCGCTGGCCGAACCCGAGGCCGCGGACCTCCTCGCCGCCGCCGTCCCCGACGCCGGCACCGGCGAGCTCGGGGCCGCGCTCGCGGACCTGCACGACGCGGGCGCGCTGCTCGACCCGGTCGAGGTCGGCGGGTTCTTCGCCGGGCTCGGCGAGGAGCGCACCGCCTGGCTCGCCGTCCTCTACCCGACGGTGATCGCCCGGATGCCCGGCGCGCCGTTCGACGCCCGCATCGCCGCGAACCGGATCGTCCTCGAGGCCGCCGCGACCGCCTCCACCGCCCACGACGGCCCCGAGCGCCCGTGGACGGAGGAGCGGCCGGTCCGCGCCGACCTCGCGCAGCTGGTCGGCTCGGACCGCGAGTTCGTCTACCTCGACCCGTACGGCAACGGCGGCACCGGGTCCTGGATCGAAGTCGTTGGCGACCTCGGCACCGCGTCCGAGGTCGCCGTCCTCGTCCCCGGCGGCTCCGCGATGATCGACAGCGAGAACTTCAACCTCTACCGCCAGCGCGCCGAGTCGTTCGTCGCGGCCGGCGGCGGCGAGCTCGCGGTCCTGGTGTGGGCCGAGGCGCCGTCCCCCTCGGGCTGGATCGAGGAGGCCTGGGCGTCCTGGTCGCAGGTCGCGGCCCGCAGCCTCGCGGCCTTCACGTTCGACCTTCGCGCCCAGCTCGGCGGCGGCGTCGGCGTGACGCTCGTGGGCCACTCGTACGGCGGCGCGGTCGTCGGCACCGCCGAGACCCTCGACCTCGCGGTCGACCGGGTGCTGCACATCGCCTCCGCGGGCATGGGCAGCGGCGTCTACGGCCCCGAGGACTACACCGAGCCGTGCCGCGACCGCTACTCCATCACCGCGCCCGGGGACCCGATCTCGTACGTCCAGGGCATGCCGTACGTGCCGCTCCTGGGCCACGGGGCCGACCCCGACGAGTTCCCCGGGGTGCGCAGCCTCGCCACCGGGAGCCTCTCCGACGCCCCGGACGCGGTCGACGACTACGGGGTGAGCCTGGCCGAGCGGGGCCTCTCCGGCAAGACCGTCGAGGGCGTCCACTCGCACTCGGAGATCTTCTACCCCGAGTCCGACGCCTGGAACAACATCCTCAAGGTCATGCTCGGCGGGGCCCCCGCGCTCGCCGACGCGCAGCCCGAGGCGAACCCCGACTGCCCGTAGACGCGCGGAACGGGCGCGGCGGACGCCGCGCCCGTTCCCGTATCGTCTCGCTAGTCCCGTTCGAGCAGGAGCCCCAGGTGCTTCTCCACGACCGGGAGGACCTCCTCGACCGTGACGTCGCGGCCGAGCTCCTGGGAGAGGCTGGTGACGTCGGCGTCCGTGATCGCGCACGGCGCGATCCGGTCCCAGTACGTCATGTCGGGGTTGCAGTTGAGCGCGAACCCGTGCATCGTCGTCGCCCAGCGGACCCGCACGCCGATCGCGCAGATCTTCCGCTCCGGGCCCTTGTCGTCCTCCGGGAGCCACACGCCGGTGCGGTCGTGGAGGCGCCCGCGCGCCGTCGTCACGCCGAACTCGTGGCACACGGCGGTGATCGTGTCCTCGACGCGGCGCACGAAGCCGACGACGTCGACCTTGTTGCGCATCTTCATGATCGGGTAGCCCACGATCTGGCCGGGGCCGTGCCAGGTGATCTGGCCGCCGCGGTCGACGGTGACGACCGGGGTGTCGTCCTGGGGGAGCGCCCAGGTCTCGGTCCGGCGCCCGGCGGTGTACACGCTCGGGTGCTGGAGCAGGAGCACGGTGTCGCCGATCTCGTCGTCGATCCGGCGCTGCTGGAGCTCCTTCTGGTAGTCCCAGGCCTCCTGGTAGTCCATGAGGCCGCGTTTCTCGACGGTGATGCCCTCGACGGTGCTGATCGAAGCAGCCGCGGTGCGCTCGTCGACAGTGTCGGTCATACCCCGACGATAGTCCCCGGCGCGCCCGGGCGGCCATCGGACGACGGATGCGTCACGGAGGTTCCAACGTTGCTTCAGGTCCGTTATGCGCTGGTCGTTCTTTATGATGCCGTTACTTAATTGCCGACTAGTTGCCGCCCTCGGCCGCCCCGGTGACCGCGCGTGAGCTGTCACACTACTATTCCTAAGGTATTTAAAGCCCAATCCGCTCGCCCCGCGCCAGTCGAGGGTTCCACACGACCACAGGGATACGAATGGAAGCAACGCCGAAGGCTCCGATGGTCACCATCGCCGGAGTGAACAAGCACTTCGGAGACCTCCACGCGCTCAAGGACATCGACCTGACCGTGGACGACGGCGAGGTCGTGGTCCTCATCGGACCCTCTGGTTCCGGCAAGTCGACGCTGTGCCGGACCATCAACCGACTCGAGACCGTCGACGCCGGCACCATCACCGTGAACGGCAAGCCCCTCCCGGCCGAGGGCCGCGCCCTCGCGAACCTCCGCGCCGACGTCGGCATGGTCTTCCAGCACTTCAACCTCTTCGCGCACCTCACGGTCCTCCAGAACATCACCCTCGGGCCGATCAAGGTGCGCCGCACGCCCAAGGCCAAGGCCGAGGAGCGCGCCCGCCAGCTCCTGGAGCGCGTCGGCCTCGCCGACAAGGCGGACGCCTTCCCGTCGCAGCTCTCCGGCGGCCAGCAGCAGCGCGTGGCCATCGCCCGCGGCCTGGCCATGGACCCCAAGCTCATGATGTTCGACGAGCCGACCTCCGCGCTCGACCCCGAGATGATCAACGAGGTCCTCGACGTCATGCAGGACCTCGCCCGCGAGGGCATGACCATGGTCGTGGTGACCCACGAGATGGGCTTCGCCCGCCGGGCCGCCAACCGCGTCGTCTTCATGGCCGAGGGCCAGATCGTCGAGACCGCCGCTCCGGACGAGTTCTTCGACAATCCGCAGACCGCGCGCGCCCAGGACTTCCTCTCGAAGGTCATGACCCACTGAGACCACCCGAGCACCGCAATTGCCGACCCCACCCATAAGGAAGGAAACACCCATGCGCGCATTCCGCAAGGCCGCCGCGGCGGTCGCCGCCGCCGGCCTCTTGTCCCTGGCCGCGTGTTCCGGCGAAGCCAGCCAGGACGCCGAGGACCAGGAGTCGCTCGAGGAGTCCGTCGGGACCTACTCGCTGGAGCAGGCCGCCGAGCTCCCCGCCGGTTACATCCAGGACATCGCCGACAAGGGCTACATCACCGTCGGCGTCAAGTACGACCAGCCGCTCATCGGCCAGATGAACACCGCCACCGGCGAGGTTGAGGGCTTCGACGCCGAGATGGCCCGCCTGCTCGCCACCTACATCTTCGGCGAGGTCACCGAGGGCGACGAGGGCAACCTCCGCTTCGTCGAGACCACCTCCCAGAACCGCGAGACGTACATCAACGACGGCACCGTCGACGTGGTCATCGCGTCCTACTCGGCCTACCCCGAGCGCCTGACGCAGTTCGACTTCGCCGGCCCGTACTTCCAGACCGGCCAGAACGTCATGGTCGCCGCCGACAACACCGACATCAACTCGGTGGCCGACCTCGCCGGCAAGAACGTCTGCATCGCCGAGGGCTCCGGCTCGATCGGCAACCTCGAGGAGGCGAACCCCGAGGCGATCATCACGCCGCTCGCGGACTACGCCGCCTGCGCGCAGGCCCTCGAGAACGGCCAGACCGACGCCGTCAGCACCGACGAGACGATCCTCTACGGGTTCACCGTCGACAAGCCCGACGTCTACCGCGTCCTGGACTCCTCGAACATCTTCACCGACGAGCCCTACGGCGTGGCCATGCCGCTCGGCGAGACCGACGCCCGCAACTTCGTCAACGACATGATCGACGAGATCATCGCCAACGGCGACTGGGAGAAGGCCTTCAACCTGACCTTCGGCGCCGCCGGCATGCCGCTGCCCGAGTTCCCGGCCCCCAACCGCTACTAGGCCCGCGACCGTTCGGTGAAGCGGCGGCGGCCGTGCAGACGCCCCCCCCCGCCCGCCTTATGGAGGAGTCCGCTTGTTCGACAATTTCGACCTGATGGCCGAAGCGCTGCTCGAAGGCATGCGCGTCACCACGATCGTCACGCTCGCCAGCTACGGCATCGCCCTGGTGATCGGCATGATCCTGGTGGTCATGCACGTCAGCCCCGCCGCCCCCGCCCGCTGGGCCGCCAACGCCTACACGCAGCTGTTCCGCAACGTGCCGCTCCTGGCGGTCCTGCTCGTCATGTACTTCGGCCTGCCCTCGATCGGCATCGACACCACCAGCTGGGGCGTCGGCCTCGTCGGCCTGGGCATGTACACCGGCGCGTTCGTGGGCGAGACCCTGCGCAGCGGCATCAACTCGATCCCCCTCGGGCAGGCCGAGGCCGCCCGCTCGATCGGCCTGACCTTCGGCCAGTCGCTCCAGACCGTGATCCTCCCGCAGGCGTTCCGGGCCGTCATCCCGCCGCTCGGCTCGCTCCTGATCGCCCTGGTCAAGAACAGCGCGCTCGTGCTCGCCATCGGCATCACCGAGCTGACCGCCATGTCGCGGCGCCTCATCGAGGACGACCAGTCCCGGTTCGACCTGTGGGGCGTCATCATCGGCGTGACCGTCAGCTACCTGGTGATCGCCCTCGTCCTCAGCTACCTCGTGCGGCTCGCCGAGCGGCGCGCCGCGTTCGTCCGATGAAGGCGGGTGACCTGTGACCAGACAGAACGAGAGCACGGTCCTGTTCGACGCGCTCGGCCCCAAGGGCAAGCAGCGCTCGATGATCGCCTCCATCATCTCCGGCGCCGTCATCCTCGGCGTCCTGGCGCTCGGCGCGCTCGAACTCGCCAAGGACGGCTTCTTCGAGGCGTCCCGGTGGGTCAACCCGCTGGACGTCCTCGTCGTGGAGACCACCTGGATCCCGGCGATCCTCGACACCCTCCTCGCCTTCGCGCTCGGCTCGCTCGTGGCGATCGTGCTCGGCGTCCTCATCGGGTTCGGGCGCATCTCGCGGTTCACGCCGACCCGCGCGGCCTCCTCGGTGTACGTGCAGTTCTTCCGCTCGCTGCCGCTGGTGCTGCTCATCTGGATCTCCTTCACCATCGACGGGCACTTCGGGTTCACCTCCGACGTGCTCGGCTGGAGCGGCGACGCCCGCCGCCTCACGTTCCTGGTGCTGGGCCTGGGCATCTACAACGGCGCGATCCTCGCGGAGATCCTCCGCGCCGGCGTCGCGGCCCTCCCGCCCGGCCAGGCCATGGCCGGCTACGCGGTGGGCCTGAGCCACGGCCAGGTGCAGCGCCTCATCGTGCTGCCCCAGGTGCTGCGGAACATGCTCCCGGCCGTCCTCGCGCAGCTGGTGATCCTCCTGAAGGACACCTCGCTCGGGTACGTCATCACCTACCCCGAGCTGCTGCACTCGGCCAACATCATCGGCCGCGACTACGGCCGGTCCTACCTCCAGGCGCTCGTCATCGCCGCGCTCATCTACTTCGTCCTGGCGTACGCCCTGTCGAAGCTGGTGGTCTACGCCGAGCGGCGCCTGCGCAAGAAGACCGCCGCGCCCAAGGCCGCGGCGCAGCTCGAGTCCACCGTCGCCGGCGGCACCGCCGGATCCGGTGTGATCTGACGACACCGCACGACACGAAGGGCCCCGCCGGCAGCAGCCGGCGGGGCCCTTTCGCTTGCGGTCCTTCAGGTATGAGCGACGGTCGCGTCCCCCGCCTGCTACCCTCTTCTTGAAATCAACAACCATTTTCAATTGGTGGGGGAACGGAACGATGAAACTCGCCTTCGTCGGCAAGGGCGGCTCGGGCAAGACCACGATGGCCTCGCTGTTCGCGCGGCGCGCGGCCGCGCTCGGCCACCCCGTGATGGCCGTCGACGCCGACATCAACCAGCACCTCGCGGCCGCCCTCGGGCTCGACGCCGAGGCCGCCGCGATGGGCCCGGTGCTGGGGGAGCACCTGGCCGACATCAAGGACTACCTGCGCGGCGACAACCCGCTCGTGCCCTCGGCCGAGCTCATGCTCAAGACCACGCCGCCCGGGCCCGGCTCGCGCCTGCTCACCGTGCGCGAGTCGAACCCGCTGCTCGACCGGCTCTTCACCGCCCACGGCGGCATCCGCTTCGCCGCCACCGGCGGCTTCGTCGACGACGACCTCGGCGTGGCCTGCTACCACTCGAAGGTCGGCGCCGTCGAACTCCTGCTCAACCACCTCGTGGACGGCCCGGAGGAGTTCGTCGTCGTCGACATGGTCGCCGGGGCCGAGGCCTTCGCCTCGGGCATGTTCACCCGCTTCGACCACACGTTCCTGGTGTGCGAGCCGACCCTGCGCTCGGTCGGCGTCTACAAGCAGTACCTGGGCTACGCCGAGGACTACGACGTGCGGATCTCCGTGATCGGCAACAAGATCGACGACGAGGACGACGTCGCGTTCCTGCGCGAGCACGTCGGCGACGCCCTCCTGGGCTGGTGCGCGCGCTCGAAGTACGTCAAGGCCGCCGAGCGCGGCAGCGTCGGCCCCGTCGCCGACCTCGAACCCGAGAACCTCGCCGTGGTCGACGCCGCCCGCGAGCGGGCCGTGGCCGGGGGCAAGGACTGGGCCAAGTTCACCCGCCAGGCCCACGAGTTCCACCGCAAGGCCGCGCTCGCGTGGGGCAACGACAAGGCCGGCGTCGACCTCGCCGACCAGATCGTCCCGGACTACGTCCTCGGCGAGCACCTGCTGCGCGCGCCCGTCCACTAGCGACCGCCGGCCTTCTGGACGCCCAGCGCACCGGAATCGTCTGCGTCGACTACCCGACAGCGGCCGCGGGCCGCCGTCGGCACAATGAACCGATTCGAACCGAGAGGAGTACGCATGTCCCTTGACGTCTCTGAAGACCTGCTCAGCAAGGCCGAAGCGGGGGAGGTGACCGACGCCGACTTCGTCGACTGCGTCAAGCAGTCCCTGCCGTTCGCGTGGGACCTCATCGCGAAGGTCGTGCACGACCTGAAGAACGGGGTCGTCTCGTCCTCCGGGTCCACCCAGTTCGCGGACAACACCACCCCGCCGCCGGACGAGCAGGCGCGCGGCCAGCTCCTGCGGGTCCTCGCCTCGGACTCGATGCGGGGCGCGCTCGAGCGTCACCACGGCGTCAAGCTCGCCTTCCAGAACTGCCACCGCATCGCGGCGTTCCCGGTCTCCGAGGTCGACTCGGACACCTACCGCAAGTTCATCTCCCCGCGCGGGCAGCTGCTCAACCAGTCGCCCGAGCTGAAGGACTGCTGAGACCGACCGCACCACCGAAGGGCCGCTCGGACAACGGCGTCCGGCCGGCCCTTCGGGCCGCCCGGGGGCCTTCCGGGCCTACTCGGGCTTCCTGGTGATGAGGAAGTCCCGCACCAGCTCCTCGCCCTGCTTCACCAGCGGCCGCAGGATCTTCAGCCGCGACAGTGCCACCACCCGGGCCGCCAGCGGCGCGGTGCGCCGCGCCAGTTCCCGCGACTTCTCCTGGCCCGGCGAGGCGTCGTACACCCAGTACAGGACCACGACCATCTGGTGCAGCCACAGCATCTCGGGGAGGATGTCGGCCATGTCCTTGGGCACCTTGGTCTTCGAGCCCTCCAGAACCTCCTGGTAGAGCGCGATGTCGCGGTCGCGGCTCTCGCCGGAGTCCTCCGAGAACGGGCTCAGGGGGCTCGACGGGTCGGCCGCGTTACGGAAGAACTGGCCCGCGAACGCGTGGTAGGGCCCGGCGATGTCGAGCCACGCCAGCAGCGCCGCCTCGATCCGCTCCGCCAGGGTCTCCTTGCCCTCCAGCATCGTCGGCGTCAGCTCGGCGTGCCGGATGGTGGCCTGCTCGTAGAAGCCCTGGATCAGGTGCTCCTTGGACTTGAAGTAGTAGTACGCGTTGCCGACCGAGACGCCGGCCTCGGCCGCGATCGCGCGCATCGTGGTCTTGTCGTAGCCGCGCTCGGCGAACATGTCGAGCGCGGTGTCGATGATGCGCTGCCGCGTCCGCTCGCCCTTGCTGGCAGGGCGGGCGGACGCGTCGGAGTCATCGGGTCCGGAGGCAGGATCGCTCACAAGGGCGATCCTACTGCGGCTGCGGGCCGTACGGGCCCGGCCGCGGCTGCGGCGGCTCCATGGCGCCGAGGGCGCGGGCGTCGACGACCCGGCCGCGCTTGCGGAAGCCGTTGAGCACGATCACGTTGAGCACGTGCAGGATGCCGAGGACCAGCAGCACCGCGCCGATCTTGACGGCGACGGTCTCGAACACGCCCCTGGCGGTGCCGATGTCGTCGCCGGTACGCAGCCACAGCGTCACGAACCCGAAGTTGAGGAGGTAGAAGCCGACCTGGAGGAGCCGGTTGACGGCCTGGGCGAGCTGCTCGTCCCCGTCGAAGACGTCCTTGATGAAGTGGAACCCGTTGGTGCCGAGCGTGCGGGCGACCCACACGGTGAGCGGCACGGCGACGAGCAGGTAGGCGATGTAGGCGACGACCGTCATGTCCATGACAGTGCTCCGTTCTGGAAGGGGGAAGCTCAGAGTTGAACATGTTCAACTCTGAGCTTCAACGTACGCCGTTTTCTGAACATGTTCAAATCTGCGGCCGGAAGTATCGCCCACGACACAGCCGGGCCTCCTCCGCATCGGCGGAGGAAACCCGGCTGTGTCCTACGTGTGTGATGTGCAAGTGCCTGCGACGCTCGGGGTCAGCGGGTCATGGCCCCCGCGATGAGGGACTGCGCCTCGTCGAGCGCCGCCGGGTCAACCTGGCCGCGCGGCTCGCTCAGGGCCGAGGTGAACATGGAGTGGAGCGCCTGGAATCCGATGAAGCCGCCTTGGGTGGGGATGCCCGCCAGGACCTGATCGGTGGTCATCAGCGGGGCGACGAGGGCCCGGCCGGTCATCTGGTTGAACGTCTCCGACGACAGCACGACGACGGTCAGCGCGGACTTGGTGTCGAGTCGGTCGCGGATCTCTCCGGGGCGCATCAGGCCTGGTTCCCGTAGGCGGCCCGCGCGATGTCGGCGTCGATGGCGGCCATCGCCTCCATGTCGTACTGGTAGGGGCCGCCCCCCGGGGGCGCGTACTTGGCGAGGCTGGCGGCGTACGCCGCCTTCTCGATGGCGGGCCTCGCGAAGTTCGCGAGCGTCGTGCCCTCCCGCTCGGCGGCGTCTTTCAGCTGCTTGTAGGCGTGGTCTGAGATGAGCACCGAGATAGTCTTCATAGTCATAACCATAACAGGAATCCTAATTCCGGGCATGGCGTCGTTCGCCGAACGACACTCCGATACCTGTAGTCTTCTCAGCGTGACAGTTGCGGTGCGTGTGATCCCCTGCCTGGACGTGGACGCCGGTCGGGTCGTCAAGGGCGTGAACTTCGAGAACCTGCGCGACGCCGGCGACCCGGTGGAGCTCGCCGCCGCCTACGACGCGGCCGGCGCCGACGAGCTCACCTTCCTCGACGTCACCGCCTCCAGCGACGACCGCGGCACCATGATGGACGTCGTGGCGCGCACCGCCGAGCAGGTGTTCATCCCTCTGACCGTCGGCGGCGGCGTCCGCACCCCCGACGACGTCGACCGGCTCCTGCGGGCCGGGGCCGACAAGGTCGGCGTCAACACCGCCGCCATCGCGCGGCCCGAGGTCATCGCCGACATCGCCGACCGCTTCGGCAACCAGGTGCTCGTGCTCTCCGCCGACGTCGCCTCCGGCGCCGAGACGGACTCCGGCTGGGAGGTCACCACCCACGGCGGGCGCCGGCGCACCGGCATCGACGCCGTCGAGTGGTGCGCGCGGGCCGCCGGGCTCGGCGCGGGGGAGATCCTCCTCAACTCGATCGACGCCGACGGCACCAAGGCCGGCTTCGACCTCCCGCTCATCGCGGCCGTGCGGGCCGCGGTCGACGTGCCCCTCATCGCCTCCGGCGGCGCGGGCGCCGTCGCCCACTTCCCGCCCGCGGTCGCCGCGGGCGCCGACGCGGTCCTCGCCGCGTCCGTCTTCCACTTCGGCGACATCGCGATCGGCGAGGTCAAGCAGGCGCTCGCGACCGCCGGCCACCCCGTGCGTTGACGTGACGCCCGCGACATTCGTGTCCCTCTGCGGGTGACACGGGCGCGCGCGGGGGCGGTTCTTGTCGCACCCCGCGGCAATGCTGGCGGCTACGGTCCCCTCTGGGTGGGTGGGGGCTAGGGATGGTCATACGGCCTTCAGCCTTTAACGGAGTTGGCGAGTGTCGGCGGTGCGAGGCATGATTGCAAGCGGCCGCTTGCCGTGCGGCTAGGAACCTGCCTGGAGCCACCCACCCGACCGGAGACCCAATGACGCTGCCCACCGGCACCGCCGCCGATCCCGACGATCTCGCCGCGGGCGCGGACGAGCACATCCTCGGACGCGGCCTGCGCAACATCGGCGACATGATCCGGCTCAAACCCAAGCCGTTCGCCGTCGGCGCCGCCGGAGCCATGATCAACACCGGCATGACCCTCCTCCTCTCCTACATCGTCGGCTGGGTCGTCGCCGGCATCGCCGTCCCCGCGTACGAGAACGGCGAGGTCGCCCTCGGCACCGTCCTCCTCGGCGCCGCCGCCCTCCTCGGCACCTCGATCATCCGCTTCTCCTCCATGTGCGCCAGGCGCATCGGCGCCGGCGTCATGCAGTTCGGCGTCCAGGCCGAGTGGCGCCGCCGCATCACCCGCCGCTACCTCGCCCTCCCCGTCTCCTGGCACCAGAAGCACCCCACAGGGACGCTGCTCTCCAACGCGAACGCCGACGTCGAGGCCGCCACCCGCCCCCTCGCGCCGCTGCCGTTCGCCTGCGGCACCCTCTTCATGGTCGTCGTCGCCATGATCGCGTTCTTCGCCATCGACTGGGCCATCGCGCTCGTCGCCCTCGGCATGTTCCCCGCCCTGTTCGCCCTCAACGCCGTCTTCGCCACCAAGATGGCCCCCCGGGCCAAGCGCGCGCAGGAGCTCCGCGCCGAGGTCTCCGCCGTCGGCCACGAGTCCTTCGACGGCGCGCTCGTCGTCAAGGCCATGGGCCGCGAGGCCGCCGAGACCGAGCGGTTCAGCGCCTCCGCGGGCGAGCTGCGCGACGCCATGATCGGCGTCGGGCGCCTGCGCGCCGCCTTCGAGCCCGCCATCGCCGGACTCCCCGAGATCGCCGTGCTCGTCGCCCTCCTGGTCGGTCTCGCCCGCTTCGAGGCCGGCGCGATCAACCTCGAGCAGCTCGTCACCGTCTCCTTCATGTTCTCCGTGCTCGCCTTCCCCGTCCGCGCCATCGGCTGGGTCCTCGGCGACCTCCCCGGGTCCGTCGTCGGCCGCGCCCGCGTCGACCACGTCCTCGCCGCCACCGGCGACATGGCCTACGGCGACAAGCAGCTCCCCGCGACCACCGCCCCCGCGACGCTCGAATTCGACGCCGTCGCCTACGCCTACCCCGACGGCCACGAAGCCCTCCGCGAGGTCACTTTCACCGTCGCGCCCGGCACCACCGTCGCCCTCGTCGGCGCCACCGGCTCCGGCAAGTCCACGCTCGCCCACCTCGCCGCGCGCCTCATCGACCCCGGCCGCGGCACCGTGCGCCTCGACGGCACGGACCTCCGCGACCTCGACCACGCCAGCCTCGCGCGCTCCACCGCGCTCGTCCAGCAGATCCCCTTCATCTTCGACGACACCGTCCGCGCCAACATCGCCCTCGACCGCCCCGGCCTCAGCGGCGCCGGGGACGAGAGCGACGACCGACTCTGGGACGCCCTCGTCGCCGCCGGCGCCGAGAAGTTCGTCCTCAACCTCGACGACGGCCTCGACACCGAGGTCGGCGAGCGCGGCACCAGCCTCTCCGGCGGCCAGCGCCAGCGCCTCACCCTCGCCCGCGCCCTCGCCGGATCGCCCCGCCTGCTCGTCCTCGACGACGCCACCAGCGCCGTCGACCCCAAGGTCGAGTCCCAGATCCTCTCCGGCCTCAAGGACTCCTCCGAGGCCGCGAGCGTCCTCGTGGTCGCCTACCGGCGCGCCACCATCGCCCTCGCCGACGAGGTCGTCTTCCTCGAAGGCGGCCGCATCACCGCGCGCGGCCCGCACACCGAGCTGCTGCGCACCCACCCGCCCTACGCCGACCTCGTCACCGCCTACGAGCGGGCCGAGGCCGAGCGCGAGTTCGACGGCGAGTTCGACCGCGAGCTCGCCGCCGCCGACACCGACCACGAGGAGGGCGCGGCGTGACCGCCCAGGAGACCCCGACCCAGCCCGGCCCCTGGGAGACCGTCAAGCGCGGCCTCCAGCTCTCGCCCGAGCTGCGCTCCGGCCTCGGCTTCACCGTGTTCCTCGCGGCCGTCACGGCCCTGGGGCGCCTGGTCGTGCCGATCGGCGCGCAGCAGATCCTCGACGAGGGCCTCCTCGGCGAAGGCGGCCCCGACCTCGGCTACGTGTTCACCGTCGCCGCGCTCGGCACGGCCGCGCTGATCCTGACGACGCTCGCGAACTACGTCATGAACCGGCGCCTGTTCGTCGTCTCCGAGCACGCGCTGGCGGCCCTGCGGCGCCGCACGTTCCGGCACATCCACGACCTGTCGATGCTGCACCAGCAGTCCGAGCGGCGCGGCGCGCTGACCGCGCGCGTGACGACCGACATCGACCAGATCAGCCAGTTCCTGCAGCAGGGCGGCATGGTCCTGGTGACCTCGACGGCGCAGATCATCGTCGCGACCGTGGTCATGGTGTTCTACTCGTGGCAGCTGGCGATCGCGGTGTGGATCGTGTTCATCCCGGTGACGTGGATGATCAAGTGGCTGCAGAAGCACCTGGCGTCGGCGTACACGAGCGTGCGCCGCAGCGTCTCGGCGATGCTGTCGGCGGTCGCGGAGTCCGTGGTCGGCGCGGGCACGGTGCGCGCGTACGGGGTCGGGGCGCGCACGAGCGAGCGGCTGGACGCCTCGATCGAGGAGCACCGGCGCGACCAGACCCGCGCGATCAGCCGCTCCGCGCTGTCGTTCGGCGCGGGGGAGCTGGTGTACCTGGGCGTCAACGTGATCGTGGTGGTCCTCGGCGCGTTCCTGGTCGCCGACGGGTCGATGTCCGTGGGCGAGCTGACGGCGTTCCTGTTCCTGGTCGTGCTGTTCACGCAGCCGGTCGTGATCGGCACCGAGACGCTGAACGAGGCGCAGAACGCGGTCTCGGGCTGGCGCCGCGTCCTCGACATCATCGACACCGCGCCCGACGTGGCCGACCCGGTCGACGGCCGGGCGCTTCCCGAAGGGCCCCTCGGGGTCCGCTTCGAGGGCGTGCGGTTCGCGTACCCCGGCGGCGCGGAGGTCCTGCACGGCATCGACGTCGACATCCGCGCCCACTCGAAGGTCGCGGTGGTCGGCGAGACCGGCTCGGGCAAGACGACGTTCGCGAAGCTCCTGACCCGGCTCATGGACCCGACCTCGGGGCGCGTGCTGCTCGGCGGCGCGCCGATGCGGGAGGTCACCTTCGCGTCGCTGCGGCGGCGGGTGACGATGGTCCCGCAGGAGGGGTTCCTGTTCAACGGCACGCTGGCGCGGAACGTGCGGTTCGCGCGGCCGGAGCTGACCGACGCCGAGATCTACGTGGCCTTCGCCGAGCTCGGGCTCGCCGACTGGGTCGAGACGCTCCCGGCGGGCCTCGACACCGAACTGGGGGAGGGCGGCGCGAACCTCTCCGTCGGCGAGCGCCAGCTCGTGTCCCTGGTGCGCGCGTACGTGACCGACCCCGACCTGCTCGTCCTCGACGAGGCCACCAGCGCGGTGGACCCGGCGACGGAGCTGCGCCTGTCGTCGGCGCTCGACGCGGTCACGCGCGGGCGCACGACCGTGATCATCGCCCACCGGCTGTCGACCGCCGAGACCTCCGACGAGGTCCTGGTGTTCGACGCGGGCGAGCTGGTCCAGCAGGGCCCGCACGCCGAGCTCGCCGCCGAGGCCGGCTCGGTCTACGCGGGCCTGCACGGCTCCTGGGTCGAGCAGACCCGCTCGAACTGACGCCGCGGCGGGCCCGCTCGATCAGAGTGGGCCCGCCGCCGCGTCAGGCGGCGCGGCTCGGTAGTGCGGCCCGGCAGTGCCGCGAGGTGGTTCAGGCGGCGCGGTCCAGGCGTCCGCGCGGCATCCGCCAGTTCGCGGCGAGCGTGGACTCGCGCAGGTTCCGGGCCTCCCCGAAGTAGTCGCAGAACTTCATGATGAGCGGGTCCCACGCGACCGGGTCGACGTACGCGGTGCCGGGCACCAGCACCGACTCGTCCACATGGGACCGCAGGATCTCGGCCTCGAACGCGGTGCAGCCCTTCCCGAACGGGTGCGCGGCGGTGATCCGGCACTCGAGCTGCACCGGGCACTCGGCGACCCGCGGCGCGCCCGTGGCCTCACCGGGGAGCTCGGTCAGCCCGGCCGCCCCGAACTTGTCGGGCTCGAACCGGTACCCCTTGGCGGCCTTCGACTCCGGGACCGGGTCGGCCGCGGTCAGGTCCGCGAGCCGGTCGACGGCGTCCGCGAGCCCGCTCGGGACGAGGTTGAGCGTGCACTCCCCGGTGGCGCGCAGGTTCTGCGCGGTCTTGGACCGGTCGCCCATCCCGAGCATGGCCGACTGCCCCAGCCACCACGCCGACGACATCGGCGCGAGGTTCGCCCGCCCCTCCGCGTCGCGGGTGCCGAGGAGCACGACGACGCTCCCGTAGTAGTGGACCTTCAACGGCGTGTTCACATGCATGCGCCAATCGAACCCGCGCCGGGCCCGCGGTGCTGGCCGGAAAACGACGCCGCGTCAGGCCACGGTGAGCACGATCTTTCCGGCGGTGCGGCCCGTCTGGAGCGACTCGTGGGCCCGGGCGACCTCCTCCAGCGGATAGGTCTCGGCCACCGTCGGCCGCAGCCTCCCGGCGTCGACGAGGGCCGAGAGGGCCCGCATCCCGCTCCAGTCCGGCTCCACCAGCACGAACCCGGTGTGCACGCGCTCTCGCTCGGCCGCCGGGAGGTCCCCGGGGATCACCGACATGAGGTACCCGCCGTCCTTGAGGACCGACGCTGACCGCGCCGCGTACTCGCCGCCGATCGGGTCCACCACGATGTCGATCCCGGACAGGCCCGCCGCGAAGTCGACCGAGCGGTAGTCGATCGCCTCGTCGGCGCCGAGCGACCGCAGGAAGTCGTGCTTCCCGGCGCTGGCGGTGCCGATCACGTACGCGCCGTGTGCCTTCGCGATCTGCACCGCGAGGTGCCCGACGCCGCCGGCGGCGGCGTGGACGAGGACCCGGTGCCCCTCGCGCACGCCCGCGTTGTCGACCAGCGCCTGGTGCGCGGTCAGGCCGGTGAGCGGGAGCGCCGCGGCCTCCACGTGGGAGAGCGAGGCGGGCTTGAAGTCGAACTGGCGGGCCGGCGCCGCGACGTACTCGCCGTAGCCGCCCGCCGGGTGCGGGAACCTCGGCATCCCGTAGACCTCGTCCCCGGGCCGGTACAGCCGCACACCCGCGCCGACGGCCTCCACCGTCCCGGAGACGTCCCAGCCGAGCGTGAACGGCGGCTTCAGGCCGGTGAGGCCGCCCGACTCGCGGGACTTCCAGTCGGTCGGGTTCACACCCGCGGCGCGCACCCGCACCAGGATCTCCGTCGGGCCCGGCGCGGGCCGCTCGACCTCGGCCACCCGGAGCACCTCCGGCCCGCCGAGCTCGTCCTGGACCACCGCTCGCATCGTCGTCATCTCGGTTCCCTCTCCGTCGACTCCGGTGTACCGGTCCCATTCTGGGCGCGGGCCCGCCCGCCGGAAAGTGGCCCGGAGGCCACGATGTGAAAGAATCGGGCCATGGTGAATGCGCATCGCGTGGCGGTACTGGCCCTGGACGACGTCGTCGCGTTCGAGCTCGGCATCCCCGACCGGATCTTCTCCGCCGCCACCGACCGGGACCTGCACCCCCTCTACGACGTGCAGGTCTGCTCCGTCGACGGCGGCCCGGTCCGCTCCTCCAGCGGGTTCACGATCACGCCCGACCACGGCCCCGAGCTCCTGGAGCGGGCCGACACCGTCGTGGTCGCCACCATCGGCCCCGGCGGTCCCACCTGCGACGTCCGCTCGATCCCGCCGGGCCTCCCGGAGGTCTTCGCGCGGATGCGCCCGGACGCGCGGATCGTCTCGTTCTGCTCGGCGGCGCTCGTGCTCGCCGAGCTCGGGCTCCTCGACGGCCTCACCGCCACCACCCACTGGGTCCTCACCGACCGCATGCGCGAGCGCTACCCGCGGGTCCGCGTCGACCCCGACGTCCTCTTCGTCGACCAGGGCCGCATCCTCACCTCCGCGGGCGCCGGCGCGGCCGTGGACCTGTGCCTGCACCTGGTCCGGCGCGACCACGGCGCCGAGGTCGCGAACGCCGCGGCCCGCCGCTGCGTCGTGCCGCCGTGGCGCGACGGCGGCCAGGCCCAGTTCATCGAGCGGCCCGTCCCCGACGAGCAGGAACTGTCCACATCGGAATCCCGCGCCTGGGCCCTCGCCAACCTCGACCGGCCCCTGTCCATCGACGACCTGGCCCGCCGGGCGACCATGAGCCGCCGCTCGTTCACGCGCCGCTTCCGCGAGGAGACCGGCCAGAGCCCCGCGCAGTGGCTGACCCGCCAGCGCGTCGAGCACGCCCGCCGGCTCCTGGAGTCCACCGACCTCACCGTCGACCAGGTCGCGCAGCGGTCCGGGCTCGGCACCGGCGTCTCGCTCCGCCAGCACCTGCGGTCCGCGCTCGGCGTCTCGCCCTCGGCCTACCGCAGGACGTTCCGGGCCGCGGCCGTCACGGGATGAGCAGCAGCTTCGCGGTGGTCTTGCGGGCCTGCAGCGCCTCGTGCGCCTCGGGGGCCTCCTCGAGGCGGAACGTCTCGCCGACGCGCACGAGGAGGTTGTCGTCCTCGATCATCTGGAACACGTCGGCGGCGCGGGCGAGGTACTCCTCGCGGGTCCGGGTGAAGTCCTTGAGGGTCGGCCTGGTCAGGACGAGCGAGCCGCCGCTGTTGAGCCGCTGCGGGTCCACGGGCGGGACGGGACCGCTCGCCTGTCCGAACAGGGCCATGACCCCGCGCGGGCGCAGCGCCTGCAGGCCCTCGTCGAACGTGGTCTTGCCGACGCCGTCGAACACGGCCGCGACGCCCTCGCCGCCGGTGAGCTCGCGGGCCTTGGCGCCGAAGCCCTCGTAGCGCATGACGTGGTCGGTGCCGTTCTGGCGGGCGAGCTCGGCCTTCGCGTCCGTGGACACGGTGCCGACGACCTTGCCGCCCTTGTACTTCACCATCTGCGTCAGCAGCAGGCCGACGCCGCCGGCGGCGGCGTGCACGACGACCGTGTCGCCCTCCTGCACGTCGTACACGCTGTTGCACAGGTAGTGCGCGGTGAGGCCCTGGAGCATGACGGCGGCGGCGGTCTCGACCGCGACCTTCTCGGGGACCGGCACGAACGCGTCCGCGTCGGCGACCACGAGGTCCGCGTACGAGCCCGGGACGTCTTTCCAGGCGACCTCGTCGCCGATCGCGAAGCCGGTGACGCCCGCGCCGACGGCCGTCACGTACCCGCCGCCTTCCAGGCCCGGGGTGAACGGCAGCGGCAGCCCGTAGGCCCCGGTGCGGTGGTAGACGTCGATGAAGTTGACGCCCGCCGCGGCGACCCTGACGGCGATCTGGCCGGGCCGCGGGCCCGGGTCCTCGCCCTCCAGGACCGTCATGACGCCCGGCCCGCCGGTCCGCTCGACCACGATCGCCTTCATGGGGTTTCCTTCCGCCGCAGGTTCACCCCCCAATTTAGCGGCACCGGGTCCTATTCCTCCGTTCCGGTCCGGCGCCCGCCGCCGGAGGGGAAGCGCATCCGGGCGCGGCCCCACGGGTTCTTCGCGGCGGTCCGGGTGTCGACCTCCTCGCCCACGAGCTTGCGGATCGCGTCGCGGAAGCCGCGCTGGCGCATGTGGTGGCGCAGCACGTTCGCGGCCGGGTCGGTCGTCAGCTCCTTCATGAGCGCCACGCACAGCGCGAGCATGACGACGACGAACGGCAGCGCGACGATGATCGTCGCGTTCTTGAGCCCTTCGAGGCCGCCCGACAGGAGCAGGACCGCCGCCACGGCGCCGATCGTCGCGCCCCAGAACACCACCAGGGGCTTCTTCGGCGCGAGCGAGCCGCGACTCGACAGCGAGCCGAGGACCAGCGAGGCCGAGTCGGCGCCGGTGACGAAGTAGATCGCCACGAGGATCATCGACAGGCCGGACATGATGCCGTACATGGGCAGCGAGTCCAGGAGCGCGAACAGGGCGTGCTCCTCGCCCTGCGCGAGCGCCGCCTCGTAGTCGGCGCTCCCGTTGCCCTGCTTCCACAGCGCGGTCCCGCCGAGGATCGCGAACCACAGCGTGGAGGCGGCCGAGGGGATGAGGAGGACGCCGACGACGAACTGGCGGATGGTGCGCCCGCGCGAGATGCGCGCGATGAACGTGCCCACGAACGGCGCCCACGACAGCCACCACGCCCAGTAGAAGATCGTCCAGGCCGCCATCCAGTCGGCACCGCCGAACGCGCCGGTGACGCTGGACAGGTTCACCAGGCTCGACAGGTACCCGCCGACCGCGTTCGGCCACGCGTCGAGGATGAACAGGGTCGGCCCCGCGAAGAACACGAACACGACCAGGAACAGCGCCAGCACCACGTTCGTCGTCGACAGCCACTTGACGCCGCGGTGGACGCCCGAGAACGCCGACGCCACGAACGCGGCCGTCAGCGCCACGATGACGATGATCTCCAGGAACTTCGAGTCCTTCACGCCCGCGACGATCCCCAGGCCCACCGCGACCTGGAGCGCGCCCAGCCCCAGGCTCGCGGCCGTCCCGAACACGGTCGCGAACACCGCGAGCAGGTCGATGCCCCGGCCCGTGGCCGGGCCCCAGCGCTTCCCGGTCAGGAGCGGCGCGAACGCGTCGCTCATGTTGTTGCCGCGCTGCTTGCGGAAGGTCGAGTACCCGAGCGCCAGGCCCGCGACCGCGTAGATCGCCCACGGGTGCAGTCCCCAGTGGAAGTACGAGTAGACCAGCGCGCCCTCCTGGAGCTGGTCGGGGAAGTACGGCGACGCCGGGTTGAGCTGGAGCGGCGGCGGGGCGTCGAAGTAGTGCGAGAGCGGCTCGGCCACGCCGTAGAACATGAGGCCGATGCCCATGCCGGCGGCGAACATCATCGAGATCCACGGCAGCGTCCCGAACTCGGGCTGCTCGTCGGCGTTCACCGCCAGCTTGATGTTCCCGTACCGGCTCGCCGCGATGTAGACCGCGAGCACCAGGAAGATGTTCCCGGCGATGATGAACAGCCACCCGAAGTTCGCGATGACCCAGTTCAGCGCCGCCGTCGAGCCGTCCTCGAACTGCTCGGGGAAGACCGCGCCGTACACGATCACCGCGAGCGTGACGATCGCGCCGGTCCAGAACACCGGCCGGTCCACCGGCAGCGTCGCCTGCCGCTCCTCGACCTCCAGGGGCCGCTCGGGCGGCGGCGCCCCCGCCTCCTCGGTCGTCGTCCCGGGGCCCTCGGGCCCGGGTTCGGCGGGCGTCTCGCTGACGGCCATGGCGCGGCTCCTCACGTTCGGGCGGATCGGTCGGGCAGGGGACTGAAGCCACCATAAGGGACCGAACGCCCCGATCCGGCCGATCCGGGCAGACCGCGCCGCCGCGACCCGCCGCCCGGAGCCGCCGCTCAGCCGCCCGTCAGGCCCGCCGGTACACCAGCAGCGCGATCGGGCCGTTCGCCTGCGCCGCCGCCAGGACCAGCGGCCGCGCCGGGGACTGCGGGAACGCCGCCGGGTACGTGAACCGGGCCCCGCCGCGCTCCCCGAGCAGGAACGGCGCCACCGCCACGTGCAGCTCGTCGGCGAGGTCGGCCGCCAGGAACGCCGTGTGCACCGTCCCGCCGCCCTCCACCAGCAGCCGCGCCACCCCGCGGGCGGCCAGGTCCGTGAGCGCCGCCGCCAGGTCCACCTCGCGCTCGGCGGTCGCCACGACCTCGGCCGCGGCCGGGCCGAGCGGGCACGCCGCCGCGCCCGCCGCCGACGTGTACACCACGACCGGGTCGCCGTCCGCGAACAGCCGCGCGCCCGGGTCCAGCCGGCCCGAGGGGGAGAACACCACCCGCAGCGGCGTCGCCCGCGCACCCCGCGCGGTCCGCTCCGCGCGCCGCTCGGGGGACCTGACCTGGAGCCGCGGGTCGTCGGCCCGCACGGTCCCGGCGCCGACCGCGATCGCGTCGACCCCGGCCCGGACCGCGTCGACCCGGTCGAAGTCGGCCGCGTCGGAGAGGACCAGGCGGTCGGGCGAGTCGTCGTCGAGGAACCCGTCGAGGCTCACGGCGGCCGAAAGGATGACATACGGGCGCTCCATGGCTCCGAGAATCCCACGATTCACTCTCCGAAGGGCCCGGGTGGCACCGCGCGGCGCGGTGCGATCACAATCGATAACCGTGGAAGGTCGAGAAGAGGCACTGGCGAACCTGAGCTTCAACGCCGACGGGCTCGTGCCCGCGATCGCGCAGCAGCACGACACCGGCGAGGTGCTCATGCTCGCGTGGATGGACGCGGAGGCGCTGCGGCGCACCCTCGCGACGAAGCAGGCGACGTACTGGTCGCGCAGCCGCGGCGAGTACTGGGTCAAGGGCGAGACCTCCGGGCACCGCCAGGCCGTCGTCTCCGTCGCCGCCGACTGCGACGGCGACACCGTCCTCCTCCAGGTCGACCAGACCGGCCCCGCCTGCCACACCGGCACCCGCACCTGCTTCACCGGGAGGGAGATCGCATGAGCGGCGACCCGACCGCCTCCCCGGACCCGGCCGACGGCCCCGCGGGCGACGCGCCCGAGGCCGCGGCCCCCGACCGCGCCGGCGAGCGCGCCCGCGTGCTCCTCGCCGGGATCGCCGCCGCCGGCCTCGCGGCCCTCGCCGCCTCCCGCGGCTGGACCTCCACCGCCGAGACCGGCCACGCCGGGATCACCGCCACCACCGCCCAGTCCGGGACCGACCTCGCCTCGTGGGCGCTGCCGTGCGCCCTCGCGGGCGGCGCCGCGTTCCTCGCGATGCTCGCCACCGGGAACCGGGCCCGCCGCGTCCTCGGCGTCGTCGCCGCCCTCGCGGGCCTCGCGGCCGCCCTCGGCGGGGTCCTGCACCTCGCGTCCGGGCCGTGGCCGATCGCGCTCGCCGCCGCCGGGCTGATCCTCGCGGGCGCGGGCGCCTGGACGACCGCGCGCGCCGGCGCCTGGCCCGCCGCCGACCGGTACGAGACGGCCCCCGCGGGGGACGGCGCCATAACAGAGGACCCGGTGTCGCTGTGGAACGCCCTCGACTCGGGCCGGGACCCCTCGTCGCCTACTATCACGGCATCGGTGCAGGAGAAAGGACCGCGTAGATGAACGTGCTGGAGCAGATCATCACCGAAGTCCGCGCCGATCTCGAGCGGCGCCAGGCCGAGACCCCCATCGAGGCGATCCGCGAGCGCGCCGCCGCCGCGCGGCCCGCGCTCGACGGGTACGCCGCGCTCTCCGGCGGCGGCGTGGGCGTCATCGCAGAGGTGAAGCGGGCCTCGCCGTCGAAGGGCGCGCTCGCCGACATCCCCGACCCGGCCGAGCTGGCCGCCGAGTACGCCGCGGGCGGTGCCTCGGTCATCTCCGTGCTCACCGAGCAGTCCTACTTCAAGGGCAGCCTCGACGACCTCGACGCCGTGCGCGCGAAGGTCCAGATCCCGGTGCTCCGCAAGGACTTCGTGGTCTCCCCCTACCAGGTCCTGGAGGCCCGCGCCCACGGCGCGGACCTGGTCCTGCTCATCGTGGCCGCGCTCGACCAGGACACGCTCGTGTCGCTGCACGAGCGCATCACCGGGCTCGGCATGACCGCGCTCGTGGAGGTCCACACCGAGTACGAGGCCGACCGGGCCATGCGCGCGGGCGCCAAAGTCATTGGCGTCAACGCCCGCGACCTGACTACGCTCCAGGTGGACCGCTCGGTGTTCGAGCGGATCGCGCCGGGCCTGCCCCGGGAGGTCGTGAAGGTCGCCGAGTCCGGCGTCCGCGGCACCCGGGACCTCATCCGCTACGCGAGCGCCGGCGCCGACGCCGTGCTCGTCGGCGAGGGGGTCGTCAAGCAGAAGAGCCCGCGCGACGCCGTCCGCGAACTGGTCACCGCCGGCTCGCACCCGGCCACGCCGCGCCCGATCTAGCACCGCGAAGGGGAGTAAGTACCGTGCCCAACCCAGATGCCACCGGCCACTGGGGCGAATTCGGGGGACGGTTTGTCCCCGAAGCCCTGATCGCCGCCCTCGACGAGCTCGAGGCCGCGCACACCGCCGCCCTCGCCGACCCGGCGTTCACCGCCGAGCTCGACGCGCTCGGCCGCGAGTACGGGAACCTCCCGTCGCCGCTGTACTTCGCCGAGCGGCTCTCGCAGGAGGCCGGCGTCGAGGTGTGGCTCAAGCGCGAGGACCTCAACCACACCGGCGCGCACAAGATCCGCAACGTCCTCGGCCAGGCGCTGCTCACCAAGCGCATGGGCAAGACCCGGATCATCGCCGAGACCGGCGCGGGCCAGCACGGGGTCGCGTCCGCGACCGCGGCGGCCTACTTCGGGCTCGAGTGCACCGTGTACATGGGCGAGGAGGACACCCGCCGCCAGGCCCTGAACGTCGCCCGCATGCGCCTCCTCGGCGCCGAGGTCGTGCCGGTCACGACCGGTTCGCGGACGCTCAAGGACGCCATGAACGAGGCGCTGCGCGAATGGGTCGCCAGCGTCGAGCACACCCACTACCTCATCGGCTCGGTCGGCGGCCCGCACCCGTTCCCGCAGCTGGTGCGCGACTACTGCCGCGGCATCGGCGACGAGGCCCGCGCCCAGTTCCTGGAGCGCACCGGGGGCCTCCCCGACGTCGTCGCCGCGTGCGTCGGCGGCGGCTCGAACGCGATGGGCATCTTCACCGCGTTCCTCGACGACGAGCCCGTCAAGCTGTACGGCTTCGAGGCCGGCGGCGACGGGTACGACACCGGCCGCCACGCCGCGACCATCACCGCCGGGCAGGTCGGCGTCCTCCACGGCGCCCGCACCTTCGTCCTCCAGGACGAGGACGGCCAGACGATCGAGTCGCACTCGATCTCGGCGGGCCTGGACTACCCGGGCGTCGGCCCCGAGCACGCGCACCTGGCCGCGACCGGCCGCGCCGCGTACGAGCCGGTGGACGACGCCGAGGCCATGGCCGCGCTCGAGAAGCTCGCCCGCACCGAGGGCATCATCTGCGCGATCGAGTCCGCCCACGGCCTCGCCGGGGCGCTGCGCCTCGCCAAGTCCCTGGAGCCGGGCGCGAAGGTCCTGGTGAACCTCTCGGGACGCGGCGACAAGGACATGGGCAACGTGGTCGAGTACTACGGCTTCGACAAGGGGGAGAGCTGATGCGCGTCGAAGCGGCGTTCGCGAAGACGAAGGCCGAGGGGCGCGCGGCGCTCGTCGGCTACCTCCCGGCCGGGTTCCCGACCCTCGCCGACTCCATCAAAGCCGTCGACATCATGATCGACCACGGCGCCGACGTCATCGAGCTGGGCCTGCCCTACTCCGACCCGGTCATGGACGGCCCGTCCGTGCAGCGCGCGGCCGACCAGGCGCTCGCCGCCGGGTTCCGCACCAGCCAGGTCTTCGAGGTCACCGAGGCGGTCGCCGGGCGTGTCCCGATCCTCGTCATGACCTACTGGAACCTGGTGGAGCGGTACGGCGTCGACCGGTTCGCCCGCGACTTCAAAGCCGCCGGCGGGGCCGGGCTCATCACGCCCGACCTCATCCCCGACGAGGCCGGCGAGTGGATCGCCGCCTCCGACGCGCACGAGCTCGACCGGGTCTTCCTGGTCGCGCCGTCCTCCACCGAGGAGCGGATCGCCGCCACGGTCGCGGCCTGCCGCGGCTTCGTGTACGCGCAGTCGGTCATGGGCGTCACCGGCGCCCGCGCCGGGACCTCCGCGGTCGCGCCGGACCTGGTGCGCCGCACCCGCGCGCACACCGACCTGCCGATCGGCGTGGGCCTCGGCGTCCGCTCGGGCGAGCAGGCCGCCGAGATCGCCGGGTACGGCGACGCCGTCATCGTCGGCTCGGCCATCGTCAACTGCTACCTGGACTCCGACGACGTCCCGGCCGGGCACCAGCGCCTCGCCGAACTCACCGCGGACCTCGCCGAAGGCGTCCGCCGCTAGACCGCAGCGGGCCCCGCAGGCGACGCCTGCGGGGCCCCTCCACGCCCCCGCCCCGGCCCGCGCCCGGCCGCTCCGCCGCCACCCGATAGGTTTTGCGTCGTGGACTTCGCTTCAATCCCGAGCCCGGCCGAGTCGGTCTGGCACCTCGGCCCCATCCCGATCCGCGCCTACGCCCTCTGCCTGATCGCCGGCATCGTCGCGGCCTGCTGGATCGCGGAGGTGCGCCTGCGCCGCCGCGGCGCCCCCGAGTGGGCCGTGCTCGACCTCGCGGTGTGGGCGGTGCCGTTCGGCATCGTCGGCGCCCGCATCTACCACGTGTTCACCAGCCCCGACGCCTACTTCGGCCCCGACGGCGACCCCTGGAAGGCCTTCGCGGTCTGGGAGGGCGGCCTCGGCGTCCCCGGCGCGATCCTCCTCGGCGGCGTCGGCCTCTGGCTCGGCTGCCGCCAGCTCAAGCTCCCCTTCGCCACGGTCGCCGACGCGTGCGTGCCCGGCGTCCCGATCGGCCAGGCCGTCGGCCGCCTCGGCAACTGGTTCAACCAGGAGCTGTACGGCAAGCCCCTCGACGCCTGGTGGGCCGTCGCGATCGACGTCGACCACCGCGTCGCCGGCTACATGAACTACGAGACGTTCCACCCCACGTTCCTCTACGAGGCGCTGTGGAACGTCGGCGTCGCCGTCGTCCTCGTCGTCGCCGACCGCCGGTGGAAGTTCGGCGCCGGGCGCCTCGTCGCCCTCTTCGTCCTCCTCTACTGGACCGGCCGGTTCTGGATCGAGGGCCTGCGCATCGACCCCGCCGAGGCCGCCTTCGGGCTCCGCCTCAACCAGTGGGTGAGCATCGTCGTCGTGGTCCTCGCCGTCGCCTACCTGCTCCTGGTGCGCGGCTCCCGCAAGGTCGTCGCCTACGACGGCGGCGAGCGCGTCATCGTCGCCTGGGACTCCGACGCCGCCAAGGCCACCGGCTACGTCGACGGCGCCCTGCCCAAGGGCGTCCTCCTCACCGCCCCCGACGGGGACGGGACCCCCGACGACGGCGAAACCGAGGACACTCGACCCGAGGAGGACGGCGTCGCCGACGAACCGTCCGACGAGCCGCCGGCCGACACCACTGACACCGCGACCGCCGACGAGACCGCCTCCGACGAGACACGGCCCGGCGCGGGCACGACCCGCGACGACGGCTGACCGACACCGCTTCCCCCGGGCAGGTGCAGATGCAGAACCGTAGAGCCGTAGTCGTCGGCGCCGGCGTCGCCGGGCTCGCCAGCGCGATCGTGCTGTCGAAGCTCGGCTGGCGGGTGGCGCTGCTGGAGCGGCGCGAGCGCCTCAAAGGCGACGACCTCGGCATGATCCTGTGGGCCTCGGGCGTGCGCGCGCTGCGCGCGCTCGGGGTCGACGCCACCCTCGACGCCGCCGGGACCCCCGTGGAGCGCTTCGAGATCCGCAACGAGGACCGCGTCTCCAGCTCCTTCGCCGGGGCCATGCTCGGCGCCGACGACGGCACCCCGTCCGTCATGGTCCACAACGCGATGCTCTACGAGGCGCTCGTGTCGCGCCTCGGCGACAGCGTCGAGGTCCACCCCGCGACGCAGGTCGACCGGATCGACATGGTCGACCTCGCCGCGGGCGACTCCAACCGCCGCTGGGACGCCGACCTCATCGTCGCCGCCGACGGCATCGACTCCCCGACCCGCCCCCTCATCGCCCCCGGATCGCCCACAGTGGATGCCGGGGTGGTGGTGTTCCGCGGGATCATCCCCGCCCACCGCGCCCCCGAGCGCAGCGCCGAGGCCGTCGAGGTCTACGGCCCCGACCGCCGCCGCTTCGGCTACGGCGACCTCGGCCACGCCGGCGCCTGCTGGTGGGCCACCGTCCCCGGCGGCATGCGCCCCGAGTCCCCCCAGATCCAGCACGAGCTCATCAACCGCTGGTTCGCGGACTGGCCCGCCCCCGTCGGCAAGTACATCGCCGCCACCCGGCCCTCCGAACTCACCCAGCAGTCCGTCCGGTACGTGTGGCCCATCCCCGCGCGCCTCCACCAGCCCGCCGGCACCGGCGGCCTCGTCCTCATGGGCGACGCCGCCCACGGCGTCGCCCCCATCCTCGCCCAGGGCGGCAGCCTCGCCCTCGAGGACGCCGTCACCCTCGGCTGGGCCCTGCGCCGCTCGCCCGAGTCCGTCCCCGACGCCCTCGCCTCCTACGACCGCGCCCGCCTGCCCCGCCTCAAGCGCGTCGCCCGGCTCTCGCGCCGCGTCCACACCATCGCCTCCGGAGGCCGCGGCGTCACCCGCGGCCTCCTCCGCGCCGTCCCCGACTCCTGGGTCCAGAGCCAGGCCGCCTCCCTCTCCGACTGGCAGCCGCCCCGGTAGACCCGATACCTTCGACCCCATGCAGATCCGCGACGCCGCCGCCACCGACTGGCCCGCCATGTGGGCGTTCATGCGCCCCATCATCCAGGCCGGCGAGACCTACCCGTGGCCGCCCGACACCACCGAGTCCTGGACCCGCGCCTACTGGATGGAGCGCCCCGCGCCCGCCTCGCGGCTCGTCGCCGTCGTCGACGGGCACGTCGCCGGCACCGTCGAGATCCACCCCAACCTCCCCGGCCAGGGCGCCCACGTCGCCAACGCCGGGTTCATGGTCGACGCCGCCTACGGGCGCCGCGGCATCGGCCGCGCCCTCGGCGAGGCCGCCCTCGCCCGCGCCAAGGACGACGGCTTCCGCGCCATGCAGTTCAACGCCGTCGTCGCCACCAACGTCAACGCCGTCAAGCTCTGGCACTCCCTCGGCATGACCACCCTCGCCCTCATCCCCGGCGGCTTCGACCACCCCTCCGAAGGCCTGGTCGACCTCCACCTGATGTTCCGCGAACTGTGAGACGCGCAGGGGCCGAGTAGCATCGCCCTCACCATGAACGAACTGCGCGAGTCGATCCGCTCCCTGGGCGCCGCCGAGCCCGAGGCCGCCGTCGCCGTCCACGCCGTCATCGGCGACGACCCCGCCCTCCTCGGCGCCCACGCCCCCCTGCCGCAGCGCTTCGACGACACCGCCGACTGGCTCCGGACCGGGTTCCTCACCCCCGACGCCCCCCACTTCGAGCGCGCCGCCGGCCGCGCCGCCGCACTCCTCGGCGAGGAGGTCGACGACGCCGCCGACGCCGTCCTCGCCCTCGCCGTCGTCCGCCCCCGCACCCGCTACGACCTCCGCGCCGGCACCCGCCTGAGCGAGGCCGACCTCGACGCGCTCCTGCCGCGCCTCGAAGCCGCCGGCCTCGTCCGCCCCGGCCCCAACCCCCTCGAACCCGACGACCCGTTCTGGACCTTCACCGACCGCCTCGCGCGCTTCCACTACGCCGTCCTGCGCCCGCACCTGCCGCGCTGGCGGCGCGGGTACATCACCGAGCAGCTGTGGAGGCTGAACCGCGCCCGCTTCGACCGGTACGTCGCCCGCCCCGAGTTCCTCGACCTCGCCCGCGCCTGGGTCCTCGACGACACCGGCGCCGCCGCGGCCACCCGCGTCACCGTCCCCGACCCGCGGTTCCGCCAGATGCGGACCCTCGAGGTCGCCGCCTGGGACGACCAGGGCGCCCCCGTCGCCCTCGGGACCGCCCGCTGGCGGTTCCGGATGGTCGAACGCCAGCTCAAGCGCCTGCGCTACGTCAAGCGGCTCCTCGGCGACCCCGACGTCCGCCTGTACTGCGTCGCCTCCCGCTTCGAGCCCGCGATCACCGGCGACGCCGACCCGTCGCTGCGCGCCGTCACCGCCCCGGAACTCCTCGCCCCGATCGCCGCGACCGCGCCCGGCGGCGCCCCCGAAACCGCCCCTGACGGTGACTTAGGCCCCATTTCCCGGCTGGTGGGCGCGGAAGCGCGGCGGGTAGGCTGAAGCGATTCTTCCCCGTACCCGGACAACCGAGGAGTGACGATGGCGGCAAGCGTGGACGCGGTAGTGGCGGGAGCCGGTGGTTTCATCGGCGGGCACCTGGTGGCGAGCCTCCTCGCCGAGGGCAAGACCGTCCGGGCCGTCGACGTGAAGCCCCTCGACGAGTGGTACCAGGTCCACGGCGACACCGAGAGCCTCCAGATGGACCTCGCCGACCTCGCGAACTGCGAGACCGCGATCGGCGGCGGCGCCGGCGAGGTCTACAACCTCGCCTGCAACATGGGCGGCATGGGCTTCATCGAGAACAACAAGGCCCTGTGCATGCTCTCGGTCCTGCCCTCCACCCACATGCTGATGGCCGCCAAGGAGTCCGAGGTCGGCCGCTTCTTCTACTCCTCCTCCGCGTGCGTCTACGCCGGGTACAAGCAGACCGAGGCGAACATCGCCCCGCTCAAGGAGGAGGACGCCTACCCCGCCGACGCCGAGGACGGCTACGGCTGGGAGAAGCTCTTCAGCGAGCGCATGTGCCGCCACTTCCGCGAGGACTTCGGCCTCGAGACCCGCATCGCCCGCTACCACAACATCTACGGGCCAGTCGGCACCTGGGACGGCGGCCGCGAGAAGGCCCCCGCCGCCACCTGCCGCAAGATCGCCGTCGCCGCCCTCACCGGCCAGAAGGAGGTCGAGATCTGGGGCGACGGCGAGCAGACCCGCTCGTTCACCTACATCGACGACTGCGTTCACGGCACCAAGATGTTCACCCGCGGCGACGTCACCGAGCCCCTCAACCTCGGCTCCTCCGAGCTGACCACCATCAACAACCTGTACTACCTGGTCGCCGACATCGCCGGGATCGACATCGAGCTCAAGCACGTCGAAGGCGCCCTCGGCGTCCGCGGCCGCAACTCGGACAACACGCTCATCCAGAAGTACTACGGCTGGGAGCCCTCGATCTCGCTCTGCGAAGGCATGTCGAAGACCTACGAGTGGGTCTACGACCAGGTCAAGGCCACCTACAACCTGTAATGGCCGAACCGCAGCTCCGCCGCGTCGACGTCCTCGGCGTCGGCGTCTCCACCGTCGACCAGGCGATGGCGCTCACCGAGGTCACCCGCTGGGTCGAGACCGGCGAGCGCCACTACGTGTGCGTCACCGGCGTCCACGGCGTCATGGAGTCCCAGCGGGACCCCGAGCTCCTCGCCATCCACAACGCCTCCGGGCTGACCACGCCCGACGGCATGCCGATGGTGTGGGCCGGGCGCCAGGCCGGGGCCGAGTGGATGGACCGCGTGTACGGGCCCGACCTGATGCTCAACGTCCTCGCCCGCGCCGCCGAGCGCGGCTGGTCCTCGTTCCTGTACGGCGGCAAGGACGGCGTGCCCGAGCTCCTCGCGGAGAAGCTCGCCGAGCGCATCCCCGGCGTCACGTTCGCCGGCATGTACTCGCCGCCGTTCCGGCCCCTGACCGAGGACGAGGACGCCGAGATCGTCAAGCGCATCAACGACTCCGGCGCCCAGCTCGTGTGGGTGGGCCTGTCCACCCCCAAGCAGGAGCGCTGGATGGCCGCGCACCGCGACCGCCTCCACGCCCCCGCGCTCTTCGGCGTCGGCGCGGCCTTCGACTTCCACGCCGGGCTCGTCCCGCAGGCCCCGCCGTGGATGCAGCGCAACGGCCTCGAATGGCTCTTCCGGCTCACCAAGGAGCCCAAGCGCCTGTGGCGCCGGTACTTCCGCAACAACCCCGCGTACCTGCGGGAGATCCGGAAGCGCCCGCCGTTCCTGCGCGACTAGGGCCTGCCCCGCGAACGACACCCCCCGGGCCCCGCCCGGGGGGTTTCTCACTTACCCGTCCGCCCGAACAAGGCTAGGCTGTGCCGCATGGTCGACAACATTCCCAGGGAGACCGCCAAGGCTCCCCACCACCCCCGCATCGCCGTCGTGTGGTCCGTCCTGTCGGCCGAGATCGAGCGCTTCGCCGCCGGGACCGGCGCGACCATGCGCATCCTCGACGTCGGCGGCGGCTCCGGCGGCTTCGCCGTCCCCCTCGCCGAGCTCGGCCACGAGGTCACCGTCGTCGAACCCAGCGCGAACGCCCTCGCCTCGCTGCGCCAGCGCGCCGCCGACGCCGGCGTCACCGACCGGGTCCAGGCCGTCCAGGCCGACGCCGACGAGCTCCCCGACGTCACCGAGCCCGGCGCCGCCGACCTCGTCCTGTGCCACTCCGTCCTGGAGATGGTCGACTACCCCGACACCGCGCTCGACGCGCTCGCGAAGGCCTGCGCGCCCGGCGGCGCGGTCTCCGTCCTCGTCGCCAACCGCATCGCGGCCGTCCTCGCCAAGGCCCTGTCGGGCCAGTTCTCCACCGCGCTCGACCTCCTCGTCGACGTCGACGGCGTCAGCGAGGGCCGCGACACCATCAAGCGCCGCTTCGAGACCGCGACCCTCACCGCGCTCATCGGCGGCTCCGGCCTGGTCACCGAGCAGGTCCACGGCGTCGGCGTCGTCGGCGACCTCATCCAGGCCGCCACGCCCGAGACCGCGACCGGCGAGGCCCTGCGCGAGTTCGAGCTCGCCACCGCCTCCCGCGTGCCCTTCCGCGACATGGCGACCAACATCCACCTGCTCGCCCGCAAGCCGATGCGCTGAGGCCGCGACTACGTCGAGGAGCGTAGGCGCGATTACGCCGTCCGGCCCACGCCGCGGCCCCGCCCGGACCGTAGCCTTGAGCCTGTGAGCACTGTGAACGCGACCCGGCGCGGCGTCCCGGCCCCCGTCTTCGACATCGGGCTGGCGCTCCTGCTCGGGCTCCTGACGTCCGGGGGCACCGTCGGCGCGAACGGCGGCGTCAAGCCCGCGCCGGCCGCGTTCGCGCTCATCGGGGCGATGGCCGCGTTCCTCGCGGTCCGGCGCCTCTCGCCCGAGGCCGCGCTCGCGGGCACCATGGCGGCCCTCTCGGTGTACCTGTACCTCGACCTGCCGCAGGGGCCGGTGTTCATGCTCCCGGCCGTCGCGGTGTGCTTCTACGCGTTCGCGCGCACCCTGCGGACCACCGCGTACGTGCTCGCCGGCCTGTTCGTCTACACCGTCGCGTTCCACACGCTCCTCGACGGCGACACGAGCCTCTGGTTCACCGCGGGCGTCGCGCTCGTGTGGCTCGGCGTCCCCGCCGCGGGCGGCCGCATCGTCAAGGAGGCCCGCCGCGCCCGGTCGCGCGAGCGCGAGGCCGAGCGCGAGCGGTACCGCGCCGAGGAGCGCGTGGAGATGGCCCGCGAGATCCACGACGTGGTCGGCCACAGCCTCGCCGTGGTCTCCATGAACGCGGGCGTCGCCCTCCACATGGCCGAGAAGCACGCCGGGACGCCCGACGCGGTCGTGGAGAACCTGGCGGCGATCCGCGAGGCCTCCAACCGGGCCCTCCAGGACCTCCGCGCGACCCTCGCGCCGCTGCGCAAGGGCCAGCAGCCGGAGCTGCGGCCCACCGGCGCGGTCGCCGACGTCGCCGCGCTCGTCGACGGCGTGCGCAAGGGCGGCCTCGCGGTCGACTACACGCTCACCGGCGACCCGGGCGCCGTCCCCGTCAACGTCGCCGCCACCGCCTACCGGGTCGTCCAGGAGTCCCTCACCAACGTCATCCGCCACGCCGAGGCGACGAAGGCCGCCGTCACGATCGCCTGCGACGCGGCCGCGCTGCGCGTCGCCGTCCTCGACGACGGCCGCGGCGGCCCCCTCCACCCGGACCGGATGGGCCAGGGGGTCACCGGCATGATGGAGCGCGTCCAGGCCGGCGGCGGCGCGTTCACGGCCGCGCCCCGGCCCGGCGGCGGCTTCGCCGTCAAGGCCCGCATCCCTTACGACCGCAAGGAACCGCGATGATCGAGCTCGTGATCGCCGACGACCAGAGCCTCATTCGGATGGCCCTGCGCAACCTCTACCGCGACGAGGAGGACATCCACGTCGCCGCCGAGGCCGAGGACGGCCGCGAAGCGTGGGAGGTCATCCGGCGCCTCCGGCCCGACGTCGCGCTCCTCGACATCCGCATGCCCGGCCTCGACGGCCTGGAGGTGCTGCGCCGCATCGGCCGCGAGCCGTCCCTGGCCGGCACCCGCGTCGTCATGATCACCACGTTCGAGATCGACGAGTACATCTTCGAGGCCCTCGCCGGGGGCGCGGCCGGGTTCATCATGAAGGACGCCCCGCCCGAGGACCTCCTGCGCGCCGTCCGCCTCGCCGCCGCCGGGGACTCGCTCCTCAGCCCCGACGTCACGCGCAAGGTCATCGACGCGTACGCCGAGCGCGGCACCGGCGGCGCCCGCCCCCACCCCAACCTCGGCGACCTCACCGAACGCGAGCAGGAGATCCTCCGCTGGGTGGCCACCGGGCTCCCCAACGACGAGATCGGCGAGCGCCTGTTCATCAGCCCTGCCACCGTGCGCACCCACGTCGGCAAGCTCCTCGCCAAGCTCGGCGCCCGCGACCGCGCCGGCCTCGTCGCGATCGCCTACCGCTCCGGCCTCGACATCCCCGAGACGTAGGCGCTACGACCTGCCGGAATCCGGGCCACCTGCCTCTCATGTGGCCGAAACGAGACGAAACCGGCTAGCCTCTAGGCCATGCCTTCGAGCCCGTACCCGGCGGAAACCCGACCCGCCTACGGCACCGGCACCCTCGCCGATGTCATGCCCACCGCCCTTGCGGCCCTAGGCGTCCCCCAGCGCACCGACAGCCCCGCCGTGCTCCTGCGACAGGGCGAGCTCGACGGCGTCCGCCGCGTCGCCGTGCTCCTCCTCGACGGCTTCGGCTACCACCTCCTCGGCCAGGCCGCGCAGGCCAGCGCCACCGTCGGCGCCGTCCACCACGGCGAGATCGGCACCCTCACCGCGATCACCGCCACCGTCCCCTCCTCGACCCCGATCAGCCTCGCGTCCCTCGCCTGCGGCCTCCCGCCCGGCCGCCACGGCATCATCGGGTTCACCGTCCGCGTCCCCGACACCGGCGACCTCGTCACCCACATCCGCTGGGACGGCTCCAGCCCCGACCCCGAGACCTGGCAGCCCGAGCCGACCGCGTTCGAACGCGCGAGCGCCGACGGCGTCGCGTGCACGATCGTCTCCAACGGCACGTTCCGCGACACCGGCCTGACCCGCGCGATCTACCGCGGCGCCGACTGGCTCCCGGCCGTCAGCCCCCGCGAGGTCGCCGAGGGCACCGTGGCCGCGCTCGCCCGCGCCGACCGCAGCCTCGTCTACGCGTACCTGCCCGACGTCGACACCGCCGGGCACTTCCACGGCGTCGGCTCCCCGGACTGGCTCGAAGCGGTCGCCGAGGTCAGCGAGGCGATCGACGGCATCCTCACCGGCCTGCCGCGCGACGCGGCCCTGTTCGTCACCGCCGACCACGGCATGGTCAACGTCACCGACCGCCTCCACGTCGACCAGCGCCCCGACCTCCTCCAAGGGGTCGACGCGGTCGCCGGCGACGGGCGCATGCGGTACCTGTACACCGCGCCCGGCGCGGTCGACGACGTGCGCGAGGCCTGGTCCGACGCGGTGGGGGACCGCGCCGAACTCATCGGCCGCGACGAGGCGGTCGACCGCGGCTGGTTCGGCCCCAAGGTCACCGACGCCGCCCGCGAGCGCATCGGCGACCTGGTCGTCGCCTGCAAGGGCACCTTCGCGATCGTCGGCGTCGAAGGGGAGCCCCCGCACGTCGCCCGCCTCATCGGCCAGCACGGCGGCCTCACCCCCGCCGAGATGGCGGTCCCCCTCTGGACCTACCGGGCGGGCTGAGCCGCCGCGGCCTGTCGGACCCGGCGGCTACGCTTCGCGTGTGCACGGGGAACTCAGTCGCTTCATCGGGCCCGACCTGCCCGACGACGGGCTGTCGATCCTCCACGTCGACATGGACGCGTTCTTCGCGTCCGTCGAGGTCGCCCGCGACCCCTCCCTGCGCGGGAAACCCGTCATCGTCGGCGGCCTGGGCCCCCGCGGCGTCGTCGCCGCCGCGTCCTACGAGGCCCGCACCTACGGCGTCCACTCCGCCCTCCCGATGGCGATCGCCCGCCGCCGCTGCCCCAAGGGCGTGTTCATGACCCCCACGACCTCCTACGGCGAGGTCTCGCGGCAGATCATGGCGATCTTCCGCGAGTACACGCCCCACGTGCAGCCCATCTCCGTCGACGAGGCGTTCCTCGACGTCGCCGGCGCCCGCCGCCTCATCGGCGCGCCCGTCGAGATCGCCCGCTCCATCCGCGCGCGCGTGCGCGCCGAGCACGGCATCACCTGCACCGTCGGCATCGCCTCCACCAAGTTCATGGCCAAGCTGGCCAGCGAGGCCTCCAAGCCCGACGGCCTCGGCGTCGTCGCGCGCGCCACCGAACTGGAGTTCCTCCACCGCCTGCCCGTCCGCGCCGTGTGGGGGATCGGCGAGAAGACCGCCGAGAAGCTCACGCGCCTCGGCATGCGCACCGTCGGCGACCTCGCCCGCCTCGACGTCGACAGCCTCGCCTCCTCGGTCGGCACCGCCAGCGCCGAACACCTGTACGCGCTCGCGCGCAACATCGACCCCCGGCCCGTCAGCCCCGAGCGCGTCGAGAAGTCCATCAGCAACGAGACCACCTTCGGCCACGACGCCCCCGACGCCGCCGTGTGGGGACCGGTCCTCCTCGAGCTGTCCCGGAAGGTCGCCTCCCGCGCCCGCGCCGCCGGCTGGGCCGGGCGCGGCGTCACCGTCAAGATCCGCTTCGGCGACTTCCGCACCATCACCCGCTCCCGCATGCTCGCGGCTCACACCGATGTAGGCCGCGAGATCTACGACGCCGCCCGCGAGATGGCCGACGCGGCCGCCACCGCGCCCGTGCGGCTCATCGGCGTCAAGCTCGACCACCTCGTCGAGTCCGCGTCCGTCGGCCGCCAGGTCGCCCTCGGCGAACCCGAACACGGTTGGCGCGACATCGAAACCGTGATGGACAGGGCCACTGCGAAGTTCGGGAAGGGCGCCGTCGGATCGGCTGGGAGACTCGCCCGGAGAGACTCGCGTGTAGACACCCGCGATCCTGGGCACCCGGCTGCGTGAGCGCCGCCGCTCCGAGTGCCCCCGCCTGGGGATCACGAGGCCAGAACGGACCGATTCAAGGACGAACTGCCTTCCGCCTCGGGCGAAAGCCTCGTAGACTTGGACTACAAGCACCGGGGCCTCGTCGGCCCCGTCGAGACTAGTGCAGGAGGAGTGTCGTGCCGCTCTCCGACCACGAGCAACGTCTGTTCGAGCAAATCGAGCAGTCCTTGTCTGAAGACCCGCAGTTCGCCAACGCGGTGCGCGCCCACGATCCGGCGCATGTGACCCGGCGCAGGTTCATCCTGGCCGGGGTCGTCACGGTCATCGGCATCGCCGCCGTCATCGGCACGGTGATCGCCGGCGGGAGCGCGGCGAAGTGGGGCGCCCCCATCGGCGCGGTCCTCATGTTCGGCGGCCTCATCCTGGGCCTGTGGGCGCAGCGGCGCGGCACGAACGTGAAGCTCAAGGCCGTCGACGGCAAGGGGACCACCCGGACCACCGGCGGCGCCAAGAACGCCAAGCCCGGCGGGTTCACCTCCCGGATGGAGGAGCGCTGGCGCCGCCGCCGCGACAACGGCGACATCTTCTGACCTGCATCCACGCACGCACACGAGCGACGGGCCGCGCCTGGGAGGCGGGCCCGTCTTCGCGTGCCCGGCCCGACCGGGCCCCGGACGCGAAGCGGCCCGGCCGGGGGAGTCCCCCGGCCGGGCCGACGTCTGTCGCAGCGGTGCGGGCCTAGCGGCCGCGGAGCATCGCCCGGCGGGCCGCACGGCCCTGGTTCACGCTCGTCGGGATGGGCCCCTTCGGGATCGCCATGCCCACGCCCAGCGCGTCGAGGCGCTTCGCGATGTGGTTCGCGGCCTTGGAGTCGATGTTCTTCGGCAGCTTCATGAGGCGCTTGCGGACCTCCGTCACCGAGAAGTCGTCGCTCTCGGCCTCGCCCACCAGGAACGTGTACACCGGGGTCGAGCCGACCACGCGCGAGATCCGCTTCTTCTCCTGGCCGAGGAGCTTGCGGGTCTTCGGGCCGCCCTCGCCCAGCAGCACCACACCGGCCTTGCCGACCGCGCGGTGCACCATCTGCGTCTCCGACAGGGCCGCCACGCCGGGCGTCACGACCCAGCCGCGGATGCCGTCGATGAGCGCGTACGCCGCGCCCGGCTTGCCCACGGCCTCCTGGTTCACGACCTTGCTCGTGCGCATGTTGAGCACGATCAGGCCCGCCAGGAGCGCCACGAACACCGCCGACACGTACCAGAACAGCGAGAACCGCGCGAACACCACCAGAGCGGTCACGATGACGAACGGCAGCAGGATCGCGGCGGCCTCCAACGGCAGGAACAGCTTGTCCCGCTGGTTGGTGAACTTGATCGCCATCCCGATCGTCTTCAGGCGCGACCCGAACGTCTCTTTTTCCTGCTGCTTTGCCATGTTCCCAAGTCTACCGGCGCGTTACGCGAGGGCTTCGCTGCGGGCTTCGATCGCCTGTCGGTACAGCCGCCCCGCCCGGTACGACGAGCGCACCAGGGGACCGCTCATGACGCCCGCGAAACCGATCTCCTCGGCCTCGGCCGACAGCTCCACGAACTCCTCGGGCTTCACCCACCGGTCCACCGGGTGGTGGCGCTTCGTCGGGCGCAGGTACTGCGTGATCGTGATGAGCTCGCAGCCGGCCGCGTGCAGGTCCTTCAAGGCCTGCGAGATCTCCTCGCGGGTCTCGCCCATGCCCAGGATCAGGTTCGACTTCGTCACCAGGCCGTCCTCGCGGGCCTTCGTGATCACCTCGAGCGACCGCTCGTAGCGGAACGCCGGGCGGATGCGCTTGAAGATCCGCGGCACCGTCTCCACGTTGTGCGCGAGCACCTCCGGACGCGAGGAGAACACCTCGGCCAGCTGGTCGGGCTCGGCGTTGAAGTCGGGGATCAGCAGCTCCACGCCGCACCCCGGGATCGCCTCGTGGATCTGGCGCACCGTCTCGGCGTAGAGCCACGCCCCGCCGTCGTCCAGGTCGTCGCGCGCGACGCCGGTGACGGTGGCGTACTTCAGGCCCATCGTCTTCACCGACTCGGCCACCTTCAGCGGCTCCATCCGGTCGAGCGGACCGGGCTTGCCCGTGTCGATCTGGCAGAAGTCGCAGCGCCGCGTGCACTGGGAGCCGCCGATGAGGAACGTCGCCTCGCGGTCCTCCCAGCACTCGTAGATGTTGGGGCACCCGGCCTCCTGGCACACCGTGTGCAGGCCCTCGCTCTTGACGAGGCCCCGCAGCTCGGTGTACTCGGGTCCGGTCTTGGCCTTGACCTTGATCCAGGAGGGTTTCTTCTCGATCGGGGTCTGGGCGTTGCGCACTTCGAGGCGCAGCATCCGGCGTCCTTCAGGCTGTACGGAAGTCACCGCCCCAGCCTACGCCGCGCCACCGCCCCCCGGCAGGTGTCGCTCGGCACAGCCGCGCGCCGGACGAGACGTAGGATGACGACCCCGCTGATGTAATCGACGCAGCACGAGCAACCGGGAGCAGCAGTGGAACTCATTCACCAGGGCAAGGTCCGCGACGTCTACGCCGACGGCGGCGACCTCGTCCTCGTCGCGTCCAACCGCGTCAGCGTCTACGACGTCATCCTCCCCACCGAGATCCCCGGCAAGGGCGCCCTCCTCACCGCCCTCAGCCTCTGGTGGTTCGAACGCCTCGCCGACATCGTCCCCAACCACGTCGTCTCCGCCGACGACGTCCCCGCCGAGTTCGCCGGCCGCGCCGTCCGCGTCAAGCGCCTCGACATGGTCAAGGTCGAAGCCGTCGTCCGCGGCTACCTCACCGGCTCCGTCCTCGCCGACTACCGCGAGACCGGCACCGTCAACGGCGTCGCCCTGCCCCCCGGCCTCCAGGACGGCTCCAAGCTCCCCGAACCCGTCTACACCCCCACCACCAAAGCCGACGTCGGCGACCACGACGCCCCCGAGACCTACGCCCAGACCGCCGACCGCCTCGGCCCCGACCTCGCCGCCCGCGTCCGCGACCTCACCCTCGACGTCTACCGCCGCGGCGCCGAGATCGCCCTCGACAAGGGCATCATCATCGCCGACACCAAACTCGAGTTCGGCCTCGACGAGGACGGCGTCCTCACCCTCGCCGACGAGGTCCTCACCTCCGACTCCTCCCGCTTCTGGGACGCCGCCGGCTGGAAGCCCGGCCAGACCCAGCCGTCCTTCGACAAGCAGTTCGTCCGCGACTGGGCCCGGTCCACCGGCTGGCGCCCCGACGACGCCGAGGCCCCCGAGATCCCCGCCGACATCGTCGAGGCCACCCGCGCCCGCTACATCGAGGCCTACGAGCTCCTCACCGGCCGGCGCTGGCAGCAGTAGCGGGCGCGGGCGGCGCACCGCGCCCGCCCGCCGAACCCCGCTGACGCGGTGAACGTGGCGGGCGCCCCCCGGCGCCCGCCCCGCCGCGTCACGGCCGGAACAGGGCCTCGGCGACGAAGCCGCCCTCGGCCGCCCCCGGCGGCACCGCGAACACGCCCGAGCCCTCCGCGGTGATGAACTCCATGAGCCGGTCCGAGGCCGCCATCCGCTCCTGCGAGTCCACGAACACCTGCGGGTCGGCTTGGAACGACACGAACAGCAGCCCCGCGTCGTACGGGTGCTCGGCGTGCATGTGCCCGTCCAGGTGCCCGTCGGCCGCCGCGTCCGAGGACACGTCGCCCTGGGTCAGGAACCCGTAGTCGTAGTTGAAGCCGCGCCGCACCATCGCCGCGTCGTGGACGACCGCGATGTGCGAGTCGGCCGGCACCGCGGGCAGGCCCGAGGCGTCCAGCGCCGTGAAGTCCGGGTGGTCGAACTCGCCGCCGCCGCTCAGCGGCACCCCCGAGTCCCGCTCCCGCCCGAACGTCAGGTCCTGGTCCTGGGCGCTGAGCATCGACCAGTCCGGCAGCCGCATCCGGATCTTGCGGAACACCAGGTACGTGCCGCCCTCGAACCACGACGGCTCCGCGTCGACCGCCCACACGCGGGCGTCGAACTCCTCGCTCCCGGCCTTCGGGTTCGCGCTGCCGTCCTTGAACCCCATGAGGTTCCGCGGGGTCCCGCCGCCCGCGGGCGCCGACGAGAAGCCGTGCTGCACCCACAGGAGCGCGCCCCGGCCCGCGGCCCGCTTCCGCAGCTCCAGGAACGCGTTCGACACGACCTGCCGGTCGTCGCCGCAGACCTGCACCAGCAGGTCCCCGCCCGACCAGGCCGGGTTCAGCCGGTCCCCGTCGAACTCCGGCAGCTCGGTCAGCTTCGACGGCTGCGCGGCCTCCAGACCCGCCTTCGCGAACGCCGCCGGGCCGATCCCGAACGTCACCGTCAGCCGCGCCGGGTCCAGGCCCGCCGCGACCGCCTCGGCGTCGAACTGGTCGTCGCCGTCGATCGCGGCCTTCGGCGGCGCCTCGCCCGCCGCGAGCGCTGCCGCCGTGTCCGACCAGTCCCGCAGCAGCGCCCGCAGGTTCGCCGCGACCGCGGCGGTGTCGAGCGCGGCCCCGGTCGCGAGGTCCGCGGCCGCCAGGTCGAACGCCGCGAACAGCGCGTGCCCCTGGACCGGCGTCTCGATCCCGCCCTGCCGGTCGCCGTAGAACGGCTCCGTGCCGGCGCCCTCGTCCTCGGCCGCCGCGCCGTCATCGCGCGCCCCCGAGGCGATCGCCATGCCGACGCCCGCGCCGACCGCGGCCGTGATCGTCGCCGACGCCAGCGCCGTCCGCCGCGACACCGTCGCCCCGCCGGACCCGCGCTCCGCCGGCGGCCTGCGGAACCGCCGCCACAGTCCCACCGCCACGTCGACGACCACGAACGCCGCCAGCGAGATCCCCAGCAGCGGGAAGCACCAGCCCACGGCGGCCGCGGCCGCCACGATCCCCGCGACCCACGGCCACGGCAGCCGCCGCAGCCCGCCGCGCGGGTACGCGCGGCCCACGACCGCGCCCTTGGGGCGGCGCTGCCACCACATCCGGTAGCCCCACGCGATCACCAGGACCAGCAGCACCATCGCGGCCGCCAGGACCAGCTGGTTCGCCAGGCCGAACAGCAGGCCCATGTGCGCGGCGATGAGCACGCTCGTCGCCTGCGCCATGACCGGCCAGTCCGCGAACCGCAGCTCGTCGGCGACCTGCGGCGCGCCCGAGGCGGTGTCGACGACCATCTGGTCCTGCTCCAGCGGCGCGGACCGCCGCTGCTCGCTCACCAGGTACTGCGTGGCCGACCCGGTCGGCAGCGTGATCTGCATCGGGTCGGCCATGTCCGCGTCGAGGGCGGCCGCGTACACGCTGTCGAGGAGCGTGATCGAGTACGCCGAGGTCGCCATGCCGGTCATCGCGTCGTGCCCGGCGTGGTCGCCGGCGGACGCGCCCGAGTCCACCTCGATCGCGGGGGTCGTCCAGCTCAGCGCCGCCCGCAGCTCGGCGACGTGCTCGCCCGCGTACCGCGACCACGTGACGCCCGTGACGGACAGGAACAGCAGCACGAGCACCAGCCACACCCCGACCGGGCCGTGCCACGCGAGGGTGCGGGACCGGCCGGAGCCGGCGGGCCTGGGCCACCAGAAGCCGCGGCTTCCCCCTCCTTGCAGTCTGCGAGCCGTGCGCGTGCGCTGCCGGCGCGCGATCCACAGGACCAGGCCGCCGAGGGCCACCACCCACAGCCAGCTCGCGGCGAGCTCGGAGTAGAGCCGGCCCGGCTCGCCGAGGTGCAGGTTCCGGTGGAGCGTCGAGATCCACTCGCGGACCGGGCCGGCCTGCGAGGACCCGTACGTCGTGGAGTCGCCGAGCAGCTCGCCGGTGTACGGGTCCACGTAGACGACGGCGACCGCGCCGGACTCGCGGACGACGCCGTCGTCGACGAGGACCGCGGTCGAGGCGTCCGGTTCGGCGGCGGGCCGGACGGCCGTCACCGACCAGTCCGGGTGCGCCTCGGTGACGGCGCCGACCTGGTTCGCGAGCGTCAGCGGCTCGCCGCCGGGATCGACGGTCCGCAGGTCGGCGTAGAGGGCGTCTTCGATCGGGTAGGAGAGGGCGTAGGCCAGTCCGGTCAGGGCCGAGACCAGCAGGAACGGTGCGATGAGGATGCCGGCGTAGAAATGCAGCCGGAGGAGCGGCTGCCGCAGGGCAGCCGGAAACCTGGGAGTTGACATGCGTCGCTTTCTGAGCAGCCCGGAACTCCGGGCAGGGGGTGGCGCCGCGTGGCGCCGGGGGACGTCGGGATCAGAAAGCGAGCCGCGGCGGACCGCGGCGCGAGATGGACGCCGGGGCGGCCGGGGCCGGGCGCGGCTCGCGCGTCCGGGCGGTGAACCGGTGCGGCCGCACCGCGGCCGGGGCGTGCAGGCCCGCGATGCGCACGAGGCGCGCGAACCACAGCGTCAGGAGGTCGAGCAGGGCCGCGAACGCGGTCTCGCCGCGCGCCAGCCACGACGCCTGCGCGAGGGCCGCGGCGAGGTGCACGAGCCACATGCTCAGGCCCGCCCCGTGCGCGTGCGCGGTCTCGACCGCGCCCGCCTGGAACAGCTCGTGCAGGCCCCACTGGGCCGCGAGGCACAGCGGCGCGAGGACGAGGAAGCCGCGCTCGCGGTTCCCGACCGCGTACGCGGCGGCGAAGACCAGCCCGAAGGCCGCGGCCGCCTGGAGCGGCCCGGGCGCGTGCCCGCCGCTCCACAGGTGCAGCAGGAGCGACGCCGACCCCGAGACCGCTGCGAACACGGCGGCCCGCAGCAGTCGGAAGGGAATCCAGCTCACTCGCACGGCCGTATTCTGCCACGGGCCCGCGCACGCGAACGCCCCCGCGTCGGCCATCCGACACGGGGGCGTCTCGTACAGCGTCCTAGGACCGCTTGCGGCCGTAGGTGAGGCGCCGCAGCAATACCTCGAACGGGCCGCGCTTCCCGGCCTTGTCCAGCAGCACCGCGATCACCACGGTGACCGCCCAGGTCCCGAAGGCCACGCCGAACGCCGCCAGGTACCCCATGTCCTCGCCGAGGCCGAGACCCCAGGCGGTGAGCAGCGGCGCCATGATGAACGACTGCAGCAGGTAGCTCGTCAGCGAGCGCTCGCCCACCGCGGCGAGGGCCCCGGGGATGCCGCGGCGGCCGTAGCCGCGCAGCTTGTGCGCCAGGAGCGCGAACCCGCAGATGTAGCCGAGTCCGGCGTACATGCCGCCGAGGAGGGTCGTGTAGACGGCGGCGACCCACAGCGTCTGGGACGGCTCCCAGGCGCCGAGGGCGATGAGCGCGACGCCCAGCGAGCTGGCGACGTTCACGATCATGCCGGTGACGAAGACGAGCTTCAGCCGCGGCAGGTGGTCCTCGGGGTGGTTGAGCCAGCCCGAGCGCTGCAGCATCATGCCCGCGATGATGAGCGGGAAGAACGATCCGGTGACGACGAGCGCGAGCACGGCGACGGGCGAGGCGATCGCGCCCATGAGCATCTGGCCGAGGTAGGGCGGGAGGCTGTCGTCGCCGGGCGGCGCGGCGGCGCCGGTGTAGAAGAACGCCATGATCGGGGTGCCGACGACCGCGACGTACGCGATCGAGCCCCAGAGCCACTTCTTGAGCGACTTGTCGGAGAGGTGCACGAAGAACAGGGCGATGAGGCCCATGGCGCCGTACGGGGCGAGGATGTCGCCGAAGAACAGGAAGGTCGCGTGCAGGAACCCGAACGCGAGGAGCCACCACGAGCGGCGGCGCAGGATCTTGCGGACGCCTTTGGCCTCCATGCCGCGGGCGAACATGCGCGAGGCCATGACGGCGATGCCGAAGCCGTAGAGGATCGCGAACATCGGGCGTGAGCGGTCCGCGATGAGCAGCTGTTCGACGAAGTAGGCGATGTGGTCGGCGGCCGACTGGCCCGTGTTGTGGTTGTACTTGTCGAGGCCCATGCCCCACAAGTGGATCGGGACGTTCGCGAGGGCGATGAACAGCAGCATGCCGCCGCGTGCGATGTCGGGTGCGAGCGAGCGCTCGGCCTTGGTGATCGGTGCGGGCGGGCCCGCCTTCGGCGGGTCGGCGGTCGCGTAGGGGGTCGCGGTCACGTCGGGCTCCTTCGGGATCGGAACGGGCTTCCTGGTCTCCTGGACTGGGTTCGGGTGTTCTCACAGTCTAGGAAAAACTCGTCGTCTCCACGGTAGTGCCAGCCCCCGGGCCGCGCTCCCGCCTGCGGTACCGTTTCGCCTCATTCCGAAGAAGGATCACCTTCAGTGGGATGTCGTACTCCGGGAGTATTTTTGCTCCAGGGGACCCTCTCATGCCCGGTTTGTGGTAGGCGCTCCGCGGCTCGCCGAGACACTCCCGATGCACCGGCGAACGACGGCGGGGCCCCGCCGCTGTCGCGACGAGGCCCCGCTGTTCGCTTGTACCGCTTACGCCTTGGTGCTGAACCTCAAGTTCACTACGGCTACGCCTTCGTACTGCGTTTCCGGTTCACTCCGGCTACGCCTTCGTCCTGAACCTCAAGTTCACTCCGGCTACGCCTTCGTGAACAAGAGCGCCGCGTTGTGGCCGCCGAAGCCGAAGGCCGTGTTGAGCGCGGCGTTCAGCTCCACCTTGCGGGCCTCGTTCGCGGCCACGTCCAGGTCCAGGGCCGGGTCGGGGTTCTCGAGGTTGATCGTCGGGGGGATGACCCCGTCGACGATCGCCATGATCGCCGCGATCGACTCCACCGCGCCCGCCCCGCCGAGCAGGTGCCCGGTCATGGACTTGGTCGCGGTGAGCACCACGTGGTCGCCGACGACGCGCTTGATGCCCTTGACCTCCGCCATGTCGCCGACCGGCGTCGACGTGGCGTGGGCGTTGACGTGCCCGATGTCCTTCGGGTCGATGCCGGCCTGCTTGATGGCCGCCGCCATCGCGCGCCCGCCGCCCCGGCACTCCGGGTCGGGCTGGACGATGTCGTAGCCGTCGGAGGTCAGGCCGGAGCCCGCCACGACGGCGTAGATCCTCGCCCCGCGCGCTTCGGCGTGCTCGCGGCGCTCCAGGATCAGGGCGCCGGAGCCCTCGCCCATGACGAACCCGTCGCGGTCGCGGTCCCAGGGCCGGGAGGCGTGCTCGGGGTCGTCGTTGCGGGTGGACATGGCCTTCATCGACGAGAAGCCGGCCATCGGCAGGCCGCCGATGACTGCTTCGGCGCCGCCCGCCACGACCACGTCGGCACGGCCGGCGCGGATCATGTCGGCGGCCCAGGAGATCGCCTCGGCCGAGGTGGCGCACGCGCTGGTGGGGGCGTGCACGCCCGCCTGGGCGCCGAACTCCAGGCCGACCACGGCCGCGGGGCCGTTCGGCATGAGCATGGGCACGGTGAACGGGGAGACCTTGCGGGCGCCGCTCTCCTCCAGGATGTCGTCCTGGGCGAGGAGCGTGAGCGCGCCGCCGATCCCGGAGCCGAAGACGACGCCGAGCCGTTCCTTGTCGAGGTCGTCGTTCAGCCCCGCGTCGTCCCACGCCTGCTGAGCCGCGACCAGCGCGATCTGCTCCGAGCGGTCGAGGCGGCGCAGCCGGACCCGAGGCAGGACCTCGGACGGCTCCACCGCCAGCTCGGCGGCGATCCGGCAGGGCAGCTCCTGGGCCCACCCGTGCGTGAGCTGGTGGACGCCCGACCGTCCGGCCACGAGTGCTTCCCAGGTCGACGCCACGTCCCCGCCGAGGGGAGTGGTCGCGCCGAGCCCGGTCACGACTACCTCAGTCACATTAACCCTTCTCGATGTAGGAGACGGCGTCGCCGACGGTCTTCAGGTTGGCGACCTCGTCGTCGGGGATCTTCACGCCGAACTTCTCTTCGGCGGCCACGACGACCTCGACCATGGCGAGCGAGTCGACGTCAAGGTCGTCGGTGAAGGACTTGCCGTCGGCGACATCGTCGGGGTTGACGCCCGCGACCTCTTCGAGGATGTCCGACAGGCCTTCGCGGATCTCGTCACGAGACAGAGCCATGAGTTATTCCCTTTCGATAGTTACGGGCAGCGGATGACCTGCCCGGCGTAGGTGAGCCCGCCGCCGAATCCGAACAGGAGGATCGGGGCGCCGGAGGCCACCTTGCCACTTTGTACCAACTTCGACAGCGCCAGCGGCACCGACGCCGCCGAGGTGTTGCCGGAGTAGACGATGTCCTCGGCCACGACGCAGTCGTCGCTGAAGTCGAGGCGCTTGGCGATGCCCTGGATGATCCGCAGGTTCGCCTGGTGCGGCACGAAGGCCGCGAGTTCGGAGATCTTGACGTCGGCCCGCTCGGCGACCTTCTCGATGAGCGGCGCGAGCTGGGTGGTGGCCCAGCGGAAGACGGTCTGCCCGGCCTGCTTGATGTAGGGCACGTCCTCCTCGATGCGGATGACGTCGGCCATGGACGGCTCCGAGCCCCACACGACCGGGCTGATCGCCAGGGCGGGGTCGTCGGTGCCCTCGACCACGACCGCGCCCGCGCCGTCGCCGAAGAGGACGCACGAGGTGCGGTCCTCCCAGTCGGTGACCGCGGTGAGCTTCTCGGCGCCGATCACGAGCGCGCGGGTGGCGCTGCCGATACGGATCGCCATGTCGGCCTGGGCGAGCGCGTACTCGAAGCCCGAGCACGCGGTGTTGACGTCCATCGCGGCGGGCGCATCGATGCCGAGGGCCTCGGAGACGCGGCAGGCGGTGTTGGGGCAGACGTCCTTGGCGGAGACCGTCGCGACGATGACCATGTCGATGTCGGTCGGCTGGAGGCCGGCGTTCTCGAGGGCCTGCCTGGCGGCGTGGGTCGCCATGTCGGCGACCTTCTCGTCGTCGGCGGCGATGCGGCGCTCCTTGATGCCGACCCGGGAGACGATCCACTCGTCGTTGGTGTCGACGATCTTGGAGAGGTCCTCGTTGGTGAGGACCCTCTCGGGCTGGTAGTGCCCGACGCTGACGACCCGTGTTCCGTTGACGCTCACTCGGCTCCTTCGTTCCCTGCGAGAGCGGCCGCAGCCGCGAGGTCGTCGGGGGTGTTGACGTTGAGTCGCTCGACGTCCTTGAGCGCCCGCTTGGCCAGCCCGGTGAGCGTGCCCGCGGGCGGCAGCTCGACGACCGCCGTGACCCCCAGTTCTCCAAGCGTACTCATGCAGGCGTCCCACCGGACGGGTGAGGTGACCTGGGCCACCAGTTGCTGCAGGGCGGCGGCGCCGGAGGTCACGGGCCTCCCGTCGCGGTTGGACAGGAGCGTCCGGACCGGGTCGGCGGTGGGGATCTCGGCGGCGAGCGCCTCGAGGGCCTCCTGCGCGGGCGCCATGTGCGGGGTGTGGAACGCCCCGGCGACCTTCAGGGGGATGATGCGGGCCTTCGCGGGCGGATCGCCGGCGAGCTTCTCGATGGCGGCGACGGGGCCGGCGGCGACGATCTGCCCGGCGCCGTTGCGGTTGGCCGGCCAGGCGCCGGCCGACTCGATGGCGGCGAGGACCTCGTCCTCGGCGGCGCCGAGGACGGCGGCCATGGTGGTCGGCTCGATGCTGCACGCGGCGGCCATCTCGCGGCCGCGGACGGCGGCGAGGCGCACGGCGGCCTCGGGGGTGAGGACCCCGGCGAGGGCGAGCGCGGTGAGCTCGCCGACGGAGTGCCCGGCGACGACGCTCGCGGCGCCGACCGGCAGGTAGTCGGCGGCGATGAGGCCGGCGGCGACCAGGAGCGGCTGCGTGTTGGCGGTGTCGGTGATCTCGGCCTGGTCCGCTTCGGTGCCGAGGCGCACGAGGTCGAGTTCGATGAGGTCGGACCAGTCGCGCAGCTTCGCGGCTGCGGCGGGGTCGGCCTCGATCCACGGCGTCAGGAAGCCGGGCTTCTGAGAGCCCTGCCCAGGGGCGAGAATGGCAAGCACACTAGAACTTTCGCATCGACGGCATGGGAAACGGGAGCGGCCGGAGGACTGAAAGCCCCGCCCGTTCTTGTAGGGAATCTACAACACTCGTTGTCAGCTGCGAGGACGCCGGGTCGCCGGGGAGTTCTCCAGGCGGCCTATGGTCAACCCCACACGGAGCACGAAGGCCTCATGCGGATCGGTGGGGGAGAAACCGGTCACCTCCTGGATGCGGCGGAGGCGGTACCGGACCGTGTTCGGGTGGACGTACAGCTCGCGAGCGGTGCCCTCGAGGACGCCGCCGGAGGCGATGAACGCGTCCATGGTCTCCAGCAGCTCGCCGCCGGCGCGGCGCAGCGTCATGAAGACGCCCTCGCGCAGGCCCTGGCGGGCGGCCTCGTCCCCGGCGATGGCGCGCTCGGGGAGCAGCTGCATCGCGGTGACGGGGCGGGGCGCGTCGGGCCAAGCGGGGGCGGCGCGGTGCCCGGCGACCGCGGCGAGCGCGGAGGCGGAGGCGTCGGCGAGCCCGGTCACGGTGGGCCCCACGACGATCGGTCCCTCGCCGAACTGGCCGGTGAGCTTCTCGACGATCTCGACGGGCTCCTTCACCCCGCCGAGGAGGAGCACCAGGCGGGCGCCGTGGACGCCCGCGAGGATGTCGAGGCCGAGCCGGCGGGCGGCCCGCTGCACCGAGTGGAGGACGAGCGTCGCCTCGCCGCCGGGGGTGGCGCCGCAGACGACGGTGATGGTCTGGGTCTCCGACCAGCCGAGCGCGGCGGCGCGGCTGATGAGCTCGTCGGAGTTGTCGCCGCGCAGGAGCGCGTCGACGAGCATCGCCTGGAGGCGGGCGTCCCAGGCGCCGCGGGTCTCGGCGGCGCGGGCGTACACGCGTGCGGCCGCGAACGCGATCTCGCGGCTGAAGCGGAGCACGGACTCCCGCAGCTGGTCGTCCTCGCCGTCGGCGGCGAGCTGGGGGACCTGCTCTTCGACGACGTCGATGACGACCTGGATGAGGGCGACGGTGTGCTGGAGGCTGATGGCGCGCGCGAGCTCGAGGGGCGCGGCTTCGAACACCATGTCGGAGGTGCCGAGGTCGTCGCCGGAGGACCGCAGCCACTCCAGGAATTGACGGACGCCGGCCTGGGCCACCAGGGTCACCATCGAGCGCTGCTCGGCGGGGAGGTCGCGGAACCAGGGGAGGCGTTCGTCCATCCGGGTGAGCGACTGGGTCGTCAGCGCCGACGAGGAGCGTTCGATGTTCTGAATGGTCGTGGCCAGGTCCATGCCCTATAGCCTGCCAGACGTGGCGCGCGCCGCGCACCGACGTCGGTCGGAATACCCGATGCGCCACTACTGTTGCCCGAGAGAGCACGATTTCAGACAAGAACAGAGAGGCGGTCCTATGGCCACCGTTGAACTGACCAAGGACAACTTCGAAGCGACCGTCACCGGCAACGGCATCGTGCTGGTCGACTGGTGGGCCGACTGGTGCGGACCCTGCAAGATGTTCGCGCCGACGTTCGAGTCCGCGAGCGAGCAGCACAGCGACGTCGTCTTCGGGAAGATCGACACCGAGGACCAGCAGGAGCTGTCCGCCGAGGCCGGGATCCAGTCGATCCCGACGCTCATGGCCTTCCGCGACGGCATCCTCCTCTACAGCCAGCCGGGCGCCCTGCCGCCGGCCGCGCTGGAGGAGATCATCGGCAAGGTCAAGGAACTCGACATGGACGCGGTGCGCGCCGAGATCGAGAAGGAGGAGGCCGAAGAGGCCTAGTCCGACCGAGACGCATTGAGGGCGGGCGCGCTGCGGTGCGCCCGCCCTCGTTCGCGTCCGGAGCCCGGGGGCCGGCCGTGGCGACGCGTCCGGCGCCCGTGCGCCGTGCGCGTGAACGCGAAGGGACCGGAGGGCAGTGCCCTCCGGTCCCTTCGTCGCGCGGTGCGGCCTTAGGAGTCGCCGCCCGCCTCGCCGGCCTCGGCGGCCGTCGGGTCGGTGATCGCGTACTTCGCGGCGGCCTGGGCCACCAGCTCCGGCTTGACCTCGCCGCGGGCGGCGAGCTGCTGGAGGGCCGCCACCGTCACGGACTCGGCGTCCACGTTGAAGTGGCGGCGCAGGGCCCCGCGGGTGTCGGAGTGGCCGAAGCCGTCCGTGCCCAGCGAGGTGTACTCGCCCGGCACCCAGCGGCTGACCAGGTCGGGCACGGCCCGCTGGTAGTCGCTGACGGCGACGAACGGGCCCTCGGCGCCCGCGAGCTTGGAGGTCACGTACGGGACCCGCTTCTCGGCCTCGGGGTGGCGCAGGTTGTGCCGCTCGGCCTCGATCGCGTCGCGGTTGAGCTCGGACCAGGAGGTCACCGACCACACGTCGGCGGCCACGCCCCAGTCGGCGGCGAGCAGCTCGGCGGCCTTCGCGGCCCACGACATCGCCGACCCGGAGGTCAGCAGCTGTACTCGCGGACCCTGCACGTCGGAGGACGAGACGCGGTGGATGCCGCGCAGGATGCCCTCGACGTCGACGCCCTCCGGCTCGGCCGGCTGGACGATCGGCTCGTTGTACACCGTGAGGTAGTAGAAGACGTGCTCGCCGTCGGCGTACATGCGCTTCAGGCCGTCCTGCACGATGTGCCCGATCTCGTAGCCGAACGCCGGGTCGTACGAGACGACCGCGGGGTTGGTGTGCGCGATCAGGAGCGAGTGGCCGTCCTCGTGCTGGAGTCCCTCGCCGTTGAGCGTGGTCCGCCCGGCGGTGGCGCCGATGAGGAAGCCGTTCGCGAGCTGGTCGGAGGCCGCCCAGATCGCGTCGGCGGTCCGCTGGAACCCGAACATCGAGTAGAAGATGTAGAACGGGATCATCGGCTCGCCGAGCGTGTCGCCGGCGGTGCCCGCGGCGGTGAACGCGGCGAGCGAGCCCGCCTCGTTGATGCCCACGTGCAGGAGCTGGCCCTGCTCGGACTCCTTGTACGACAGGAACAGGTCGCGGTCCACCGACAGGTACTGCTGCCCGTGCGGCGAGTAGATCTTCGCCGTCGGGAACATCGCGTCCATGCCGAAGGTGCGGGCCTCGTCCGGGATGATCGGGACCCAGCGCTTGCCGGTCTCCTTGTCCCGCATGAGGTCCTTGAGCAGCCGGACCAGCGCCATCGTGGTGGCGGCCTTCTGCTTGCCGGAGCCGCGCTTGGCCGACTTGTAGGCGTCCTCGCCCGGCAGGTTCAGCGGGATCACGGTGTTGCGGCGCGAGGGGATCGACCCGCCGAGGGCGCGGCGGCGCTCCTGCAGGTACTCGTGCTCGGGGGAGTCCTCGGCCGGCTTGATGTACGGCGGCAGGTACGGGTTCCGCTCGAGCTGCTCGTCGGTGACCGGCATGTCGAGGGCGTCGCGGAAGCCCTTGAGGTCGTCGAGCGAGAGCTTCTTCATCTGGTGGGTCGCGTTGCGGCCCTCGAAGGTCGAGCCGAGCTTGTAGCCCTTGACGGTGTGCGCGAGGATCACGGTGGGCTGGCCCTCGTGCTCCATCGCGGCCTTGTACGCGGCGTAGATCTTGCGGTCGTCGTGGCCGCCGCGGCGCAGGTCCCAGATCTGGTCGTCGGACATGTGCTGCGCCATCGCCTTCGTGCGCGTGTCGCGCCCGAAGAAGTGCTCGCGGATGAACGCGCCGGACTCGGCCTTGAACGTCTGGAAGTCGCCGTCGGGGGTGGTGTTCATGAGGTTCACCAGCGCGCCGTCGTGGTCGGCGGCGAGGAGCGGGTCCCACTCGCGGCCCCACATGACCTTGACGACGTTCCAGCCCGCGCCGCGGAAGTACGACTCGAGCTCCTGGACGATCTTGCCGTTGCCGCGCACCGGGCCGTCGAGGCGCTGGAGGTTGCAGTTGACGACGAACGTGAGGTTGTCGAGCTCGGCGCCGGCCGCGAACTGGAGCGCGCCCCGCGACTCGACCTCGTCCATCTCGCCGTCGCCGAGGAACGCCCAGACCTGCTGCTTCTTGGTGTCGCGGATGCCGCGGTCGTCCATGTAGCGGTTGAACAGGGCCTGGTAGATCGCGTTGATCGGGCCCAGGCCCATCGACACGGTCGGGAACTGCCAGTAGTCCGGCATCAGGCGGGGGTGGGGGTAGGAGGGCAGGCCGCCCTGCGGGCGCGACACCTCCTGGCGGAAGCCGTCGAGGTGGTCCTCGGTCAGGCGCCCCTCCACGAAGGACCGGGCGTACATGCCGGGGGAGGCGTGGCCCTGGTAGAAGATCTGGTCCCCGCCGCCCTCGTGGTCGCGGCCGCGGAAGAAGTGGTTGTAGCCCACCTCGTAGAGGTTCGCGGCGGAGGCGTACGTCGAGATGTGGCCGCCCACGCCGATGCCGGGACGCTGCGCGCGGTGCACGGTCATCGCGGCGTTCCAGCGGACGTACGCGCGGATGCGGTGCTCGACGGCCTCGTCGCCGGGGTAGTGGGGTTCGGCCTCGACGGGAATCGTGTTCACGTAGTCGGTGCTCGTGGACGCCGGCACGCCGATCTGGCGCTTCCGTGCGTGCTCGAGCAGCCGCTGCATGACGTAGCGGGCACGGGTGCGCCCGCCGGCGTCGAGGAGGCCGTCGAGGGAGTCCAGCCATTCGCTGGTCTCCCCGGGGTCAGTGTCCGGCACTTGGGTCGGCAATCCGTCACTGATGGGCGGCCGGTTCTGTTCCGTGGTCACGGGCGATCCCTCGTTCTAAGACTGCGGCTTTGCAGGGTTGCTCTCATGGCAGCAGAGTGTCATCGTTCTCTACCATCCTCCCCCGAATCTACCGCGCCCCTCCGCCGCCCACCCGGGTTGATGCGACCGCGCCCACACTCCCCGCGACCTCGAAGGCCGCTCACCTGCGCCCTCGTCCGCGGCCCGCGCGCCCTTGAGATCACGACCACGTGAACACTCCCGCACGTCCGCACGTCGGAGGCGTGCGACCGCTTGCCGAAGGTGCTTCGCGAACGGGCGCGCGAGTCCGCCATATGCCCCACCGAATATGCTCTACTTCATATGCTGTGGACTACAGGGCGGCGCGCCCTGGATGCCGACCTATGGAGGGGACAAGGTGAACGCTCCGAGCAGCCCGGTGGACGTGTCGAGCGTGGTGCAGCGACTCGGGCTCGAAGGAGTCGAGGCGGTCATGGAGATCGGATTCGACACCGACGTTGACGCCGCACTGCGGACGGCCGTGATCGAGGCGGTCGGCGAGCTCCTCGACGAGGACTCCGACGAGATCGTCGGCGCGGTCCTGCTGTGGTGCCGCGTGGAGGACGGCGACCTCGTCGACCTCCTCCTGGACGCCCGGGACCCGCTCGCCGACGACGGCGTGGTGTGGCTCCTGACCCCGAAGGCGGGCAGGCCCGGCCACATCGACCCGGCCGACGTCGCCGACTCCGCCGAGCAGGCGGGCCTGAAGTCGACCAAGACGCTGAACGCCTCCCCCGACTGGGTCGCGTCGCGGATGGTCGTCGCCCGCCGCTAACCTTCAGCGCGACAGACACCCGAGGCCCCCGCCCGCGGGGGCCCAGTGCAAGGAGCGCGCATGCCCATCGAGACCGGTGCCCAGGCCCCCGACTTCACGCTGAAGGACCAGCACAACCAGGAGGTCGCGCTCGCCGACTTCCGCGGCGAGAAGCACGTCCTCCTCGTGTTCTACCCGTTCGCCTTCACCGGCGTGTGCGAGGGCGAGCTGTGCGGCATCCGCGACGACCTGGACGCCTACCAGTCCGACGACGTGCAGGTCCTCAGCGTCTCCGTCGACTCCCCGTTCGCGCACAAGGTGTGGGCCCAGCGCGAGGGCTTCGAGTTCCCGCTGCTGAGCGACTTCTGGCCCCACGGCGCGGTCGCCCAGGCCTACGGCGTCTTCAACGAGGAGAAGGGCATGGCCAACCGCGGCACGTTCGTCATCGACAAGGACGGCGTCGTCCGCTTCGCCGAGATGAACCTCCCCGGCGAGGCCCGCGACCAGACGCAGTGGCGCAAGGCCCTCGCCGACCTCCAGGGCTAGACCGCTTCCCGGGCGCATCGGTGCGAACCGCCGGTGCGCCCGCGGCGTGCCAGGAGGCCGTCAGCGCGTGAGCTCCGCGTCGCCCCACGGGCTCAGGAACACGTAGGTGATCTGCGGGTACCGCTCGCGCAACCGGGCCTCGGCCTCGCGGCTGGCGGCCTCGATGGCGGCGCCGTCGGCGCTGTCGCGGTAGTCGATCCGGGCCGCGACCAGGACCGAGGTGGGTCCGAGCTGGAGGGTCAGGAGCTCCTGAACGGCGTTGATCTCCGCGCCCGTCTCGAGCTCGGCCTTGACGGCGGCGCGGAACCGCGGCGGCAGGCTCCGCCCGATGAGGAGCGACAGGTTGGCGTGCCCGAGCAGCACCGCCACCACCAGGAGCAGCACGCCGATGAGGATCGAGGCGCCGCCGTCGTAGAACGGGTCGCCGGTGACTTCGGTGAGGACCAGGCCGGCCGCCGCGAGCAGGAGACCGATGAGCGCGGCGAGGTCCTCCAGGAACACCGCCTTGAGACTGGTGTCCGGGGTGTGCCGCAGGAAGATCCGGGGCCGCACGTTCCACTCCCGGGACTCGCTCCGGAGCTGCACGATGGTCCGTCCGAACGAGACCGCCTCCAGCACGAACGAGATCGCCAGGACGATGTAGGACACCAGGAAGTCGGCCTCCCCGCCCTCGTGCAGCGAGTGGAAGCCGTGCGTGATGGAGAACAGGCCGCCCGCGACGAACGTGAACGCCGCCGCCAGCGCCGCCCACATGTACGCCGTCGAGCCGTATCCGAAGGGGTGGGCCTCGTCGGGGCGCTTCACGCTGTTGCGCAGCGCGATGTACAGCATGATCTCCGTGACGGTGTCGGCCGCGGAGTGCGCGGCCTCCGAGACCATGGCCGCCGAGCCCGTCAGGACCCCGGCGACGAGTTTCGCGACCGCGATGGCGAGGTTCATCAGGCCCGCCACGAGCACGGTCAGGACGCTCTCCGACTTGACTTCCCCCGCATCGCTCACCCCTGGAGCTTAGGGCCTGGCGCGCCCGGTTCGGCCGCGCCAGGCGATTCGGGGGTCTACTGCCCGCGGGCGGCGGGGTCGACGCCGGCGAAGCGCAGCAGGTCCTGCATGCGGAAGTCGCCGGTGGTGGTGGACGGGAGCGTGGGCCGCCAGGTGGGTGCGGCGGCCAGGTAGGAGCTGGGGTCGAGTTCCAGCAGGCCGAGGAAGACCTCGGCGACGAGCCGGGCGCCGGTGGGGCCGAGGCGGCGCCCGTCGGCGAGCTGCTCGGCCTCGGCGAGCACGTAGAACCACAGCGGGGTCTGGTTCTCGAGCGCGATCCCGTAGGGGGCCATGTCGTCCTGGAGCATGAGCATCTGGTGGCCCATGTTCTGGGCGATGCGCTGCCCGGCGGGGACGCTCCAGGTCATGTGGCGCAGCAGGTTGCGCTGCGCGAGCGAGATCGGGGGCTGACCGCCGGTGATGGCGCCCAGGGGGAGCCGGAACAGGGGGGTGGAGATGACGGTGTCGAGGCGCTTGTTGGGGCGGACCTGGCCGTCGCCGAAGTCGAAGAACGTCTGCCAGCCGACGAAGCGGCGGGGCTTGCGGACGCCGCCGCGCAGGTCGCTGGGGTCGTCCTCGAACGCGGCGGCGGGGTCGAAGATGAACCCGAAGAACGGTCCGCCGTCGTCGCCTTGCAGGTTGAGCCGGTAGGAGGGCCGGATCATGCTGTGCCCCATGCGGTACGCGATCTGGAACTCGATCGGCATGAAGGCCGGGCCCGGTTCGGGCCGGTAGTGGTCGCGGCCGTTGTCGAGGACGTCGTCGACGACGTCCTGGCCGCAGACCAGGGGGAGGAAGGTGTGGACGATGATCCACTGGTAGTGCCAGGTGACGAGGCGGCGGGCCTCGGTGAAGACGTCGCCGCCGTACCCGGTGCCCACGAGGCGGTCGACCACGCGGTTGTGGAAGAGGAGGAACGCCGCGTGGAGTCCGGAGAGGATGGCGTTCTCGTCGTTGCGGGGGTCGCCGATGATCGCGGTGCCGCCGCCCTGCCGGGGGACGTCCTCGAACAGGCCGCCGGACTCGACGCGCAGGTGGCGCCGGTCCGATTCGTACAGTTCGGGGTCGACGCCGGGGCCGCCGCCGTAGACCGTGTCGAGGTCGAGGGCGGGGGTGCGGTCGTTCGGCGAGTCCTCGGGGCGCGTCGGGGTGCCGAGCGGGGAGGTCTGGTCGAACGTCATGTCGTGGTCGAGGAACTGGCCGAGGAACGTGATCCCCGCGGTGTGGTCGGGGTTGTCGGGGTTGCCGGCGCTGAGCGCGGGGTCCAGGATGAGCTGGACCGGTCCGGCGGCGAGGTCGTCGTCGGCGTCCATGATGCCGCCGACGGCGCCGATGGCGAGCATGGCCTGCCGGCAGCGCTCGTCGGCGGGGACGTACGGCGGCAGGTTCGGGAACATGCGACCGAACCGGTTCGCGGGGGTCGGCCGGGGCTGCGCGTCGGCGAGGCCGATCGCCCCGATCCCGGCGGCGGCCGCGGCGGTGGCGCCGACGCCGGCCAGGAAGAGCCTTCTGCTGAGTTGGGCGCGCGCTCGTGCCTGCCGGCGCGCGCGGGTGTGCATTGCTGAGTTCGCAGGCATCATCGCCCACCTTTCGACTGTCTTTCGAGTCGGTCTCAGCGGGCACTGCGATGCGGCCGGTCGGCCCCGGGGGCGACGCTGCCGTCCGGGCGACCTCGATGGCCGGTACTGATAACATATCGATTACCGTGGATTTATTCAATGCATTTTGAAACGGGTTATCCAATCCCCAAGAGACGGTTTGATCCCCTTCATGAACAGGGGGAACGCATACTCTTGAACGAGTGACGGCCGGGTGACGATTCGTCGCACCCGGCCGTCGCTGTCATTTTCTAAGCGCTCTCTTCGAGAAAGCCCCATTCGCCGACGTTCGAGAAGACCCGCATCGTGGTCGCCCAGTTGTCGCGGACGTTGACCACGTCCTCGTCCACCATGACCAGCGCCGGGGTCCACGCGAGCGGGAGCTGCACGGCCTCGTCGAGCGAGATCTGCGCGGCCTGATTGTTCAGCTCGGCGGCGCGGTCGCGGTCCAGGGTGGTCGCGAGCTCGGCGACGATCGCGTCGACCTCGTCGTTCTGGAACCCGGTGTGGTTGCCCTCGCCCCAGTAGTCGGCCGCGGAGGAGGCGAACAGCGGGGTCTCGATCCAGGAGAACTGGATGAGGTCCCAGTCGCCCTCGTCGAGGACCGAGCTGAGCTCGCCGGCCGGGATCGGGTCCACGGTCAGCTCGATGCCGAGCTCGGCCAGGTAGGTGATGACGAGGTCCTGGATGATCGGCGTGAACGCGTTGCCCTCGATGCCGGTGCGGTACCGCAGGACCACCTGCTCTCCGGCCGGGGTCAGCAGCTGCCCGTCCTGCCAGGTGTACCCGGCGCCCTCGAGGATCGCGCGGGCCGCCTCGACGTCGCCGGAGCCGAGCCCGCCGTCGGCGACCTGGTCGGTCCAGTACGGCGAGTCGGGCCGGAACAGCACGTTCTGCATCGTCTCGACGTCCTCGTAGGCCGTGCCGAAGGCCCGCTCGTTCACGTCGCCGGCGTCGATCGCGGTGAAGACGGCTTCGCGGAGCGCCCGGTCGGACAGGAACGGGTTGTTCAGGTTCGCGTCGACGTGGGCCCAGCCGGACTGCGGCGCGACGGTGTACTTCAGGCCCTCCTCGGACGCGAGCTGGTCGAGGATCTCGGGGTCGAAGCTGGAGGGCGCGGCCCCGTCGATGGTGCCCTGCCGCAGCTCGGTCGCCATGGCCTCGGCCCCGTTGATGTACTTGAGCGTCAGGGAGTCGAGGGTGCTCTGCTGCGAGCCGGTCCACTCGGGGTTCGGCACGTACTTCGCGTACTCGCCGAGCACGCCCTCGACCATCTTGAACGGCCCGGCGCTGTAGTCCAGGGGCGGGTGCTCGGAGAAGTCGGCGACCGAGGCGGCCATGACGGCCGGGTCGGTGCGCCAGTCGGCGTGGCCGCGGGCCTCGGCGATGTGCGCGGGATGCGTGATGACGCCCGCGGCGTACCACTCCGCGTCGAGATAGCCGTCCACATAGGTCACGACCACCGTGTTCCCCTCGACCGCCTCGATGGACGCCACGTTCGCGCCGTAGGAGCTGGCGGGGGTGCACTGGGCGCACTGCGCCTCGTCGCCGGAGGTGGCCCGCTGGTGCCATACGAAGTCGTCGACGCCGATGGGCGTGCCGTCGCCCCAGGTCGCCTCCTCCTTGAGGTGGTAGGCCACGGTCAGCGGGGCCTCGGCCAGCAGCTCGGGCGCGCCGGCGTAGATCCCGTCGTTGTAGTGGATCTCGCCGTTCTGGTCGAAGCTGAACACCGTCGGGCGCAGGGGCTGGTTGACGACGGACGTGGCGAGGCTGGAGCCGTAGATGTCGGCCTGGCCCCACGCCTCCCACTTGCCGTCCACGGCCCACACCAGGTCGCCGCCTTCGGCGCGCTCGCCGGAGTTGCAGGTGGTCGGCTCCTCGGCGCAGTCCTCGAACCCGACCCCGGTCGGGTCGGCGTCTTCGCCGCCGCCGCATCCCGCGACCGCCAGGGTGAGGGCGGCCGCGACCGCGGCGAGGGACTTCATCACGGCGCCGCGGGTCGGCGCCTCCGTCTCGGGCATCGCAGTGCCTTTCGCGTGTGTTTGGGGGGATGTGCACTGTGGCACAACCCGAACCGTAACGCCACCTCTCGGCAATGTCAACTAAAGCTATAGGAATACTCGTGTATCTCACATCAATCGAGCGCCGCCAGATGCAGCCGCAGCGCCGCGCCGGTCCGCTCGGCGTCGTCGGTGGCGAGGAGGTCGAGGATCGCGCCGCGCAGGACGGCCAGCACCAGCGTGCGGCGGGCCGGGTCGGCCCCCTCGGGCTCGCAGGCGGCGAGGACGCCGAGCCAGTCGTCCACCGTGGCCTTCGCGAACCCGGCCCAGGACCCGCCGGGCTCCACGAGCGAGCGCCCGTACGCCTCCACCCACAGCCGCAGCAGCGGCCGGTGCTCGGGCGCGGCGGCCCACGCCCACAGCCGCTCTGCCGCGGCCGCGAGCCCCGTGCGCCCCTCCAGGCGGCCCAGGAGCGCCAGCTCGTCGGCGCGGGCGCGGGCCAGCAGCTCCCGGATGAGGCCGTCCTTGCTGCCGAACAGGAACAGCAGCACCCGCGGGCTGGAGCCGATCGCCGCCGCCAGCGGGCGCAGCGAGAGGTCGGCGAGGCCGTGCTCCAGCACGTACCGGTAGGCGGCCTCGAGCAGTTCGGTCCGGCGGGGGCTGGCGCTGTCCTGGGTCACGGGTCTAGCATAAGGGCACTGAAACACTCGTTTCAGTGAGTTTCGAGCACGGAGGACCCCCATGGCGCACCTCGGCATCCGCCTCGCCGACCGGCCCGGCGACCTCGGCTGGATCGTCATGGCCCAAGGCGAGTCCTACGCCGCCGAGCACGGCTGGAGCACCGAGTACGAGGCCCTGGTCGCGCGCATCGTCGCCGACTTCGCCGCCGGGCACGACCCCGGCCGCGAGGCCGCCTGGATCGCCGAGGCCGGCGGCGAGCGCGTCGGCAGCGTCGCCCTCGTCGCCGACGGCGAACCCGGCACCGCGCGCCTGCGCATCCTCTTCGTCAGCCCCGCCGCCCGCGGCCTCGGACTCGGCGCGCGCCTCGTCGGCCACTGCCTCGACTTCGCCCGCGCCGCCGGGTACGAGCGCGTCGTCCTGTGGACCGCGAGCCTCCTCGGCGCCGCCCGGCACGTCTACGAGGCCAACGGGTTCGCCCTCGTGAAGGAGACGCCCTTCCACGGCTTCGGCCACGACCTCACCGGCCAGGACTGGGTGCTCGAACTCAAGCCTCAGTAGACCTTCCGCGGCCGCTTCGACGGCGCACGCCGCGCGTCGACCACGTTGGCGCGCATCGAGAACCGCTTCGCGGCCGTCGCGATCAGGCCGCGGCCCGAACCGCCGAACGGCACCGAGCGGCGGGCGAGGGCCGTCGACACGTGCGCCGGGACGCCCCACCGGGCGGCACGCTCGAGGTCCTCCTGGTACTTCCGGACCTCCGCATCGGTGACGTGCTCGCCGAAGACGCGGGTGTAGGCGGCCCTGCCCTGCGGCGGGTCGCCGCGCACCGGCTCGACCCCGACCATCGTCACCGGGAACAGGCCGCGCCGCCGGCGCCAGAAGGCGATCGCCCGCACCTCCGACCACGGCAGGTCCACCAGCGGGCGCACCGCCCGCACGTGCTTCTCCTCCGCCGCGCCGAGGTTGCGCCGCGCCTCCCGGCGGTCCAACCCCCGCGGCGGGTCGACCGGCGACCGCCCGGCGGACGGCCGCTCGTCCGCGGTCTCGGGGAAGAGCCGCACGCCCCGCCGGTCGAACTCGGCGACCACCGGCCGCCGCGACAGGTTCCTCCAGCGGGCCGCGGGCCAGCCCAGCGCCGCCGCCATGACCACCACCGCCAGCGGCCACCCGACGCTCGTCCCCGCCGCCGCGGCGACGCCCGCGCCGACCGCGATCGAGGCGCCCGCGGCCGTGCGCACCGCGTCGCGCCAGTGGGGGCGGTCGGTGACTCGTTCGATCTCGGGACCGGGCATGCGGAGTCCTTCGGGCCGAAGGGGAGGGCCGCTTCCATCGTCCCACGCCCCGGGCCCCGGCAGCCCGCTTCGCGGTGCGGACCCGGCGGGCCGCCCCCGCCGGACCGCTTGTGGCGGGCCCGATGCGGCGGGATACTGTGCGCTGACCTCGAAGGCGACCGGAAAGGACCGTGCCCCATGGTGGAGGCGAAGCGCTGGCGGGTGCCGATCGCGACCCGCGACCACACTGAAGGCCACCGGCAGGCCACCTGGCTGGAGCTGTTCTTCGACCTCGCGTTCGTCGTCGCCGTCGCCCAGGCCGCCACCCAGTTCGAGCACGCCGCCGCAGACGGGCACCTCGGCGAGGGCCTCCTCGGCTACCTCTTCGTGTTCGCCGCCATCTGGTGGATCTGGGTCTCCTTCACCTGGTTCGCGAACTTCTTCGACACCGACGACGTGCCCTACCGGCTCCTCATGATGGTCATGATCGCCGGCTCGCTCGGCCTCGCCGCGGGCGTCCCGCAAGCCGCGCACCTCGACTTCCGCATCTTCGTCGTCTCCTATGTGGTCATGCGGCTGGCGTACGTCGCCCAGTGGGCCCGCGTCTACCGCACCGGCGACCCCGCCATGCGCGGCCTCGCCGCCCGCATCATCGTGCTCACCACCGTCGTCCAGCTCGGCTGGGTCGCGTTCCTCCTGGTGCCCATGGAATGGCGCGTCGAGGCGTGGCTCGGGTGGTTCCTCCTCGACCTCGCCGTCCCCGCCTTCGCGCGCTGGAACCCGCGCCTCGGCGGCCACTGGGGGCACATCAAGGAGCGCTACGGCCTCTTCACGATCATCGTCCTCGGCGAGGCCGTCGCCGCGGCCACGATCGCCGTCTCCGGCGCCGTCGACTCCGGCCTCGACTTCGACACCGCGCCGCTGCTCACCCTCGCCGGCGCCGGACTCGTCATCGTCTTCGCCCTGTGGTGGATCTACTTCGACTTCGCGGGCGGCCACGCGTTCGACCGCGGCCCGGTCACGGTCTACGTCTGGGCGTACGCCCACTACTTCGTGTTCGCGGCCGTCGCCGCGCTCGGCGCGGGCACCGCGCTGGCGGTCGAGCGCATCACCGACCCCGGCCACGTCCACCTCGGCGACCGCACCGTCGCGCTCGTCCCCGCCGTCGCCGTCGCCGTCATCCTGCTCACCACGCTCATGATCGAGGCGGTCAGCGAGCACGGCATCCCCGCCGGGCACGTCGCCGCGAAGGTCATCGCCGCCGCGGTCGCCGTCGCCGCCGCGCTCCTCGCCCCCGTCCTCACCATCCCCGGCGCCGCGGTCGTCACCGCCCTCGCGCTCACCGGCCTGGTCGTCCACGGGGTCGCCGAGCAGCACCTCCTCTACCGCCGGTCGCCGGAGGCGGCGCCGCGCGAGGCGGCATTAGGATCGAGCGACCACCGCCCTACGACCCCCGGGGAAGCCACGTGACCGCCACCGCCGAAACCGAAGCACCCGTCCGCAAGCGCCGCAAGTGGCTGCGTGCGGCGATCGTCAGCGTCGCCGTGCTCCTGGTGCTGGCCCTCGCCGGGCTCGCCGGCGCCGGCTGGTACTTCTCGAACGAGCTCCTCAAGCCCGACCACTCGAGCCCGGAGTACCCGTTCGCGGTCGAGGCCGTCGGGGACGGGACGGTGACGCTCCCGCGCGACGAGGACACCGAGAAGCCCGGCACGTGGGGCCTCGCGTGGGAGGACGGGCAGACGCTCGTCGGCGACGTCGTCGACCAGGACGAGGACTCCGTGACCCGCGCGCTCGAAGGCGAGCTCGCCGGCGACCTCGCCGCGGGCGAGATGGTCCGCATCGACACCTACGCCTACCGCGGCACCCCGGCCGCGCTCGGCATCGACTTCGAAGAGGTCCAGATCCCGACCGGCCTCGGCGACGCCCCGGCCTGGCTCATGCCCGCCGAGCGGACCACCTGGGTCATCGGCGTCCACGGCCGCAACGCCTCCCGCGAGGAGACCCTCCGGTCCGCCGAGATCTACCACGCCCTCGGCTACCCGGTCCTCGCCGTGACCTACCGCAACGACGAAGGCGCCCCCGCCGCCGACAACGGCCTCATGAGCCTCGGCGAGTACGAGGCCGACGACGTCGTCGACGCGATCGAGTTCGCCCTCGACAACGGCGCGACCGACGTGATCCTCCACGGCATCTCCATGGGCGGCTCCACCATCGCCATGGCCGCCCGCAAGATCGAGGACCCGTCCGTGATCCGCGGGCTCGTCTTCGACTCCCCGTGCCTCGACTGGAACTCCACCCTCGACCTCCAGGCCGACAACCGGAACGTCATCGCGCCGATCACCTGGGCCGCCAAGCGCATCGTGGAGCCGCGCGCCGACATCAGCCTCCACGACCTCGACCAGCGGAACTTCGCCGACGAGTTCGCCATGCCCGTGCTGCTGTTCGTCGACACCGCCGACGCCACGGTCGACCACCACGCGACCCTCGACTTCGCCGAGCTCCTCGGCGACCGCGCGACCCTCGTGGAGTCCGCGTCCGGCCACACCGCGACCTGGAACGAGGACCCCGCGAGGTACGCCGCCGAGCTGGAGTCCTACCTCTCGGCGCTGTAGAGCGGGTTCGCCCCGGGCGGCCGCTCGTCGGCCGCCACCGGGCCCGGCGCGGTGCCGTCGCCGAACGGCGAGCCGCCGAGGCGCTCCCGGTCGTGCTCGGTCAGCCAGTTCGCGAGGTCGGGCCCGGCCGGGACGATCTGCGTCGGGTTCACGTCCTCGTGCACCACGTAGTAGTGCCGCTTGATCTGGTCGAAGTCGACGGTGTCGCCGAACCCCGGGGTCTGGAACAGGTCCCGCGCGTACCCCCACAGGTTCGGGAGCTCGGTCAGCTTGCCGCGGTTGCACTTGAAGTGGCCGTGGTAGACCGGGTCGAAGCGCACCAGCGTGGTGAACAGCCGCACGTCGGCCTCCGTGACGTGCGGTCCCATCAGGTACCGGCTGCCCGCGAGCCGCTCCTCCAGCCAGTCGAGCGCCTCGAACAGCCGCCCGTACGCCTTCTCGTACGCGCGCTGCGAACCGGCGAACCCCGCCCGGTAGACCCCGTTGTTGACCTCGGTGAACACCTTCTTGATCACCGGCAGCATGTCCTCGACCAGCGCGTCCGGCACCAGGTCCGGCGCGCCGTCGCGGTGGAACGGCCGCCACTGGGTCGAGAGGTCGAACGTGATCTGCGGGTAGTCGTTGGTGACGACCTGCCCCGACGGCACGTCCACGATCGCCGGGACCGTGATCCCGCGCGGGTACTCGGGGAACCGCTTGAAGTAGTGCTCCTGGAGCCGCTCGGTGCCCAGCACCGCGTCGCGCCCGTCCGGGCCGAGGTCGAACGTCCACGACCGCACGTCGTGCACCGGGCCCGGCGTCGCCAGCGAGATCGCGTCCTCCAGGCCCAGAAGCCGGCGCACGATGATCGACCGGTGCGCCCACGGGCACGCCCGCGCCGCCACCAGCCTGTACCGGCCCGGCTCGACCGGCCACGCCGCCGCGCCCTCCCGCAGGCCCGCGATCCGCGGGTCGCCGATCGCCGACGCCGGCTCGGGCCGCGCGGCCCGCACCGCCGCCGGATCGGCCACGATCCGGTCCTCGATGTAGTTCGCGTCCCGCGTGAACTCCTCCCCGGTGACGTACGCCCCCGCGGTCGAATGCTCGGTCCCGGCCGTGCGCGACGGCCCGCTCTGCTCACCCATGGGCCCCAGCCTACGCAGGTACGCTCCCCGGGAACGACGAAAGGGAACGCCTTGGACGACTTGACGATCGACGAGGACTTCGTGCGCTCGCTCCTGCCCCCCGACCTCGCCGGCCTCGACCTGCGGCCCGTCGACGGCGGCTGGGACAACCGCATGTGGCGCCTCGGCGGCGACCTCGCCCTGCGCCTGCCGCGCAGCGAACGCGCCCCGGCCCTCCTGGAGTACGAGCACCGCTGGCTCCCCGGCCTCGCCCCGGGCCTGCCCCTGCCGGTCCCCGTCCCCGCCCGACTCGGCGCGCCGACCGAGCGGTTCCCCAAGACCTGGCTCGTCACCACCTGGGTCCACGGCACCCCCGCCGACCTCGCCCCCGTCGCGTCGCCCGGCTCCGCCGAGACCCTCGCGGCGTTCCTCACCGCCCTCCACCGGCCCGCGCCCGCCGAGGCCGCGCGGCCCACCGACCGCGGCGTCCCCCTCGCCGCCTTCGCTCCCGACCTCGCGGGCCTCACCGGGCCCCTGAAGGAGGTCTGGGACGACGCGCTCGCCGCCCCCGCCTGGGACGGCCCGCCCCTGTGGCTCCACGGCGACCTCCACGCCGCCAACGTCGTCACCGCGGACGGCGCGCTCGCCGGCGTGGTCGACTTCGGCGACATGTGCACCGGCGACCCCGCCGCCGACCTGTCCGCCGCGTGGCTGCTCCTGCCCGACCCCGAGGCGCTGTTCACGCACTACGGCGCCGACGACGCCACGATCCGCCGCGCCCGCGGCTGGGCCCTGCGCAGGGCCCTCGGCCTGCGCGACGTCGGCATCGCCGGAGAAGCGGGCAGGACCGGCGGGAAGCCGACCTGGCGGCGGCCCGCCGAAGCCGCCCTCGCGCATCTAGCGCGGTGAAGGCCGGACAGCCGAGCAGTCGGCGCGGTGAAGGCCTGACAGCCGAGCACCTCTTGCGCTGAGCGCCCCTCAGCCGTCCGAGCTGCGCGCCGCGAGGATCGCGACCGCGCCCGCGGCGTCCTGGATGCGTTCGTCGTCGACGTCGCACCCGTGCCGCGCGAGCACGGCGAGCAGGTCCGCGACCACCGGCCCCGTGGCCTCCATCGCCCAGGACCGGTCCACCGGATGGGCGTGGTCCGCGCCGCCCAGCTGCACGCCGTCGTGGTTCCACACCGCCGCCGCGGCCGCCGCGATCCGGCGCGCACGCACCTCCGGGTCGCCAAGGCGCGCTTCGGATTCGGCCTCGTCGCGCCCGCGCCGCGGCGCGGCGTACGTGGGCCTGACGGGCGTGCGGTAGCGGTCGTCGCCGAACAGCTCCCGGAAATCGCCGATACCGTGCATCGCGGTGCTCGCTTCCCCCCACCTGACGGGTGATCCGATCCCCTATTTGTACCGGGCCGCCGTGAAACGCCCGCAAGGGGAGTCCCTCGATCGGGGTCCCCCGCCGGGGGCCGGGCCCGCGGCCGTTCGCGGCCGCGGCGCCGCCGCCCGCGCTACGATTCCTCGTCGACCGAGGAATTGGAGTGCCCATGGCCGTCGCCCGGCGTACCTCCCGCGACCTCCGCAGCGAGTCGCGGCTCATCGTCGTGCGCGCCCTCCTCGCGGCGGGGGAGTCCACCCGCAACGCGCTCGCCGAGGACACCGGCCTGAGCCCCGCCACCGTCTCCGCCGTCGTCGGCGACCTCCTCAAGTACGGCATCATCGCCGAGACCGGGCTCCTGAACGGCGCCGTCGGCCGGCCCACCACCGGACTGCGCGCGAACCCCGACCGCGGCCGCGTCGTCGGCGTCTACGTCGAGGACCGCTACCTGGAGGCGACCGTGTTCGACGCGGGTCTCGGCCGCCTCGCGACCGTCGCGGCCACCGCGGCAGAACCCGTCGCGGACGCCGACGGCGTCATCGACTGGATCGCCGCCACCCTCGGCACCGCCCTCGAACGCGCGCAGGCGGACCGCGGCGACGTCCTCGGCGTCGGCGTCCTCCTGCCCGGCGGCATGCAGCGCCCCGTCAAAGCGCGGGCGGGCGCGCCCGACGCGATCTGGCTCCACCTCGACCGCCTCCGCGACCGCCTCGGCCTGCCCGTCGTCGTCGACAACCCGCTCAAGGCCATCGCGACCGCGGAGCTGTGGCTCGGCGCCGGCCGCCGCAGCGCCGACCTCGTCACCGCGAACCTCGGCGTGGGCGTCGGCGCGGGCATCGTCCAGGACGGCGCGGTCGTGCGCGGCGCCACCGGCACCGCGGGCGAATGGGGCCACAGCCTCCTCGCCTTCGAGGGCCGCCGCTGCCAGTGCGGGCGCCGCGGCTGCGTCGAGGCGTACGTCGGCATCCCCGGCGTCCAGCGGACCCTCGCCGAGGCCGCCCCCGGGCACCCGCTCGCCGCCGGGCCCGGCGACCACGCGTTCATCGAGGCCCTGGCCGCCGCCGCGGACGCCGGCGACCCGGCCGCCCTCGCCGCGCTGGAGCGGACCGCGGACTACCTCGGGGCGGCGCTGGCCGACCTCGTCGCCGTGCTCAACCCGGAGGTCATCGCCCTGACGGGGATGACCGGGTGGCTCCGCCGCGAGCACCTGCTGGCGCTGGTGCGGCGGCGGGTCCTGGAGGACGCGCCCGGCGACGCCGCGGCCGGGCTCGCCGTGGAGCTCTCCGACCGCAGCGGCATGGACGGCATCGCCGCGATCGCGCTGGAGCGCTTCATGAGGGACATCGGGCTGGTGACCACCAGGGTCCTGCCGGCCCTCTGAGCTCTACGCCGCGGCGGGCTCGCGGACGCGGCCGCCGAACGCGGAGAACAGGAACAGCGCCGCGCCGGCGAGCACCGCCGTCGCGGCGGCGGCGACCGCGCCGGTCGCGAGCGCCAGCGCCCCGCCGGCCACGGCGAGTCCGATGAGGACCCATCCGAGCGAGGTGAACACCGGCGCGTCGAAGGCGCGGGCGAACGGCAGGAAGTGCGCGCCGACGACCAGGACCACCCAGCAGACCGTCAGGTCCGGCTGCTCGAAGACGTTGTTGATCACCGAGGCGCCCAACGGGATCGCCACGACCTCGGCCGCCACGCAGATCCAGTAGGTCCGCATCGCCGAGCGCGACGGGGGCTCGCCCCCGACGCCCGGGCGGCGGAGCACGGTCCACAGGACGAGCGCGAACGCGATCACCCCGGCGATCCGCACGATCAGCGGAAGCGGCCCGGGCAGTCCGCCGGCGTTCACGAGGATGAAGACGAGGCCGCCGACGGCGCCGATCATCGATCCGAGTTTGGGTCCTAGCACCGGAGTATTCAAGCACGCCTGTTCGAAACGTCGCCCTGTCAGGTCCGCCGAAGCGGTTCAGCGCAGGTGGACACGGAACGCCGCGACGACAAGGGCCCGGGGGAGTTCCCCCGGGCCCTTTCGCGGTGTCGGTGCGGGCGTTCAGTTCCCCGCGATCGCGCGGCCGGCCTCGCGGGCGGCGTCGAGCGCCACCCGGTGCTGCTCGGCGGCGAGGTCGCGCAGGGCCTCCATGCCCGGAGTCGTCGCGGCGAGGGTGAGTTCGCGCTTGACGACGGTGAGGTCCGCGCCCCACAGGTCGCCGACGATGCGCTCCAGGTACGGCGTGGAGTGGTCCCAGCCCTCGCGGGGCGCGCCGGGGCCGTAGCCGCCGCCGAGCGAGGTGACGAGGACGGTGGGCGTGCCCTTGAGGACCGGGGTGCTCGCGCCCGCGCCGGAGATGACGAGGTCGGCCCAGGTCTTGAAGTGCTGCGAGACGCCGTAGTTGTAGAGCGGGACGGCCAGGATCGCCGCGTCGGCGGACTGGAGCTCCTCGGCGAGCTCGGCGGCGAGGCCGAGGGCGGCCGTGTGCGCCTCCCCGCGCTGGTCCTCGGGCGTGAACGCGCCGAGGGTGGCGTGGGCCCACGCGTCGGCGGGCAGCGGGTCGGTGCCGAGGTGGCGGCGGACGACGGTGCCGCCGGGGTGGGCGGCGGACCACTCGGCCTCGGCCAGGTCGGCGATCTCGGCGCTGGTGGAGGCGCCGGGCAGGATGCTGGCGTCCAGGCGGAACAGGTTCATGCGGGAAGCTCCTTGAAGCGGGTGGACCGCGGGGCGGTCGGATGGGAAGGGCACGGCGTCGGGCCCTTCGCCTTCTAAACGGACTCTACCCCGTTTATATTTCCGGCGGGTAGATTGATCCCGTGGACCGACCCGTCGTGCCCCTGGGCAGACCGCGCGCCGAACGCGCCGACGCCAAGCGCAACCGCCTGCGGCTCTTGGCGGTCGCGCGCGAGATGCTGGCCGAGAGCGGACCCGGCGGTGTGACCATGGACGCACTCGCCGAGCGGGCCGGGCTCGGCAAGGGCACCGTCTTCCGCCGCTTCGGCACCCGCGCCGGGATCTTCAAGGCGCTCCTCGAGGAGGAGGCCCGCCGCTTCCAGGAGCTCGTGCTCGCGGGTCCGCCGCCGCTGGGCCCCGGGGCCGGCCCGGCCGAGCGCCTCGTCGCATACGGCCGCGTGCGCATCGCGTTCCTCATCGACAACATCGACGTCGCGCGCGCCGCGATGGAGCGGGACCTCGGGCGCCCGGCCGTCGAGGTCGACATGACCCTGGTGCACCTGCGGATGCTCCTGGCGCAGTCCGGCCTCGGCGTGCGCGACCCCGAGAGCCTCGCCGTGCAGCTCGCGGCCGCCCTCGAAGGCCCGCTGCTGCTGTACGTGACGTCCGCCCGAGCCGTCGGCACGGATGCGGAAGAGGCGGGTGTGCGCCTCGCCGACGCCTGGCAGGACCTCGTCGAACGCCTCTTCCGGAGCGACTCGAAATAGGACCCGAACCGGTCTCGCTTTTCACTGCGCAGGGGACTAGTCTGATCGAGTTGCGTGTGCATTCCGACAACCCGTTTTGGAGGACTGCGCAACACGGTTGAGGCCCAAGGACTCCCGTGCGACTGAAACGCAGCAGTTCCCGAATTGAGCGAATCGCCTTTCGTCCATGATCCGACATCACCCGTAGTGAGTAATGCGACACTCACTTTCCGAAATCCTTCATAGGATTCGATCATGGTCCCCGCCAATATTCTCCCGGAGCCGGTCTCACGACCGGCCTACACCATCACCTCCGCCGGCCCCGCCGTGCGGATCCTCGCCGGAACCCCGGCGCCCTCCACCGCCGCGGCTCCGGCCGTCGGCCCCACCTGGACCCAGGAGGTCTAGTCGTGGAACTCAATTTCGACGGCGACTTCATCCGTCAGGCCGTAGCCATCCTTCTCAGCGCCAACCAGCTCGTGGCCTACTGGCTCGCGGGCAACAAGAACAACCTCGGTTGGCTCCTCGGCGTCCTCGGAGGCATTCCCTGGATCGCGTTCATCGTCGTCTGGGACGTCTGGGGCCTCGCCCCGCTCGTCATCGGACTCCAAGTCATCTACATCCGCAATCTGATGCGCTGGTGGCGCGAGAGCCACAGCGCCGAACCCGTGCTCGACCCGCCCGTGGTCGCGCCGGTCAAGGTCGGGGCGCCTTCCGCCTCCTGACAGGAGTCCGCCGGCGCGTGCCGGGGAGGGACGGCCCTACGGGGGGTCGTCCGGCCCGCCGGCGAACTCGAGTCCATCACCACTGACGATCCGGCGGCGCCGGGCGGTGCACACCACCGCCGCGCCGCCGCCGCCGTGCCCGGCCCCGGAACGCCGGCCGCGCCCGTGGCAGGATCGGTGCCATGCTCAGATTCACCGATTTCATCATCGACTGCCCCGACCCGATGGGACTGGGCGCGTTCTACGCCGAGGTGACCGGGAGCCCGCTCAAGTCCGACAGCACCGACTTCTGGGCCGCCATCGCCTTCGGCGGCGTCGACCTCGCGTTCTACCGGGTCGACGACTACACGCCCCCGACGTGGCCGGACGACGAGCACCCGAAGCAGTTCCACCTCGACTTCGAGGTCGACGAGTTCGCGCCCGAGCAGGCGCGGATCACCGCGCTCGGCGCCGTCCTCAAGCAGGAGTTCGTCAACGAGGAGGGGTACGGCTGGCAGGTGTACACCGACCCCGTCGGGCACCCGTTCTGCCTGTGCCGCAACCGCGGCTACGACTGGTCGTAGGCCCGCAGCTGCGCCATCCACTCGGCGCCGAGCCGGCGCCCGTCCGGGAGCCGGTCGTCGCGGTCCCAGCGCCACGCGGTGATCATCGCCAGCGAGAGCGCGCGGCACTCGCGCAGCAGGTCCGCGTCGACCCCCGGGTAGTGCCCGCCGACCTCCTCGGGCGCATGGGCGAGGTCGAACTCGACCGGCCCGACGCAGCTCGTCTCGAAGTCCACGAACATCGGGCCCGCCGCGGTCGCCAGGAGGTTCCCCGGGTGCGGCTCGCCGTGCAGGAGCTGCTCGGCCCGCCCGCGCCCGGTCACCGCGGCGCGCAGGTCCCGCAGCGCGCCGCCCAGGAACGCCCGGTCGTCCTCGGCCAGCCCCGGCGACTGCCGGCGGTCGGCCACGAGCCGCTGCGCCTCCTCGACCCGGTCGGTGAAGTGCGGCGCCGGCATCTCGACCCGGCGCATCCCCTCGTGCAGCCGCGCCACCGCCCCGGCGTACTCGTCCGCCGGGATCGGCTGCGGCCCTACCGGTTCGTAGTAGGTCCACAGCGTGATCTCGAAGCCGTCGCGCCGGTGCACGACCGCCTCGGTCCGCGGGTCGGGCACCGCCACGGGCGCCCCGGCCGCGTCGAGCCGCCGCGCGAGGTCGATCTCGAACTGCGCGATCCGGTGCTCCTGCGGCGCCACCCGCGCCAGCACGTCGCCCGGCAGCAGCCGCAGCGTCAGCTTGTTGGAGGCGTGGACCACGATCGCCACCTCGGCGCCCAGTCCGACCTCCCCGGCGACCTCCCTGGCCGCGTCCAGTGCGCGCAGCCGCCGTGCCTCGTCCATCGCCGCTCCTCCGCTCGTCCTGCGCCCACGCTAACCCCGCCGGTCCCCTGCGGCCCAGTCCTTTTCGGCGTTCACGCGTCCCGCTCGGACGGCGCGGGCGCGTGCGCCACCTTCAAACCGACCACGCACAGCACGATCCCGGCCAGGAACACGACTTTGAGGACGGACGCCGACTCCGTGCCGGTCACCATGGCCCACATGACCGTCAGCGCCGCGCCGGTGCCGGTCCAGACCGCGTAGGCCGTGCCGATCGGGATGCGCTCGGCCGCATGGGCCAGGCCGAGCATGCTCATGACGAGCGCGACCGCGAATACCACTGTCGGCGCGGGCCGGCTGAACCCGTCGCTCGCGCCCATGGCGGTGGCCCACACGGCTTCGAGCACCGCGCTGGTGAGCAGGACGATCCACGCCATCTCAGCTCACCGCCTTCAGGCCGACGACGCACCCGATCAGGGCCGCCAGCAGGGCGGCGCGGGCGAGCGTCAGCGACTCCTGCCGGCGCGCGACCGCGATGAGCACGGTCAGCGTGGCGCCGATGCCGACCCACACCGCGTACGCGGTGCCCACCGGCAGCGTCTGCATCGCGACGGCCAGCCCGGCCATGCTCAGCAGCAGCGTGACGGCGAACAGCACCGTGGGCCCGGGTCGCTTGAGCCCCTTCGAGGCCCCGAGCGCCGACGCCCAGACCGCCTCCAGCATCCCCGATGCGACCAAGACCAGCCAGGCCATGCCGTCCCACCTCTTCCATCGTTGTCGCTCGATCGTACGAAAACAACCGTAGCACGTTCCCGCATGACTGTGCGACAATGATGCCGTGCCTCGACACCTCGACAGGGAAGCGCGGCTCCGGGAGGTCTCGGAGGCCGCCTGGCGCGTCCTCGCGCGCGACGGCCTCGCCGAACTCTCGGTGCGCAACGTCGCCGCCGAGGCGGGCCTGGCCCCCAGCTCCCTGCGGTACGTCTTCCCCACGCAGTCCTCACTGCGCGAGCGCGCCACCGACCTCGTCGTCGAGCGCATGACCGCCCGGGTCGCCCGCGTCCCCGCCGACGCCCCCGACCGCGCCCGCGCGCTCCTGCTCGAACTGCTGCCCCTCGACGCGGACCGGCGCATCGAGATGGAGGCCTACCTCGCCCTCGGCACCGCAGCCATGACCGAACCCGACCTCCGCGGCCCCCACCTCCGCGTCCACAACGCCGTCCGCGCCGTCTGCGACGCCGCCCTCCGCGACCTCGCCCGCACCGCCGACACCGACGCCGACCGCCTCCACGCCCTCGTCGACGGCCTCGCCCTCCACATCGTCCGCCAGGACCCCGCGCGCAGCACCGCCTGGGCCATAGCGGCCCTCGACGCCCACCTCACCGACCTGCGCCCCCGGCCCTGACGGCTCACACTGCCGCTCCCGCCTGCACCGCGTACAGCGCCGCGAGCGCGATGGCGAGGGCGCCGAGGAGGCGTCGAAGGAGCCGCTCGGGCAGCCGCGGTTGGAGGGCCGCGCCGAGGTAACCGCCGAGGAGTCCGCCCAGGCCGCAGGCGATGCCGAGCGGCCAGTGCGGGGCGACGTCGCCCGGAGCGGTCAGGCTCAGCAGCGCGTAGGCGAGGCATCCGGCGATCGAGGTGACGAACGTCGACAGGAGCGCGGCCGGTGCGACCGCGGCCACCGACAGACCCGCGCCGACCAGGACCGGGCTCAGCAGCGAGCCCCCGCCGATCCCGTAGACCCCGCCCACACACCCCGCCGCGAACGCCAGTACCAGGACCACTCTGCGCCGCAACGTGAACCGCGGCCGAACACGGTCGCGCCGGGGAAGCAGGAGCCACACGCCGAGGGGCCCGAGGACGGCGGCCGCGCACAGCCGGAACAGATCCGCGTCGGTGAGGAGGTGGACGCGCGCGAGGGCGCCGAGCACCACTCCGGGAAGCGTCCCGGCCACGAGGAGGCCCGCCAGCGGTGAGCGGAGCGAACCGGTCCGGGCGTACCGGGCGAGCGCGCCCGGACCGGCGATCACGTTGTACAGCAGATTGGTCGGGGTCACCGCCGGGTTCGGCACGTGCAGCACCGAGAGCTGGACCGGCAGCAGGAACACCGCGCCCGAGACGCCGGCCGGAGCGGTCACGACCGAAATCGCGAGCCCGGCCGCGAAGCCGAGCAGCAGGTCCCAGTCGAGCACGCCGATAACTCTACTGAACAAGTAGGAATATCCGGACCCGCCCTGGGCCCCGGCGCGACCATCCCGTCAAGTGGCGTTATAGACGCTGGTCTCGGCCCGTGATCCGCCTCTTTCTCGGCCCTCGGCGGATGCTCCACCGAGGCCTTCGTGCTGGTGGGTGCTACAGGGATCGAACCTGTGACCACCTCCTTGTAAGGGAGGTGCTCTACCGCTGAGCTAAGCACCCGGGGGCGCGGTGGGGGCCGCGCCGAGCCTGAGAAAGGGTACCTGAACGGGGGCTTGGGCGCGAGTGCGGGGGAGAGGCGCCGCACAGGTGGAATCGGGCGGGCGTCGGGGGTGTTGGTCGTGGTGTGCAAACACTACGAGTGGACATCTGGTCCGACATCGCCTGCCCTTGGTGCTACGTTGGGAAGGCGCGGTTCGACAAGGCCGTGCAGCAGCTCGACGGGAAGGTCGCCGTCGAGGTGCGGCACCGCTCCTTCGAGCTCGACCCGGACCGCGAGCCGGGCGAGGTGGACGCCGTCGTGCCGATGATCGCGAAGAAGTACGGGATCAGCCCCGCTCAGGCGCAGGCCAACGAGTACAAGCTCGGCGAGCTCGCGCAGCTGGAGGGACTGGAGTACCGGACGGAGGGCCGCGATCACGGGAACACCTTCGACCTGCACCGTCTCCTTCACCTGGCCTCTGACCGGGGCCTCGAGGCCGAGGTCTGGCAGGCGTTCTACGCCGCGAACTTCGCCGACGAGGCCTCCATCTTCGACCGCGGGCGCGTCGTGGCCGTGGCCGTCGCGGCAGGGCTCGACGAGGCCGAGGTCGTGGGCGTGCTCGACGACCCCGAGCGGTACCGGGACGCGGTGCGGGCGGACGAGGCCGAGGCCAAGGCGCTCGGAGCGAACGGGGTGCCGTTCTTCGTGATCGACGAGAAGTACGGGGTCTCCGGGGCGCAGCCGACCGCGCTGTTCGCCGAGATCCTCGAGCGGGCCTGGGACGAGAAGAAGCCCGCGATCACCACGATCGCAGGCGCCGAGGACGCCGAAGCGTGCGGTCCGGAGGGCTGCGCGATCTGATCGCGCGGAAGTGGCGAAACCTTCTCGATTGGGCGCGTCCGGGCATATCCTGAGGCGCATTCCGACCTACGAGGAGGCGTTCAGCCATGCCCATGGATCGCGAGACGCAGATGAAGCTGGTGAACCTGCGGGACGACGCCGGCGTGCTCTCGCTCTACGTGAACGCCGACCCCCGGCAGGAAGGGTCCACCCCGCCCTGGCGGACGCGGCTCGACCAGGGCGTCAAGCAGCTCCTCGACGCCGTCGACAACGGCACCAGGTCCCTGCTGGGTCGCCGCGTCGAAGAGCTCAAGATCGACATCGAGGCGCTCGTCCGGCCCGGCTCGCCCGGGATCGGGCGGGCGCTGTTCGTCGCGCTCGGCAGCGGTGAGACCTTCACCGTCGAGATGCAGACGCCCCTGACCGACCGGGTCGCGCTCGGGCCGCGGTCGCACATCGCCCCGATGTTCGGCGCGTGGGCGGAGGGCTCGCCGGTCGGCGTCGCGGTCGTCGACGGCAAGGGGATGCGGCTGCTGGACAGCCGCTTCGGCAAGTGCGAGGAGGTCTCCGGCCTCCAGTTCGAGCTCGACACGACCGAGTGGCGCGTCATGAAGGGCCCCGGCGGGCACGGCCGCGACCACCACAGCTCCTCGACCCAGTACGACCTGTTCGACTACCGCGTCGCCGAGCACCTCCAGAAGTTCCTCGCCGCCGCCCACTCCACACTGGAGGAGCACACGGCCGAGTTCGGCTGGGAGCTCCTGGTCGTCACCGGCGATCCCGAGCTCGTCGAGGCCGCCTCGAAGTCGCTGAAGAACGGCGTCAAGGCCGAGGTGGTGCCCTCGCAGCTCATCCTGAGCCAGAAGTCGCCCGCGCAGATCCAGCAGCTCCTCGCCCCCGAGATCACCGCCGCCAGGCGGGCCCGGGACGCGCGGCTCGCCGCCGAGTTCGCCGAGGCCCCGCCGCGGGCCGCGATCGGATCGGAGGAGGTGCTCGACGCCCTGCAGGGGGGCCGGGTCGACCGGCTCGTGATCGAGCGCGACTCCGTGTGGAGCGCCCAGCGCATCCCCGCGGGCGCGGTCCTCGCGGACGCCGTCGCGCCCGGGGAGCCGGAGGTCGCCACGGCCGTCGCCGAGGCGCAGCTGGGCGAGGCGATGATCGCGATGGCGCTGGCGTCGGACGCCCGGGTGTCGATCCTCGGCGAGGGCGTCGAGCTGGGGGAGCAGGCCGGCGGTGTCGGCGCGTTCCTGCGCTGGTGACAGCCCCTTGAGTAGCTAGTTAGGTTATGCTAACCTATCTTCGGCAGTTCGAATTAGGGCCGCGAGTCTCTCACCTCTCGCGGCCCTAGCTGCGTTCTCGGGCTTGCCCCGGACTTTCATCTGCGTCACATTCGCGCCCGCGGGGTTCTGCGCCGAGGAAATTCATCGTATGTTGAATTCATCGAGTGATGAATTTCCAGACCCCCGGGAGCATCCCATGAACGAGCAGCAGCACGAGGTCATCGTCGTCGGAGCCGGCCCCACCGGGCTCCTCCTCGCGGGCGACCTCGCCGAAGCCGGCGTCAAGGTCCTCGTGCTCGAGAAGCGCGGCGCCGACATCTCGAACCTGTCCCGCGCCTTCGCCGTCCACGCCCGCACCCTCGAGGTCCTCGACGCCCGCGGCCTCGCCGACGACCTCTTCGCCCTCGGCGGCAACCGCCTCGGCGAGCTCTTCCTGTTCGGCAGCGCCAAGGTCAAGCTGAGCGGCCTCGACACGCGCTTCCCGTGCGTGCTCATGACGCCGCAGTACCACGTCGAGCGCGTCCTGCGCGAACGCGCCGTCGCGGCCGGGGCCGAGTTCCGATTCGGCTGCAAGGTCACCGGCGTCGACCAGGCCGCCGGCCGCGTCACCGTGCGCACCGAGGACGGCGACCGCACCGCGAGGTACGCCGTCGGCACCGACGGCGTCCGCTCCGCCGTCCGCGAGGCCGTCGGCATCCCCTTCCCCGGCGAGGCCGTCCTGGAGTCGATGATGCTCGCCGACGCCGTGCTCGACGCGCCGCCCGCCCACAGCCCCGCCGTCGGCAGCGCGAACGGCGCCTTCTGCTTCATCGCCGACTTCGGCGACGGCACCTGGCGCGTCATCGCCTGGAACGCCGCCGACCAGCGGGCCGAGGACGCCCCCGTCGACACCGCGGAGATCCGCACCGCCCTCACGCTCGCGTTCGGCACCGACTTCGGCATGCACGAGCCGCGCTGGCGCTCGCGGTTCCACGCCGACGAGCGCCAGGCCCCGGCCTACCGCGCCGGCGGCGTGTTCCTCGCCGGGGACGCCGCGCACTGCCACTCGCCCGCCGGCGGCATGGGCATGAACACCGGCATCCAGGACGCCGCGAACCTCTCGTGGAAGCTCGCCGCGGTCCTCCGCGGCGCCGACGCCGCCCTGCTCGACACCTACGAGGCCGAGCGCCACCCCGTCGGCGAGGAGGTCCTGCGCGCCAGCGGCCGCATCATCCGCGTCGCCGCCAACAAGTCGAAGGTCATGAAGGTCGTCCGCGGCGCGGTCCTCGGCACCGCGATGCGCCTCGAGCCGGTGCAGCACAAGGTCACCGGGATGATCAGCGGCATCGACGTGCGCTACCCGCACGGCCGCGGCGAGCACCGCCTCGTCGGCACCCGCGCCGAGGACGTCGACCTCGCGGACGGCTCGCGGCTCTACGAGGCCCTCCGCGGCGGCCGGTTCGCGGTCCTCGACGGCACCGAACCCACCGGGGCCGTCGACGTCGCCTCCGCCGAGCCCGACGGCCTCACCCGCGTCGTGCGCCCCGACGGGTACATCGGCTGGGCCGGCGAGGCCGACCCCGCGGCCGTCCGGGCCTATCTGGAGGCCCGCGCCGCGATCCACTGAGCCGCACCAGGGAAACCGGGACGGCGGCGGGCCCCGGCCCCCCCCCGTCCGTCTCTTGTGGGCGCGACGCCGCGCCGACGCGAGTTCGTCGCCCGTTCACCCGCTAAGGGTTGTGGTTTGGTGGCATTTGTCGTTCACTTACGATCCACCCGGTTTCATCCCGAGATATAGAGGTGCAATGACCAACGTCCTCAGTCGACGCGGCGTCCTCGGCGCCGGACTCGCCGTCGGCGCGACGGCCGTCGCCACCGGCGCCTTCTCCACAGCCGCGCACGCCCAGGAGACCCTCGGCAGCGCCCTCATCGGCGAGCCCCGGCGCGACCAGATCCACCTGCTCACCTTCAACATCCGGTACAAGGGCGACCCCACGCCCCACTCGTGGGAGGAGCGCCGGCCCCTCGTCAAGACCGTCCTCAAGCGAGAGAAGCCCACGGTCCTGTTCACGCAGGAGGGCCTGTACGGCCAGCTCCAGGACGTCCTGGAGGACCTGGACGACCACTACGACTGGATCCACCTCGGCCGCCTCGGCGGCTCGAAGTCGGAGGCCACCGCGATCTACTGGAACACCAAGCGCCTCAAGGTGGTCGAGTACGACCACCAGTGGCTCTCGGACACCCCGCTGCTCATCGGCTCCAAGAGCTGGGGCAACAACGTGGTGCGGATGCTCACCTGGATCCGGTTCCTGGACCTGCGCACCGGCAGGGAGTTCTACGTCGTCGACAACCACTTCGACCACCAGTCCGAGAACGCCCGCCAGCTCGGCGCCCAGATGAACCTCGACGTCATCGCGCCGTGGATCGAGGCCGGGTTCCCCGTCGTCACCGCCGGCGACTTCAACCAGGTCCCCGACACCCCGACCTACACCATCCTCGTGGACGGCGGCCTGGTCGACACCATGCTCGCCGCCGAAGAGCAGGTCACCCCGGTGTGGGGCACCTGGAACGGCTGGAATCCCGTCCCCAGCGAGACCGAGCGCCGCATCGACTGGATCCTCACCACCCCCGGCATCCGCGTCCTCAAGGCCGGGGTGAACACCTACGCCAAGGACGGCCTCTCCCCGTCCGACCACTGGCCCGCCCAGGCGCTCGTCGAACTCGCCTGACGCCGCGGCCGGCGCGCGAACCCGCAAGTCCCGGCGGGGCGACGGACCCGGGCGATATGGTCGCGACCATGAACCTCCTTCGGGCCGACGCCCCGCCGGAACCGCAGCCCCCGGCGGTGCTGCGGGGCGCGCCCTTGATCGGCCCGGTCGAGGCGCCGTTCGTGCACGTCATGACGTACAACCTCAAGTCGGCCTCGGGCAGCCCCGCGCACGCGTGGTGGGAGCGCCGGCCCCTCGTGCAGCAGCTGGTCCGCGCCGAGCGCCCCACCGTGCTGTGCACCCAGGAGGGCCGCTTCCGCCAGCTCCTGGAGCTGCGCGAGGACCTCGGCGGCTACGACTGGATCCACCTCGGCCGCGCCGGCGGCTCCCGCTCGGAGGCCACCGCGATCCTCTGGGACGCCTCGCGGGTGGCCCCGCTCGACTACGACCACCTCTGGCTCTCGCGCCACCCCGACCGGATCGGGTCGCGCAACTGGCGCTCGGGCACCGTGCGGATGCTGACCTGGGTCCGCTTCGAGGACAAGGCCACCGGGAAGGACTTCCACGTCGCCAACGTCCACCTCGACCACCGCTCGGAGAAGGCCCGCCGCAAGGGCGCGGAGATCTGCCGCGACGTGGTGCGCCGCTTCCAGGGCCCGGCCGTCCTCGCCGGGGACTTCAACTGCGGCCCCGACGCGAAGGCGCACGAGGTGCTGACCCGCGGCGGCCTGACCGACGCCTGGACCGCCGCCGGCGAGCGCCTCACCCCCGACTGGGGCACGTTCAACCGCTGGAGGCCCGAGCCCGCCGCCGGCCCGCGCATCGACTGGATCATGGCCAGATCCGGACCCCGCCGCCAGGAGCTCACCGTCCACAAGGCCGGCGTCAACGTCCGCACCGGGGACGGCGTCGCCCCCTCCGACCACTGGCCGGTGCAGGCGGTGCTCACGATCGGCTAGCGGCCGCTGAGGTACTCGCGGATCTCCCGCACCGCGGCCCGCCCGGCGCGGTTCGCGCCCACGGTGCTCGCCGAGGGCCCGTAGCCCGCGAGGTGGATGCGCGGATCGGCCGCGACCCTGGTGCCGTCCATGACGATCCCGCCGCCCGGCCCGCGCAGCTTCAGCGGCGCCAGGTGGTCGAGCGCGGCCCGGAACCCGGTCGCCCACAGGATCGTGTCGGCGGGCACGAAGCGGCCGTCGTCCCAGGCCACACCGCCGGGCTCGATCCGGTCGAACATCGGATTTCGGTCGAGGACGCCCGCCTCGCGGGCGGCCCGGACCTCGGGCGTGAGCGGGACGCCGGTGACGCTGATGACCGACTGCGGGCGCAGGCCCCGGCGCACGCGCTCCTCGACCATCGCCACGGCCTCGCGGCCCCGGTCGGGGTTGAAGTCGCCGCTGCGCCACTGCGGCTCGCGCCGCGTCACCCAGGTGGTGGCGGCCGCGAGCGGGTGGATCTCCATGAGGTGCTGCATCGCGGAGATGCCGCCGCCGACGACCACGACGCGCTCGCCCGCGAACGCCTCGGGCCCGCGGTACTGGGCGGTGTGCAGCTGCCGGCCCGCGAACGCCTCTTGGCCCGCGTAGCGCGGCCAGAACGGGCGCTCCCACGTGCCGGTGGCGTTGACCAGGGCCTTCGCGAGCCACGTGCCGCGGTCGGTGGCGACCTCCAGGCGCTTGTCGGGGAGCGACCGCACCGAGCGCACCGAGACGGGGCGCTGGACGCGCAGGTCGAACTCGCGCTCGTAGGCGGCGAAGTACTCGGAGAGGACCCCGGCGACCGGGGTCGACTCGTCGGGTTCGGGCACGGGCATCCCCGGGAGCCGGTAGACCCCGTTCACGGTCTTGAACGTGAGGGTCGGCCACCGGAACTGCCACGCCCCGCCCGCGTGCGGCGCGTGGTCGAGGACGGCGAACCCGGTCCCGGGCTCGAAGTGGCGGCGCAGGAAGTACGCGGCCGACAGGCCCGCCTGGCCGGCCCCGATCACGACGACGTCCACTTCCCGGATCACCTCAGGCGAAACGCCCCGGCGGGGGCCGTGATTCCGGGAGGTGAGGGCCTTCACGCGTCCGGCGCCGCGCCTGTGTCACCCGGTTCCCTACGCCTTCGGCTGCGTGAACTCCGCCTTGAGCGTGAACGCCTCCGGCGTCGGCCCCTTCTCCCGCAGCAGCGTCAGCCGCTTCTCCGCGTCCTGCACCGTCGGCCGCTCGCCCGCGGGCACCCACCACAGGCAGGTCACGGCCTCCTGGAGGTGCTCGAACCACTCGCGGCGGCGCCGCAGGTAGGGCCGGTGGACGGTCCCGTAGACATACGCGCGCAGCGCCTCCGGCCCGGTCCACACCGACATGTTGACGATGAGCCACTCGTCGCCCCAGAACCGGAAGCCGGTCGCGCCGTCGCCCTCGCCGTCGACCAGCCGCCACACGAACCCGTCCGCGGCCTCCGCCGCGGCGTTCACCACCGCGAGGCCGTCCATGAAGTCCCGCATGACCGGCGAGTCCAGGCGCCCGCGCATCCGCCCGATGTTCACCTGCGCCAGTTCGTAAGCCATGCAGCGAGCCTGCCAGCGCCGCGACCGCGCCGTCAACGCCCGGACCCGAAACCCAGTCGCGCCCCAGTCGACTGGGATTCCCGTCAGGCGACGGCGAAGGCCCTGGCGAGGACCGAGGCCGAGCTGACGACGAGGAGGGCGAGGACGACCCGCCGGAACCGGGCGGCGTCGAGGCGCTTGAAGAGGTGCTCGCCCGCGACGATGCCGATGACGAGGCCGGGGAGGCCGATGAGGACCGCCTTGCCGACCTCGGCGGTGAGCGCTCCGGCGACGGCGAAGCCGATCATCGCGGCGATGCTGGTCGCCGCGAAGGAGACCGCGAGGGTCGCGCGCTGGACCCGCGGCTCCAGGCCGAGGCCCTGCGCCGCGGCGACCATGGGCGGGCCGTCGACGCCGGTGGCGCCGTAGGAGGCCCCGGCGAAGAAGCTGACGCCGGCGAGGGTCGCAGTGCCGCCGGGGAGCGCGACGCGGGCCCACACGATGGCGGTGCCGAGCAGCACCACGCCCGCGATGACGAACATGAGGCCGGTCTGCGGCAGCGCGCTGAGCGCCCAGACGCCGAGCGGGACGCCGGGGACGCCGCAGCCGAGGATCACCGCGAGGAGCCGGCGGTCGATGTCGGCCCGGTTCTTCACCGCGATCGACACGCTGACGGGCGCGGCGATGATGCTTGAGACGACGACGGCCGTGACGGGGTCGAGGAGGAACGCGAGCGGCGGCACGGCGACGAGGGAGAAGCCGAACCCGGCGGTGGAGCGCACGACGGAGGCGACGGCGAGCACGGCGAAGACGCCGAGGAGGGTGAGCATGGAGGGCTTTCGGTTCGGGGGAAGGGAGAAGGGGCGGACCGCGAACGGCCCGCCCCTTGCGACTCGGACGTCTTACCCGGCCAGGAGGCCGCGCAGGACGTACTGGAGGATGCCGCCGTTGCGGTAGTACTCGGCCTCGCCCGGGGTGTCCAGGCGGACCACGGCCTCGAAGGTGGTGACGGTGCCGTCGGGGCCGGTGGCGGTGACGGTCACCGTCTCCGGGATGCCCTCGTTGATGGCGGTGACGCCGGTGATCGACACCGTCTCCTCGCCGGTGAGGCCGAGGCTCTGGTGCGACTCGCCCTCGGGGTACTGGAGCGGGAGGACGCCCATGCCGATGAGGTTCGAGCGGTGGATGCGCTCGTACGACTCGGTGATGACGGCCTTGACGCCCAGCAGGAGGGTGCCCTTGGCGGCCCAGTCGCGGCTGGAGCCGGTGCCGTACTCCTTGCCGGCGAAGATCACCAGCGGGGTCCCAGCGGCGGCGTAGTTCTGGGCCGCGTCGTAGATCGTCGACACGGGGCCGCCGGCCTGCGTGAAGTCGCGGGTCCAGCCGCCCTCGGTGCCCGGTGCGAGCTGGTTGCGCAGGCGGATGTTCGCGAAGGTGCCGCGGACCATGACCTCGTGGTTCCCGCGGCGGGCGCCGTAGGAGTTGAAGTCGGCCGGGGACACGCCCTGGCCCTTCAGGTACTCGCCGGCGGGCGAGTCGGCCTTGATGGAGCCGGCGGGGGAGATGTGGTCGGTGGTGACCGAGTCCCCGAGTTTGGCGAGGACGCGGGCGCCGTGGACGTCCTCGATCGCGCCCGGCGTCGCCGGCATGCCTTCGAAGTAGGGGGCCTTGCGCACGTAGGTCGAGGCGTCGTCCCACTCGAAGGTGTCGCCGGTCGGGATCGGCAGGGACTGCCAGGTCTCGTCGCCGTCGAAGACCGAGGCGTACTCCTTGAGGAACATGTCGCGGCCGATGTGGCCGTCGACGACCTCGCGGATCTCCTCGGCGGAGGGCCAGATGTCGCGCAGGTACACGTCCTGGCCGTCCTTGCCCTGGCCGATGACGTCGGTCGTGAGGTTCACGTCCATGGTCCCGGCGAGGGCGTAGGCGACGACCAGCGGCGGGCTGGCGAGGTAGTTCATCTTGACGTCGGGGTTGATGCGCCCCTCGAAGTTGCGGTTGCCCGAGAGCACGGCGGCGACGGCGAGGTCGCCGGCCTGGACCGCGGCCGAGGTCTCCTCGGGGAGCGGGCCGGAGTTGCCGATGCAGGTGGTGCAGCCGTAGCCGACGAGGTTGAACCCGAGCTTGTCGAGGTACGGGGAGAGCCCGGCGCGCTGGAGGTACCCGGTGACGACCTGGGACCCGGGCGCGAGCGAGGTCTTGACCCACGGCTTGGAGAGCAGGCCGGCCTCGACGGCGTTCTTGGCGAGGAGGCCCGCGCCGACCATGACGTACGGGTTCGAGGTGTTGGTGCACGAGGTGATCGCGGCGATCACGACGGCGCCGTGGTCGAGCTCGAACTCGCCGGCCTCGGACTTGACGGTCTGCGGGTTGTGCGGGCGGTTCCCGTTGGGGGACTGCGCGGGGGCGTCGGAGCCCGGGAAGGACTCGATGCCCGGCTCGTCGGCCACGTAGGAGGCGACGTCGCGGCGCCACTGGCGGCCGGCCTCGTCGAGCTGGATGCGGTCCTGCGGGCGCTTGGGCCCGGCGATGGAGGGGACCACGGTCGAGAGGTCGAGCTCCAGGTACTCGGAGTACTGGGCCTCCTGCGACGGGTCGTGCCACATGCCCTGGGCCTTGGCGTAGGCCTCGACGAGGGCGATCTGCTCCTCGGTGCGGCCGGTCAGGCGCAGGTAGTCGACGGTGCGCTCGTCGATGGGGAAGATGCCGCAGGTGGACCCGAACTCGGGGGCCATGTTGCCGAGCGTGGAGCGGTCGGCGACGGGCACCGAGGCGACGCCCTCGCCGTAGAACTCGACGAACTTGCCGACGACGCCGTGGTCGCGGAGCATCTCGGTGATGGTGAGGACGAGGTCGGTGGCGGTGGTCCCGGGCGGGAGGTCGCCGGAGAGCTTGAAGCCGACGACGCGCGGGATGAGCATGGAGATGGGCTGGCCGAGCATCGCGGCCTCCGCCTCGATGCCGCCGACGCCCCAGCCGAGCACGCCGATGCCGTTCTCCATGGTGGTGTGGGAGTCGGTGCCGACGCAGGTGTCGGGGTAGGCGACGCCGTCGCGGGTCATGACGACGCGCGCGAGGTGCTCGATGTTGACCTGGTGGACGATGCCGGTGCCGGGCGGGACGACCTTGAACTCGTCGAAGGCGGTCTGGCCCCAGCGCAGGAACTGGTAGCGCTCGCGGTTGCGCTCGTACTCACGCTCGACGTTGCGCTGGAAGGAGTCGGGGCGGCCGAAGAAGTCGACGATCACGGAGTGGTCGATGACCATCTCGGCGGGCGCGAGCGGGTTGACCTTGGAGGGGTCGCCGCCGAGGTCGCGGACGGCCTCGCGCATGGTGGCGAGGTCGACGACGCAGGGGACGCCGGTGAAGTCCTGCATGATGACGCGCGCGGGCGTGAACTGGATCTCGGTGTTCGGCTTGGCGGCCGGGTCCCAGGAGCCGAGGGCGCGGATGTGGTCCGCGGTGATGTCGGCGCCGTCCTCGTTGCGCAAGAGGTTCTCGAGGAGGACCTTGAGGCTGTACGGCAGCCGCTGGTGGCCCTCCACCTTGTCGATGCGGAAGATGTCGTAGTCGTGTTCGCCGACCCGCAGCGTTTCGCGGGCGCCGAAGGAGTCCGTACTCACCATGAGAGCTCCTCGATTGAGACTGCAGGTCGGTCTCAGTCTGCCGCAACCCGAGAGGCCGGGGACCACGGTTGAGGACCATGGCCGGGCAGAGCCGCCGACTCTTAAACAGTACGTCCGTCTTATTTAACGGTTCCAACTGTAGCACTCGGCGTTCCGGGGAGGTTGCTTAGCCGACCCTAAGCGCACGTGTGTGGCGTGGATCGCCAAGGGAGGGACCGCATCAGGAATTAAAGGCCGGCGGCGGCTGGCGGTTGTGTGCGGTGGCGCAGCCGCCGCCGGCCCGGTGCGGTGGATATAAGTCTTAAATCGGACTATACGCGCCGGGCATCCAGGGCCGTCACCGGCCCATGGACACCCGACACCACCTGTGGAAACGCCGCTACTCGCCCGCGAGTCGCGGACCCGCCTCGCGCTGCTCGGCGAGCCAGGTCTCCACCTCGTCGGAGGTCCGCGGGAGCCCGGCCGAGAGGTTCTCGCAGCCGTCGGCGGTGACCCGCACGTCGTCCTCGATGCGGATGCCGACGCCGCGCAGCTCCTCGGGGACGAGCTCGTCGTTGGACTGGAAGTACAGCCCCGGCTCGACGGTGAGGACGAAGTCCTCCTGCACCGCGCCCTTGTAGTAGTGCTCGGGCCGCGAGGCCGCGCAGTCGTGCACGTCGAGGCCGAGCATGTGCCCGAAGCCGTGCAGCGTCCAGCGCCGGTAGATCAGCGAGTCCTTGTCGAGCGCCTCGTCCACCGTGCCCGGCAGGATGCCCAGGTCGCTCAGGCCCTCGGCGAGGACCCGCATGCAGGTCTGGTGGATCTCCTGGAACTCGGTGCCCGGCCGGATGACGTCCATGCCGGCCTGCTGCGAGGCGTGCACGATGTCGTACACCTGCTTCTGGAGCGGCGTGAACCGCCCGTCCACGGGGATCGTGCGGGTGACGTCGGCGGTGTAGAGGTGGTGGTTCTCCACGCCCATGTCCATCAGGAGCAGCTCGCCGGTCTTGGTCGCGCCGTCGTTGGTGATCCAGTGGAGCGTGGTCGCGTGCGAGCCGGCGCCGACGATCGAGTCGTAGCCCAGGCCGTTGCCCTCCAGGCGCGCCCGCGAGCGGAAGACGCCCTCGATGAGCCGCTCGGAGACCGAGCCGGTGGCCGGGATGATCCGGGCCACGTCCTCGAAGCCGCGCACGGTGATGTCGACCGCGTCCTGGAGCTGCTCCAGCTCCCACGAGTCCTTGCGCAGCCGCAGCTCCGAGAGGACCGCCGCCAGCTCGCCGTCGCGGGTCAGCGCGCCCGCCGAGGCGTCCTCGTCCGCGAACCGCGCGTCGAGCTTCGCGTCGAAGCCGCGCAGCAGGCGCGTGCGCGGGCGCTCGGCGCCCTTGAGCGCCTCGCCGAGCCCCTCGACGTCCCTGCACGGCAGGCCCAGGCGCACCTCGGTCTCGTCCAGGGAGTACTTGCGGCCGATCCACAGCTCGCCGTACTGCGCGGAGCGGAAGAACTCGTCGGAGTCGGTGCCCTTGCGGGGCCGGCGGTACAGGACCGCCTCGTGGCCGTCGCCGCTCGGGTGCAGCACCAGGACGCCCTCGGGGTCCTGGTCGCCGGTGAGCCACACGAAGTCCGAGCCGGCGCGGAACGGGAAGTACGTGTCGTTCGAGCGCCGCTGCTCCGCACCGGTCGGGACGATCACCACCTCGCCGGGGAACGCCGCCGAGAGCGCCGCGCGGCGGCGGGCGGTCGAGGCCGCCTGCGGCAGCGGAGCCGCGTCCAGGTCCAAGGGCCCCCATCCGGAGCGCATGAACTCCAGGAACTTCTCGGGGAACTTCGGGTCGTGGGGTCGCTCCCCGGACTTCGTCTCGGCCATCGCCGTTCCTTTCCTCTGTACCTGTCGCGCGGCTAGGGGCCCGCGCTCCCTGACGGTACCGCGTCCGGCCGCGCCCGCGGCACGCAAGCGCCGCCATGACCCGGCCCGCGACGCTCCCGGCCGGTCGCCTCGAACGCGACGGCACGGCTACCCTGAGGATCGTGACCGATCGCGCCAATTCGTCGCTCAACCCACCCCCGAACCAGGGGGCGGCCCCCTCGCGCTCGAGCGTCACCCTCACCGAAGCCCAGCTCGAGCAGATCCGCCGCCTCGTGGCGGTCGGCCGGGCCGAGTCCGTCGACGACTACGTCGGCGCCGCCGTCGCCGAGCGCCTCGAGCGCGACCGCTCCCTCACCGAGCTCCAGGACCTCTTCGAGCGCAAGGGCCAGGGCCCCAGCGCCGAGCACCTCGCGTGGGCCCGCGAAGTCCTGGGCGTCGAGGAGAAGGAGCGCGACGGGGAGGCGCGTCCATGATCGGTGGCCGCATCCTGGACGTGTCGGCCATCGTCGGATTCGCCACCTCCATGCCCTACCCCCAGGCCGTGGTGTTCACCGCGCTGGAGCAGAACGTGGTCCTCGCGATCCCCTCCGGGGCGCTCGCCGAGGCCTGGTCCCAGGCCCGCCGCCGCGACCGCGACGCCCTCCTGGTCCTGCTCGGCCTGCCCGTCACCGTGGTCATGGACCTCGACCAGAAGTCCGCCCGCGACGTCGGCCTCATGCTCTCGCGCTCGCGCCAGCACGGCAACATCGCCGCCGGGCACGTCGCCTGGTGTGGCCTGAACCGCCCCGGCTGGCCCATCGTCACGGGCGAGCCGAAGACCTTGCTTGCATTCGATTCCAGCCTGGAGATCGACCAGCTGCCGTGAGGCGCCGGTCGAGGGACACTAGAGGAGCAGCGTGACCGCCGCACAGGAGCAGTCGATGACCACCACCGGCCCCCTCGATTACCGACCCCGCAAGTCCCGGATCGGCGCCTGGATCGGCGCGGCCGTGGCCTTCGTCGGGTTCACCGCGCTGTCCTTCACCCTCGGCTCGACCACCGTCGAGGGCGGCGCCGTCACCGTCGCCGACCAGGCCGCCATGATCGGGCTCGGCGTCGTCGGCGCCGGCATCGCCCTGAGCTTCCTGCGCCTGCGCGTGCGCGCCGACGAGCGGGGGATCGAGGTGCGCAACGTCACCGCCACCCGCTTCTTCCCGTGGCAGGTCGTCACCGCGATCAACTTCACCGACAAGATGACCTGGGCCACCGTCGAACTCGCCGACGACGACGAGATGTCGATCATGGCCGTGCAGGTCAGCGACAAGGAGCGGGCTGTGGCGGCGATCAAACACCTGCGAGCGCTCTTGGAGCAGTCCCGCAGCTGAGTGCTAGGATGGCGTGTCGATCGCACCGCGTCCTTCACTTGAACGACGGCAGGTGCTAGCAAGCGGAGTCCAGCTCCCACCCGCAGCCGGGTCCCTCGGGACCGACTGGCGACCGGGTCACAAGACGGCAGACGACTCTGCCGTGCTTTGGAGTGGACCCCGGCATACGCTGGGGTCCTTCTTTGTTGGGACCTCATGCCCGAGGCCGCTGGGTCACGCTTGCGCGACGAGCCGCCGATGCACCCGCACCGGCGACGACCCGAAAGCCACAGGGGCGCCGGTGCGACCGCACCGGCGAGCAGCTCAACCAAGGAGGCCCCATCAGCGATTTGCGGATTAACGACCAGATCCGGACGAAGGAAGTGCGTCTGGTCGGCCCGGCAGGCGAGCAGGTCGGCATCGTGTCGATCGACAAGGCCCTGCAACTGGCCGCGGACGTCGACCTCGACCTGGTCGAGGTCGCTCCCACCGCGCGTCCGCCGGTCTGCAAGCTCATGGACTACGGCAAGTACAAGTACGAGTCCGCTCAGAAGGCCCGTGCCTCGCGCCGCAACCAGCAGCAGACCGTCATCAAAGAGATGAAGCTCCGGCCCAAGATCGACAAGCACGACTACGAGACCAAAAAGGGTCACATCGTGCGGTTCCTGACGGCCGGCGACAAGGTCAAGATCACCATCATGTTCCGCGGCCGCGAGCAGTCGCGACCGGAGCTGGGACGCCGCCTGCTGGACAAGCTCGCGGAGGAGATCTCGGACCTCGCGGTCATCGAGTCCGCTGCGAAGCAGGACGGCCGCAACATGATCATGGTCGTCGCGCCGATCCGCCCCAAGGGCGAGATCAACAAGGCCGGCGGCGGACGCAAGGGCCGCGACCGCGACGAGGCCGCCGAGGCCGAGCCGGTCGAGCAGGCCGAGCCGGCGCAGGCCGCCGCTCCGGCCGAGGCCCCTGCCGAGAAGCCCGACGAAGCGCCCGCGACCTAGACCGCGTGCGAGGACGGGCCGGGCGCGGGAACGCGCCCGACCTCGTCTGGACTGACTAAGGAGAAGCACATGCCGAAGATGAAGACCCACAGCGGTGCCAAGAAGCGGTTCAAGGTGACCGGCTCGGGCAAGCTGATGCGCCGCAAGGCCGGCAAGAACCACCTGCTGGAGCACAAGTCCTCCAAGCTCAAGCGTGGCAAGGACGGCCGCGTCGCCGTCTCCCCGGCCGACGTCAAGCAGGTCAACAAGCTGCTGGGCCGCTAGCTCGCTCCGATTGACTTCCATCCGCTTTTAACCGCAAGGAGACCTACTGTGGCACGCGTCAAGCGTTCGATGAACGCCAAGAAGAAGCGCCGCGTCGTACTCGAAGAGGCCAAGGGCTACCGCGGGCAGCGCTCGCGCCTGTACCGCAAGGCCAAGGAGCAGCTGCTCCACTCGTACACCTACTCGTACCGCGACCGCAAGGCCCGCAAGCGCGAGTTCCGCAAGCTGTGGATCACCCGCATCAACGCCGCAGCCCGCGCGAACGGCCTCACCTACAACCGCTTCATCCAGGGCCTCGCCCTGGCCGAGGTCGAGGTGGACCGCAAGATCCTCGCCGAGCTGGCCGTCAACGACGCCGCCGCGTTCACCGCCCTCGTCGAGGTGGCCAAGGCCGCCCTCCCCGAGGACGTCAACGCCCCGGTCGAGGCCTAGGAACACGGGCATCGCCGACATGAGCGCAGATGAACCCGGGACGGACGCGCTGACCGCGCGCTCGTCCCGGGTCGTCGCCGCCCGCAAGCTCCAGCGCCGGCGCGGCCGCGAGAAGGCCGAGCGGTTCCTCGCCGAGGGCCCCCAGGCCGTCCGCGAGGCCGTCGCCGCCGGCGCGGTCACCGACCTGTTCTACGACCTCGACGCCGACACGCGCCACTCGGACCTGATCGACACCGCGGTCGCCGCGGGCGCCCACGTGCACCCGTGCACCGACGACGCGCTCGCGTCCCTCGCCGAGACCGTGACCCCGCAGGGGCTCGTCGCGGTCTGCCGCTTCCTCGACCAGCGGCTCCCCGAAGACCCGAAGCTCATCGCGGTCCTCCACGGCATCACCGACCCCGGGAACGCCGGGACCGTGCTCCGCGCGGCCGACGCCGCCGGGGCCGACTGCGTGGTCTTCGGCACCGACTCGGTCGACCCGTACAACGGCAAGTGCGTGCGCTCCTCCGCCGGGAGCCTCTTCCACCTGCCCGTCGTGCGCGCCGCCGACACCGCGGACATGCTCGACGTCTTCCCGCACGCCCAGATCCTCGCGGCCGCGGCCGGCGGCGAGGACCTGTACGAGCTCGACGCCGCCGGAGACCTCGACGCGCCCACCGTGTGGCTGCTCGGCTCCGAGGCCCACGGCCTGGACGACGAGACCGCCGCGCTGGCGCACCGCCGCGTGGGCGTCCCGATCTGGGGGAAGGCCGAGAGCCTGAACCTCGCCGTCGCCGCCGGGCTCTGCCTGTACGCGAGCGCCGCCGCGCAGCGCAGGAAGTTAGAATGGGCTCATGTCTGACGGCCACCGCGAATTTATCCAGCCCGCCGGGTGCGGGCTGGGCGGTTAGCCGACCACCTCTCCCCAGCGGGCTGCGGCAGCGCCGCACGCCTTCCTTAGACTGCTGAAGGTCCCGCCAGGAGAGAGACGAATGAGCACTGAGAACGAGGCTGGCCTGCTCCAGCCCGAGGCCCTGTCCAGGGCCGTGAAAGACGCCGCCGCCGCCATCGAGGGGGCCGCGAACCTCGACCAGCTCGCCGCCGCGAAGTCCGCGACGCTCGGCGACAAGTCGCCGGTGTCGCTGGCCCGCAGGGCGATCGGTTCCATCCCCGGTCCCGAGCGCGGCGAGGCCGGGCGCAACGTCAACGCCGCCCGCACCGAGATCACGGCCGTCTACGAGGCCCGCGAGGAGATCCTGAAGGCCGCCGAGGCGGCCCGCGTCCTCCGCGAGGAGACCGTCGACGTCACCGCGCGCACCCCGCGCCGCCGCGAGGGCGCCCGCCACCCGATCAACGTGCAGATGGACCGCATCGCGGACCTGTTCGTCGCCATGGGCTACCAGATCGGCGAGGGCCCCGAGGTCGAGCTGGAGTGGTTCAACTTCGACGCCCTCAACATCCACCCCGACCACCCGGCCCGGACCATGATGGACACGTTCCACATCGCCGACGGCAAGGGCGAGTACGGGTCGAACATGGTGCTGCGCACGCACACCTCGACCGTGCAGATCCACACCATGCTCACGCAGGAGCCGCCGATCTACACGGTCGCGCCCGGCCGCGTGTACCGCACCGACGAGGTCGACGCCACGCACTCGCCGGTGTTCCACCAGACCGAGGGCCTCGTGGTCGACGAGGGCATCACCATGGCCGACCTCAAGGGCACCCTCGACCACTTCGCGAAGTCGGTGTTCGGCGAGGACGCGGTGACGCGCCTGCGGCCCTCGTACTTCCCGTTCACCGAGCCCAGCGCCGAGGTGGACGTCTGGTTCGCCGCGCACAAGGACGGCGCCCGCTGGATCGAGTGGGGCGGCTGCGGCATGGTCAACCCGCGGGTGCTGCGCGCCTGCGGCATCGACCCCGACGTGTACTCGGGCTTCGCGTTCGGCATGGGCGTCGAGCGGGCGCTCATGCTCCGCCACGGCATCACCGACCTGCGCGACATCATCGACGGCGACGTCCGGTTCCCCGCCGGCCTGCGAGTGGAGGAGTAGACGATGAGGATTCCCGTTTCCTGGCTCGCCGAGTACGCCGCCCTGCCCGCGGACCTGACCACCGAGGCGCTCGACGCCGCGCTCGTGGAGTGCGGCCTCGAGGTCGAGGAGGTCGACGACCTCCGCGGGCGCGTCACCGGCCCGCTCGTGGTCGGCCGCGTCGCCTCGATCGAACTCCTCACCGAGTTCAAGAAGCCGATCCGCCACTGCCAGGTCGAGGTCGGCGAGGCCGAGCCGCGCTCGATCATCTGCGGCGCCATGAACTTCGCCGAGGGCGACCTCGTCGTGGTCGCGCTGCCGGGCGCGGAGCTGCCCGGCGGCTTCACGATCGCCTCGCGCAAGACCTACGGCCGCCTCTCCGACGGCATGATCTGCTCGGCCCGCGAGCTCGGCGTCTCCGACGAGCACGACGGCATCATCATCCTGCCCGAGGGCACCGTGGGCGAGGACGCCCGCGCGGTCGTCGGCCTCGACGACGTCGTCTTCGAGCTCGCGATCACCCCCGACATGGGCTACTGCTTCTCCGTGCGCGGCATCGCCCGCGAGGTCGCGCACCGCCTCGGCGTCGCGTTCACCGACCCGGTCGCGAAGGCCGCGGAGCCGAAGGCCACCGAGCACCCGCCGTACCCGGTCCGGGTGGAGACCGACGGATGCACGCGGTTCACGCTGCGCGAGGTGCGCGACGTGGACGCCAACGCCGAGGCCCCCGAGTGGATGGCGAAGCGCCTGGTCCAGGCCGGGATGCGCCCGCTGGGCCTCGCGGTCGACGTCACCAACTACCTGATGCTCGAACTGGGCCACCCGCTGCACGCCTTCGACCGGGACGCCCTCCAGGACGTCCTGGTGGTGCGCCGCGCGCAGCCCGGCGAGACGCTGAAGACCCTCGACGACGTCGAGCGGAAGCTCGACCCCGAGGACATGGTCATCTGCGACGCGTCCGGTCCGCTCTCGCTGGCCGGCGTCATGGGCGGCCTCACCTCCGAGGTCGTGCCCGGCACCCGGAACGTGCTCATCGAAGCGGCCCACTGGGACCCGACCTCGATCGCGCGCACCTCCCGCCGGCACAGGCTCACCTCCGAGGCGTCCAAGCGCTACGAGCGCGGCGCCGACGCGGCGATCTCGATGCTCGCCGCGCAGCGCGCCGCCGACCTCCTCGTGGAGTACGGCGGCGGCACGCTCGTGGAGGAGGTCGCCGACATCGACCACCGCACGCCGATCACCGCGATCGAGCTGCCCGTGGACCGACCGGCCAAGACTGTCGGCGTCGACTACGACCGCGCGACCGTGGTCGCGATGCTCGAAGCGTCCGGCTGCACCGTCGAAGGCGAGGGCGACGTCCTCACCGTGACCCCCGCGTCCTGGCGCCCCGACATCACCGACCCGGCCGACCTGGTCGAGGAGGTGGTGCGGCTGCACGGCTACGCGCACGTCCCGTCCGCGACGCCCCGCGCGATCGCCGGGACCGGGCTGACCTCCGCGCAGCGGCGCCGCCGCCGCGTGGCGCGCGCCTTGGCGGACAACGGGTTCACCGAGACGTACACGTTCCCGTTCGTCTCCCGCGACCGCGCCGACGAGCTGGGGCTGGACGAGAAGGACCCGCAGCGCGAGGCCGTCGCCGTGCTCAACCCGCTCGACGACGCCGCGCCGCTGCTGCGCGCCACGGTGCTCGCGAGCCTGGTGAACGCCGTGCGCATCAACCTGGCGCGCGGCGCGAAGGACCTCGCGGTCTTCGAGGAGGGCCTGGTCTTCCAGCCCGCCGAGGGCTGGACCGAGCTCGACACGGTGGTCCTGCCGGTCTCCAGGCGCCCCGAGGACGAGGCCATCGCGGCCGCGATCCGGCGCCTGCCGGTGCAGCCGCGGCACGTCGCCGCGGTCCTGTGCGGCCAGGCCGTTCCGGCCGGGATCGACTCGCCCGGACGGGCCGTCGACTGGGCCGACGCCGTCGAGGCCGCCGAGATCGTGGCCGCCGCCGCGGGCGTGGACCTCGAGACGGCGCAAGGGGAGGCCGCGCCGTGGCACCCGGGCCGCTGCGCCGAGCTGCGCGTGGACGGCATCGTCGTCGGGCACGCCGGCGAGCTGCACCCGGAGGTCTGCGACCGCCTGGGGCTGCCGCGCCGCACCGCCGCGATGGAGCTCGACCTGACCGCGCTGCCGCTGCCCGACCTCGCGCCCGCGCCGGTGATCTCGCACTTCCCGGCGACGCTCATCGACGTCGCCGTGGTCGTGGCCGAGGCCGTCCCCGCCGGGCAGGTCGAGGCCGCCCTGCGCGAGGGCGCCGGGGAGCTGCTCGAAGGCCTGCGCCTGTTCGACGTCTACCGCGACGCGAAGCTCGGCGAGGGCCGGAAGTCGCTGGCGTTCAAGCTGGAGCTGCGCGCCGCCGACCGGACCCTCACCAACGAGGAGGGCGTCGCCGTCCGCGACGCCGCCGTCGCGGTCGCCGCCGAGCGGTTCGGGGCCGGACTGCGCGAATAACCCCGCTCTTCCAGTACGACAGGGGCGCGGTGCCACCACGGTGGCACCGCGCCCTCACTGCGTGTCCGACTCGCCGGTGATTTCGGCATAAAGGCGGAGCCGCGGCGTGTCGCATGGTCCGCGCCTTTTAAGGTACGTGGTGTGAATAACGGGAACCCCTCTCGCGTTGGCAGGCGTCTGAGGCGGACCGGCTCGGAAGGCGGACCGCCGGGGAGCCACCGTGCCGGGCTCGCGTACAGCGGCGCCCGCCGGGCGGCCTCGTCGATCCCGGAGCGCCTGCGCGACATGCGGTTCACCAGGATGCACCTCGCCGTCGGCGGCGCGGTCGCCCTCGTGCTCGCCATCGGCGTCTCCATCGTCCTCGGCAACCTCCCCGACGACGGGTCCGACGGGGGACCCGCGGACGCCGCGCTCCTCTACGACGACGGCCGCGCCCTCCCCGCGGACTTCCCCGACACGCACGGCCCGCTCGCCGAGCGCGTCTACGCCGAACTCGAAGCCCGCTACGGCATCACCCCCGACCAGCTCTACGACGAGGACGACCGCCCCGACGGCTACCGCGTCGTCCTCACCCTCGACAAGGCCCTCCAGGACGCCGCCGAGGAGACCACCGGGGAAGCCGGCGTCGTCGCCGTCGAACCCGGCTCCGGCGCGGTCCTGTGCTACGCCGGGACCGACCCCGACACCGGCGAGGACCTCGTCGGCTCGCTGCACCCGCCGTCCTCGGTGTTCGACATGATCACCGCCGCCACCGCCCTCGAAGCGGGCGCCTCCATCGAGTCCTGGTGGGCCGACGAGCAGACCGACGTCACCCTCGCGCAGGCCGTCAGCGAGGGCCGCTCCGGCGCGATGGACACCGTCGCGGGCGAATACGGCGTCGAGACCGTCCTCGCCACCGCGAACGGCATGGGCCTCACCGCGATCGCCGACGCCGACGGGACCGTGCGAGACCTCGCCGCGGGCGACTACGACGGGCTCGCCGCCGCCGACCTCGGCACCTACCCCGTGTCCGTGGTCGACATGGCGAGCGTCTACGCGACCATCGCCGCGGGCGGCGCGTACGCCGAGACCCACTTCGTCGGCGCCGTCCTCGACTCCGGCGACCGCGAGATCGAGGCGCAGCAGGGCGTGCGCACCGAGCAGGCCCTCGCCGAGACCACCGCCCAGGACCTCCAGTACCTCGGCCTCGGCGAGAGCGAGGCCATCGAGGACCGCGACTTCTTCGGCGTCGCCGCCGACTACCACGGCCAGACCACCGAGTCCTGGTTCGTCGGGGCGATCCCGCAGCTCAGCGTCGCCGCCTGGGCCAACGGCGCCGCCGCGAACGACGGCGGCGTCGCCCTGTGGCGCACCGTCATCGACACCGCCATCGAGGAGCACGGCTACGAGGCCGAGTCGCTCCCCGGCGCGTCCGGAGCCGGCGAGGACCTCACCGAGGGGCTCGGCGACGACGGCTCGGTCGACCCCGCCGGCGAGTACTGCCAGGCGAACCCCGGCGACGCCGCGTGCGCCGCCTCCGCCTCCCCGAGCGAGTCCGAGGAGGAGCCCTCCAGCGAACCCGAGGAGACCAGCGCCGAACCGGAACCCGAACCGACCACATCGGAGCCCGAGGAGCCCGAGCCGACCACGTCCGAGCCCGAGGAGACCACCAGCGAGTGCACCAGCTGGCCCTTCTGCTGAACGGGCCCGAGGACCGGTCTGGACTACGATGCAGCGCATGACTCCCAACGGCTTCCCGAAGTCCCGCTTGGCACTGGCACTGGCGGTCCTGGTCCCGCTGGGAGTCCTCGGCGACGCGCTCTGGATCCGCCTCGCCCCCGGCAGCCCGCCCTGGCAGGGCCTCGACGACTCCTGGAACGACCTCGTCGGCGGCCCCGCCGACGGCCTGCGCTGGCAGCTCGCCCAGCTCCTCAACCGCCTCGGCGGGGAACCCGGCCTGGCGCTCCTCGCCATCGCCGTGGTCGCCCTGCTCATCGCGCGGCGCTGGCGCTCGGCGGTGTTCGCGTGCGCGGCCGTCGCCGCGACCTCGATCGCGGTCGACCTCGTCAAGCGCGTCGGCGAGCGCCCGCGGCCCCTGGACGTCATGGTGGACACCGGGTCCTGGGCGTTCCCCTCCGGGCACGCGGCCCGGATGGCGGTGTTCGTCGTCATCGTCGCGGTCGTGTGGATCCCGGCCCGGCACCTGCGCGCCTGGTGGCCCGTGGCGGTGTTCCTGACGGTGCTGATGATGGGCGCGCGCACCTGGCAGCACGCCCACTGGCTCACCGACACCGTCGGCGGCGCCGCGGTCGGCTGGGCCGTCGCCGCGCTCGTCTGGCGGGCCTGCACCCCGCTGCTCGACCGCGAACGGGCCCTGCGGGAGGCCGTCGACGCGCCTCCCGCCGAGGAGCCCGGGGCGGGCGGGGAGCGCTTAAGCTGAGGTCGTGCCAGGAACGACCGAGAGGTGCCCGTGATGTCAACGCCCGATCCCTACAACGCGGAGCCGCAGCAGCCGCAGTACCCCGCCGCGCAGCAGCCGCCGGCGTACGCGCCCTACGGCGCCTACCCGCCGCCCCCGCCCTACGGCTACCCGTACGCGCCGCCGCCCCCGATGAACGGCATGTCGATCGCCGCGCTGGTCCTCGGCATCGTGGGCGCGTGCAACCCCCTCGGGGTCCTCGGGCTCATCTTCGGCATGATCGCGAAGCGCCAGATCGCCGAGCGCGGCGAGAGCGGCAGCGGGTTCGCCACGGCCGGGATCGTGCTCGGCTGGATCGGCGTCGCCTCGATCGTCTTCTGGATCCTGTACGTGATCTTCTGGGTCACCACGGTCGGCGCGGTCTTCAGCGAGATCGAGGACTGGCCCACCGAGGACCCGTCCTCATGGGACTACAGCGTCGTGCTCACGCTTTTCGGGGCCGCCTGAAGTAGGTGACCGCGGCGGTGTTCGCCGCCGCGAGTACCGCGAAGGCGATCGCCGCGGCCGGCAGGCCGAGGCCCCACAGCGCCAGCGCCCCCGCTCCGAACGCGACGGCCTTGACCGCCACCGTCCCGGCCGTCGGCAGCGGCACGCGGGCCTTCGGCGCGGCGAACGCGCCCCACAGGGCGATGAGCGCGCCGACGGCGGCGACGGCGATGAGCACCCGCGTCCACAGCGGGTGGTCGAGCGCGAGCGCCCACCAGGCGACGAAGACGAAGAGGGCGAGCTCGAGCACGAGCGCGAGGAACGAGTTGGCCATCACGAGGTTGCGGAGCACCCCGCTGTACCGTTCCCACTCGGGACGGAACTGGGGAGGATTCACCTGGGTCACCCGAACATGATGAACCTTCCGGGTCCGGTGGGGCGCGCTGGGTGCGACCAAAGTCGGAGGCCGGTTCCACTCCTGGACTGAGGCCGCGGGCCCGCGGGCGTGATGGGATGGGGGCATGACCAGTCCGCCCGGCCTCCTGCGACGCGTGCGCAGAGGCGACCTCATCGCCGCCGCGGTCCTGTTCGCCGTCGGTGCGGTCCTGATCGGACTCGGCAGCTTCGAGCCGTACATGCGCGACCTGCCGATCGGCTACCGGTACCTTCCGTTCGGGCTCGCCTGCCTCGGCGTGGTCGTCCGCCGGGCCTCCCCGAGCCTGAGCCTCGCGCTCGGCACGGTCGGGTTCTCCACGGAGATCGCCATCGGGGTCTCGTTCGCCACGATCTGCGTGTACACCGACAACCTGTACGCGTACGCGCGGTACGGGCCGCGCCGCGGCGTCCGCGTCCTCGCCCCGGCCATCGTCGCCGGCGTGCTCGCCCTCGGCGGCCTCACCTATCTCGAAGGCGCCGACACCGTCTCGGTCGTGACCACGCTCGCGATCCTCGCGGTCGTGCTGCTCTCGCCGATCGCCACCGGCGTCATCGTGCGGCAGGCCCACGACCGCGCCGAGCTCGAACGCGAGCGGGCCGAGCAGGCGGTGCGCCTCGCCGACGTGCGCCGCCGCGAGGCGGTCCTCCGCGAGCGCACCGTGATGGCCCGCGAGCTGCACGACACGGTCGCGAACTCCCTCTCGGCGATCGCCCTCCAGTCGACGGCCCTCCAGTCCCGCCGGGACCTCGACCCCGAGACCGTGCGCACGTCCATCGCCGCGATCCGCGCCTCCAGCGTCGACGGGCTCGCCGAGCTGCGCCGCATCATCGGCATCCTCCGGGCGGGGGACGAGGGGGAGGAGCTGGCGTCGTTCCGGATCGACCAGATCCCCGAGCTCGCCGAGCGGATGCGCGCGGTCGGCCTCCAGGTCGACTTCCGCGTCGAGGGCGAGCAGCGGGACCTGCCCGGCGAGGTCGAGCTGACCGCGTACCGGGTCGTGCAGGAGGCGCTCACGAACGCCCTCAAGCACGGCTGCGACGCCGAGGCCACCGTGGCGTTCGCCCCCGGGGAGCTCGTCGTCACCGTCGTGAACGCCTTGGGGCGCAAGGAGGACACCGTCCCGGGCGCCGGTTCGGGCCTGGTCGGGATGACCGAGCGCGTCCGGATCCTGGGCGGTACGGTGCACGCCGGGCCCGACGGCGGGAAGTGGGCGGTCCGCGCCCGCATCCCGACCGGAGCTGCCGACGCCGCCCGGCCCCCGGAGCCGGAGTGAGAGCCGGGCTCCGCCCCCGCCGCCGCAGTTTTTCACTCGATCGGAGTACACGCCCATGACCACTGTCCTGCTGGCCGACGACCACGCGGCGGTCCGCGCCGGGCTGCGGATGCTGCTCGACAGCGCCGACGACATCGAGGTGGTCGGCGAGGCCGCCGACGGCGTCGAGGCCGTCGCGCTCGCGAGGGAGCTGCGCCCCGACGTGGTCGTCATGGACGTGCGGATGCCCCGCAAGGACGGCATCGCCGCGGCCGCCGAGCTGCGCGGCACCGCCGACGTCCTCGTCCTCACCTCCTACGGCGACGACGCGAACGTCTTCGACGCGCTGCGCGCCGGCGCGAGCGGGTACCTGCTCAAGGACGCCGACGCCGAGACCCTCGTGGAGGCGGTGCGCACGATCGCGCGCGGCGACGGCCTCATCTCGCCGGCCGTCACCCGCGGCCTCATCGCCGAGTTCGCGCGCTCGCGCCCGGCGTACGCGCCGATCGAGGTCGACGGCGCGGGCGTGGCGAGCCTGACCCCGCGCGAGACCGAGGTGCTCGCGCTCATCGGCGAGGGCATGTCGAACGCGGAGATCGCCGCCGAGCTGGGCATGGCCGAGGCCACGGTGAAGTCCCACGTCACGCGGGTGCTGGCGAAGCTGGGCCTGGCGAGCCGCGTCCAGGCCGCCATCTATGCACGCGAGCAGGCCCGTTGAGAGCGGGGCGGGGCGATGGCGGCCGACGGCCGTATGATGCGCGCGAGCAGGCCCGCTGAGAGCGGGGCGGGGCCATGGCGGCCGACGGTCGAACGGCACGCGAGCAGGCCCGCTGAGGAGGCGCCGCCGGCGCGGTCCGGCGGCCGCGAACAGGGCGACGGTCACATCCCACCACGCGGAATACCTCTGTCCGATTCCGTCTGAATGCTGATACAGTTCTCTGCATAGTCATTCAAGACGGAGGTTTCCAGTGACGTTCAAGGTCGCCGTGGCGGGAGCCAGCGGCTACGCGGGAGGCGAGGTGCTCCGGCTGCTGGCCGACCACCCGCAGCTCGACGTCGTCGCCGCGGGCGCGCACAGCAACGCCGGTGAGTACATCACCGCAGTCCACCCCCACCTCTCCGCGTACGGCGACCGACGTTTCACCCCGACCACCCCGGAGGCCTTCAACGAGGCCGACCTGGTGATCATGACCCTCCCGCACGGCCAGTCCGCCGCGCTCGCCGCCCAGCTGCCCGCCGGGCAGAAGATCGTCGACCTCGGCGCCGACCACCGGCTCGAAGACGCCGCCGCCTGGGAGTCCTACTACTCCGGCCCCCACGCCGGCGCCTGGACCTACGGCCTCCCCGAGCTCCCCGGCCAGCGCGAGCGGATCGCCGCCGCCGACCGGGTCGCCGCGACCGGCTGCTACGCCGTCGCCACCATCCTCGCGCTGCGGCCGCTCCTGGACGCCGGGATCGCCTCGCCCGAGGACGTCGTCGTCGTGGCCGCCTCCGGCACCTCCGGCGCCGGCAACGCCCCCAAGAAGAGCCTCCTCGCCTCCGAGGTCTCCGGCTCGATCAGCGCCTACAAGGTCGGCGCGCACCAGCACGTCCCCGAGATCAAGCAGGCCAGCGGCGCCGCCTCGGTCTCCATGACCCCGCTGCTCGCGCCGATGCCCCGCGGCATCCTCTCCACCGTGACCGCCAAGCCCGTCGCCGAGGCCACCGCCGCCGACGTGCGGGCCGCCCTCGCCAAGGCCTACGACGGCGAGCACTTCGTGCACGTCCTGCGCGAGGGCCAGTGGCCCGCGACCGCCTCGGTCTTCGGCACCAACGCCGTCCAGCTCCAGGGCACGGTCGACAAGGACTCCGGCCGGATCATCGTCACCGCCGCGATCGACAACCTCGGCAAGGGCGCGGCCGCGCAGGTCGTCCAGTGCGCCAACCTCATGCTCGGCCTCCCCGAGGCCGCCGGCCTCACCGTGAACGGAGTCGCGCCGTGACCGTCACGAGTGCCAAAGGCTTCCAGGCCTCCGGCGTCACCGCCGGGCTCAAGGCCTCCGGCAAGCCCGACATGGCCCTGGTCGTCAACGACGGCCCGCTCCAGGTCGCCGCGGGCCGGTTCACCGGCAACCGCGTCAAGGCCGCCCCGGTCAAGTGGTCCCAGCAGGTCCTCACCACCGGCGCGCTCAAGGCCGTCGTCCTCAACTCCGGCGGCGCGAACGCCTGCACCGGACCCGAGGGCTTCCAGGACACGCACGCCACCGCCGAGAAGACCGCCGAGGCCCTCGGCTGCGGCGCCGTCGAGATCGCGGTCTGCTCGACCGGGCTCATCGGCGAGCGGCTCCCCATGGACAAGCTCCTGCCCGGCGTCGAGGCCGCCGCGAAGGCCCTCGCCGCCGACGGCGGGCCCGAGGCCGCCACCGCGATCATGACCACCGACACCGTCGCCAAGAACGCCGCCGTCACCAGCCCCGCGGGCTGGACCGTCGGCGGCATCGCCAAGGGCGCGGGCATGCTCGCCCCCGGCCTGGCGACGATGCTCGTCGTCCTCACCACCGACGCGGTCGTCGACGCCCCGCTCGCCGACGCCGCGCTCGGCACCGCCTGCCGGTACTCCTTCGACCGGCTCGACTCCGACGGCTCGATGTCGACCAACGACACCGTGCTCCTGCTCGCCTCCGGCGCCTCCGGCGTCGAGGCCGCCGCCGACGAGTTCATCACCGCGCTCACCACCCTGTGCAAGGACCTCGCGCACCAGCTCCTCTCAGACGCCGAGGGCTCCACGAAGGACGTCGCGATCACCGTCTCGGGCGCCGAGACCGAGGACGACGCCGTCGAGGTCGCCCGGATCGTCGCCCGCGACAGCCTCGTCAAGACCGCCCTGTTCGGCTCCGACCCCAACTGGGGCCGCATCCTCGCCGCCGTCGGCACCGCCAAGGCGCCCTTCGACGCCGACGCGGTCGACGTCGCCGTCAACGGCGTGTGGATCTGCAAGGCCGGCGCCGCCGGGGAGCCGCGCGACCTCGTCGACCTCACCGGCCGCGACGTCGCCATCGACATCGAGCTCCACCAGGGCGCGGCCGCGGCCACGATCTGGACCAACGACCTGTCCCACGACTACGTCCACGAGAACTCGGCGTACTCCACATGACTGACATCAGCACCCTCGCCCCGCACCTCCAGGCGGCCCTCGGCAAGGCCGAGACGCTCATCGAGGCGCTGCCGTGGCTCCAGCGGTTCACCGGCTCCATCGTGGTCGTCAAGTACGGCGGCAACGCCATGATCAACCCCGAGCTCCAGGCCGCGTTCGCCGCGGACATGGTGTTCCTGCACTACGTCGGCATCAAGCCCGTCGTCGTGCACGGCGGCGGCCCCCAGATCTCCGCGATGCTGAAGAAGCTCGACATCGCCTCCGAGTTCAAGGGCGGCCTGCGCGTCACCACCCCCGAGGCCGCCGACGTGGTCCGGATGGTCCTGGTCGGCCAGGTCGGCCGGGAACTGGTGGGCCTCATCAACAACCACGGCCCGTTCGCGGTCGGCATGTCCGGCGAGGACGCGCAGCTGTTCACCGCCAAGCGCCGCTGGGCCGACGTCGACGGCGAGCAGGTCGACGTGGGCCGGGTCGGCGACGTCGCCTCGGTCAACACCGCCGCGGTCGACGACCTCATCGCCGCCGGGCGCATCCCCGTGGTCTCCACGGTCGCCCTCGACCACGACGGCATCCTCTACAACCTCAACGCCGACACCGCCGCGGCCGCGCTGGCCGAGGCGCTCGGCGCGCAGAAGCTCATCGTCCTCACCGACGTCGAGGGCCTCTACGAGAACTGGCCGGACCAGGACTCGCTGCTGCGGCAGATCTCCACCGACCACCTCGCGCACCTCCTCCCCTCCCTCCAGGCCGGCATGGTCCCGAAGATGGAGGCGTGCCTGCGCGCGGTCAAGGGCGGCGTCCCGCAGGCGCACGTCATCGACGGCCGCGTCCCCCACTCCACCCTGCTGGAGATCTTCACGACCGACGGCGTCGGCACCATGGTCCAGGAGACGACATGACCTACTCGGAGCAGATCAAGACCCGGTACACCAAGGCGCTCATGGGGAACTACGGGCTCCCGCCCGTCGCCATCCGCGAGGGCTCCGGCTCGAACGTGACCGACGTCGACGGCGCGACCTACCTCGACATGATCGGCGGCATCGCCGTCTCCAGCCTCGGCCACAACCACCCCGCGCTCGTCGAGGCCGTCGGCGGCCAGGCCGCCCGGCTCGCGCACACCTCGAACCTCTTCCTCCACGAGAAGGAGGTCGAACTCGCCGAGAAGCTCCTCGACCTGTGGGGCAACCCCGGCCGGGTGTTCCTGTGCAACTCCGGGACCGAGGCCAACGAGGCCGCGCTCAAGCTCGCGATCCTCCACGGCGCCGCCACCGGCAAGACCCGGATCGTCGCCACCGAGCACGGCTTCCACGGCCGGACCCTCGGCGCGCTCTCCATCACCGGGAAGGCCGCGATCCGCGAGCCGTTCGCGCCCTACGGCCGCGACGTCGTCTTCGTGCCCTACGGCGACATCGACGCCCTCAAGGCCGCCGTCAACGACACCGTCGCCGCCGTGTTCTTCGAGCCCACCCAGGGCGAGACCGGCGTCGTCCCCGCCCCCGCCGGCTACCTCAAGGCCGCGCGCGAGCTCACCGCCGCGAACGGCGCGCTCCTCGTCCTCGACGAGATCCAGTCCGGCTTCGGCCGCACCGGCGCCTGGTTCGCCCACCACGCCGAAGGCATCGTCCCCGACGCCGTCACCCTCGCCAAGGGACTCGGCGGCGGCGTGCCCATCGGCGCGGTCCTCGCCACCGAGGCCGCCGCGGCCCTGTTCACCAAGGGCGTCCACGGCTCCACCTTCGGCGGCAACCCGATCGCGTGCGCGGCGTCCCTCGCCGTGATCGACACGATCGAGCGCGACCACCTCTTCGACAACGTCCTCGCCCTCGGCGCGCACCTCGAGACGCGGCTCCTCGCCGACCCCCGGATCACCGAGATCCGCGGCCAGGCCCTGTGGCGGGGCATCGCCCTCGCCGAACCCGTCGCCGCCGAGACGGTCGAGCACCTCATCGGCCTCGGCGTCCTCGCCAACGCGCCCCGGGCCGACACGATCCGGATCGCACCCCCGCTCACCATCACCCGGACCGAGATCGACGCCTTCTGCGACAAGCTCATCGCATCCCTCGACACCGTTCTGCCCGCACCCGGAGGCCGACCGTGAAGCACTTCCTGAAAGACGACGACCTCACCCCCGCCCAGCAGGCGGAGGTCCTCGACCTCGCCGCCAAGCTCAAGGCCGACCGCTACGCCTACCCGGCGCTCGCGGGCCCCAAGTCCGTCGCCGTGATCTTCGAGAAGCCCTCCACCCGGACCCGGCTCTCCTTCGACGTCGGCATCGCCGAACTCGGCGGCCACTCCGTCGTCATCGACGCGCAGTCCACCCAGCTCGGCCGCGGCGAGACCGTCGCCGACACCGCGCGGGTCCTCTCCCGGTACGTCAGCGCCATCGTGATCCGCACCTTCGGCGACGACCGGATCGCCGAGCTCGCCGAGCACGCCACCGTCCCCGTCGTCAACGCGCTCACCGACGGCTGGCACCCCTGCCAGCTCCTCGCCGACCTCCAGACCATCGCCGAGCACAAGCCGCTCAAGGGCACCAGCATCGCCTACCTCGGCGACGCCGCGTTCAACATGGGCAACTCCACGGTCATCGCCTCCTCCCTCGCCGGCATGCACGTGCGCATCGGCGCCCCCGCCGGCTACCAGCCCGCCGACGAGGTCCTGGAGCGCGCCGCCCGGATCAACGCCGCCACCGGCGGCTCGGTCACCGTCACCGCCGACCCGGTCGAAGCGGTCGCCGGCGCCGACGTCGTCTCCACCGACGCGTGGGTCTCGATGGGCATGGCCGACAGCGCCCAGCGCTTCGGCGACCTGCACGCCTACCAGCTCAACGCCGGCCTCCTCGCGCACGCCGCCGACGACGCGATCGTCCTCCACTGCCTCCCCGCCCACCGCGGCGAGGAGATCACCGACGACGTCATCGACGGCCCCCACTCGCGAGTGTTCGACCAGGCCGAGAACCGGCTCCACGCCCAGAAGGCCCTCCTGGCCTGGCTGCTCAAGGAGTCCGCGTGAGCCCGCACCCGCCGCTCGCTTCGCTCGCCTCCCCGAACCGGAGTGGACGCTGATGAACCAACCAACCACCAAGGCCGCGCGGCAGGCGCGCATCGTCGAGCTGATCTCGACCCGCGCCATCCGCTCCCAGACCGAGCTCGCCGCGCTCCTCGCCGCCGACGGGATCGAGGCCACCCAGGCCACGCTCTCCCGCGACCTCGAAGAGCTCGGCGCCGTCAAGGTCCGCGGCACCGACGGCGGCTCCGCCGTCTACTCGATCTTCGCGGAAGGCGAACGCCCCCTGCGCGACGCCGAGGCCGCCCCCGACCGCCTCCAGCGGCTCCTGCGCGAACTCCTCGTCGGCGCCGACCACTCGGCGAACATGGCCGTCCTGCGCGTGCCGCCCGGCGCGGCCCAGTACCTCGCCAGCGCCATCGACCGCTCCGGCCTCGCCGACGTCATCGGCACCATCGCCGGCGACGACACGATCGCCGTCATCGCCCGCGACGGCGTCCTCGGGACCCAGATCGCGGACCAATTTCTCACCTGGGCCGGCAAAGCGCCAGACCCCTTCCACGCCATCACCATTGAGGAAATGAAGGAGAACCAGAAATGACCGAGAAGGTAGTGCTCGCCTACTCCGGCGGCCTCGACACGTCCGTCGCGATCCCGTACCTGGCAGAGCAGCTCGACGCCGAAGTGATCGCCGTGGCCATCGACGTCGGCCAGAACGGCGAGGACATGGAGGTCATCAAGCAGCGGGCCCTCGGGTGCGGCGCCGTCGCCGCCGAGATCATCGACGCCCGCGAGGAGTTCGCCGCCGACTACTGCTTCCCCGCGGTGGCCGCGAACGCCCTCTACATGGACCGCTACCCGCTCGTCTCCGCGCTCTCCCGGCCGCTCATCGTGAAGCACCTCGTGGCCGCCGCCGAGAAGCACGGCGCCACGATCGTCTCCCACGGCTGCACCGGCAAGGGCAACGACCAGGTCCGGTTCGAGGCCGGCCTCGCCGCCCTCGCCCCGCACCTCAAGGTCGTCGCCCCCGCCCGCGACTTCGCCTGGACCCGCGACAAGGCCATCGCGTTCGCCGAGGAGAAGCACCTCCCGATCGACGTGACCAAGAAGTCCCCGTACTCGATCGACCAGAACCTGTGGGGCCGCGCCGTCGAGACCGGCTTCCTCGAGGACATCTGGAACGGCCCCATCGAGGACATCTACGACTACACGCAGAACCCGGCCGAGGAGCGCGAGCCCGACGAGGTCGTCATCACCTTCGTGTCCGGCAGGCCCGTCGCCCTCGACGGCGTCGAGAAGTCCGCGTACGAGCTCGTCAAGGAGCTCAACGAGCGCGCCGGCGCCCAGGGCATCGGCCGGATCGACATGGTCGAGGACCGGCTCGTCGGCATCAAGTCCCGCGAGGTCTACGAGTCCCCGGCCGGCATCACCCTGATCGCCGCCCACATGGAGCTCGAGAACGTCACCATCGAGCGCGAGCAGGCCCGGTTCAAGCGGACCGTCGACCAGCGCTGGGGCGAGCTCGTCTACGACGGCCTCTGGTTCTCCCCGCTCAAGCAGAGCCTGGAGACGTTCGTGAACGACGTCCAGACCTACGTCACCGGCGAGGTCCGGGTGACCCTCCACGCGGGCAAGGCCACCGTCACCGGCCGGCGCTCCGAGACCAGCCTCTACGACTTCGACCTCGCCACCTACGACGAGGGCGACGCGTTCGACCAGTCCAACGCGCGCGGCTTCGTCGAGCTGTGGAGCCTCCCGGCCAAGCTCGCCGCCGCCCGGAACGAGCGGATCAAGAACGAGGCCGAGTAATGGCGAAACTGTGGGGAGGCCGCTTCACGGGCGGCCCCGCCGCCGCCCTCGAGGCGCTCAACGCCTCGATCGGCTTCGACTGGCGGCTCGCGCCGTACGACCTCAAGGCGTCCAAAGCCCATGCGCGCGTGCTCAACCGCGCCGGGCTGCTGACCGCCGACGAGCTCGAGCGGATGCTGTCCGCGCTCGACGCGCTCGGTGAGGACGTCGCGAGCGGCGCCTTCACCGGCACGATCAGCGACGAGGACGTCCACACCGCGCTCGAACGCGGCCTCGTGGAGCGCCTCGGCGACCTCGGCGGCAAGCTCCGCGCCGGCCGCAGCCGCAACGACCAGATCGCCACCGACCTGCGCCTGTACTGCCGCGACCACGCCCGGGGCCTCGCCGCCGACGTGACCGCGCTCGTCGACGCGCTGGCCGACCAGGCCGAGTCCCTCGTGGACGCTCCGGCGCCCGGCATGACGCACCTGCAGCACGCGCAGCCGGTGACCTTGGGCCACCAGCTCCTCGCGCACGCGCAGGGCCTCCTGCGGGACCTGGACCGCCTGCGGGACTGGGACAAGCGCGCCGCGGTGTCGCCCCTGGGGGCCGGCGCGCTCTCGGGCTCGTCGCTGCCGCTCGACCCGGTCGCCGTCGCCGAGGAGCTCGGCTTCGACGCGCCCGCGGCGAACTCGATGGACGCCGTCTCCGACCGCGACTTCGCGGCCGAGCTCCTGTTCGTGTGCTCGATGATCGGCGTCCACCTCTCCCGCCTGGGGGAGGAGGTCATCCTCTGGTCGAGCCAGGAGTTCGGCTGGGTGACGCTCGACGACGCGTTCTCGACCGGCTCGTCGATCATGCCGCAGAAGAAGAACCCGGACGTGGCCGAGCTGGCGCGCGGCAAGTCGGGCCGCCTGGTCGGCAACCTGACCGCGCTCCTGGTGACGCTCAAGGGCCTGCCGTTCACGTACAACAAGGACCTCCAGGAGGACAAGGAGCCGGTCTTCGACTCCCTGGACAACCTGGCGCTGCTGCTGCCCGCGGTGACCGGCATGGTCGCCACGATGCGGTTCGACACCGAGGTCCCGCGCGCGTCGGCGCCGAAGGGCTTCAGCCTCGCGACCGAGATCGCGGACTGGCTGGTGCGCCAGGGCATCCCGTTCCGCTCAGCCCACGAGATCGCCGGCGCATGCGTGGCCCACTGCGAGTCCCGCGGCATCGAGCTGCACGAGATCGACGACGCCGACCTGGCGTCGATCTCCCCGCACCTCGACCCGTCGGTCAAGGCCGTCCTGGACGTCGACGGCGCCCTCGCGGGCCGCACGACCCCGGGATCGACCGGCCCGAAGGCCGTCGCGGACCAGCTCGCCCGGGTCCGCGACCTGACCGCGTCCTGGCGCGCCTGGTCCGAATAGGCACGAGACGAAGGCGGCCCGCGCGATGCGCGGGCCGCCTCCGTCGTGCTCAGGCGGGCACGATGATGTCGCTCTCGCCGCAGATGAACGATCCGGGGTCGCCGCCGACGACGCAGATGTCGACGATGACCACGACGACGTCCGATCCGTACAGCCCGTAGATCGCGGCGGTGTACTCCTCGGACCCGTTCGCGAGCGGCAGCGGGACGTAGGCGTCGCCGACGACCATGCCGGAGCCGTCCAGGGCGACGAACTCGATCCGGCGGTCGAAGGGCTCCACGTCGAGGCAGTCGCCTCCGTCGTCGTACCGGTCGGCCCGGCCCTCGAGGATGACCACGGGCATCCCCGGGTACGACAGGTCCGCGTTGCCCGTCGTCTCGAAGACGGTGCAGCCGTCCTCGCCGACCGTCGAGACGAAGTAGTCGCCCGGGGCGGCGCCGGCCGGGGTCGCGGTGGCGACGATCGCGGCGAGTGCGATGAGCACGGCGAAGGCGGCCCGCAGGGCCGCCTTCGCCGTGGTGTGCAGTGGATTCACGAGAGCAGCTCCAGGTGGGTATTGGCGCGCCCCACCCGCGCTCCGTTGCTCGATCTCAGTCCACTATGCGTGGTTCAGGTCTGAATTGTCAACGCTGCGTGCGCGGTCGGCGTCGACCTCCTTGGACAGGCGCCGCAGCCGCACGCTCGTGATGACCGTGAGCAGGCCCCAGATGATCGCGAAGAACCCGATGGTCACCACCAGCGCGATGGCGCCCTCGCCGGGCTTGGCGAGCAGCAGGATGCCCAGGACGACCCCGGCGAGGCCGGAGAGGATGAACAGCCAGCGCCCGCCCGCGTCGCCGGTGAGGCCGAAGCCGCTCACAATCGAGCCGATGCCGGTGACGATGGCCCAGAACGCGATCACGTACAGCAGCGCGAGCGCCGAGATCCCGGGCCAGATGAGCGCGATGAGGCCGGCGACGACGCCGAGGACGCCCATGAAGATGAGGAATCCGCGCCCCGTGGACCGCCGGAGGCCCATCGCGATCGCGGTGATGCCGTCGACCACCGCGTACGCGCCGAACAGGATCACCATCGCGATGAGCGTGATCCCGGGCCAGAAGACCGCCAGGACGCCGAACACGATCGTGAAGATGCCGCGCACCAGCACCCACGCCCAGTTCTTGGCGAGCAGTTCCAGCATCGCACTCACCCCGTTCCACCTGTGAAAACGTCTCGATTCCCGACGCTAGCCCGATTCGGGACGCCCGGTGCGGCTTCTGCGGAAACGGGGCGCGCGGTCCCACGCGCTCAGACGGGCGCGGGGCCCCGGCGCGATGCGCCGGGACCCCGCGGTCTCCCGGTTCAGACTCGGGCCGGCTCGGGGGCCGGTTCGGGTTCGACGGTGACGTGGGGGAGGGCGCGGTCGAGCCAGCGGGGCATCCACCAGGCGGCGCGGCCCATGACCTTCATGATCGCGGGGACCAGGAGGACGCGGATGACGAAGGCGTCGATGAAGATCGCCGCGGCCATGCCGACGCCGAACTGCTGGAGGAGGCGCGACTCGCTGAAGACGAACGCGCCGAACACGGCGATCATGATCGCGGCCGCGGCGGTCACCACGCCGCCGGTGGACGCGAGGCCCCTGCGGACGGACTCGGCGGCGTCGCCGGTGCGGACCCACTCCTCTCTCATGCGGGACATGAGGAACACCTCGTAGTCCATCGAGAGCCCGAAGATGATCGCGAAGCTCATGACGGGCACGAACGCCTCGATCGGTCCCGGCTCGGCACCGAGGGCGCCGTCCTGGAACATCCACGTGACGAGGCCGAGGCTCGCGCCGATGGTGAGGAGGTTGAGGATCGCGGCCTTGACGGGGATGAGGATCGAGCGGAAGACGACCATGAGCAGGAGCATCGACAGGCCCACGACGAGGATTAGGAACAGCGGGGCCCGCTGCTCGATGATGTCGCTGAAGTCGATCGCGGCGGCGGTCGCGCCGCCGACGAGCTGGTCGCCCGCGGCGTCGTCGAGGACGTCGCCGCGCAGTTGGTGCACGAGATCCACGGTGGCCTCGTCGCTGGGGCCGGCGGTGCCGATCACCGTGGACATCCACAGGTCCTCGCCGATCGGGGCCGCGGGGGAGACGAACTCGACGGCCTCCAGGCCGTCGATCGCCGTGTAGGCGTCCTGCGCCTCGGCCTCGGTGCCGTCGGTGACGACCAGGAGCGGGCCGTTGAAGCCCGCGCCGAAGCCGTCGGAGAGCAGGTCGTACGCCCGGCGGCTCTGGAGCTCCTCGGACTCGGTGCCAGCGTCGGCGAATCCGAGCCGGATGCCCGTCAGCGGCGCGGCGAGGGCGACCAGGCCGACGGTGACGAGCACGATCGCGAGCCACGCCTGCTTCTCGACCAGGCGCGACCACGCGTTCCATCGGCGCCCGGGCACGCCCTTGGCCTTCGCCGCGTGCGTGCGCACGCGCCGCTCGATCCGCTTGCCGAACAGCGCGAGGAGCGCGGGCAGGAGCGTCACCGACGCGGCCATGGTCACCAGGACCACGAGCGCGACGGCGATCGAGACCGATTGCAGCGCCCCGAGTCCGAGCGCGTACAGGCCGACGAGCGCGACGATGACCACCGACCCGGCGAACAGGACGGACCGGCCGGCGGTGTCGAGGGCGGTCGCGGCGGCGTCGCGGCGGGACGCGCCGCCGAGGAGCTCGGAGCGGAACCGCGCGAAGATCAGCAGCGCGTAGTCGACGCCGACGCCCAGGCCCACCAGGAACAGGATCGGCGTCAGGTACGTCGGCAGGGTCGTCACGTGGGAGACGAGCTGCGCCAGGCAGAACGTCGTCCCCACCGCGAACACGGCGGTGATGAGCGGCAGGCTCGCGGCCAGGAACGACCCGAACATGAGCACCAGGATCACCAGGGCCGCGAGGATGCCGACGCCTTCGGCGGCGCCGCCGCCGCCGCCCTCCTCGGCCTCGCGGACCGGGTCGCCGCCGAGCGCGACCTCCAGGCCGTCCCCGGCCGCGTCCTCGGCCAGCGGCAGCAGCTCGGCGGCCTCGGCGGTCGTGCCGTCGAACACGGCGGTCGCGTACCCGACGGTGCCGTCGTCGCTGATCGCGCCGGGCTCGGTGAACGGGTCGGAGACGTCGCCGACGCCGGGCATCGCGTCGATCTCGTCGAGGAGCGCGGTGACGCGGTCCTGCTCGGCGGTCACCGAGTCGGCGGCGAACACCACCTGGACGGTGAGCCGGTCGGCGTCGGGCGCGCGGTCGGCGAGGAGGTCGGTGAGCTCCTGCGACTCGGTCCCGGGCATCGAGTAGTCGTCGTCGAACGCGGCGCCGATCGCGGCGGCGGCGCCGATCGACGCGCCGAACACGAGGACCCACGTCAGAAGGGCGATGAGGGGCCGGCGCTGCGTCCAGTCTGACAGGCGGGCCATCCGCGAGCGGGCGAGGGCGAGGTCTGGTTCCATGCCGCGACTCTCCCGCGGCGCGGGCTCCAGGCGCATCGGCCCGGCAGGGGCATTCGCGCTACTCCCGCGGGATCACGGCCCGATGCGGCCGTACGCCCCCGGTAGCATCACTGCCCGTCGGTCCATGTGGGACGGACGAGTCCCGCCTCGTACGCGGTCACCACCAGCTGCGCCCGGTCGCGCGCGGCCAGCTTCGACATGATGCGGCTGACGTGCGTCTTCGCGGTCGCGGGGGACAGGAACAGCGTCCCGGCGATCTCGTCGTTGCTCATGCCGGTGGCGACGAGCTTGAGGACCTCCGTCTCCCGCTCGGTCAGCGCGCCCAGCCGCGAACTCGGCTCGGGCCGCGCGACGCGCCCCGCGAACTCGGCGATGAGCCGCCGCGTGACCTTCGGCGAGATGAGCGCCTCGCCGGCCGCGACCACCCGGATCGCGTGGATGAGCTCGTCGGGGTCGGTGTCCTTGACGAGGAACCCGCTCGCGCCCGCGCGCAGCGCCCGGTACACGTAGTCGTCCTCGTCGAACGTCGTCAGGATGACCACCTTGACGCCGTCGAGCTTCGGGTCGCGCCCGATCCGCTCGGTCGCCTCCAGGCCGTCCATGCGCGGCATCCGGATGTCCATGAGCACCACGTCGGGGCGCTTGCTGCGCACCAGCTCCAGGGCCTCGGCCCCGTCGCCGGCCTCGCCGACCAGCTCGAAGTCCTCCTCGTCGCCGAGGATCGACGCGAACCCGGCCCGCACCAGCCGCTGGTCGTCGACGAGCATCACCCGGATCACTTCGGCACCTCCAACGGCCACGCGGCCTCGACGGCGAAGCCGCCGTCCTCGCGCGGCCCCGCGTTGAAGGTACCGCCGAGCCCTTCCGCCCGTTCGCGCATCCCCGTCAGGCCGTTCCCGGCGAGGTTGGCGCCCTTGGCATCGCCTTTGCCGTCGTCGACGACCGCGAGCGCCAGCGTCGACGTCCCGATGACCACCGTCACATGCACGCGCGAGGCCCGCGCGTGCCGCAGCACGTTCGTCAGGGCCTCCTGCACCACCCGGTACGCGGCCGCGTCCACGGCCGCCGGCGGCTCCGTGCTCCCGTCGACCCGCAGCTCCACCTCCAGCCCCGACGCCCGCGCGGCGTCAGCGAGGGACGGCAGCTGGTCCAGGCTCGGCCCCGGCCCGGTCGGCGGGTCCTCGCCGGCCTCGCGCAGCACCCCGACCATCGCGCGCAGCTCCCGCAGCGACAGCCGGGTGGTCTCCGCGACGATCTCCAGGACCTCCTCGGTCCGGTACGCGGGGTCCTTGCGCAGCTTCCGGAGCGCGGCCGCGGTCTGCACGTTGATGAGCGAGAGGTGGTGCCCGACCGCGTCGTGCAGGTCCCGCGCGATCCTGATCCGCTCCTCGGCGACGCTGCGCCGCCGCGTCTCCTCCAGCGCCACCAGCGTCTCGGCCCGGTACCGCCGGTGGTGCGCGACGACCGCCCCGATCGCGGGGACGGCGACGATCCACCCGCCGAGCATGAGCGTCTCGCTCTGCGTCATGTGCGCGAAGTTCGCGATCACCTCGGAGACCACGATGATCACGAACGTGCTCGCCGCGATCACCGACGCCGCGACCAGCCTCCCAAGCGCCGCGAGCGTGTACAGCGAGATCACGAACGCCGACAGCATCGGCCCGTCGGTCGACGACGCCGGGTAGTACACGAGCGTCGCCGCGAGGATGACCAGCGTGACCGCCAGCGGGAACGCGGAGCGGAAGAACAGCACCACGACCGAGACCGCCATCATGATCCAGCCCAGGTCCTCGTTGAGCCCCTGCGTGTCCTCGACGCGCAGCTCCCACTGCACGAGCGACCACGAGATGACCACGACCGCGTTGACCGACCCCACGAGGAGGTCCATCGGCCGGAACAGGGAACTGAGCTTCACGCCCCCAGCGTAGGCGGCGCGCCCGGTGCGGGCCGGGCGCGCCGCCGCCTCACTTCGTCAGGCCCGCGCGGCGCAGCGCCTCGGCCATCGCGCTCTGCGGCGCGGCCTGCTGCCCGCCGCGCTGGCGCGGCTGCTGGCGGCCGCCGCCCTTGCCGCCCTTGGCGTTCTGGCCGCCGCCCTGGCCTCCCTGCCCGCCCTGGCGGCCCCGGCCGCCGGACTCGGGCTCGTCCTCCAGGCGCATCGTCAGCGAGATCCGCTGCCGGGCCAGGTCCACGGACACGACCTTGACCTTGACGACGTCGCCGGGCTTGACGATCTCGCGCGGGTCCTCGACGTACCGGTTGGCGAGCGCCGAGATGTGCACGAGGCCGTCCTGGTGGACGCCGATGTCGACGAACGCGCCGAACGCGGCGACGTTCGTCACGGCCCCCTCCAGGAGCATCCCGGGCTTGAGGTCGGCGACCTTCTCGACGCCCTCCTTGAACGAGGCGGCCTTGAACTCCGGCCGCGGGTCGCGGCCGGGCTTCTCCAGCTCGGCGAGGATGTCCGTGACGGTGGGCACGCCGAAGCGCTCGTCGGCGAAGTCGGCGGCCTTGAGCCCCCGCAGCGCCTTCGCGTCGCCGACGATCCCGCTCATCGACGCGCCGGTCGCGGCGAGGATGCGCTCCACGACCGGGTACGCCTCGGGGTGGACCGCGGAGACGTCGAGCGGGTTGGCCCCGCCGGGGACCCGCAGGAAGCCGGCGGCCTGCTCGAACGCCTTGGGGCCCAGCCGGGGCACGCTCAGGAGCGCCTTGCGGTCGGGGAAGCGGCCGTGCTCGTCGCGGTAGGCCACGATGTTCGCGGCCACCGACTCGCTCAGGCCCGACACCTGCGACAGCAGCGGCACCGAGGCGGTGTTCAGGTCGACGCCGACGGCGTTCACGGCGTCCTCGACGACCGCTTCGAGCGAGCGCGTGAGCTTCGACTCGGTGAGGTCGTGCTGGTACTGGCCGACGCCGATGTGCTTGGGCTCGATCTTGACGAGCTCGGCGAGCGGGTCCTGGAGCCGGCGGGCGATAGAGACGGCGCCGCGCAGCGACACGTCCATGCCCGGGAGCTCCTTGGTGGCGTACGCGGACGCCGAGTAGATCGAGGCGCCCGCCTCGGAGACGACGATCTTGGAGATCTCCGCCACGCCCGCGAACGCCTTGACGAGGTCGACGGCGAGCCGGTCGGTCTCGCGGGAGGCGGTGCCGTTGCCGATGGCGATGAGCTGCACGCCGTGCTTCTTGACCAGGGCCCCGAGAACCGCGAGCGAGTCGTCCCAGCGGTTCTGCGGCTGGTGCGGGTAGATCGCGGTGGCGTCGAGGACCTTCCCGGTGGCGTCGACGACGGCGACCTTCACGCCGGTCCGGTAGCCCGGGTCGAGGCCCATGACGGCCTTCGGCCCGGCCGGGGCCGCGAGCAGGAGGTCCTTCAGGTTCGCGGCGAAGACCCGGACGGCCTCGTCCTCGGCCTGCTGCCACAGGCGCATCCGCAGGTCCACGCCGAGCTTGACGAGGATGCGGGTGCGCCAGGCCCAGGACACGGTCTTGGCGAGCCACGCGTCGGCGGGCCGGCCCTCGTCCCTGATCCCGAACTTCGCGGCGATGACGCCCTCGCAGTCGGCGCCCTCGACCTCGGACTCGCCCGGCTCCAGCGCCAGCGAGAGCGCCTCCTCCTTCTCGCCGCGGAAGAGCGCGAGCACCCGGTGCGAGGGGAGCGTGGTGAACGTCTCGGCGAACTCGAAGTAGTCGGAGAACTTCGCGCCCTTCTCCTCGGCCCCGTCGCGGACCTTGGAGACGACCCTTCCCTTGCGCCACATGCGTTCGCGCAGGTCGCCGATGAGGTCGGCGTCCTCGGAGAACCGCTCGGTGAGGATCGCGCGGGCCCCGGCGAGGGCGGCGGCCGCGTCGGCCACCTCCTGCTCGGGGTTGAGGAACGCCGCGGCAGCGGTCTCCGGGTCCTGTGAGGGATCACTCAGGAGCAGATCGGCGAGCGGCTCCAGGCCGGCCTCGCGGGCGATCTGGGCTTTCGTGCGGCGCTTGACCTTGAAGGGCGCGTAGAGGTCCTCCAGCCGGGCCTTGGTGTCGGCCGAGTCGATCTGCGCCGCCAGCGCCTCGGTGAGTTTCCCCTGCTCGGCGATCGATTCGAGCACCGCCTTGCGGCGGGCCTCCAGCTCCCGCAGGTACCCGAGGCGCTCCTCGAGCGAGCGGAGCTGCTCGTCGGAGAGGCCCCCGGTCGCCTCTTTGCGGTACCGGGCGATGAACGGAACGGTGGAGCCGTCGTCGAGAAGCGCGACGGCCGAGCGGACTTGGTGGGCGCCGACCGAGAGTTCTTCGGCGATGCGTTGATCGATAGCTTGAGCCACGGGAGGATTCTGCCAGAGCGCTGCGACAACGCGGTCCAAAGGCGGATGCCCCGACCCCCCGGTGGACGCTCTGTTCAGCGTTGGGTAAAGTTCTATCCCGTCGCCAGGGAATGCGAATTACCTGGAAGACATGCGGACGTAGCGCAGTTGGTAGCGCGACACCTTGCCAAGGTGTAGGTCGCCGGTTCGATCCCGGTCGTCCGCTCGGAGCTCGAAAGAGCGCTATCCCGGACGATTAGCTCAGCGGGAGAGCACTCCCCTGACACGGGAGAGGTCACTGGTTCAATCCCAGTATCGTCCACCGAAGCGAGAGAGCCCAGGTTTCATCCCCTGGGCTCTTTCTCCACCAAGGTGGGTTGTCCGAGTGGTTAGGTAACGGCCTGCAAAGCCGTGCACACGGGTTCGAATCCCGTACCCACCTCCATCGAAACGCATGAAACGAAGTCCGGGCGACCGGGCTTCTTTCACGTCCGCCTCCTTTCCCCGCATGACCGCGCCGGAGCGGCTCCCCGTTTTTGAACCGATTCAATCCCGTGCCCATCGGCGCCCCTCGATGCCGTTTCGGCCCTTTGGGGCGGTTGAGCTGCTCTCTCATTGGGCCGCAACGATACACATGAGTGTCCGTGATGGACTGGTGGCCGGCGGCGCTTGCGGGCCGCGTTCGGGTGATTACCTCCTGTCTTGCGGGTGTTGACGTCGGGACCTGCCGCGTGTTGACGCGAGGGTGATCGTTAACTATTGTGTCAATCACGTTTGAATCCTTTCAACTCTGTGTGAACCTGTCGCGGCCCTGACGCGGCACCCCTCCAGCGGCCCCCCGGGCCGGCCGAACGCATCGACGGAGATGTGGAGCACCATGACGACACTGGACACCCCTCGCGGTCCGGCGGCGCCCCAGCGGGACGGCTCGCGGACCGATCGCTGGCACGGCCGCCTCGACGCCATCGCGTTCGTCGGCCTGCTCAACCTCCTGGTGATCGCCTTCACGCTCGCGGGCGGGATCGTCCTCGGCTGGGCCCCGGCCCTGTCCGCGGCCGCTTCGTGCAGCCGCACCCGCCTGCGCGGCGACGCCCAGCGGACCGTGCGCGCCTTCGCCGCCGCCTGGCGGCGCCGCCTCGTCCACGCCAACCTCCTCGCGGCCCCCTCGGCGGCCGCGCTCGCCGTCCTCGGCTGGAACCTCGCGGCCGCCGAATCCCTCTGGCTTCGGGCCGCGCTCGCCGCCGCGGGCGCCCTGTGCCTGGCGCACCTGCTCCTGGCGGTGACGATGGACGCCCACTACGACCTGCCCCGCGGCCGGTGCATCCGCCTGTCGTGGGAGTTCGCGCTCCGGTTCCCGGGCGCGCCGCTGCTCCTCGCCGCCACCACCGCGCTGATCGCCGCGGTCACCGCGTTCGTCCCCGGGCTTCTGCCGGTGCTCTCGGTCGGCGTGTGGATCCACCTGTGCACCGCGCTGTGCCTCTCCTTCTACGCCGCGAACGACCGGAGCCTCCCGGGCGCGGCCTGACGCCTCCGCCGGCCGCGCCGGCGGGACAGCAAGCAGTCGAAATCCCCTTCCGAAAGGACCCCCATGTTGAAAAGCAAGCGCATACCGCTCGCGGTGCTCGCCGCGTCGAGCCTCGCCCTGACCACCGCGTGCTCCGACGGCGGCGAGGGGAGCGGCGAACCCCTTGAGTCGCTGACCATCATGGCGCCGTTCTTCTCCGCGGTCCCGCCCGAGGAGGACGACCCGATCGACGAGGCGCTCAGCGAGCTCGCCGGACTCGACCTCAGCGTCCAGTGGGTGCCCAACACCGACTACGGCAGCAAGACCAACACCGTGCTCGCCGGCGACGACATCCCCGACGTCATGGTCATCCAGGGCAAGGACCAGTCGTTCGTCCAGACCGCCGAGGCCGGCGGGTTCTGGGACCTCACCGACTACCTCGCCTCCGGCGACTACCCGAACCTCGTCACCGAGAACCCGCAGGTCCAGGAGGCCTCCAGCGTCAACGGGAAGGTCTACGGCGTCTACCGCGCCCGCGACGTCATCCGCACCAGCGTCATCCTCCGCCAGGACTGGCTCGACAACCTCGGCCTCGCCGCCCCGCAGACCACCGCCGACCTCTACGAGATCGCCCGCGCCTTCACCGAGGACGACCCCGACGGCAACGGCCAGGACGACACCTACGGCATGATCAACCCGGCGTGGGGCGGCATCGGCAACGGCAGCCCCTACGACGCCATGGAGGTCTGGCACGGCTCGGGCAACCTCTGGACCGAGGAGGGCGGCGAACTCGCCCCCGCCTTCACCACCGACGAATGGGTCCAGGCGCTCCGGTACGAGCGCGACCTCGTCGCCAACGGCTACGTCAACCCCGACTACGCCACGATGGACCCCGCCACCTGGAACGAGCCGTTCCTGAACGGCAAGGGCGGCATCATCATCGACGTGCAGTCCCGCGCCACCCAGCTCGCCGGCCTGTTCAAGGAGCAGGACCCCGACAACTACGACCGGTACGTGGCGCTCGTCGGCCAGCTCGACGGCCCGAACGGCACCTACGCGCTGCCCACCGCCGGGTACTCCGGCTTCCTCGCCGTCCCCCGCGCCGGCGTGCAGACCGAGGACCAGCTCAAGCAGGTCCTCGCGGCCCTCAACGAGCTGAACACCACCGAGGCCCAGAACCTCATGAACCACGGCATCGAAGGGGACAACTTCACCGTCGTCGACGGCGAGGCCGTCTTCGACCCCGCCAAGCAGGACTTCACCGACCAGGTCACCGGGGCCTGGGCCCAGCTCGGCACCAACGTCGCCGGGTACGACGCCTACCCGATCCAGCAGGAGACCGAGTACGACCAGGCGCTCTACCAGCTCCGCCTCGACCTCCAGGCCGAGGACGCCGCGAACGCGGTGTTCAACCCGGCCGCCGCGCTCGTGTCGCCGACCTACACCACCAGCGGCGCGCAGCTCGACACCATCATCGCCGACGCCCGGATCCAGTACATCGCCGGACAGATCGACGAGGCCGGACTCCAGGCCGCGATCGAGACGTGGCGCTCCAGCGGCGGCGACGACGTCACGCAGGAGATCAACGACCTCTACGCCGACCTGAACTGACCCGGCGCGGGGCCGGCCGACCCGCGGCCGGCCCCGCACACCGACCCCCAAGGAGACTGCGATGACGACCGCCATCGAGGCCGACCGCGAACCACCGGGCGCGAGGACGCCCGCCCGCCGGGGCCCTTGGACCGCCGCGGTGCGCTACCGCTGGCTGTTCCTCCTCATGCTGCCCGGCCTCCTCTACTTCGCCCTGTTCCGGTTCTGGCCCATGTACGGCGCCCGCATCGCGTTCAAGAACTACATCCCGTTCCTCGGCATCGACGGCAGCGAATGGGTCGGCCTGGCCCACTTCCAGGCGTTCCTCACCAACCCCGACTTCCCCCGGCTGCTCACCAACACTCTCGTCGTCGCCGGGCTCAGCCTCTTCATCGCGTTCCCGCTCACCATCGTGCTCGCGCTGCTCCTCAACGAGCTGCGCCTCCAGATCCTCAAGCGCACCGTGCAGACGCTCGTCTACATCCCGCACTTCCTGTCGTGGACCGTCGTCGTCTCCATCACCGCGCTGCTGTTCGCGATCGGCACCGGACCACTGTGGACGTTCTTCTCCGGGCTCCTCGGCACCGACGCGAACATGCTCGCCGACCCCGACTGGTTCCGCCCGCTCGTGCTCATGCAGATGGTCTGGAAGGACACCGGCTGGGGCACCATCATCTTCCTCGCGGCCCTCGCCGGGGTCGACCAGGAGCAGTACGAGGCCGCCGTCATCGACGGCGCCGGGCGCTGGCAGCGCGTCTGGCACATCACGATCCCCTCGATCCTCCCGACGATCGTGGTGCTGCTCATCCTCCACACCGGGCAGATCCTCAACACCGGGTTCGAGCAGATCTACCTGATGTCGAACTCGCTCAACCGGACCGTGGCCGACGTGTTCGACACGTACGTCTACTTCGCCGGCATCGAGCAGGGCGCCTACTCCTACTCCACGGCCGTCGGCCTGTTCAAGGCGCTCGTGGGGCTCGTGCTCATCTTCGGCACCAACTGGCTCGCCAAGCGCTTCAACCAGCAGGGGATCTTCTGATGGCCTCCACCTCCCACAAGCGGTTCAACACCCGGGCCGGCCGCGCCTTCGACGTCCTCAACGTCGTCGTCCTCACCGGCGTCGGACTGCTCGCGATCCTGCCGTTCCTGTACGTCCTCGCCGGGTCCTTCGCGACCGAGCTGGAGATCACCACCCGGCCGTTCTTCGTGTGGCCGAACGAGATCACCACCAGCTCGTACCAGTCGATCCTGTCCTCGGACGTGTTCGTGCGCGCCTTCGCGACCACCGTCGTCGTCACCTTCGTCGGCACGCTCGTGCAGCTGGCCCTGACCGCGCTGATGGCGTACCCGCTCTCCAAGGCCGACCTCCCCGGCCGCCGCACCATCCTCAGCCTCGTCGTGTTCACCATGGTCTTCAGCGCCGGCATGATCCCCACGTTCCTCGTCGTCAAGGACCTCGGCCTGCTCGACACGTACTGGGCGCTCATCCTGCCGATGGCGATCAACCCGTTCAGCCTCATCATCATCAAGAACTTCTTCCAGCAGCTCCCGCAGGAGCTGGAGGAGTCGGCGAAGATCGACGGCGCGAACGAGCTCCAGGTCCTGTGGCACGTGATCCTCCCGCTGTCCAAACCCGTGCTGGCGACGTTCGCGCTGTTCTACGCCGTCGGCATCTGGAACGACTACCTCTCGCCGCTGCTGTACCTCAGCGACACCGGCAAGTGGACGCTCCAGATGATCCTGCGGCAGGTCACGGCCGCGGCCTCCCTCTCGGCCGACGAGATGGCGACCGACGTGCCGCCGCCCGCGCAGGGCATCAAGTTCGCGGTGGTCGTCATCGCGACCATCCCCGTGCTCCTGGCGTACCCGTTCCTCCAGAAGCACTTCGCCAAAGGCATGCTGATCGGAAGTGTGAAGGGCTGATGACGATCCACCTCGCCGGCGACTCCACCGTCGCCCCCACCGACGGCGGCGCCACCGCCGGCCGCCCCGACCTGCCGCTCCTCGGCTGGGGCGACGAGCTCCAGCGGTTCACGGACGAACCGGTCCGCAACCACGCCAAGGGCGGCGCGACCACCCTGTCCTTCCGCGAGGAGGGCCGCTGGGACGCCCTCGCCGCCGAGCTCGCGCCCGGCGACACCGTCGTGATCCAGTTCGGCCACAACGACCAGAAGGAGCCCGAGACCCTCGCCGCGGACGGCGGCTACCGCGACCGGCTCGCCGTCTTCACCGCCGAGACCCGCGCCGCCGGGGCCCGGCCCGTCCTCGCCACCAGCGTCGAGCGCCGCATGTTCGCCGACGGGGCCCTGCGCCGCTCGCACGGCCCCTACCCCGCCGCCGTGCGCGCCCTCGGCCGGGAACTGGGCGTGCCCGTCATCGACCTGACGCCGTTCACCCGCTGGCTCTACACCTGGCTCGGCGAGGACCGGTCGGCCGCGCTGTTCGTCCACGGCGCGGCCGCCGACCTCGGCGTCGTGGTCGACGACAAGCTCCGGAACGACAACACCCACTTCACGACCGCGGGCGCGGGCGCCGTCGCCCGGTTCGTCGCCGAGCACCTGCACGCCCTCGACGGCGTCGGCGACGACCAGGAGCCCCTGGGGCAGTGGCTGGTGCGGCCGTGACCTACCGCAACCCGCTCGCGGCCCCCGCGGACCTCGCCGGCTGGACCGCCGAGGGCCCCGCGGGGATCGCGCACGCGGACGGCGGCCTCGTCCTCTCCAGCACCGCCGACGAGGCCGCGCTCGCCGCCGCCGGACGCGGCGACCACGCCCACTTCACGCTGTGGTGCCCCGAGGTGTTCCCCGCCGACGTCGCGATCGAGTGGGACGTCCGGCCCCTCGCCGGCGACGGCCTGGCGATGCTGTTCTTCGCCGCGACCGGGACCGGCGGGCGCGACCTGTTCGACCCCGCGCTCGCGCCGCGCACCGGCTGGTACCCGCAGTACCACTCCGGCGACGTCGCGACCCTGCACGTGTCCTACCTGCGGCGCAAATGGCCGGCCGAGCGCCGCTTCCGCACCTGCAACCTCCGCAAGAGCCCCGGGTTCCACCTGGTCGCCCAGGGCGCGGACCCGCTGCCCGGGCCCGAGGACGCCGACGGCCACTACCGGGCCCGCGTCGTCAAGCGCGGCCCGGAGGTGTCGTTCGCGATCGACGGCCTGACCCTCTTCACGTTCCACGACGACGAGCCGCTGGGCGCGGGCCGGATCGGCTTCCGCCAGATGGCCCCGCTCGTCTCCCACTACCGCGACCTCGAGGTGACCGCGCTGCCATGACCACCACGCCGAACCCCACTCCCGTCGACGTCCCCCTGCGCTGGCTCGACGACGCCGCGCCCGACCTGGGCCTCGCGGGCGTCACCTGCGGCGTCCCGCTCCCGCCCGGCGCGGTGACCGACCCCGCTGAACTCGCGGTCCTCGACGCCGTCGGCGCGCCCGTCCCGGCCCAGACGTGGCGGCTCGCCGCCTGGCCCGACGGCAGCGTCAAATGGGCCGGCGTCGCCCTCGGCGCGGGCGAACCCGCCGACGGCTACCGGGTCGTGCGCGGCACCGGGCCCGCACCGGCCCGCCGGATCACCGTCACCGAGACCGCCGACGCCGTCGAGGTCGACACCGGCGCCGCGCGGATCACGCTGTCCCGCAGCGGCACCGACCTCGTCCGCTCCATCCGGACCGGCGGCGACGAGGTCGCCTCGGCCGGGCGCCTCGTCTCCAGCCGCCAGGACCGCCCCGAGCCCGACGCGAGCGGCCGGACCGACGCCGTCGGCCACGTCACCGGCGCCGAGGTCGAGCAGGACGGCCCGCTCCGAGCCGTCGTGAAGGTCACCGGCGCCCACCGCGAGGCGACCGGCCGCGAGTGGCTGCCGTTCACCGTGCGCCTGGTCTTCGCCGCCGGGGCCGCGACCTTCCGGATCGTCCACTCCTTCGTCTGGGACGGCGACCCCGACCGGGACTTCCTGTCCTCGCTCGGCCTGGAATTCACCGTGCCGCTGCGCGCCGACCTCCACGACCGGCACGTGCGCCTCGCGGGCGCCGACGGCGGGTTCCTGCGCGAGGCCGTGCGCGGCCTCACCGGCCTGCGCCGCGACCCCGGCGCCGAGGTGCGCGCCGCCCAACTCGACGGCCGCCCGACGCCGGCCCCGGCCGCCTGGGACCGCGACGTCGAGCGCCTCTCGCAGTGGATCCCCGCCTGGGCCGACTACACGCTCCGCCAGCCCAACGCCAACGGCTACTCGATCCACAAGCGCACCGCGCCCGACCGCCCCTGGATCGGCGTCGCGCAGGGCACCCGCGCCGACGGGCTCGCCTACGTCGGCGACACCGGCGGCGGACTCGCCCTGGGGCTCACCGGGTTCTGGCAGTCGCACCCGGTCGGCCTCGACGTGCGGGCCGCCGACACCGAGGCCGCCACCCTCGCCGTCTGGCTCTGGTCGCCCGACGCCGCCCCCATGGACCTGCGGTTCTACCACGACGGGCTCGGCCAGGAGGACTACGCCGACCAGCTCGACGCCCTCGAGATCACCTACGAGGACTACGAACCCGGCTTCGGCACCGCCCACGGCATCGGCCGCACCCACGAACTCACCGTCACGCCGTTCGCCGCGACCCCGCCGGTCGCCGAACTCGCGCGCCTCGCGCACGGCACCGCCCTCCGCCCCCAGCTCGCCGCCTCCCCGGAGGCGCTCCACGCGGCCGGCGTCCTCGGCGACTGGGACCTCCCCGACCGCACCGACCCCCGCCGCGCCGCCCTGGAGGACCGCCTCGACTTCCTCCTCGACTTCTACGTCGGACAGGTCGACCAGCGCTCCTGGTACGGGTTCTGGAACTACGGCGACGTCATGCACGCCTACGACGCCGACCGCCACACCTGGCGCTACGACGTCGGCGGCTACGCCTGGGACAACTCCGAGCTGTCGCCCGACCTGTGGCTGTGGACCTCGTTCCTGCGGACCGGCCGCGCCGACGCCTTCCGCCTCGCCGAGCGCATGACCCGCCACACCGGCGACGTCGACGTCTACCACGCCGGCCCCTGGCAGGGCCTGGGCACCAGGCACAACGTGCAGCACTGGGGGTGCAGCGCCAAGCAGGTCCGCATCTCCACGCCCGCGTACCGCCGCGCCCACTACTTCCTCACCGGCGACGAGCACACCCGCGACCTCATGCTGGAGCTGCGCGACTCCGACGCCGCGTTCCTCGCGCTCGACCCCACCCGCAAGGTGCGGGCCGACGCGGCGACCTACCGGCCCGAGCGCCGCGCGCTCGCCGTCGGCCTCGGCACCGACTGGAGCGCGCTCGCCGCGACCTGGCTCGCGGACTGGGAGATCACCGGGAACGCGCGCTCGCGCGACCGCCTCCTGGGCACCATGGCCGACATCGGCGCCCTGCCGAAGGGCTTCTTCACCGGCGAGGCCCTCTACGACCTCGACACGGGACGGTTCGACACCGGCCGCGACCGAGTCTCGCTTTCCCACCTCTCGGCCGTGTTCGGCCTCGTCGAGGTGTGCAGCGAGCTGGTGTCGCTCATCGACGCCGGGCTGGTCGAGGCCCCCGGGTTCCGGGACGCGTGGCTCCAGTACTGCCGCCTCTACCTCGCCTCGCCCGAGGAGCAGGCCGCGGAGCTCGGGACGGCCCCCGACGGCGTCCACCTGGAGCAGGCGCACTCGCGGCTCGCGGCCTACGCGGCGGACCGCCTCGGCGACGACGCCCTCGCCGACCGGGCGTGGCAGGCGTACTTCAAGGGCGGCGAGTTCATGGGGGAGGACGCCTTCCGCGCCGTGCGGATCCTCCCGCCGGAGGTGCTCGCCCCGGTCGACGAGGCGCGCACGCTGTCCACGAACGACGCCGCCCAGTGCGGCCTCGCCACGATCCAGAACCTGGCCCTCGTGGGGAGGCGGCTCGGCCGGGCGTGAGCGCACGCGAAGGGCCCCGGATCGCTCCGGGGCCCTTCGCGGTGTTCGGTTACTCGGACTCGGTGCCCTCGGCCTCGATCTCGACCGGGGCGCCCGTGACGGGGATCCGCACGGCCTCCCGGGCGGGCTTGACCGCACCGGCGACGCGGACCGTCAGGATGCCGTCGGCGACCTCGGCGGACAGCTGCTCGGCCGCGGTGCCCTCCGGGAGCGTGAACTCGCGGCGGAAGGAGCCGGCGGCGAGGCCGCGCACCAGGTAGCGGTCGCCCTCGGCGCTCTCGCGGGCCTTGCGCTCGGCGGTGACCGAGAGGCGGCGGCCGTCGAGCTCGACGGTCACGTCCTCGGCGCCGACACCCGGCACGGCGGCGCGGACGACCAGGTCCTCGCCCTCGGTGTAGACGTCGGCGCGGAGGGAGTTCTGGACGGCGGCGCGGCCGAAGCCCAGGCGCACGAGGCGCTCGAACTCGCGGTCGAACTGACGGAACGCCGCATAGGGGTGCTGGTAGCGAACGATCATGATGGTCTCCTTTGTCCTCAGTGTTAGCACTCTCGGGTGTTGAGTGCTAACGACCTATACGACGCGCGGACGCCTCCGAATATTTCAGCCGTGACCGGCGTCACCGGCCGTTCCGAGGCCCGACGCCGCCGCCCCGGACCCGAGGAGATCTTCCGAAAGCGCCCGACCTGCGACGACGCGCTCCTAGACTGACTTCGTTTCCGACCGAACGGGGGTGCGGTCCGCGATGAACCGAACCGGCAGCACGGCCAGGCGGGCCGCCGCGGCGCTGACCGCGGCGGTCTTCGCAGCCGTCCTCCTCCAGCCGGCCGCCGCCGAGGCGGTCGCGCCGATCACGCTCTCGGGCACCGTCACCGACCAGGTCGACGCCCTCGGCGACCGCGCCGGCGAGGTCCAGGAGGCGATCGACGACCTCCGGTCCTCCACCGGCATCGGCCTCTACGTCGCCTACATCGAGAGCTTCGACTCGTACTCGCCCCAGACCTGGGCCGACACCAGCGCCGTCGACTCCGGCCTCGGCTCCCAGGACCTCCTCCTCGCGATCGCCACCGGCGACCGCCGCTACACCTGGTCGGTCGACGCCGACTTCCCGCTCACCGACACCCAGCTCAACGAGGTCGCCTCCAGCCTCATCGCCCCGCAGCTCCAGAGCGGCGACTGGGCCCAGGCCGCCGTCGACGCCGCCGCCGGATACGAGGCCGCCTACGAGGGCGGCGACGTCGCCGGGGCCGGATCGGGCTCCGGCGTCAACGTTGTCGGCGTCGTCCTCTGCCTCCTCGCCGTCGCCGCCGTGGTCGTCGGCGCCGTGATCTGGATGCGCCGCCGCAGGAAGCGCCCCGCCGCCGCCGGGGGCGCGGGCGCGCCGCCCGTCGCCCAGCGGTCCACCGAGGACCTCAACAGCGAGGCCAACCGGCTCCTCGTCGAGACCGACGACGCCCTGCGCACCAGCGAGCAGGAACTGGGCTTCGCCGTCGCCGAGTTCGGCGACGAGGCCACCGGCACGTTCTCCGCGACTCTCCAGGCCGCGAAGGAGCAGCTGTCCCAGTCGTTCCGCACCAGGCAGCTCCTCGACGACGACCGGCCCGAGACCGAGGACGAGCGCCGCCGCATGCTCGCCGACATCATCGACCGCCTCACCAAGGCCAACGACGACCTCGACGCCGTCGCCGACGACTTCGACGCCCTCCGCGACCTCGGCAAGCGCGCCCCCGAAGCCATCGCCGCGCTCAAGGAGCGCGCGGCGGGCATCGACCTCTACGCCGCCCGCGCCGCACTCGCGGCCATGGGCGCCGCCTACCCGGCCTCCGCCGTCGAGACGGTCCGCGACTTCCCCGACACCGCCGCCGACCGCCTCCGCTTCGCCCACGACCAGCTCGCCGAGGCCGACCAGGCCGTCGCCGCCGACGACGGCTCCAAGGCCGCCGTCCTCCTGCGCGCCGCCGAGGAGGCCGTCGGCCAGGCCGAGCAGATGGCCGCCGCCGTCGTGCGCCGCGGCGGCGAACTCGACGAGGCCGCCGCCCAGCTCCCCGGCGTCCTCGCCGAGGCCGAGCAGGACGCCGCCGACGCCGAGCGCCTCGCCACCGCCCAAGGCGGCCAGGCCGTCGCCGCCAAGGCCGCGAACCTCCGCGCCGCCATCGCGGATGTCAAGGCGGCGTCCGGACAGGACCCGCTCGCCGCCACCGGCCGCGTCGAGCAGGCCTCCCTCGACCTCGAGCAGGAGGTCCGCGCCCTCCAAGGGGCCGTGCAGCACGCGCAGAAGGCCCAGGCCCAGCTCCAGCAGATGCTCCTGTCGGCCCAGAGCACCGCGGCCGCCGTCGAGGACTACGTGACCACCAACCGCGGCGCGGTCGGCCCCGAGGCCCGCACCCGACTCAACGAGGCCAACCAGCAGCTCGCGCAGGCCCGCGCGCTCGCCGCCACCGACCCGGTGCAGGCGCTCGCGCTGGCGCAGCGCGCCGACCAGCTCGCGAACGCCGCGTCGCAGCTCGCCCAGCAGGACGTGCAGGGCTACCTCGCCCCGTCCAACCCGAACAAGGGCGGCGGTGGCGGCGGGAACGCCGGCGCGATGCTCGGCGGCATCCTGCTCGGCCAGATCCTCGGCGGCGGCGGGAACCGCGGCCCGGGGGGCTTCGGCGGGGGCGGTTTCGGCGGCGGCGGGGGCCGCCGCGGGCCCGGGTCGTTCGGCGGCTCGGGCACCCGCGGGAGGCGAGGGGGTGGGGGCCGGTTCTGAATCCGGGGCGCAGCCCTCTGACCCAATGCACTGCACCGAGTTTGAAACAGGAGTGGACCAATGTCGAAGAAGCAGTCGATCTTCGGGCGGATCTCCCAGCTCGTCAAGGCGAACATCAACGACGCCATCGACAATGCCGAGGACCCCGCCAAGATGCTCGCCCAGATCGAGCGGGACTACAAGAACAGCATCGTGGACGCCGAGAACGCCATCGCTGAGACCATCGGGAACCTGCGGCTGATGGAGGAGGACTACGCCGCGGACCAGAAGGCCGCCGAGGAGTGGGGCGTCAAGGCCAAGAACGCGAGCCAGAAGGCCGACCAGCTGCGCGCCGCCGGGAGCACCGACGAGGCCGACAAGTTCGACAACCTCGCGAAGGTCGCCCTCGGGAAGCAGATCGGCGTCGAGAAGGAGATGTCCGACGAGGCCCCGATCATCAAGAGCCAGCAGGAGGTCGTCGACAAGCTCAAGACCGGCCTGGGCCAGATGAAGGACAAGCTCAACGAGCTCCAGGCGAAGCGCTCCAGTCTCGCGGCCCGCTCCAAGACCGCCGAGGCGCAGCAGAAGGTCAACGAGGCCATCGGCTCGATCGACGTGATGGACCCGCTCAGCGAGGTGAGCCGCTTCGAGGACAAGGTCCGCCGCGAGGAGGCGAAGGTCCGCGGCCACCAGGAGCTCGCGATGTCCTCGCTCGACAGCCAGTTCGAGGCTCTGAACGACGTCAGCACCGACGCCGACGTGGAGGCCCGCCTGGCGGCCCTCAAAGCGGGCTGAACCGCCGTGACCCGACGGCCCCGGAGCGATGCGCTCCGGGGCCGTTCGGCCGCGGTGGGAACGCTGTTGCGCCGCCGCCGCTCCCCGGCCAGAATGGCGCCATGTCCGAAGTCGCCATCCGCCCCCGCCTCGACCGCGCCGACGTCGAGGCCCTCGTCCGCGGCGCGCTCGGCGCCGACCTCGAGTTCACCGCCCACGAGGAGTTCAAGGACGGCTTCTTCAACGCCGCGCACGCCCTCGCGATCACCGACGGCCGCCGCGTCGTCGTCAAGGTCGCCCCCGACCGGGGCCTGAAGCTGCTGCGCTACGAGGTCGACCTCATGGCGACCGAGATCGAGTGCTTCGAGCGGGGCATCGCCGCGGGCGTGCCCATGCCGCGGCTGTGGCACGCCGACCCCGAGGGCGGCGTCATCATCATCGACCGGCTCGCCGGCGTCCCGCTCCCGAAGGTCCGCGAGGAGATCCCCGCCGACCAGCTCCTGCTGCTGCGCAAGGAGATCGGTGCCGCGAGCGCGGGCTACGCGACCGTGACCGGCGCGCACTTCGGCTACCCGCGCGCGAGCGGGCGCACCACGGCCGACACCTGGTCCGCCGCGTTCCGCATGATGGTCGACGACGTCCTCGACGACATCGAGGAGCAGGGCACCGCCCTCCCGCGCCCGGTCGCGGCCATCCGGGCCCTGGTCCGGGCCGAGCACGTGCTGCTCGACGAGGTGCAGCGGCCCGCGCTGGTCCACTTCGACCTGTGGGACGGCAACATCTTCGTGAAGCGCGAGGGTGACCGGTGGTCACTGGAGGCGTTCATCGACGGCGAGCGCGCGTTCTACGGCGACCCGATCGCCGAGCTGGTGTCGCTCCAGATGATCCCGGAGGCGGAGTTCCCGGCGGTCGTGGACGGCTTCCTGGGACGCCCGCTGACCGCGGGGGAGGAGCGGCGGCTCGCGCTCTACCGCACGTACATCATGCTCATCCTGGTCGCCGAGTGCAAGGTGCGCGGGTTCGACCCCGAGCAGGAGGCGAACCAGACCAAGTGGGCCACCGAGACCCTGGAGCGGGACCTCACGGCGTTCGGACTCTAGACCGACCCGTGGTGGTCGTGGTGGTGGTCGTCCGGATCGGTGCGCGCGGCCTCCTTCTCCTTGGTGGCGCGCGCGAGCCCGAAGGGCGGCATGTTGAAGTACGAGGTCTCGAACGCCCCCGCGGGCACCTGGTACAGCTCGTGCCACAGGCCCACGTCGCCGTTGTCCTTGACGCTGCGGTTGAACCACTTCCAGAACCCGCGGTGCAGGCGCTCCTGGGAGTGCGCGTACTCCTCCAGGTGCTCGCCGCTCCGCCAGTACTGGACGACCATGACCACCCGCCCGCTCACGGCGAACCGGGAGTCGAGTAGCCCCAGCTCCGGGTCGGACTCCAGTTCCCGCAGGATCTTCCGCAGCGCGACGAGGACCGGCACCCACGTCCCGACCTTCCACAGCCGGTTGATCCTGACGCCGCCGGTGAACACCACGACGGCCTCTCCGTAGTCCACTACGACGCGTCCGGGCCTGACCTTCGCCACGTGAGGACCTCCAAGGGGGTGAGCGGGTGAGCCTCCCCTAAGAGGTTAACGAAGCGTGTTCGCGGAGCGTCAAGCGGTTGCAGCTGCGCCTTCCGTCACTTGTGTTGCACGGCAACCTAACCTGGCCAGCTCCAATCGGCGACCTCGGGCAGGTCCTCGCCGTGCGTCCGGGTGTGCTCGCGGGCGGCGTGGCGGGCGTCGACCATGCGCTGGCGCAGGCCCGCCGCGTTCGGGCCCAGGCCCGGGACGCGGTCGATGACGTCCATGACCAGGCGGAACCGGTCGAGGTCGTTGAGCATGACCATGTCGAAGGGCGTGGTCGTGGTGCCCTCCTCCTTGTAGCCGCGCACGTGGATGTTGTCGTGGTTGGTGCGCCGGTAGGTGAGCCGGTGGATGAGCGTCGGGTAGCCGTGGAAGGCGAACAGGACGGGCCGGTCGGCGGTGAAGACCGTGTCGAACTCGCGGTCGCCGAGGCCGTGCGGGTGCTCGCTCTCGGGCTGGAGCCGCATCAGGTCCACCACGTTCACCACCCGGACCTTCAACTCCGGCAGGTGGGTCCGCAGCAGGTCCGCGGCGGCCAGGACCTCCAGTGTGGGCACGTCCCCGGCGCACGCCAGGACCACGTCGGGCTCCTCGCCGCCGTCGGTCGAGGCCCACTCCCAGATCCCCAGGCCCCGTTCGCAGTGGCGCACCGCCTCCTCCATGCTCGTGTACTGGAGCGCGGGCTGCTTCCAGGCGACCACCACGTTCACGTACTGGCGGCTCCGCAGGCAGTGGTCCATCGTGGACAGCAGCGTGTTGGCGTCCGGCGGCAGGTACACCCGCACGATGTCGGCCTTCTTGTTCATCACGTGGTCGATGAAGCCCGGGTCCTGGTGCGAGAACCCGTTGTGGTCCTGGCGCCACACGTGGCTCGACAGGAGGTAGTTCAGCGACGCGACGGGCCGCCGCCACGGGATGTCCCGCGAGGAGTCCAGCCACTTCGCGTGCTGGTTGAACATCGCGTCGACGATGTGGATGAACGCCTCGTAGCTGGTGAACAGGCCGTGCCGGCCCGTCAGCAGGTACCCCTCCAGCCAGCCCTCGCACAGGTGCTCCGACAGGACCTCCATGACCCGCCCGTGCGGGGCCTGGTGCACGTCGGTCGGCAGGATCTCCGCCTGCCACTGCCGGTCGGTCGTCTCGAAGACCGCGCCCAGCCGGTTCGACTCGACCTCGTCGGGCCCGAACAGCCGGAACCGGTCCGGGTTCGCGGACATGACGTCCCGCAGCCACGCCCCCAGCGCCCGCGTCGCCTCCCCGACGGTCGAACCGTGCCCCTCGGTCTCGACCCCGTAGTCCCGGTAGTCCGGCAGCACCAGGTCGCGCAGCACCAGCCCGCCGTTCGCGTGCGGGTTCGCGCTCATCCGCGCCTCGCCCTCCGGTGGTAGGCCCAGCAGCGCCGGCACCGGCGCGCCCGTCGCGTCGAACAGCTCCTCCGGCCGGTACGAGCGCATCCACTCCTCGAGCATCGCCAGGTGATCGGCGTTCGTCCGCACCCCCGACAGCGGCACCTGATGCGCCCGCCACGTGCCCTCCACCGGCGTGCCGTCTACATCAGACGGACCCGTCCAGCCCTTCGGCGTGCGCAGCACGATCATCGGCCAGCGCGGCCGCACCGGCAGCCCGTTCGCCCGCGACCGCGCATCCGCCCGGATCTCCGCGATCCGGTCGAAGCACGCGTCCAGCGCCCCCGCGAGCGCCTGGTGCACCTCCGCCGGATCGTCCCCGTCCACCAGCACCGGGTCGTACCCGCAGCCGCGGAAGAAGCTCGCCCGGTCCTCGTCCGAGATCCGCGCGAAGATCGTCTGGTTCGCGATCTTGTACCCGTTCAAGTGCAGGATCGGCAGGACCGTGCCGTCCGAGACCGGGTTCAGGAACACGTTCGAGAACCACGACCCCGCCAGCGGCCCCGTCTCGGCCTCGCCGTCGCCGACCACGCACGCGACCGTCAGCTCCGGGTTGTCGAACGCCGCCCCGAACGCGTGCGACAGCGCGTACCCCAGCTCGCCGCCCTCGTGGATCGAACCCGGCACCTCCGCCGCCACATGCGACGGGATCCCGCCCGGGAACGAGAACTGCCGGAACAGCCGCCGCATCCCCTCCTCGGAGTGGTTCACCGACGGGTACAGCTCCGGGTACGTGCCCTCCAGCCATGTGTTCGCGACCATCGCCGGACCGCCGTGCCCCGGCCCGCACACGTAGATCATGTCCAGTCCGCGGGCCTTGATGCAGCGGTTGAGGTGCGCGTAGATCAGGCTCAGGCCCGGACTGGTGCCCCAGTGCCCGAGCAGGCGCGGCTTGATGTGCTCCGGCCGCAGCGGCTCCCGCAGCAGGGGGTTGTCGAGCAGGTAGATCTGCCCCACGGTCAGGTAGTTCGCGGCGCGCCAGTAGGCGTCGACCCCGGCGAGCTCGTCATCGGTCAGGGGAGCGGAGCGATCGGTCTTCGCGGTGTCCATGCGTCAGAGCGTGCCCCATCGCGCGCGGATTGACCGTGATTCGGAAGAATTCCTCGCGCGCCCGCGACGGCCCTACTCCGCCTCGCCGCGCCGCCGCTCCAGCGACGCCAGCCGCGACCTGATCTCGATCAGCGACGCCCGGATCTCCGTCGCGTCCACGCTCGCCTTCTCCGCCAGCTCCCGGTACTGCGACTCCCGCGCCGCCGCCGCCCGCGCCTTCGACGCCGACGCCGCGAAGAAGAGGCCCGCGATGATGATCGCCGCGACCAGCAAGAACATCCCGAAGACGAACAGCATCCCCGACTGGCCCATGTTCATGCCGCGCCTCCACTCCCTCGACTCCGTCCCCGGAAGTCTAGGCGGCCCCCCGCCCCCGCGCCCGATCGCCGTCATCGCAGAACTCGATTGCGGACCCCGGCCCCGCTCAGGAGAATCGGACCATGCTCGCCGACCACCTGCCGATCCTCCGCCTCCGGCTCCGCACCGACCGCCTCGAACTGCGCCTGCCCCAGCACCCCGACGAGATCGCCGCCCTCGCCGACACCGCCGCCGCCGGCGTCCACGACCCCGGCTTCATGCCCTTCTCCATCCCCTGGACCGCCGACGGCCCCGCCGCCACCGCCCGCAGCGTCGCCCTCTGGTACCACCGCGCCGTCGGCCGCTGGGACGCCAAGGACTGGGGATACCCGTTCTTCGTCTTCCACGACGGCGACCCCATCGGCGTCCAGGTCGTCGCCGGCAAAGACTTCGCCCTCACCCGCGAAGTCGACTCCGGCTCCTGGATCGGCCGTGCTCACCAAGGCAACGGCTACGGCACCGAGATGCGCGCCGCCGTCCTCCACCTCGCCTTCGCCGGCCTCGGCGCCGAGACCGCCCGCAGCGGCTCCTACGACGGCAACGACGCCTCCGCCCGCGTCTCCCGCCGCCTCGGCTACCGGCCCGACGGCGAGGAGTTCCACGTCGTCCAGGACCGGCGCCGCCACCTCAACCGCTGGCGCCTCACCCGCGCCGACTGGGAGGCCCACCGCACCCACGACGTCGCCATCGACGGCCTCGACGGCGACGTCCTCTCCATGCTCGGCCTCGACCCGCCCGCCTGACCGATCGCGCCCGGGCGTCGGACCGCTCGGGCACAATCGCACGCATGCTCGCCGACTATCTGCCGATCTACCGCATCCGCGTGCGCACCGCACGCCTCGAACTGCGCCTGCCCGACACCGACGACCTCGCCGCGCTCGCCGACCAGGCCGCCGCCGGCGTCCACGGCCCCGACTTCCAGCCCTTCAAGAACGCCTGGACCGAGGCCGAACCGCTCGCACGCGGACGCACCGCGATCCTCTGGAACCTCAACCTCATCGCCGCCGTCACCCCCGACCGCTGGTGCCTGCCCTTCGTCGCCGTCCACGACGGCCGCGTCATCGGCAAGCAGGACCTCGCCGGAAAGCAGTACGCCGTCACCCGCGAGGCCACCACCTCCTCCTGGCTCGGCGCGGCCCACCACGGCAAGGGCCTCGGCACCGAGATGCGCGCCGCCGTCCTCGCCCTCCTCTTCGACGGCCTCGGCGCCGACCACGCCCTCAGCGACTGCCTCGACGGCAACGGCCCCTCCGAAGCCGTCTCCCGCAAACTCGGCTACCGCCCCGACGGCATCGACCACCAGGTCTACAACGGCGAACGCGTCACCAGCCTGCGCTGGCGCCTCACCCGCGCCGACTGGGAGGCCCACCGCACCCATGACGTCGCCGTCGACGGCCTCGACAACGACGCCCGCGCCATGCTCGGCCTCGCGTAACTCGATTGCGGCCCGCCGCACCGCTCAGGACAATCGGTGCATGCTCACCGACTACCTCCCGGTCTACCGCGTCCGGCTCCGCACCGACCGCCTCGAGCTCCGCCTGCCCGACATGGACGACCTGGTCGCCCTCGCCGACCGGGCCGCCGAAGGCGTCCACACGCCCGACTTCATGCCGTTCGTCGAACCCTGGACCGAGGCCGCACCGCTCGAACGCGGCCGCGCCACCCTCCAGTGGCAGATGAAGGCCATCGCCGGGTCGACCCCCGAGGACTGGGCGCTGCCCTTCGTCACCGTCCACGAAGGCAAGGTCATCGGCATGCAGGAGGTCACCGCGAAGCGGTTCGGGGTCACCCGGGAGGCCACCACCGGCTCCTGGCTCGGCCTCGCCCACCACGGGCAGGGCTTCGGGACCGAGATGCGCGCCGCCGTGCTGGCGTTCCTCTTCGAGGGGATCGGCGCCGACTTCGCGCTCAGCGCCTCCTTCGACGGGAACGAGCCCTCGGCCGGGGTCTCGCGGAAGCTCGGGTACCTCGCCGACGGCGTCGACTACAAGGTCCTGCGCGACCAGCGGCGACTCGACCGGCGCTGGCGGCTCGACCGCGAGCGCTGGGAGGCGCACCGCACGCACGAGGTCGCGATCGAAGGGCTCGACGAGGAGGCCCGTGCCATGCTCGGCCTAGGCCCGTCGCAGGCGTGATCTGAACCCCAATCGGGCCCAAGGCCCCATGAAGTCCGGTTGAACGGTGCGCTACAGTATGGTCGTTCGCAAGTCAAGGCTTGCGGAATGCGGACGTAGCGCAGTTGGTAGCGCGACACCTTGCCAAGGTGTAGGTCGCCGGTTCGATCCCGGTCGTCCGCTCCACGAAGAAAAGGCCCGGCGGTGTCGCCGGGCCTTTCGTGTTGCCTCGGGTAACGGGGCGGGCTCGGGGCGGACGTAGCGCAGTTGGCAGTGCCTCTGGCAGCGCTTCGCGCTGGTGCGACACCTTGCCAAGGTGTAGGTCGCCGGTTCGATCCCGGTCGTCCGCTCCACGAAGAAAAGGCCCGGCGGTGTCGCCGGGCCTTTCGTGTTGCCTCGGGTACCAGGGTGTGCTCGGGGCGGACGTAGCGCAGTTGGCAGTGCCTTTGGCAGCGCTTCGCGCTGGTGCGACACCTTGCCAAGGTGTAGGTCGCCGGTTCGATCCCGGTCGTCCGCTCCACGAAGAAAAGGCCCGGCGGTGTCGCCGGGCCTTTCGCGTCGCCTATGCGCCCTTGGGGATCCAGCGGGCGCCCATCTCGTCGTCGCTGACGGTCCGGCCCGGGAGCGGGGCGGCGCCGGGGGCTCGGAGGGCTTGCAGGTGGAGTTCGAGAGTTCGCAGGCGGACCTCGCGGGTGCGCTCGGCGTCGCCGATGGTGATCGAGCAGACGGACTCGGTGACCATCTGGAGGTCGCCGTTGTCGACGTCGTCGCGCAGGACCCCGGCCTGCTTGAACCGGGTGAGCAGCGACTTGTTCAGCGAGTCGCCCTCGATGGCGGCCTTGAACATCTCGGGGCTCGGCGTGAAGGTCCCCGCCAGGCGCACCGTGATCGAGGGCGTGTCGGCGAGGACGACCGCGCGCATGAACGTGCGGAACGCCTCCCACGGCTCCTGCTCGGAATCGACCGCCTCCTGCACGAGCTCCATGTACCGGTTGAGGCCGTCGCCGGCGAGCTTGCGGAGGAGGTCCTCCTTGCTCGGGTAGCGCCGGTACAGGGCGCTGATGCCGACGCCCGCGCGCTTGGCGACCTCGGCGATGGGGGCCTCCGGGTCGTCCACGAACACCTCGTGGGCGGCCTCGAGGATCAGCTTGTCGTTGCGGGCGGCCTGCGCCTTGCGCCCGCTGAGCGGCTTGTCGGTCATGGCACGCATCCTATCTGGAACAGAGCGGTTCATTCTGATACGCCTGCGCCGGCCGTGCCCGAAGGCACGGCCGGCGAGGGGGTGCGGCTGGGTCAGTGCCCGGCCTTGGCCTGCTTCGGGAGGCCGAACGCGACCAGGAAGGCCACCAGGGTGAGGCCGACGGTCAGGCCGGTCACCAGCTGGGCCGCCTGCATCGCCTCGGCCGCGCCGCCGCCGATCGCGAACTGCCCGAAGAACACCGTCCCGAGTCCGGCGACGCCGAGCGCCGCGGCGCCCTGCTGGAAGGACTCCAGGAGCCCGGAGGCGGAGCCGACCTCGTGGTCTTCGAGGTCGCCGGTGATGATCCCGAACAGCGGCACGAAGATCATGCCCATGCCGATCCCGAAGACCCCGAACGCGGGGGAGAGGGCCCAGGTGCCGGGCGCGGTGTCGGCGCCGAACTGGAACCAGATCACGGCCAGGCCGGCGGTCATCGTGGCGAGGCCGACGTGCAGGACGCCGCGGCCGAGCTTCGGGGCGAGCGCCGCGCTGGAGCCGGAGCCGATGAATGCGCCGACCGCCCACGCGGCCATCGCCAGGCTCGCCTGGAGCGGGCCGAAGCCGAGGCCGAGCTGGAGGAACAGGCCGACCGCGAGGGAGAAGCCGGTGATCGCGCCGAAGAAGACCACCACGAACGCGATGCCGGAGGTGTAGGAGCGCTTCTTGAAGACGCTCAGCTCGACCAGGGCGGTGCGGCCGGAGCGGGCGCGGCGGGTCTGCGACCAGGTGAACAGGGCCAGGACCGGGACGGAGGCGATCAGCATCGCGATCGACCAGGCCGGCCAGCCGAGCTCGCGGCCCTCGACCAGCGGCACCAGCAGCAGGCACATCCCGGCCGCGGCGAGGAGCGCGCCGCCGAGGTCGAGCTTGAGGCCCTTGACGGCCGGGGCGCCGGCGGGGAGGATCTTCGCGCCGAGGACGACCGCGGCCGCGCCGAGCGGCAGGTTGATCAGGAAGATCGAGCGCCAGCCGGTGCCGAGCAGGTCGGCGTCGACCAGGACGCCGGCGACGACCGGTCCGGCGATCGTCGCCAGGCCGATGGCCGGACCGAACAGCGCGTACGCCTTGCCCATGTCGCGGCCGAACATGTCGCGGATCAGGCCGAAGCACTGCGGCACCATGACCGCGGCGAAGACGCCCTGCACGACGCGGGCGGCGAGCAGGAGCTCGATCGTCCCGGCGGCGCCGCAGGCGAGCGAGGCCGCCAGGAACCCGGCCAGGCCGATCATGAGGACCTTCTTGCGGCCGAACATGTCCCCGAGCCGGCCGCCGGTCAGCAGGCCGATCGCGAGGGCGAGGGTGTACCCGGCCGAGAGCCACTGGAGCGTCGCGGCGGTCCCGCCGAGCTCGGCGCGGATCGCGGGGGCGGCGACGTTGACGATCGAGGCGTCGAGGAGGTTCAGGAGGGTCGCGGAGAGGATCGCGATGAGGCCCAGCCAGCGGTGCGGGAAGGTCCGCGGCTCGGCCGCCGCGGGGGCGGTCTCGGCGGTCGGCGTTTCGTCGGCGGGGGTCTCGAGGATGACGGTCACGGTAGCCTCCGGCTGATCCGAGTTCAGTGGAACGGAACGTTTGATTCCACTATAGCAGACCGGAATGATCTGTTCCAATAGGCGGGCGGAAAAAATCCCGCAGCACGGCCGCGAGGCCGTCGAGCTGCGGGAGTACGGGTCCTAGGTCTCCTGTCCGGCGTTCAGGTAGCCGAAGATGATGATCATCGCGACCGCGATGATCACCAGCCACAGCGTCGCCTTGCGGAACTTGTGGCGCGCGCCGGGGGAGAACCACATGACCGCCGCGATGATGAGCAGGACCCCGACGACCACGCCGGGGGCGGCGCCCAGATTATCTTCCATCTTCAGACCAATCGCTTCAGAAGGTGACCGTGCAGGGACTGTTGTACCGGTCGCCCGTTCCATCATCCAGACCGGGGCCCGGGCGGTCAACCCGCAGCACTCCGGTCACCACTCGCATGTGGTGCCTTCGGCATTGCGGCTGTGGTACGACAGCGTGACCTGGTCCGCGTAGTCGACCGTGGAGCCCGACGACGGGAACTGCTGCACTACGGTGCAGTGCGCGGGCTCGGGCGAGATCACGTAGTAGCCGACATCTGCGACTACGTTGCCGAACCCCTCGCCCTCTAGGAAGTCGCGGGCCTCGAACGTCGTCATCCCCGTCACCGACGGCAGCTCCGTGGTCCCGGACTTGGGCTCGGTCGCCTCCTCGGTCTCGGCCTCGCCTCCGTCGCCCTCCTGTGAGTCCCCTTCGGAACCGCCGTCGCCACTCCCGTCACCGGCCCCGCCCTCGGCTGCCGACTCGGACTCCTCCGCAGGCGACTCCGGCGCCGACGCCGTGGCCGCCGCGCTCGACTCGACCGCCGCAGACTCGCCCTCCCCGGCCGCGGCCTCCACCGTGGACTGCTCCGCGTCGCCCGCGCCGGGCCCGAACGGCGAGTCGCCCGCCCACGTGCCCCACAGCGCCACCGCGGTCAGCGCCGCCACGGCCGCGACCGCGGTCGCCACGAGCGCCAATCGCCTCCAGGGCCGCCGCACGGGAGCCGCCTCCGGCGCGGGCGGCGGCACGTAGATCTCGCCGGTCGTCGCCAGCCGGCACGCCTCCGCTAGCGCCTCGCCGGACTCCCAGCGTTCGTCCGGGGACTTCCGCAGTGACCGCGACACCACGGACGCCACCTGCGGCGGGACCGTGTCGGGTAGCGCGGGCGGCTCCTCGTACAGGTGGCTGTGGATGACGGCCATGGGGTCCTGCGCGGGGAACGGCGGCGTCCCGGTCAGGCACTCGTACGCGACCGCGCCGAGGGAGTACAGGTCGGACTTCCCGGTGACGTCCTGGTTGCGCAGGCGCTCGGGCGAGACGTACGGGACGGTGCCCAGCACCTCCTTGCTGTCGGTCAGCCGCGAGCGGCCCACCAGCAGCGAGATCCCGAAGTCCACCACCCGGACCCGGTCGTCGGCGTCGATGAGGAGGTTCGCGGGCTTCACGTCCCGGTGGACGATCCGCCTCCGGTGCGCCGCGCCGAGCGCGTCGGCGGCCTCGGCGATGATCCGCATCGTGCGGTCGGGGTCGAGCCGCTCCTCGCGCGCGAGCAGCCGCGCCAGCGAGACGCCCTCGACCAGCTCCATGACCAGGTAGTGGACCGTCCGGTCGCCGTCGAGCTCCTCGCCGAAGTCGTACACCTCGACGTAGTTCGGGCCCTTCAGGCTCGCGAGGGTCTTCGCCTCGCGCTCGAAGCGCTCGCCGGCGCCGTCGAGGCCGGGCAGGAGGATCTTCACGGCGACGTCGCGGTCGAGCCGCTCGTCCCGCGCGCGCCAGACCGCGCCCATGGCGCCGGAGTCGATGGGCCGGTCCAGCCGGTAGCGGCCGGAGAGGAGGGTACCGGAGTCCACGTGCAACCTCGTTCGGAGCGTCCTGCGGAGTCCTCCGGCTCGGGGTCGGAGCCGAGGACCGCTCTAGAAACCTGTTCTGCACCAGTTTGACTGGCGCGCGCCCGGCGCGGATCCCCGGGTCGGCGTTCGGGCCCGTCCGTCACGAAATCCCGTAGGCTGACAGCGAACCGAGCGGAGGAGGACCCAATGCCCGAATTCATCGAAGTCCCCAAGGGCCTCGACCGCGTGATCGTCGCGGACACCGAGATAGGCGACGTCCGCGGCGAGGAGGGCTTCTACCACTACCGCCAGTACAACGCCGTCGAACTCGCGAAGCACTGCTCCTTCGAGCAGGTCTGGTACCTCATGACCCACGCCGAGCTGCCCACCCGCGCGCAGCTCGACGCGTTCAAGGCCCAGGTGGCCCCCCACCGCGCCCTCACCCCGCAGCTGCGCGAGCTGCTCCCGCACCTGGCCGCGGCCTCCCCGCTCGACGGCCTGCGCACCGCGCTCTCGGCCGCGTGCGCCGCCCGGCCCATGCGGCCCGTCCTCGACATCGACGAGGCCGCCCGCGCCGACGACGCGCTGTTCGCCTGCGCCGTCACCCCCGCGATCCTCACCGCCATGTGGCGCCTCCAGCAGGGCCAGGACCCGCTCGACCCGCGCGAGGACCTCGGCTACGCCGCGAACTACCTGTACATGATGACCGGCGAGGTGCCCTCCGACGAGGCCGCGAGGGCGGTCGAGCACTACCTGATCCTCACCATCGACCACGGGTTCAACGCCTCCACGTTCACCGCGCGCGTCATCGCCTCCACCGGCGCCGACCTCGGCGCGGCCCTCGTCGGGGCCGTCGGCGCCCTCTCGGGCCCGCTCCACGGCGGCGCGCCCGCGCGGGCGCTCGACGCGCTCGACGCGATCGGCGGGCCGGACAACATCGACGCGTGGATCCGCGGCGAGCTGGAGGCCGGGCGGCGCATCATGGGCTTCGGGCACGCCGTCTACAAGACCGACGACCCGCGCTCGCTGCACCTGCGGGACGTCGCCGACGAGTTCGGCGGCGACATCGTGGACTTCGCCAAGACCGTGGAGCGCCGCGTGGTCGAGATCCTCGCCGAGGTCAAGCCCGGCAGGAAGCTCTACACCAACGTCGAGTTCTACGCGGGCGTGGTGATGGAGCTCGCGGGCGTGCCGCGCCCTATGTTCACGCCCACGTTCACGACCAGCCGCGTCGTCGGCTGGAGCGCCAACATCCTGGAGCAGGCCCGCGACTCCAAGATCATCCGGCCGCGCGCCAAGTACGTCGGCACGCCGCCGCCGGCGCCGGTCCCCGAGGGCGGCTTCGCCGAGTGAGACCCGTCGGGGGCCCGCCGTAGGCGGGCCGCTCCGGCTGCTCGGTCGCGATCCTCGATCGCGATTCCTCACGCTTTCATGTGACACGGCCGCGGAGCGGGCCGGTTCTTGTCGGACCCCGGTGCGAGGCTGGGACCTTATTCTTCCCCGGGAGGGTGGGGGTTCGGGATGGACGTCCCACCCTCCCACCCCCGCTCGCGCACGGTCACGCCGAAGCTCACAGGTGAGCCGGGGCGCAGATCGCCTGCGAGGCGCGCACGGGGTGGTTAGCGTTGGAGCCGTGGCTCAAAGTCTCTACCTCGCCAGCCTGGACCCCGGCAGCGGCAAGTCGACCGTCGCGGTCGGCGTCATGGACCTGCTCACCCGGCGCGCCGGCTCCGTCGCCGTCTTCCGCCCCATCGTCCGCGACGACCACACGGTCTCGGGCGACCCCATCATCACCCTCCTCCGCGACCAGTACCGCCTCCCCGCGTCCTACGCGTCCTCGGTGGGCGTGACCTATTCGGACGTCCGCGCCGACGCGGACGCCGCGCTCACCCAGATCGTCGAGCGCTATCACGAACTCGCCGACGGGCACGAGGTCGTGCTCGTCGTCGGCTCCGACTTCTCCGACGTCTCGTCCCCGGTCGAGTTCGCCTACAACACCCGCGTCGCGGTCAACCTCGCCTCGCCGATGCTCCTCATCGTCACCGGCCACCGCAAGAGCCCGGCCGACATCGCCGCCGCGCTCCGCTTCGGCACCGTGCAGGCCGAGGCCGACCACGCCACGGTGCTGGGCACCATCGTCAACCGCGTCGACGCGGCCGACGCCGGCCTCGTCAAGGACGCCCACCCGGGCGCCGGCGTGGTCGTCGAGGACCCCGAGCTCGTTGCCCCCACCGTCGGCGAGCTCATCGAGGCCGCCGACGGGACGCTGATCTCCGGCGACCCCGACGTCTTCACCCGCACCGTCGGCGACGTCGTCGTCGCGGCCATGACCCTCCCCAACCTGCTCACGCGCCTCGCCGACGACAAGGCCGTGATCCTCCCCGGCGACCGCTCCGAGGTCCTCCTCGGCCTCATCGCCGCGCACCTCGCCGAAGGCACCCCGAGCCTCTCGGCGGTGTTCCTCACCGGCGGCATCCGCCCCGAGCCGCAGATCCTCGACATCGTCGCGGGCCTCGACTCCCGGCTGCCGATCGCGCTCGTCCAGCACGACACGTTCGACATGGCGAACCTCGTCGGCGACGTCACCGGCTCCCTCGCCGCGGGCGGCCAGCGCAAGATCACCCGCGCGCTGGAGGACTTCGCGACGGGCGTCGACGGGGACGACCTGCTCGACCGCCTCGCGCTCTCCAAACCCGAGGTCGTCACGCCGATCATGTTCGAGCACTCCATGCTCGGACGCGCCAAGGCTCTCGACAAGCACATCGTCCTCCCCGAGGGTGCCGAGCCGCGCATCCTCAAGGCCGCCGAGATCCTCATCCGCCGCGACGTGGCGCGCCTGACGCTCCTCGGCTCCGAGGCCGAGATCCGCTCCCAGGCCGCGCAGCTGGGCGTCGACATCTCCGGGGCCGCGATCCTCAACCCCGGCGACCACGAGATCCGCGAGCGCTTCGCGAAGGAGTACGCGCGGCTTCGCGCGCACAAGGGTGTCACCGTCGAGGCCGCGTACGACCAGGTCGCCGACGTGTCGTACTTCGGGACGATGATGGTCCACACGGGCATGGCCGACGGCATGGTCTCGGGCGCGGTCCACACGACCGCGCACACGATCCGGCCCTCGTTCGAGATCATCAAGACCAAGCCCGAGGTCGCCGTGGTCTCCTCGGTGTTCTTCATGTGCCTGGAGGACCGGGTCCTCGTGTACGGCGACTGCGCCGTCAACCCGAACCCCGATGCCGAGCAGCTCGCCGACATCGCGCTATCCTCGGCAGGCACCGCCGCCGAGTTCGGCGTGGAACCGCGGGTGGCGATGCTCTCCTATTCGACCGGCACCTCCGGCCACGGCGAGGCCGTGGACAAGGTCCGGGCGGCGACCGAGATCGTCCGATCCCGCAGACCCGACCTTCCGGTGGAGGGACCGATCCAGTACGACGCCGCCGCCGACGCCGGCGTCGCGGGCACCAAGCTCCCGGACTCCCAGGTCGCCGGGAAGGCCACGGTCTTCATCGTGCCCGACCTGAACACCGGCAACAACCTGTACAAGGCGGTGCAGCGCTCGGCGAACGCGGTCGCGGTCGGCCCGGTGCTGCAGGGCCTGCGCAAGCCGGTCAACGACCTGTCGCGGGGTGCCACGGTGCCGGACATCGTCAACACGGTCGCGCTCACCGCGATCCAAGCGAGCCAGACCGCCTGAGCGGGCGGGCGCTCTAGAGGGGAAGTGCCATGAGCGCACCGGTCCTGGTGATCAACTCCGGTTCCTCGTCGATCAAGTACCAGCTGGTCGACGGCGAGACAATGGAGGCGTCGACCTCAGGGCTCATCGAGCGCATCGGACAGTCCGATTCGGTCCTCACCCACCGGCACGCGGGCGGGAAGACCGTGCGGGAGGACCGCTTCGCGGACTACGGCGAGGGCCTGGAGGCCATGGTCGCCGCGTTCGAGGAGCACGGGACGCCGCTGGCGGACGCCGGGCTCATCGCGGTCGCGCACCGCGTCGTCCACGGCGGCGAGCGGTTCGTGCAGCCGGTCGTCGTCGACGACGAGGTGGAGCGCGCCATCGACGAGCTGTCGGCGCTCGCGCCCCTGCACAACCCGGCGAACCTGGAGGGCATCCGGACCGCGCGCAAGCTGTTCCCGCGACTGCCGCAGGTGGCCGTGTTCGACACCGCGTTCCACGCGACGGTGCCCGAGCGGGCCCACCTGTACGCGGTGCCCGCCGAGTGGCGCGAGGAGCACGGGGTGCGCCGGTACGGCTTCCACGGCACCTCGCACGCGTACGTCTCCCGCAAGGCCGCCGAGATGCTCGGCAAGAGCCCCAAGGCGGTCAACGTGATCGTGGCCCACCTCGGCAACGGGGCGTCGGTGACCGCCGTGGAGCGGGGCCGCTCGATCGACACGTCGATGGGCCTGACGCCGCTCGAAGGCCTCGTCATGGGGACCCGTTCGGGCGACATCGATCCCGCGATCGTCTTCCACATGCACCGCCAGACGGGTGCGTCGTTCGCGGATCTCGATGCGGCCCTGAACAAGCGGTCGGGGATGCTCGCGCTCAGCGGGCACGTCGACAACCGGGAGATCGAGAAGGCCGCGGCGGCGGGGGACCGGGCGGCGCAGGTCGCCCTGGAGATCTACTGCTACCGCATCCGCAAGTACATCGGCTCGTACATCGCCGCGCTGGGCGGGGCGGACGCGATCGCGTTCACCGCCGGGATCGGCGAGAACAGCGCCGAGGTGCGGGCGCAGGCGCTGTCGTCGCTGGTGGCGCTGGGGGTGGACCTCGACGAGGCCGCGAACGCGGCCGGCGGGCCGGTCATCTCGACCCCGCAGTCGCCGATCACGGTGATGGTCATCCCCACCAACGAGGAGGGCGAGATCGCCTCGCAGACGGCCGCGCTCCTGCGCAGCTGACGGGCGGACACGCGAAGGGCGGACCGGATGCGCTCCGGTCCGCCCTTCGTCGTCGCGGCGGGTAAGACACCGCCGGCCAGGAGCTTCGTGAGGGTCGTGTCCATGTCCACATAGCCCGATTCGCGGCCGCGGGGGACCAGGCTGTAGGCCCGGCGGAGGAAGCGCTGCACGACGCCGCGGTTGATCTCGAAGAGGGCGTTGCCGTCGGGCGAGGAGAGCGCGAGGGCGACCGATTCCCCTCGCGGAGTCGTCCAGGGCCAGACGCGGACGTCGCCGATGCCGGTGGGCTCCTCGAGGCCCTTCGCGAGCAGTTCGCGGGAGAAGGACCAGGCCACCTGGTCGGCGTCCGTCCCATCCGGATGGAACATCACGCAGACCGCGTAAGGGTCGTCCGGGTCGTATCGCAGACTCGCGCGCACACTCACCGTCGCGAAATCGGGCGCGACGAGCCGCATGGTGGTCCCGATATCGACTGTCGCCGATCGTGCCATGCTCATAGCGTTACCCCCCAGTGTGCGGCCGGCTCCCCCGAAGCCGGCCGTCATTCCAGTCCGCCGCCGCACCGGATCACCGGTTTCGCGGCCGCGAACAAGTAGTGATTCAGGTCTATCATTCAAGCCGTTGCACCGTACGACGATCGGCAAGACCGAGCCCGGCGCGTTCCGTCGATTCAGGGGCAAAATCTGACAAAAGACCACCGTTAATCATCCGTCAATGTCGTAATTACAACAACAGGCTTCACCCATTCGCGGTACCATTCCCGGCGCTCCGCGCGGGTCGACCCGAAAGGGTGATCGCACCGTTGGTCGGATAAGTCCGAATTTAACGGGACGAGACTCGTGGGGCGGCGGTGATAGCGTTTCATCGACGTTCTCGGACCCGTCGGAAGGGGCGAACAATGGGCCAGGGGCAATGGACCGAAGTCGACGCGTTCCTCGGATCGCTGCTCGTCGGCGAGGACGAGGTCCTCGCCGAAGCCACCGCCGCGGCCCGGAAGGCCGGGCTGCCGCCGATCTCCGTCTCGCCCGCGCAGGGCAAGCTCCTCTACCTCCTCGCGAAGACCCTGGGCGCCAAGCGCATCCTCGAGGTGGGCACGCTCGGGGGTTACAGCGCGATCTGGATGGCGCGGGCGCTGCCCGCCGACGGCCACCTCGTCAGCCTCGAGTACAGCGCCCGGCACGCCGAGGTCGCCAGCGGCAACGTCGCCCGGGCCGGGCTCGTGGGGACCGTGGAGATCCGGGTCGGCGCGGCCGCCGACACGCTCCCGAAGCTCGCCGCCGAGGGCGCCGGGCCGTTCGACATGGTCTTCATCGACGCCGACAAGGGCGGCTACCCCGGCTACCTCGAATGGGCGCTCAAGCTGACCCGGCCGGGCAGCCTCATCATCGCCGACAACGTGGTCCGCGGCGGCGCCGTCGCCGACGGCCTCAGCCGCGACCCGAACGTGCAGGGCGTGCGCTCGTACCTGGAGCAGGTCGCCGCCAACCCGAAGCTCGAGGGCACGGTCATGCAGACCGTCGGCGTCAAGGGCTACGACGGCCTCTCGATCGCCCGCGTCCTGGAGTAGGACCGGGCGGACCGGCGGGCGGCGTGCGACTCCGCCCGGCGGAGCCAGCACGGCCGCGGCCCCCTCAGACGACCGCATCGGACCGGCGACCGCCCGTCACCAGGCCGTCTCGACCACCACGCACCACTGCACCGGCCTTCGATCGGACCCAGAGTGAGTCCCGATCGGAGGCCGGTGCAGTGTCCGCGGCCGGGCGCGGTCGGGATCGCGCCGGGCCGCAGGCCTGTGTGCGGCCGTCAGCCTTCGCGCGTGCGCCGCACGTCGTCCGCGGCGCGCTGCGACTCGTCCTTCACCGTCTCGCCCGAGGACTGCGCCTCGGCCTTGACGTGCTCGACGGACTCCTTGACGTGCTCGCCGAGGTGCTGCGAGGACTCCTTGGCGGTCGCGCCGACGTGCGAGCCGATCTCGGCTCCCGCCTCCTTCACGCGCGCCACCGCGGGCCCGGCGTGCTCGGAGAGCGCCTGGGCGGCCTCCCGCGAGGACCGGTCCGACGGCAGGAGCGAGGCCGCGAGCGCGCCGATGCCGAACGCGATGAGTCCGGCGGCCAGCGGGCTGCCCTCGATCCGGTCGCCGACGCGCTCGGGGCCGACGGTGCCCATCACCTTCTCGCGCACGGTGTGCACGCGGCGCTGGACGTTCTCCTTCTTGCGCTGGACGATCCTCGCCGGGTTCACCCGGTCGTTGATCTCGTCGATCGTCTCGCCGAGGTCCTCCCTCGTGCTCTCGATCTCCTGCCTCAGCTCATCCGCTCGCGAGCCCATTCGACATCCTCCTTCAACGTCTCACCGGTCTGCCGCGGGATCGGCGAGACCTTCCGGAACTCCTTGCGGCCGACGGCGAACAGGCCGCCGGCGACGACCGCGGCGAGGACCGCCACGATCAGGAACGCCCATCCGGCGGGCATGACCTCGGCGAGGCCCCACGCGGCGGCGAACGCGGCCAGCAGGAGTGCCAGGTTGCCCAGCAGCGCCGCGGCGCCCAGCTTCGCCCCCGCCTTCGACGCCTTGACCGCCTCTTCGCGGACCTCCAGCTTGGCGAGCTCGACCTCCTTGCGGATCAGCTCGCTGACGTCGCGCGCGACCTCGCTCAGCAGCCCGCCGAGCGACTGCTCCTCGGGGCGGTCCGGGTCGGGTCCGTCCGGGTCGACGCCCGGACGCGGTTCATCGGTCATCGCCACGTCTCCTCCTCGGTTCGGACGGCGGGTTCGCCGGTGGGGAACGGCTCCGCGGACGGGCTGTCGACGTCGTCGGCGCCGTCGCGGTGCTCGTCGTGCGCGTCCTTGCCGCCGCGCAGCAGCCGCCCGGCGGCGAAGCCGGCGACGACCGCGGCGGTCAGGAACAGCGCGGGCCGCTGGCGCGCGAAGTTCCTCGTGTCGTCGAGGACCCCGTCCAGGCCCCCGTCTCGCACGCGCTCGGCGGCGCGGCGCAGCTCGTCGGCGGCGGCCCCGGCGTAGCCGGCCAGCGGTCCCGCGTCCTCGGTGCGGCCCTCGGCGAGCGCGCCGAGCTGGTCGCCGAAGCGGCGCATCGAGTCGGTCACCCGCTCGGTCTGCGCCTCGGCCTGCTCGCGCAGCTGCGCCCGGGCGTCGTCGGCGATGTGCCGGAACTCGGCCCTGGCCTCCTCGGCCAGGTGCGCGCCCTCTTCGCGCGCCGTGCGGGCGACATGCTTGACCTCGTCGGCGGCGGTGTGCGCCACGTCCGAACCGCGCTCGCGCGCGACGGCCGCGGTCTCCTCGACCCCGGCGTGCCCGCCGGTGGCGGAGGCGTCGGTGACGGGTTCGCGCTCGACCTCGGCCGGTTCACGCTCTGCCGCCACGGGTTCGACGGCGACGGGCTCGTACTCGACGGCGTCGCGGTCGGCGATCAGACGGGGCTCGACCGTGTCGCGCTCGACGGCGGCGTCCCGCTCGACGGGTGCGTCGTAGCCGGGTTCGGGGTCGATGGCGGGCGCGTAGTCGATGCGCTCGCGCTCCCGCGCGGCGGCGGTGTCGCGGTCGTCTATCAGGTCGGGGTCGACCCGGTCGGCGGTCTGCTCGTACGTGACCGGTTCGCGCTCGACGGTGTCGCGGTCTTCGATCGGGTCAGGGTGGACCTGGTCGCGGTCGGCGGTCTGCTCGTACGCGACAGGCTCGCGCTCGACGGTGTTGCGGTCGTCGATCGAGTCGGGGTGGACCCGGTCGCGGTCGGCGGTCGGCTCATACGTGACGGGCTCGCGCCCGATCGCCGGTTCGGCGGGGGCGCCGTAGCCGGGCTCGCGTCCGGCGGCGGGGTCGGCCGCGGTGTCGTACCGGTCGGGTTCGGCGGCGGGGGCGGGTCCCCGGTCGTCGGCCGCTTCGCCGCCGGCCGCCGATTCGTAGACGACGGACTCACCGGCCGCAGGCTCGCGGCCCGGCGCGGTGCCGGGACGGGCGGGGTCGCGGTCGGCGGTGGCGTCGTAGTCGCCCGGGTCGCGCTCGGCCGGTGCGCGACCCGCCTCGTACTCGCCGCCGACGGGCCGGTGCCCGACGGCGGGTTCGCGTTCCGCCGGCACGTACACGTCGGGTTCGTCGGCGGCCCCCGGGTCCGCGGTCCACCGGTCCCGGTCAGGGTCGGTCGAACCGCGCGCCGCCGGATTCGCAGGGGGCGTCACGGTCTCGGACTCCGGCACGGGCCGAGCGGCGCCGTGCCGTTCTGCATCGCTCATGTCTTCCTCCTCTGCCCGTCCTGGAGACGGGGCGTCGACGGGCGTATGCGCCGTCATCAGAGGCCTACCCGAGCGGCCGAGGTCCATTCACGATCCCGCGTGGACAGTCCTGAATCGCCCCGCACCCTGCGGCTCCGTCCCGATGAAAGCACCTCGCCCCGAACCGATTCAGCACCGGTAACGCCGCCAGTGGCCCGCACACCGTCGATTGACATCGAGATATTCCAATGTCTATGATGAAGATCGCTTAACCGATTCAGTTCCCGTCTGCCCCTCGAAACCCGTCCAGCCCCTCCTGCGAGGGGCCCAGCGTGTCAAAGGAGACGCAAGTTGCCTCACTCCTCCCCCCGTGCGCCGAGGCGCGCGGTCATCGCCATGGGCGCCGCCGCGGCCGCCGTGGCCGGCCTCCCGGCGCTCCCGGCGTCCGCCGCGGGCCGACCGGCACCCGTGGACCTCGTCGACGACAAGGCCACCCGCGAGACCCGAGCCCTGTTCCACTACCTGCGCGAGACGCAGGGGCAAGGGATCATGTTCGGCCACGAGCACTCCCTCTCCGACGGCTTCACCTTCACCCAGATGGACGGCCACGCCTCCGACGTGGAGGCCGTCACCGGCGACTACCCGGCCGTGTTCGGCTGGGACACCCTCATCCTCAACGGCTTCCAGAAGCCCGGCGTCTACGGCGGCACCGTCGAGGAGAACGTCGCCGCGCTCTCCTACGCACTCAAGGAGAGCGACGCCCGCGGCGGGATCAACATCCTCTCGGCGCACATGTACAACTTCGTGACCGGCGGCGACTTCTGGGACACCACCGGGCGCGTCGTCAGCCAGATCCTCCCCGGCGGCGCCAAGCACGCCGACTTCAACGAGTTCCTCGACCGCATCGCCGCCGGCGTCAAAGGCGCCAAGCGCGCCGACGGGACGCTCGTCCCGGTGATCTTCCGGCCCTTCCACGAGAACACCGGCGGGTGGTTCTGGTGGGGCGCCGGGCACACCACCACGGCCGAGTTCATCGAGATCTTCCGCTACACCGTCGAGTACCTGCGCGACACCAGACGCGTGCGCAACCTCCTGTACTCGTACTCCCCGAACTCCGCGTTCGGCGGCGACCCCACGAACTACATGAAGACCTACCCGGGCGACGAGTTCGTCGACATGCTCGGATACGACGCCTACGACAACTCCGCCGGCTCCGCCGAATGGCTCGCCGCCACCGTCACCGACCTCGCGATGGTCGTCGGCCTCGCCGAGGAGCGCGGCAAGATCCCCGCGTTCACCGAGTTCGGCGAGTCCGGCGAGGAGGGACGCGACCTCACCTGGTTCACCGACCTCCTCGCCGCCCTCAAGGCCGACCCCGCCGCGAGCCGCGTCTCCCACATGCTCACCTGGGCGAACTTCGGCGGCACCAACCGCGCCTACGTGCCCTTCCCCGGGCACGCCATGGAGCCGGACTTCGTCGCCTACCACGAGGACCCGTACTCGCTGTTCGCGTCCGACCTCGACGGCGTGTACGACGCCCGCACCGCCGCGGTCCCCAACGCGCCGTTCCTCCACCTCGCCACCCCCACCGACCGCCAGCGCATCAACGCCGCGCAGACCACCGTCCGCGTCCGCCTCACCGGCGGCACCTCCCGCAAGGTCACCTACTCGATCGCCGGAGGCGCGCCCGTCACGCTGCGCCTCGACGCGGCCGGCTACCACTCCGGCACCTGGACCATCGACCCGTCCTGGCTCGACAACCGCAAGGTCACCGTCACCGTCAGCGCCAAGGTCGACGGCAGGACCCACACCGACACCGCGGACGTGCTCCTCGGCGAGGTCGTGCCGCTCCCCGCCGGGTGGGTCGACGACTTCGAGTCGTACGCGGGCGACGACCCCTCGCTCAGCGAGGCGTACAGCCACATCAACGGCAACACGACCGCGCACTCCGCCGACCGCAAGCGCGGCGGGAACTACGGGCTCGCCTACTCCTACGACTTCACCAGCGCCGGGTACACCGGCATCGGGAAGTCGGTGGGCGCCGACTGGACCGCGTTCAGCGCGTTCAAGACCTGGATGCAGGGCGACGGCTCCACCAACGGCGCCACGTTCCAGATCGTCGCCAAGGGCGCCTACTTCGAGTACAACGTCGGCCTCGGCGACACCGCCGCGAAGGACGTGACCGCCCCGTTCGCGGACTTCCGGCCCGCGCCGTGGGACACCGGCCACGCCGACGAGCTCCTCGACGCCGAGCACCTCGCGGAGGTCTCCGCGTTCTACCTGTACCTCGGGTACGGCGGGGCGCAGGCCACCGGCACGGTGTACTTCGACGACATCCGCGCCGAATAGGGGAGGGGCCCCGCTCCGGCGGGGCCCTCACCGCTCCTGGTAGTCCGCGAACCGCTTGAGGACCGCGCCGATGAGGCGCGTCATGAGCTTGCGCGGGCGCCGCGGCAGCAGGTGCGCCTCCGGCCAGTTCCGCGCGTCGGGGACGACGTAGCCGCGGTCCCGGTCCAGGGCCCGCAGCGACTGGCGCACCACCTTCTCCGGGTCGGCCAGGAGCCAGCCGAGGCGGCCCTCGTCGTACTTGATGCCGTTCGCGATCGGGAAGCCCGTGTCCACCGGCCCCGGGCACACCGCCAGGACCTTCACGCCGGTGCCGCGCGTCTCGGCCCACAGCCCGAGGCTGTAGTTCACGACGAACGCCTTCGTGGCCGCGTACAGCGCCATGTACGGCTGCGCCTGGAAGCCCGCCATCGACGCGACGTTGACGACCGCGCCGCTCCCGCGCGCGCACATCGCGGGCAGGAACCGCTTGATCAGGCCCGCCACCGCGACCATGTTCACCATCGCGGTGTCGCGCGAGTACTCGGCGCCGATGGACGTGTCGCGCCCGAACGTGCCGATCCCGGCGTTGTTCACCAGGACCTCGACCGCGATCCCGGCCGCGTCGACGGCCTCGCCGACCCGCTCGGCCGCGTCCGGTTCGGCCAGGTCCCGCACGATCACCAGCGCCTCGACGCCGCACCGCTCCCGCAGCTCCGCGGCGAGCGCCTCCAGCTTCACGCCCGAGCGCGCCACCACCGCGACGTTCATGCCGCGCCCGGCCAGCTGCCGCGCGAAGGCCGCGCCGATCCCCGACGACGCACCCGTGACGAGCGCCCACGACCCCATCGCGATCCCCAATCCCTCGGCCACAGCGTAACCGCGGTAGCGCCGCAGGTCGCAGCCCCGGTGCGGGTAGGCTTGCCGCACCATGTCGATGCCGGCCAATCCGATCACGCGGCGACTGGCCCTCCCCGGCTGGTCGGTCCTGCGATTCAGCCTCACGCTCGTCGCCGCCGCCCTCCTGGCCGCGGCGATCGCCACCGGGGTCCTGGTGGTGTTCTGGATCGGCATCCCCGTCGCCGTCGCCCTGTTCCTCGCCATCCGCGTCTGGGCCAACGCCCAGCGGCGCGTCATCGGCGAGCAGCTCGGCGTCGTCATCCCCGTCCCCTACCGCGAGCGGCCCAAGCACGCCCGCCTCGACCAGCAGGCGCTCCTGCTCATCCGCGAGGCCGCGACCTGGCGCGACGTCGCCTGGCTGGCGATCGACGCGACCCTCGGATTCGTCGTCAACCTCCTCTACCTCGGCGTGTTCGGCGTCGCCGTCTACTACCTGGTGCAGCCGCTGCTGCTGGTCACGCTGTTCCACACCGCGCCGAACCCGAGCGTCAACGACTTCGGGTTCTACGACTTCGACACGCCCGCGAAGACGCTGTTCCTCGTGCCGCTCGCGCTCGGCGCGGGCGTCGCCTGGTGGCGCTGGGGCGAGCTGTTCCTGCGCTGGTACTCCCACCTGGGCGTGCTCCTGCTCGGCCCGACCGCGAAGGCCGTCCTCACCGCCCGCGTCTCCGAGCTGCGGCAGTCCCGCGACCTCACCGTCGACTACGCCGCCGCCGAGCTGCGCCGCATCGAGCGCGACCTCCACGACGGCGCGCAGGGCCGCATCGCCGCCCTCAGCCTCACCCTCGGCATGGCCGAGGAGCTCCTGCACCAGAACCGGCCCGAGCAGGCCGTCGGGCTCGTCGCCGAGGCCCGCCAGACCTGCTCCGACGTGCTCGACGAGATCCGCCAGCTCGTGCGCGGCATCCACCCGCCCGTACTCGCCGACCGCGGCTTCACCGGCGCGCTCCAGGCCATGGCCCTGGACCACCCGCTGCCGGTGTCCGTCGTCGACCGGCTCGGCGAGAAGCTCCCCGCGCCCCTCGAAGCGGCCGCGTACTTCGCCACCAACGAGGTCCTCGCCAACATCACCAAGCACGCCGAGGCCACGCAGGTGCAGGTCATCGTCACCCACGAGCGCGGACTCGTCCGCATCGAGGTCCGCGACGACGGCCGCGGCGGCGCCGCCGTCGCCCCCGGCGGCGGCCTCGACGGGGTCGCCCGGCGCCTCGCCGCGTTCGACGGCACCCTCGACGTGGAGAGCCCCGAAGGGGGACCCACCACGGTCACCCTGTCGATCCCCGCCGTCCACACGGGCGTGCCCGCGACCGACAATGAGCGCCCGTCCGGGCGCTGAGCCCGGGCGACCGAGAGCAAGGAGCACCGATGGACGTCGTCCTCGCCGAAGACCACTCGCTCTTGCGGGACGGCCTCACCAGGGTGCTCGAAGCGCACGACTTCAAGGTCGTCGAGGCCGTCGACAACGGCCCCGCGCTCACCGCCGCGCTGCTGAAGCACCGCCCCGACGTGGCCGTCGTCGACATCCGCCTGCCCCCCACGTTCAAGGACGAGGGGCTGCGCGCCGCCATCGAGGCCCGCCGCCACATCCCGGCCCTGCCGATCCTCGTCCTCTCCCAGTACGTCGAGCAGCTGTACGCGCGCGAGCTCCTCGGCGACCGCCGCGGCGGCGTCGGCTACCTGCTCAAGGACCGCGTCTCGAACGTCGGCGAGTTCATCGAGGCGCTGCGCCGCGTCGCCGCCGGCGGCACCGCGATGGACCCCGAGGTCGTCGCCCGCCTCCTCGGCAAGCAGCAGAACCGCCTCGACCCGCTCACCCCGCGTGAGCGGGAGGTCCTCGGGCTCATGGCCGAGGGCCGCACCAACGCCGCGATCGCCGCGTCCCTGTACATCACCGAGAAGGCCGTGGGGAAGCACTCCGCGAACGTCTTCCGCAAGCTCGGCCTGGGCCAGTCCGAGGACGACAACCGCCGCGTGCTGGCGGTCCTGGCCTACCTCGAGGGAAACTGACGGGATGGAGCTGGAGGACCTCGCCCGGCTGCGGAAGGCCCGCGACGCCATGGACCGCGACTACGCGAAGCCGCTCGACGTGGCCGCGCTGGCGCGGATCGCGCTCATGTCGCAGGGCCACTTCTCGCGCAGTTTCCGGGCCGCGTACGGCGAGACCCCGTACTCGTATCTCATGACCCGCCGCATCGAGCGGGCGAAGGCCCTGCTCAGGCGGGGTGACATGACGGTGACGGAGGTGTGCTTCGCGGTCGGCGGCACCTCGCTGGGGACGTTCTCGACGCGCTTCACCGAGCTGGTGGGGGAGAGCCCGAGCGCGTACCGGGCCCGCGACCACGACAACGGCGCGAACATCCCCGCGTGCATCGCGAAGGCCTACACGAGACCGGTCAGGATTCGAGAAGCGAAGCCTCCCGCGTCCTCGTAGATTGGTGCCATGAGCATCAACCTTTCGCAGTGCTTCATCGCCGTCGACGACCACGACAAGGCCATCGCCTTCTACCGCGACGTCCTCGGCATGGAGGTCCGCAACGACGTCGGCTTCGAGGGGATGCGGTGGGTCACCGTCGGCTCCCCGGACCAGCCCGACGTGAACATCGTCCTCGAGCCGCCGCTCGCCGACCCGAACGCCTCGCAGGCCGACCGGCAGGCCATGAACGAGCTGCTCGCCAAGGGCCTCCTGCGCGGCGTCATCTTCGAGACCGACGACGTCGACGCGACCTTCGAGAAGATCAACGCCGCCGGGGCCGACGTCCTCCAGGAGCCCATGGACCAGCCGTACGGGGTGCGCGACTGCGCGTTCCGCGACCCGGCCGGGAACATGATCCGCTTCAACCAGCCTCGTAAGTAGACGCTTTCCATTCGTAAGGTCCTCGGGGCTGTCGCCCGCCGCCGGTATCCTCGGCGGCGGGCCGTCCCCGGCCCCGGAGACAGATGGAGACCACCACACCATGGCCACCAGCAACAACACACCCAATCCGGCCGACGCGCACGACCTCATCCGCGTGCAGGGCGCACGCGAGAACAACCTCAAGGACGTCAGCGTCGACCTGCCGAAGCGCCGCCTCACCGCCTTCACCGGCGTCTCCGGCTCGGGCAAGAGCTCGCTCGTGTTCGCCACGATCGCGGCGGAGTCGCAGCGGCTCATCAACGAGACGTACTCCGCGTTCGTCCAGGGCTTCATGCCGACCCTCGCCCGCCCCGAGGTCGACGTCCTCGACGGCCTGACCACGGCGATCATCGTCGACCAGGAGCGCATGGGCGCGAACATCCGCTCCACCGTCGGCACCGTCACCGACGCGAACGCGCTGCTGCGCATCCTCTTCAGCCGCCTGGGCGACCCGCACATCGGCGGGCCCGGCGCGTTCTCCTTCAACGTCCCCTCGGTCTCGGCCTCGGGCGCGATCACCGTCGAGCGCGGCGGCAAGACCATCGCCGAGAAGGCCTCGTTCAACCGGCTCGGCGGCATGTGCGCCCGCTGCGAGGGCGTCGGCTCGGTCAACGACTTCGACCTGACCGCGCTGTACGACGAGGAGAAGTCCCTCAACGAGAGCGCGATCCTCATCCCCGGCTACTCCATGGACGGCTGGTACGGGCGGATCTACCGCGCCTCGGGCTTCTTCGACGCCGACAAGCCGATCAAGAAGTACAACAAGCGCGAGCTCCACGACCTGCTCTACAAGGAGCCCACCAAGATCAAGGCCGAGGGCATCAACGTCACGTTCGAAGGCCTCATCCCCAAGATCCAGAAGTCGATCCTCTCCAAGGACGTCGAGGCGATGCAGCCGCACATCCGCGCGTTCGTGGAGCGGGCCGTCACCTTCCAGACCTGCCCCGAGTGCGAGGGCACCCGCCTCGGCCCCGAGGCCCGGTCCTCCAAGATCAACGGCGTGTCGATCGCCGACGCCTGCCGGATGCAGATCTCCGACCTCGCCGAATGGGTCGCCGGCATCGAGGACGCCTCGGTGGAGCCGCTCCTCAAGTCGCTGCGCGACCTCCTCGGGTCGTTCGTGGAGATCGGCCTCGGCTACCTCTCCCTCGACCGCCCCTCCGGCACGCTCTCCGGCGGCGAGGCCCAGCGCACCAAGATGATCCGCCACCTCGGGTCCTCGCTCACCGACGTCACGTACGTGTTCGACGAGCCCACCGTGGGCCTGCACCCGCACGACATCGAGCGCATGAACAACCTCCTGCTCCAGCTGCGCGACAAGGGGAACACGGTCCTCGTCGTCGAGCACAAGCCCGAGGCCATCGCCATCGCCGACCACGTCGTGGACCTCGGCCCCGGCGCGGGCACCGAGGGCGGCACCGTCCAGTTCGAGGGCACCGTGGAGGGCCTGCGGGCCTCCGGCACCCTCACCGGCCGCCACCTCGACGACCGCGCGACGCTCAAAAACGAGGTGCGCACCCCCACCGGGAAGCTCGAAGTGCGCGGCGCGAACGACAACAACCTCCAGAAGGTCGACGTCGACATCCCGCTCGGCGTCCTCTGCGTCGTCACCGGCGTCGCCGGGTCCGGGAAGTCCTCGCTCATCCACGGCTCGGTCGCCGGCCTGGACGGCGTGGTCGCGATCGACCAGGGCGCCATCAAGGGCTCGCGCCGGTCCAACCCCGCGACCTACACGGGCCTGCTCGAACCGATCCGCAAGGCCTTCGCCAAGGCCAACGGCGTCAAGCCGGCCCTGTTCAGCGCCAACTCCGAGGGCGCGTGCCCGACCTGCAACGGCGCCGGCGTCGTCTACATGGACCTCGGCATCATGGCCTCGGTGTCCACCACCTGCGAGGAGTGCGAGGGGAAGCGGTTCCAGGCCGCGGTCCTCGAGTACAAGCTCGGCGGCAAGGACATCAGCGAGGTCCTCGGCATGTCGGTCGCCGAAGCGGTGGCGTACTTCGCCGACGGCGAGTCGAAGATCCCGGCCGCGCACAAGATCGCGGACCGCCTGCACGACGTCGGCCTCGGCTACATCAAGATCGGCCAGCCGCTCACCACCCTCTCCGGCGGCGAGCGCCAGCGCCTCAAGCTCGCGACCCACCTGGGGGAGAAGGGCGGCGTGTACGTCCTCGACGAGCCGACCACCGGCCTCCACCTCGCCGACGTCGAGAACCTCCTCGGGCTCCTCGACCGGCTCGTCGAGTCCGGCAAGTCGGTGATCGTCATCGAGCACCACCAGGCGGTCATGGCCCACGCCGACTGGATCGTCGACCTCGGCCCCGGCGCCGGCCACGACGGCGGCAAGATCGTCTTCGAGGGCACCCCGGCCGAGCTCGTGAAGCACAAGAAGTCCTTGACCGGCAAGCACCTCGCCGAGTACACGGGGGCGTAGGCCCGCCTGACGGATCGGGGCGCGGGAGCGCCCCGATCCGACACCCCACCACGCCCGCTACCCCTGGGATCCGCCAATATGATGCCGCCCAAGGACTCCCGTGTGGAGTCAGCCGTGTCCGACACGCTGCGGACGCACGACCTCGTCGTCATCGTGCTCGCGATCGCGCTCATCGCACTGCTGCCGTGGCTCCTCGCGAGCGCCGGGAGCGAGCCCGCCGAGTACCGCGACCACCGAACCGGCCGAGACATGACCGCGCCCGCCTGGGTCGGCGTGCTCGTCTTCGCCCTCCCGTTCGTCGTCTGGGCCGGCATGAAGGCGTGGAACCGAGCCGCCAAGCCCACCGCGGCGACGGTCGGTCCCGGCGGTGTCCGCCTCCACCGCGAGATCGCCGGCCTGTACCTGCGCGGCGAGACGCCCGCGGTCGACCTCGCATGGAGCGAGGTGCGCCGAATGGTGCTGTGGCGCAGGAGGAAGCGCTGGCTCGGAGTCCTCCCGGGCTGGGAGACGCGGGTCGGGGTCGAGCGGACCGACGACTGGTACCAGGTCTCCCGCCGGGACCCGACTCCCAGTGAGCTGCAGAGCCGCGGCCACCGCAAGGACGGCTCCCCGGTCCGCCTCGGCTCGATGCTGCACACCCGCAGCGTGAAGCTCACCCCGAGGGCCGCCCGCCGTCTCGCGGCCGCGGTCGCCCGCTACGCCATGGGCGTCGAGTTCGCCGACGAGCGCACTCCAGGCAAGCCTCGCCCGGTCGAACCCCTCGACTCCCGCGGCTGATCAGGCCGGCCATCGGCAGCCGCAACCGGCCCGGCCGTATCGCCCGACCGCACCCGCGACGGCCGAGCCGCCGGGTCGACCATCCTCCGCCGAGCCGAGCCGAGCCGAGCCGAGCCGAGCCGAGCCGAGCCGACCGCCGCCCTCGTTCTCCTGCCCAGAAACTGTGACGGGACTTACTCCGATCCACTGACACACTTTGTCAGTGGACCTGCCGCATGCTCCTCCCCATGACGACGACCATCGCCCGCCCCGCCATGCCGCCCGCCCCCGCGGCGCTCCCGCCCCGGAACCGGGCCGAGCGCCTGCTCCTGCCCGCCACGTTCATCACCAGCCTCGGCAACGGCATTCAGCTCGTCGCCGCCGCCGTCCTGGTCTTCACCACCGGGCAGAGCGCGCTCGCGGTCGGCTGGCTGTACATCCTCGTCTCGATCCCGCCCGCGCTCCTGTCGCTGTGGTTCGGCACGATCGCCGACCGCTTCGACCGCCGCACCCTCTGCCTGATCGCCGACCTGGTCAGCGCCGTCGCCGCCGCGTTCCTCCCGGTCTGGATCCTCACCGGCGGCGACCCCGGGCCGGTCGCGTACGGGATCGCGTTCGCGCTCTCGCTGCTGTCGGCGATGTTCATGCCCGCGAGCAACGCCCTCGTCAAGGAGCGCGTCCACCCGGCCCGCACGGCCCGCTTCAGCGCCCACTACGAGATGGCGATGCAGCTCGGCCTGCTCCTGTCGGCCGCCGTCGGCGGCATCCTCATCCACTACGTCGGCACCACGCCGCTGTTCATGTTCAACGGCGTCACGTTCCTCGCCTCCGCGGTCGCCCTGTGGGCCATCCGCAAAGCCCCCGCGCGCCCCGACACCGCCGACCACGAGGCCGGTGCGGACGGCCTGCGGGGCGCGCCGCTGGTGCGGCTCGGCCTGCTGTACGCGTGCGGCCAGACGATGATCATGGTCAGCAACACGACCCTGATCGTGCTGGTCTACGACGCGTTCCACCGGGGCGCGGGCGTGTACGGGATCGTCGACGCCCTCGCCGGCCTCGGTTTCTGCGTCGCCGCGGCGCTGTACCCGCGGGTGAGCGCCCGCTTCGGCGAGTTCCGGACGGCCGTCGCGGGAGGGATCGGGTGCGCGCTCATGTCGTTCGTGCTGCCGCTGCACCTGACGGCGCTGCTGCTCGCCGTCCCGCCCGCCGCGTTCATGGTGGGGCTCTCGCGGGTCGGGATGCGCTCGATCCTGCTGCGATCGGTCTCCGAACGCCGCGCCGGCCGCCTCTTCGGCGCCGTCAACGCCGCCGGCCTCGGTCTGAGCGCGGCGATGACGGTCCTGGTCGCGGCGATCGCCGACGCCACCCACATCCGCTACGGCTTCTACGTGCTCGGCGCCTGCTGCGCCCTCGGCACCGCCGCCACGGCGTTCAGCCTGCGCGGCAAGGTGCCCGGATCTGCGGTCCCCGAGGTCGGGAGTGTCGAATCGCAGGCCTCTTCGCAAGGGTGACACCGGGGTCCGACATGCGCCGCCGGTGCCGGTGCCGGGGCTGGGGTCGAGGCCAGGATCAGGGCTGGCGTTAGGGCCGCCGCGCGCTCCGCGCGGCGGCCCCAGCACCGAACAACGCGAGAGGTCTGGGCCGGTCCGGGAACCAGCTCCGCCGGGCCGATCCGGTGTCTGGCTTGACCGGATCTGTCCGGCGTCCTTGCCGGTCAGGTCGGTGTTCGGCTCGGCCGGGTCGGTCCGATGGCCCTGTCGGCTAGGCCGGTTCGGTGTTCGGCTCGGCGTGGAGGTCGAGGACGGCCTGGGCCCGTTCGCGCATCATCGCGCGCAGGGAGGCCGGCTCGATGACCTCGACCCCGGCGAGTTTCATGAGCTCGCCGGAGGCGACCCACTCGGTCTCGATCGGGATGGTCGCCACGGCCCGGCCCTGCTCGTCTCGCGGGGCCCGGGTGATCGCGGCGGCGGTGTCGGCGTCGAGGTTGTCCGGGGCGCGCTCGACCGCGTCGGGGGAGCAGCGGACCACCGCTTCGCCCCGGTACCGGCGGGCGTCGAACGCGTCGAGGTTCTCGGCCCACCAGGCCGCCAGGTCGAAGTCCTCGGGCCGGTCGAACTCCTCCTCGGTCTTGGCCGCCGCCATCAGGTTCGCGACCTTGTACGGCAGCACCGGCCCCGTCCCCTGCGAGGCCGCCAGGTACCAGCGGCCGCCCTTGAGGACCAGGCCCAGCGGCCGCAGGTCGCGCTCGACCTCGCGCGGCTCCTTCCAGCGCCAGTAGCGGACGCGGACCGTGCGCCGCTCCCACGCCGCGTTCGCGACCAGCGCGAGCAGCGGCACCGGCTCGGCGCGCTGGAACCAGGCCACGACGTCGAGGTGGAACAGCTGCCGCGCCCGCTCGGCCCGGTCGCGCTGCTGCGGCGACAGTGCGGCCGAGAGCTTCAGCTCCAGGGCCGCCAGCTCGGTCTGGAGCCCCAGGTCCGTCGCGGCCTGCGGCACGCCGCTCAGCGCGAGCGCCTCGGCCTCGCCCTCGGTGACTCCGGTCAGGCGCGTCCGGTACCCCTCGACGAGCCGGTACCCACCCTCGTGCCCGCTCTCCCCGTAGATCGGGATGCCCGCGCCCGCAAGCGCTTCCGCATCGCGGTAGACGGTCCGCACGGACACGCCGAGCTCCGCCGCGAGCGCGTCGGCGGTCATCCGCCCGCGCTGTTGGAGCAGGAGCATCATCGACACCAGGCGGCCAGCACGCATGACCGCAAGTATCCGCGCAGGCTCGACATCCCGGCTCAGGGCCGTCCCTCGACCATCCGGGCGCCGGCGTGCGCCGCTGCGGACGCACCCCCGGCAATGCCACGGCCCTGGAAAAATCCGGGGATCTAGTGGAACGGAACATTCCCGTCTGCTATGCTTGGATCATGAGGAGGTCCGGGAATCCGGACCAGGCCCGAACGCGAAGGAACACGACATGACCACCCAATGGAACCTGCTGACCGAGGCCCACGCCGCGCTGCTCGACGTCGTCAAGGGCGTCAAGGCCGAGGACTGGAACCGCCCCACTCCCTGCTCGGAGTGGACCGTCGCGCAGGTCCTCCAGCACGCCGTCGGCGACCAGCTCGGGTTCGCCTCGGCCATCACCGGCGGCGACGGCCCCTCCTGGAACCCCTTCGCCCCCTCCGGCGAGCCGATCGCCGACCCGGTCGAGTTCACCCTTCTCGGCACCACCGCTGCGGCCGACGCCTGGGCCACCATCCCCGAGGACGCCGCCGAGGTCCCGGTCCCCGTGCCGCCCAACGTCCTCGACGCGGTCACCGGTGTCGGCGCCTGCGCCCTCGACGCCGCCGTCCACGCCTGGGACATCGCCGTCGCCACCGGCCAGCCGCAGCCGCTCTCCCAGTGGGCCGCGGGCGAGATCCTGATCGCCGCCAAGCAGATCGTCGAGCCCCTGCGCGCCTGGGGCGCCTACGCCCCCGCGGTCGACGGCGCCGAAGGCGACGACGCGGTGGCCGAACTCCTGCGCTACCTCGGCCGCGACCCGAAGTGGACCGCCTGAGCATTTCACCGATGAGGGGCCGCGGCAACGCCGCGGCCCCTCACCGCCGCAACGGGCCGTGCCGCCGGACTCGCCGCGCCGGTTCAGAGATGAACGGACCGGGTCGGGGACTCGGCCCGAGTCCCGGGCTGAGTCCCCGACCGGGTCCGGGTCCCGGACCCTCCGGCAAAACCCTTTGCGGCCAGGCACCATGCGCCCTACGCTCGCTTCCACCACCACGATGGGAGACCCCTTGACGGCACGGGCGCGCAGCACCGACTGGGACTACGGCGAGCTCTCCGCCCGCATCTACCAGCTCGACAAGCCCGCGGGCAGGTCGCTCGGCGGCGATGTCGAGTTCTACACCCGGCGCCTCGCCGGTGTCGAGGGCGCGATCCTCGAACCGGCGGTCGGCACGGGCCGCATGCTGATACCGCTGCTGCGGGCCGGGCTGCGCGTCACCGGCTACGACCTCTCCGAGCACATGCTCGGCATCTGCCGCGACAATCTCGCCGCCGCCGGTCTCACGGCCGAGGTCTTCGTCGGCGACATGACCGAGCACGCCGAACCCGGTGCGTACGAGGCGATCCTGATCCCGACCGGCTCGATCGTCCTGCTGCCCGACCGTGAGTCCACCGTCCGGGCGCTCCGGCACCTGCACGAGAGCCTGCGGCCGGGCGGGCGCCTGTTCGTGGACGTGCCGCCGCCGCGTCTGCTCACGGGTCCGGGTCCGCTGCGGCACTGGCCGGACGGCGAGTCGGAGCTGCTCACCCTCCAGACCATGCACGTCGGCTACGACGAGGTCGCCCAACGCGTGGTCCGCTGGCTGCGCTACGAGCTGTGGCGGGACGGGCGGCTCGTCGAGACGCAGCTCCAGAACAGCGGCATGCTGTGCTTCGGGGTGCAGGAGTTCCGGCAGCTCCTCCGCGAGGCCGGGTTCAGCGAGGTCCGGGTGTACGGGGACTACGAGGACGGTGCCGACCTCGATCCGAGCGCTTCGCTCTGGACGTTCGAGGCCGCCCGGACCTGACGGCCGAACCGCCGGCACGCAGACGCCCAATGCGACGAAGCCGGCTCCCGCGACACTCCGGTCAACGGGGTCGGCTTACGCAATGCCCGGCTACTCCGGGCGTCAGGTCTGCGTGTTCTCTTTGACGCCGTCGGGGTTAGAAGCTGGCGAGCTCCTCGGGGGTGAAGGCCCGCAGAATGCAGAACTCGTTGCCGGCCGGGTCGGTCATGACGACCCAGGACTTGTCCCCGCCTTGGCCGACGTCGACTCGGGTCGCCCCCATGGCCTCGGCCCGGGCGACTTCCGCGGCCTGGTCGTCGGGACGGAGGTCCAGGTGGATGCGGTTCTTGGTGCTCTTTCCCTCCGGGACCTTGATGAAGAGGAGGTCCGGCGAGACGCCGTCCTGCGGGCTGCCCTCGGCCGGTTCCAGGACCACTTCATTCTCGGTGTCGTGCGTGATCCGCCAACCCAGCAGCTCGGCCCACCAGGGGCCGAGCGTGCGCGGGTCGGCGGCGTCGACGACGATGCATTGCCAGTTCAGAGTCATTCGGCGACCCTAGTGGCACGAGGGCCTGAATCCAAGAGATTTTCGGATGCTCCCTGATTGCACGGGTTATTCGGGATTGACCGGGCGGCTCGACCGGCCTTCGCGGCCGGTCATCTCGGCGTCGAAGGTCTTCTGCGCGTCCTCCATGACCTCGGCGAAGCCCGGAGCGTTCATGCGCCTCCAGGACTCCTCGTCCGACACGTCCTCGATGTGGGACATGATCCACCAGATGTTCCCGAAGGGGTCGCGGATCCGGGCGCCGCGGTCGCCCCAGGCGGCGTTCGACAGCTCGGTCACCACGCGGGCGCCGGCCTTGACCGCCTTCTCGACGGTCGCGTCGGGGTCGGCGACCCAGATGCGCAGCAGCGCAGGGAGCGCGGGCCAGTCGGGGCGGCGGTCGAAGGCCAGCAGCATCGTGTCGCCGACCCGGATCTCGGCGTGGCCGATGCTGCCGTCCTCGGTTGCGACGCGGTCGGTCTCGACGCCGTCGAAGACCTCGGTGAGGAAGTCGAGGAGCTTGCCGGTGTCCTCGGTGACGAGCCACGAGGTGACGGTGGTGTAGCCCTCGGGCTGGAAGTGCACGGTGGTCATGTCTGCTCCTTGTCGGGTGCTGCGTACATGCCCATCATATCAGAACGGAATTATTTGTTCCGCAGGGAGTCGGGATCCGAACCCTGCCAGTGTGAAACCCGCGAAACCAAGGGCGGCAAGCGGAACCGCGGCCGCGAGGGCGCAGAACCGAATCTTCCAGGACTGGGCCGCAGCGAGAATGAGCGCGATGCCGATCGCGGCGGTGACGGCGGCCGTGGCGAGGCTGTCGGCCCGGTACTCCTCGCCCCCGTCCGGGCTGCGGCGGAGCAGGACGGCGGCCTCGGACAGGAACACCGCACCGATGGCGGCGAGTCCGATCACCGAGCGCCACAGGGAAGCCGAGCGGGCCCAGGCGCCGAACGTCCCGAAGACCACACCCGCGAGGATGCCGAAGGCCATCCAGATGAAGGAGGTCGGGGACCAGAGGTTGGCGATGTCGTCGTTCTGGACGAGCGTCGCGGCGAGGTAGTAGCTCTCGACCGCGATCACCAGGAGGACCGTCCCGGCGAGGGCGGGCTGCCAGCGTCCGGCGCGCACCCACGCGCCGATGGCGAACGCGCCGACCGCCCAGACCGCGCTTGAGTTGGCGAGGTTCGCCCACGGGTAGGGGAGTTCGCGCTGGGCGACGAGGTCGACCGCGCCGAGGGCGAGGCCGCCGACGATCGCGACCGCCAGGATCAGGGGAAACGGGCGAACGGGAGCGGAGTTGTCGGGCATGGCGGGGAGTATTCCATGCAGGCCGGGGCCTCGACTCGGCGGGGATACCGGGTATACATTCGGTGGTGCCGATTCCGAACGCGGCTGCTTGGCGGCGGCGCATTAGGATGCCAAACGCATCGACCTCCCCCTCATGCGCCCGCCCTGCCCGCCCTACTACGGAGAGCCCCGTGACCTACCCTCCGCCGAACCCGTACGACCCGAACCAGACTCCCGGCGCCGGCCAGCCGCAGCAGCCCTACGGGCAGCCGTCGCAGCCCGCGTACGGCGCGCCCTCGCCCCAGCCCGGGGGCGCGTACGGCGCACCGTCCCAGCCCGGCCTCCCGCCCCAGTCCAGCGGGTACGGCGCGCCTGCGCAGCCCGGCCCGTACGGCGCCCCGCAGCAGCAGCCCGGCTTCCCGCCGCCTCCCGGCGGCCCCTACGGCGCGCCGCCGATCCCGCCGCCCTCGGGCGGCCGCGGCGGCGGACTGCTCGGCAAGATCCTCGGCGGCGCCGGGGCCCTGCTCATCGGCATCGTCATCGTCGTGGTCCGCGCGCTGGCCAACGACAGCGGCAGCGACTCCAACGACACCGCGAACGACACGGTCACCGACACCGCCACCGACACCACGCTCACCGACCAGGAGATGGAGGCCGTCGAAGCGGCCGAGGTCGGCGACTGCATGTCCGACGCCGAGGTCGACGCCACGGCGGACCTGATCGTGCCGTGTGACGACGCCGCCGCGTTCTGGACCATCACGAAGGTCTCCGACGACTCCGGCGCCTCGGTCGGCATTCTGGGCGACCTCGACGACACCGCGCCCGTCGCGGAGGTCTGCGGCCAGGAGTTCCTCGGCTGGACCCCCGGCGTGGTCTGGCAGTCCTACCAGGTCGTCTACACCGAGACGATCGAAGGCGCGGGCGGCCCGGTGGACTTCCTCTACTGCATCGAGGCCATCGACAAGGAGGACGCCGACGGCGGCCGCCCGATCGTGCCCGACGTCGGCGACTGCACCGACGGGACCCTGCGGACCTTCGACTGCGGCAACGCGGCCGCCCTCTACGTCGTCGACGACATCGAGCTCTACGACCCGCCGGTCGACGAGCTGACGTTCGACTACATGACCGCGCTGGGCGGATGCCCGTCCTCGGACTATTACGCCACCCCGGTGACCAGCGGCGACGACATCCTGCCGCAGGTCTACATGGCCTACTGCAGCAGCGACAACGCCTGACCCGACGCGTCGAGGCCGGCCCGGGGCGAAAGCCCCGGGCCCGCCTCGTTCGCTACGGTGAGCGTCTCGGACAGGACGCCGACCGCCTGGCCCACTGATGCGGGCGTCCCGGACCGGACGCTGGCGGTCGCGACCGGGAGGTCCGCATCAGGCGTCGGGAGCGTCGGTCCACACGCCCGTCTTCGCGGTGTCGACCGCCCAGTCCGCGAAGCGGATCGGGTCGCGGCCGAGGATCTGCTTGACGTCGCCGGTGGCCTCGGCCATCGTGCCGTTGCGCATGAACTGGTACATGATGTTGAGGAAGCCCACCAGCTCCTCGGGCAGGCCCGCGGCGCGCATGGCCGCGTCGTGCTCCTCGGGGCTCTCGGCGCGGAACGACACGGCCTTGCCGGAGGCGGCGGCGATGGCCGCGACAGCGTCGTCCATCGACAGCGACTCCGGGCCGGTGATCTCGTAGACCTTGCCGGCGTGGCCGTCCCGGGTCAGCACGGCGGCGGCCGCGGCCGCGATGTCGTCGGCCGCGATGAGCGGCTCGGTGGTGCCGGCGAGCGGCAGCGCCACATCGCCGGAGAGCACGGCGGGGAGGTAGTCGCCCTCGCTGAAGTTCTCGTTGAAGTTGTTGGCCTGGAGGACGGTCCACTCGATCCCCGAGGCCTGCACGGCGACCTGGGCCGCGTGCATGCCGATCACCTCGTGGCCGATCCCGGCCAGTGCGGAGAGCTCCTCGATGCGGCGGCCGGACTGGGAGACCAGGCGGCGGACGCCGGACCGGACCGCGGTCGCCACGAACTCGTCGGCGGGGAACGGGTGGTCCGGCGGGATCACGTAGACGGCGGTGACGCCATCGAGGGCGGCGTCCCATGTGGAGGGATCGGTCCAGTCGAAGGGGATCTCGGTGTGGCGGGAGACGGCGCGGACGTTCCGTCCGTCTGCGTGCAGGACCTCGACGAGGCGGCGGCCGATCTTGCCGGTGGCGCCGGTGACGAGGATGGTCTCGGTGGTGCTGGTTTCGCTCATGAGGTAAGTCAACCGCGGATCTCGTAGCGGATGAATGCTCGTGGAGCCACGTTCGATGCGCGATCGTCTACGGGCGCCCGGCTTCGCCGAATCGTGGAGACCGGGCCGGGGGTGGCGATCCCCCGGCCCGGCGCGGTCCCTGAGGCGTGCGGGACCGCGGGGTCGCGGGCGGCCCGCGGAGGCCACCCGCGACTGGTCGTGCGGGTCAGCCCGCGGCGAGCGCCGCGAGGGCGGCGTTGGCCGCCTCGAACTCCTTCATGGCCGCTTCGATGTTCGGCTGCGGCTCCGGGTCGAGGGCGGCGAGCTGCATGTACCGGATGCCGGCCTCCAGCGCGGCCCCGTAGGCGAGGTTCGGCTCGGGTTGCGGGTCGCCGTACGTCTTGCCGCTCTTGGGATCGACCCAGGCGAACTCCTTGTAGGACACCTCGCCGCCCTTCTCGACCAGCTTGGCGGCCGAGTAGAAGACGCCGGCGGCCTCGGTGCGGAGCTCCTCGGCGAGCTTCTCGTCCTTGGTCAGGCTCGCCTGGGCGAGCAGGATCTGGCCCTGGCCGAGCTGGTCGACGAAGTCGACGCGGTCGGCCGGGTTGACGGCGTAGTCCTCGAACCGGAACGAGGGCAGGCACACCCAGCATTCCGGCGGCCACCACTTGCGCGGGCCGGCCACCGGGACCTCGATCGTGTAGCAGTGCAGTTCGAGGTACCCGTCCTCGTTGAGGACCCACATGCAGAAGGTCATCGTCGGGTTGCCCGCCTGGGCCGGGGCCTGCACGAGCAGGACCGAGGAGAAGGCGAGGACGATCGCGGCGATCAGGCCCGTGACGATGCGGACGGATCGGTTCATGGTCGGGGTCTTCATCACTGCGCCGCCAGGTCGGAGAGGTTGTCGTACGCCTTGTCGAAGTGCGCCAGGGCGGCGTCGACGGGCGGGTCGGGCTGCGGGTCCCACAGGTCCGCCTGGAGCAGGCCGATGCCCGCGGCGATCTCCGCTCCGGCGTTCGGGAGCCACGGGAGCGGGCTGGGGTCTTCGAGGGTCTTCCGGTTCTTCGGGTCCCAGAGTCCGGTGCCGGCGAGCTCGATCGGGTACTTCTCGACGGCCTTCGCGGCTTCGAGGAAGTGGCCGGCGGCCTCGGCGCGGAGCTGCGCGGCGAGCTTCTCGTCGTCGGTGAGGTGCGAGCGGGCGAGGGTGTCGAAGCCCTTGGTGAACAGCTCGTTGAAGTCCTTCTGGGCGACCGGGTCGATGTCGTACTTCCAGAAGTCGAGGAACACCCCGCATTGCGGGCAGATGTCCGGCGGCCACTTCGGACCGAGCTCGGGGATCTCGATCCAGTAGCAGTCGTAGAACGTGCCGCTGCCGACGGGGTTGTCGACCTCGACGCAGACGAGGAGGCGGCCGGACTTGGCCTGGGCCGGTGAGGACGGTGCGAGGGCGAACGCGACCGCGGCGATGAGGACCGCCGCCGCGGCGAGGAGTCTTCGGAGGATGAGGCGCATTGGCACTCCTTGGGGGAAGGGTGGATCGCCGCCTCAGTATGGAGTCGCCGCGCGCTGACCGTGGGTACACGGGGAGGGGGCGGCCTGGGGCCATATTGGTCCAATGGGGACTAACGGCCGGTTCGGCGGCTTTTGCCGAGCCGAACCGGCCGGGAAGTTGGCACGCGGTGTGCCACCGCCAGGGGGCCTGTGCGGGACGCCGTTCGGTTCGAGCGCCGAGCGGCCGCCGTGAGGCTCGGGTCCCGTCCTGCTGGTCCGGGCGGCCGCCGTCCGGACGCGCGGCAGGCCCTAGGCGAGGCCCGCGAGGACGGCCGCGAAGCGCTCCGGGTGGACGAGGATGCCCGCGTGGCTCGACTCGAGGGTGTGCACGTCGAAGACGTTCCCGGGGGTGAGGGCGTCGGCCTCCTTGATGAAGAGGTCCTGGAGTTCGATCGGGATCGAGAGGTCCCGCGACAGGCGCACGTAGCTGCGTGGGATGCGGCCCCAGGTCTCGGCGTTCGCGCGGTCCTCGGGGCCGCCGGCGTCGCGGCTCTCGTCCGGGGTGAGGGTGCTGAGGAGGACGCGGAACTCGTCGTCGGTGCCGTCGGCGAGCATCGACTCCTTGAGCGCGCCCAGGAGCGCCGGGTCGGCGGTGCGCCAGTTCATGCGGACCGCGCCCAGGCGGGCCGGGTTCGCGGCGGCCACGCCGAAGACCTGGTCGAGGACGCTGCCGGCGTTCTCGGGGCGGGCCACGTACTCGCCGGGCGTGTGCTCGACGCAGCACCAGGCGGAGGCGTAGACGATGCGGTCGAACAGCTCCGGACGGCGGTTCGCGACGGCCGTGAGGGTCACGCCGCCGCGGCTGTGGGCCACGGCGACGACCGGCCCGTGGACCCTGGCGCGCTCCAGGACCGCGACGAGGTGGTCGACGTTCGCCTGGAGGCCGACGCCGTCGAGCTTCGAGGGCGCCACGGCCAGCTCCGCCGCGTCCTGGGTCTGGTACGCGGACGGCAGGCCCGCCGCGAAGCCGTGCCCCGGCAGGTCGACCGCGAGCGAGCGGTGCCCGAGGAGGGCCAGCTCCCGCTGCAGCGGGGCCCAGGAGAACGAGTTGGCGTTGGAGCCGTGGATCAGGACGAACGTCGGTGTCATGGCGCTCATGATTGCAAAGACTTCGATGCTTTGCGGCACCGGTTCTCCACGGTGTGCAACGCGTCGAGCACCGGGCCTGCGTCGAGGAGCTCGAAATCGACGTCGAACATGCACAAGAACGCAGCCATGGTCAGCGGATCGGACCCGCCGAGCACGAGCACGCAGCTGTGCTCGTCGACCGCCTCGACCACGCCGTCCCCCGCGTTGATGCCCGCGGCGATCCGCTCCGCCGGGGCCGCGAACCGGACCCGGACGTGCAGCGGCCAGGCCGCCGGGAAGAAGGGTCCTGGCAAATCGGACATCGATGGGCCCCCGGTTCCAACCCTGCCTCGGGGGTGTGACAGTGCTGAAAAGGTGAGGCCCTCCCGCGGATGCGGGAGGGCCTCACCGGGTCGGAGCGGTGCGGTCGGCGCCTGGGGTGCGGCCGGCCGGGCGGGTGGCGGCGCTAGACGAAGGAGGCGCCGAGGTTCGGGTAGTTCTTCGGGACCAGGAAGTTCGTGGAGGCGATGGAGCCGTCTGCGGCCCGGGGGCCGGTGATCACGGAGGTGCTGGTGTTGGCGAGGTCGGCGTCCTTCCAGCTCGACTTGATGTTCCAGGAGTTCCCCGATCCGGTGGACGAGCCGAGGGCGACCGGGGTCGCGTTGTTCACCGCGAGGTTCGCGGTCAGGGTCGAGGTGGAGGAGTCGAAGTCGAAGCCGGTCTTGCCGTTCTTCCACGCGGTCGAGCGGCTGATCTGGAGCGAGCCGGGGTTGCCGTTGTCGGTGAAGCCGTGCGCGGAGTTGCGCCACGCCGAGGAGTTCACCACGACGTGGTTCGCGGGCAGGTCGTCATCGCCGCCGCCCATCTTGAACCCGTTGCCGTCGCCCGAGTAGTTCGGCAGGTTCCAGTGGTTGTAGCCGTTGCCCCAGGCGGCGGTCTCCTCGATGCGGATGGGGGACAGGAACTCCCAGGCGTCGAAGCCGTCGTCGGCGTTGTTCCACAGGCGCGCCCCGATCACCGTGTTGCCGGTGCCCGAGCCCTCCTTGATCGCGAGGCCGTCGGCGCTCTCGCCGTTCTTGCGGGGGTCGCGGTTGCCGTAGGAGTCGAGGTTGACGATGCGGTTGTTCGAGGACGCGCCCTGGATGTGCAGGCCCGACTCGTAGTTGTCGCGGGTGATGAGCCGGTCGTACACGTTCCCGTTCGAGTCGAGCGCGAAGATCGCGTAGGGGCCGTGGATGATCTCCAGGCGCTCGAAGCGCCAGTGGTCGCCCTCGACGTGGAGCGCGCCGCGGTCGGCGCGCGGGATCGAGGAGTCGACCGCGCCGGGCGTGTACGGCATGTTCTCGCCGTCGATGACGACCTTCTCGGTGCCGTAGGCCCGCATGGTGATCGGCGCGCTAGCGGTGCCGTTCGAGTTGACCTGGATATTGGTGCTCGGCGCGTATGTGCCGCCCCGGATCTGGATGACGGTGCCCGGGACCGCCTTGTTGACGGCGGCCTGGATGGTCAGGAGCGGGGCGGCGACGGTGCCGGGGTTCGCGTCGTTCCCGTTCGTGGCCACGGTGATCGTGGTGGTCTGCGCCGAGGCGGACTGGGTCCAGGCGAACGCGGAAGCGGTGGCGGCCGCGGCGGCGGCGAGCGCCGCGACGGCGAGCACCGCCCTCCGGGCCCAGCGCCGCGGCGCGGCGGAGCCGCGTGCGGAGTGCGGAAGTTCGGTGGTCATGTGAGGCTGACCCTCTCGTGAGTGCCGGTGACGAGATCGGTGAAGGCGCTTGCCAACGCCCGAAGGTTCACGGTAACCGCCAACATCGAAGAAAGTCAATGTCTGCGCGAGGATTCCGGTCTGCGCAGAATGTGAACGGAGGGTCCCGGCAATTCGGACATCGACGGGCCCCCGGCATCAACCCTGCCCGAGGGGTACGACATCGGTGGGGCGCCTGTGAACAGGCGAAACGTGAGCGGAGGGTCCGGGCAAATCGGACATCGATGGGCCCCCGGTATCAACCCTGCCTCGGGGGTGTGACAGCGAGGCAGGGGTGGGATGCGGATGAGAGCCGGGCCGGGTTCAGCCGGTGAAGGGCTCGATCGCGAAGCGCCCTATCGCGAGGAAGAGGGCGAGTGCGAGGTAGACCAGGTCGGGTGCGAGGGTCTTCCGCTCGCCGCGGCGGGCGCGCATGATGGCGGCCCCTGTGAACAGCAGGGCCACGCAGGCGGCGGTCACGGGCACCAGGATCGGCGCGATGTCGAGGGCGGCGGGCAGGATGAGGCCGAGTGCCGCCAGGAACTCCAGTGCCGCGAGCGCCCGCAGGAAGCCCGGGCTGAAGTCCATGATCCACCGGGCGGCCTCGCCGCCGGAGGCGGCGATCCTCTCCCGGGCGATGAACGCCTTGGAGGTGCTGGCGAGCAGGGCCGCGGCGAGCACGCCCGCGACGATCCACAGCGTGAGGTTCATGTCGTAATCCTCGGTTCTCGGGTCGGCGACCCGTTCACCTCCTTGACGGAGCTGCGCGCGACAAGCAGACGGATTTCGCCAGGCTTTTTCGCCGCGGATTCGCGGCACGGGTCGCGTCCGGCCGGAGGCGGCACGCCGGTGTGCGGCGTGCGGCCGCCGAGGCCCGGGTCAGCGGCCGTCCGGTGCGAGGGCGGCGCCGACGGCGCGGAGTCCCGCGACGACCTCGGTGGCGCTCGGGGCGCGCTCGGGGTCGATGAGGTGCTGGGACATGACGCCCATGATGAGGGCGAAGTGGACGGAGCCGGCCGCGCGCGGGGACGCCGAGCCGGGGGAGAGGTGGCCGGCGATCCCGGCGCGGGCCTGCTCCTGGGTCGCGGCGAGGCGCGAGCGGAGCTCCTCGTCGTGGAGGGTCTGCGCGAGGATCTCGATGTTGGCCTTCCACAGCGCGGGGTCGGCGCGGAAGGAGGCGATCATGCCCTCCCAGAAGGCGAGGAGCCGCGACTCGGGGTCGCCCGCGCCGACGTCGACGGTCATCATGCTGACGGCCAGCTCCCCGGACAGCTCGACCATCGCCTGGAGGAGCAGCCGGTCCTTGGTGCCGTAGTGGTAGCCGATGGAACCGAGGTTGGTGCCGGAGGCCTCGACGATGTCGCGGGCGGTGGTGCGGCTGTAGCCGCGCTCGACGAGGCAGCGCTTCGCGCCCTCCAGCAGGTCTTCCCGATGTCCCATGCGGTGATCCTAACCGGCGCCCTCGATTTATACAGACGTATGATACGTTTGTATAAATCGACGCCCGGCGTCGCCTGAGAAGGGAACCCCCGTGCACCTCACCCGCTACACCCGCGGCAACTTCGCCCCCGTCACCGAGGAGACCACCGCCTTCGATCTCCCGGTCACCGGCGCGATCCCGACCGACCTCAACGGCCGCTACCTCCGCATCGGCCCCAACCCCCTCGGCATCGAGGACCCCGCCGCCCACATCTGGACGCTCGGCGAGGGCATGGTCCACGGCGTGCGCCTGCGCGAGGGCCGCGCCGAGTGGTACCGGAACCGCTGGGTGCGATCGGCGTCCGTCGCCGACCGCCTCGGCGAGCCCCGCCGCGGCCGCCCCGTCGACGAGCGGTTCGACTTCGCGCCGAACGTCCAGGTCGCCGGGCACGGCGGCCGCGTCTACGCCCTCATCGAGGGCGGCCTCGCGCCCTACGAACTCACCCCGGAGCTGGAGACCGTCGGCCCGTGCGACCTCGGCGCCACCGCCGAGGGATTCAACGCCAACGCGCACACCAAGTTCGACCACCGCACCGGCGAGATGCACTCGCTCGCGTTCCGGTACGGCGCCGACTTCCTCCAACACATCGTCTTCGGCGCCGACGGCATCGTGGTCCGGACCGAGAACATCCCCGCGCCGACCTTCCCGTACCTGCACGACTTCGGCCTCACCGAGCACTACGTGCTGGTCTACACCTCGCCGATGGTCTTCGACCCTGCGCTCCTCGCCACCGGCGTCCCGTTCGGCTGGAACGAGGACCTGCCGACGCAGCTCGGCGTCATGCCCCGCGAGGGCGGGCGCGTCCGCTGGATGGACCTGCCGCCGGGCATGGTCGGCCACACGCTCAACGCCTACGAGGAGGACGGCGCGATCGTCGCCGACGTCGTCGTCCACCCCGGACGGTTCGAGGTGATCGACATCGGCGCCGGCCGCCCGGTCCTGGAACGCTGGACCGTCGACCTCGCCGCGGGCAAGGTCCGCACCGAGCTCCTCCACGACCGGCCCCAGGACTTCCCGCGCCTGAACGCCCACTACGCCGGCCGCCCCTACCGGTACGGCTACTCGGCCTCCACCGAGCTGTACGCGCCCGCGAGCCCCCTCGACCCCGACCGGCCCGACGAGGGCTTCTCCAACGCCGTCCTCAAGCACGACCTCGTCGCCGGCACCACCGAAACCCACGAGTTCGGCCGCGACGCCGCCGCCGGCGAGACCGTGTTCGTCCCCTCCGCGACCGCCGCCGCCGAGGACGACGGCTACAACCTGCTCTTCGTCCACGACCCCGACCGCGGCGCCGCCGACCTCGTCATCCTCGCCGCCCAGGACTTCACCGGCGAACCGCTCGCCCGCGTCCACCTCCCCGCGCGCGTGCCCCTCGGCCTGCACGGCAACTGGATCCCCGAACGCTGACGCGCGCCCGCCCGGCGGACCGCCGGGCGGGCTCAGCCCTTGGAGTGGCGCTCCAGGAACTGGTAGACCTCGGTCTCGTCGACGCCGGGGAAGGAGCCCAAGGGCATCGCGGCCAGCTGGGAGCTGGCGGCGCGGGCGGTCGGCCACACCTGGCCGGCCCAGGCCTTCGAGAGCTGGCGCGGCGGGTTCCGGCAGCAGTCGGGGTCGGGGCAGCGCGAGACCGAGCGGGCCCGGGTCTCCTTGCCGCGGAACCACTTCGCCGACTCGTACGGGACGCCGATCGAGAGCGAGAACAGGCCGTCGGCGCTCCGCTCGGTCCGCGCGGTGCACCAGTAGGTGCCGGTCGCGGTGTCGGTGTACTGGTTGAACGCGTTGAACTTGTCGGGCACGTCGAACACCTGGCGGCTCGTCCAGTACCGGCAGATCGACTGCCCTTCGATCGCGCCCGTCGGGTCGGCCGGGAACGCGACGTCGTCGTTCTCGTACGCCTTGAAGATGATCCCCGACTTGTGCACCTTCTGGAAGTGCGTCCTGATCCCCAGGTGGTGCGTGGCGAGGTTCGTGAACCGGTGCGCGGCCGCCTCGTACGAGACCGCGAAGTTGTCCCGCAGGTCCTCGACCGCGACCTCCTTGTCCGACATGGCGCTGCGCAGGAACGCCACCGCGCTCGACTCCGGGATGAGCAGCGCCGCCGCGAGGTAGTTCGTGGACACCCGCTGGCCCAGGAACTCCAGGTACGTGCGCGGCACCTCGTGCTCCAGCACGTAGCTCGCGAGGGCCTGGAGCAGCACCGTGCGCGGGTCGTGCGAGCCGGTGCCGACCTGCGTCAGGTAGATCCGGCGGTGCTTGAGGTCGGTGACCGAGCGGGTCGAGTGGGGGAGGTCGTCGACGTGGTGCAGCGTGAACCGCAGGTGCGCGGCGAGGTCGGCGATCTGGTGCTGGGAGAGCGGCCCGCCCGAGTAGTCGACCTTCCCCAGGAGCGTGCGCGCCTCGGCCTCGATGTCGGCGAAGTAGTTGTCCTTGTCGCGCATCCGCCGCCGCAGCTCGGTGTTCGCCCGGCGGGCCTCCTCGGGCGTCGCCGTGTGGAGGTTGACCTGGCGGTCCACCTCCCGGTGGAGGCCGACGAGCGCTTCGAGGGCCTCGGTCGGGATGCGCGTCGAGGGCTTCACCGAGGGCAGCCCGAGCGACCGGTACTGACCGCTTCGCTGCGCTCTTTCCAGTTCGATCTCCAGCGCGACCCGCCGGTTCGGGGGCTCGGCGCCGAGGAGCTCGTCCGAAGAAACGCCGAACGCCTTCGCGAGGGCCCGGAGCATCGACAGCTTCGGCTCCTTCTTGCCGTTCTCGATGAGCGACAGCTGGGAGGGCGCCGAGCCGACCGCCGCGCCCAGGTCCTCCAGGCTCATCTCGCGCTGTTTGCGCAGGTGCCGGATCTGCTTGCCGAGGCTGATGAGGTCCACCGAGACGTCGTCGGCGGACAGCTCGGCGGCCTCGGCCGCCCCCCAGGGGCGGTGCGGGGCGTCGGAGGGGCGCTGCGGCAGGTTCGTCATTTCCTCAGTATCGCGAAGAAACGCGATTCTTTCCACCCGGAACCGCTCCGCAGGCGTGAGAAGACGTGAAAGATTTCAGCTACCTGCAAGTAACGACCGCTGCGGCGGTCCCGACACTCGGAGCCGACGATGTCCGACACGCACCGCGACCCTCAGGCGCTCGACGCCCAGCTCGCCGCCGAGCGCCTCTCCATCGAGTGGGCCTCCGACCCGCGCTGGGCCGACACCGTCCGCGACTACAGCGCCGCCGACGTCGTGCGCCTGCGCGGCCGCGTCACCGAAGAGCACACCCTCGCCCGCCGCGGCGCCGAGCGCCTCTGGACCCGGCTCACCGAGGACGCCGCCACCGGCGGGTACACCCACGCGCTCGGCGCGATGACCGGCGGCCAGGCCGTCGAACAGGTCAAGGCCGGCCTCCACGCGATCTACCTCTCCGGCTGGCAGGTCGCCGCCGACGCGAACCTCGCCGGCCAGACCTACCCCGACCAGTCGCTGTACCCGGCCAACTCCGTCCCGCAGGTGGTGCGCCGCATCAACAACGCGCTCATGCGCGCCGACCAGATCGAGGCCGCCGAAGGCGTCCAGTCCGTCGACGACTGGCTGGTGCCGATCGTCGCCGACGCCGAGGCCGGCTTCGGCGGGCCGCTCAACGCCTTCGAACTCATGAAGGGCATGATCGCCGCGGGCGCCGCCGGCGTCCACTGGGAGGACCAGCTCGCCTCCGAGAAGAAGTGCGGCCACCTCGGCGGCAAGGTCCTCATCCCGACCGGGCAGCACATCCGGACCCTGAACGCCGCGCGGCTCGCCGCCGACGTCGAGGGCGTGCCCAGCGTGGTCGTCGCCCGCACCGACGCCGAGGCCGCGACCCTCCTCACGTCCGACGTGGACGAACGCGACCGCGAGTTCCTCACGGGCGACCGCACTCCCGAGGGGTACTACCGCGTCACCAACGGCATCGAGGCATGCATCGCCCGCGGCCGCGCCTACGCGCCGTACGCCGACCTCCTGTGGATGGAGACCGGCACGCCCGACCTGGAGGCGGCCCGCACGTTCGCCGAGGCGATCAAGGCCGAGCACCCGGACCAGATGCTCGCCTACAACTGCTCGCCGTCGTTCAACTGGAAGCGCCACCTCGACGACGACACGATCGCGAAGTTCCAGCGGGAGCTCGGCTCCATGGGCTTCACGTTCCAGTTCATCACCCTCGCCGGGTTCCACGCGCTCAACCACTCGATGTTCGACCTCGCCCACGGGTACGCCCGCGAGGGCATGACGGCCTACGTGGACCTCCAGGAGCGCGAGTTCGCCTCCGAGGACCGCGGGTACACCGCCACCAGGCACCAGCGCGAAGTCGGCACCGGCTACTTCGACCTCGTCACGTCCGCGCTCAACCCGACGGCCGAGACGCTCGCGCTCGCCGGCTCCACCGAGCAGGGCCAGTTCCACTAGCGCTTCGCGCACAATAGGTCCAGCTGCCCAGCGACCAGTCCGTCCGGGCGGGGCTCCGGCCCCGCCCAGCCATATTAGGAGAAACCAGTGGTCATCGCTTCAGAGACCCGCACCGACGCGGGGATAACGGTCAACGGGCCCCGCGTCGAGCGCGAGGACGAGGTCCTCACGCCCGAGGCGCTGTCGTTCGTCGCCGCCCTGCACCGGAAGTTCGCGCCCCGCCGCCAGGAGATCCTCCAGACCCGGCAGCAGCGCCGCATCCGGATCGCCAACGGGGTCGACCCCGGCTTCCTCCCGGAGACCGCCGACGTGCGCGACGACTTCTCCTGGAGCGTCGCCACCCTTGCCCCCGGGCTGGAGGACCGCCGCGTCGAGATCACCGGGCCCTGCGACCGCAAGATGACGATCAACGCCCTCAACTCGGGCGCGAAGTGCTGGATGGCCGACCTGGAGGACTCCTCCACCCCCAACTGGCACAACGTCGTCGACGCGCAGCTCAACCTGCGCGACGCCATCGAGCGGCGCATCGACTTCACCAGCGACCAGGGCAAGGAGTACCGGCTCGCCGGCGAGAGCCTGACCGACCTGCCGACGATCATCGTGCGCCCCCGCGGCTGGCACCTCGCCGAGCTGCACGTGCGCGTCGACGGCCTGCCCGTCGCCGGGTCCCTGGTGGACTTCGGGCTGTACTTCTTCCACAACGCGCACCGGCTGCTCGAACTCGGCCGCGGCCCGTACTTCTACCTGCCGAAGCTCGAGTCCCACCTTGAGGCGCGCCTGTGGAACGACGTGTTCGACACCGCCCAGGACCTCCTCGGCATCCCGCGCGGCACGATCAGGGCCACCGTCCTCATCGAGACCATCACCGCCGCGTTCGAGATGGAGGAGATCCTCTACGAGCTGCGCCGCCACTCCTCCGGCCTCAACGCCGGGCGCTGGGACTACATCTTCTCGGTCATCAAGAACTTCCGCGAGCGGGGCCCGCGCTTCGTGCTGCCCGACCGCGACCAGGTGACGATGACCGCGCCGTTCATGCGCGCCTACACCGAGCTGCTGGTGCGGACCTGCCACCGGCGAAGCGCCTCCGCGATCGGCGGCATGGCCGCGTTCATCCCCAGCCGCCGCGACCCCGAGGCCAACGCGGTCGCCCTGGAGAAGGTCCGGGCCGACAAGACCCGCGAGGCCGACGACGGCTTCGACGGCTCCTGGGTGGCCCACCCCGACCTCGTGCCCGTCGCGACGGCCGTGTTCGACGAGGCCCTCGGCGGCCTGCCGAACCAGCTGGACCGGCAGCGCGAGGACGTGGTGCCGAACGCCGCCGCGCTCCTCGACGTCGCCGCGACGCCCGGGGACATCACCGAGGGCGGTATCCGCAAGAACCTCGAAGTGGGCGTGCGGTACATCGAGTCCTGGCTGCGCGGCGTGGGCGCCGCGGCGATCAACAACCTCATGGAGGACGCCGCCACCGCCGAGATCTCGCGCTCGCAGATCTGGCAGTGGATCAACGCCGGCGCCAAGACCGACGAGGGCCGCACCGTGACCCGCGCGTGGGTCGAGCAGCTGCTCAAGGACGAGTTCGCGTCGCTCCAGCGCTTCGAGGGCGACCGCTTCGACGACGCCCTGTCGGTCTTCACCGAGTGCGCGCTGGGCGAGGACTACCCGACGTTCCTCACCCTGCCGGCCTACACCCGGTTCCTCATCTGAGGACCGACCCCCTCGGCCGACCCCGCCTGCTGGCGCGCGGGGTCGGCCGATTCTTTGTTTGATAGATATATCGAAGTCGATGTAGGAGCCCCTGGTTCTCCGGGGGCTCGAACCATGTCGCGCCGAAGGCGCTCACTTCAGGGCGGCCTCAGGGGGTGTCGGCGACGAGGCGTGCGAGTTCGACCCGGGAGCGCACGCCGAGGGCTGCGAAGATGTTGCGCAGGTGGTGGTCGACGGTGCGGACGCTGAGCGAGAGCGATCGGGCCACCTCGCGGTTGGTGGCGCCGGTGGCGACGAGGCGGGCGATCCGCAGCTGGTGCGGGGTGAGCCCGGCGAGCGCGCCGGGCTCGGCGCGGCCCCGCCCGCCGGTGGCGCGCAGCTCCTGGCGGGCCTGCTCGGCCCAGGTGGCCGCGCCGCAGCGCTCGAAGCCGTGGAGGGCGTCGCGCAGGACGGCGCGGGCGAGCAGCGGGCGGCGCCGGCGGCGGAGCCACTTGCCGTAGTGGAGCTGGGTGCGGGCGCGTTCGAAGTCGCCGGTGCCGCTGGGATGCAGGCGGATCGCGTGCAGGAAGTGGGCGTCGATCGTCTCGGGCGGGGTGCCGGCCGGGGCGGTGAGGGCCTCGACGCGCGCGAGCTGGGCGCGGGCCGCGTCGTCGAGTCCTGAAGCGGCCCAAGCCTGCAACTCGGCGAGGACGGTGCGGGCCTCCTGCTTGCGGCCGGAGAGCGCGGCGGCCTCGGCGAAGCAGGGGAGCAGCAGGTGCCGGACCGCGAAGTGGCCCTGGCGGACGAGGCCCGCGAGCCGCGCGGCGGCCGCATCGGGCGCGCCGCGGGCGAGATCAGAGCGGGCGAGTGCCCATTCGGCGAGGGCGGCGGTCTGGTTGAGGCCGCAGCGCCGCGCGGCGGCGAGGGCGGCGGTGGCGTGGGCTTCGACCTCGGCGGTGTCGCCCTCGACGGAGGCGGAGAGGGCGAGGACCGCGCGGTGGTGGGCGGCGGTGTTGGCGCGGCCGGTGCGGAGCGCGGCGTCGAGGCCTTCGCGGGCGTGGGTGCGGGCCCGGGCGTGGCGGCCGGCGCGCATCTCGGCGTAGGCGAGGTATTCGAGGGCACGGGCGGTGAGGTCGGGCCGGTCGCGGTCGCGCGCGATCGCCAAGGCGCGCAGGCCGATCCTGCACGCGGCGTCGGCGTCCCCGAGGAGGAGCGCGGCGGCGGAGGCGCGGTGGAGGGCGTCGGGGCTGTCGTCGGCGGCGGCCGCGACGCGCCGGAGCGCGGCGATCGCGGGCCCGGGGGTCTCGTGGAGGAGCGCCGTGAGGCCGCGGAGGTAGTCGGCGAGCTGGGCGTCCGGGTGGCCGCCCGGTGCAATCGTGCCCGAGGGGTCTGACGGGTTGCGGCGCAGGTGAAGGTGATGGTTGTTCGGCTTCGGTGTCGCCCCCGCTTTCATGGTGCCAGGGAGGTCTGACAGTGCGGTGTTCGACAGTGCGGCGTTCGACAGTGTGGTGTTTGACGGTGTGGCATTCGACGGTGTGGTGTTCGACCGCGTGCCGGGGTCGGCGGAGGCGGACATCGCGGCCAGGGCGCTTTCGAGGGCGGCGGTGCAGGCGGCGCGGTCGCCTGCGGCCCAGGCGGTGTCGGCGGCAGCGGTGTGGGCGGTGAGGGCGAGGTCGGGGGCGGTGGGCGCGGCGAGGACGGCGGCGAGGGTGAAGGAGGCGTAGGCGTCGCCGAGAGGGCCCTCCGCGAGGGCCCGGCGGCCGCGTGCGAGGGCGGCCCGGGCGGCGTGCTCGGCGCTGCCGGTGGCGACCCGGAGGGTGACGGTGGTGTCGGCGCGGGTGGCCTCGTGGAGGAGGTGGGCGTCGGCGGCGGTGACGACGAGGGCGAGGCTGCCGTCGTCGAGGCGGCGGAGGGTCGCGGAGAGTGGGTCGGGTGCGTCGAGGACCGGGGGAGCGGGCGGGTTGACCGGTGCGGCGTGGTTCGTTTCGGGGGCTGGTGGGTGGGACTGTGCGCCGCGGTTCGGTTCGGGGGTCGGCGGGCGGGGCTGCGCGGTACGGAGGCGGGGCGGGGAGGTCGGTTCGGCCTGGTGAGCACCGGTCCTGCCGGTCCGGGCTCCCGGGGGCGCGGCGGGTTCTGGGGCGGCCGGGCTCGGACCGGTTCGCCGCGCGGGCGACGCCGCCCGGGCGGGGTGCTCCGGTGCGCGCCGTCCCATCCGTCCATCGTACAAAACCGACCAGTCGGTTTGGAAGGGGTGAACTGATGTGGATCGGTCGGAACTTTCAGGTGCGGTGGTCCGGCGCGGTCGGCATCATCGTCGTGGCGGTGGCGGTGGCGGTGGCGGTGGCGGTGGCGGTGGCGGTGGCGGTGGCGGTGGCGGTGGCGGTGGCGGTGGCGGTGGCGGTGGCGGTGGCGGTGGCGGTGGCGGTGGCGGTGGCGGTGGCGGTGGCGGTGGCATCACGCGACTGACCAGGTCCCGCAGTCGCCCGCACGGACGGTGAACCGCCCCGGCCTGTTCCCAGGCCGGGGCGGTCGGTGGTGGCGTGTGCTCCGTTAACCCAGCGGGCAGGTGCCGCGGGACTCCTCGATCGCCGATCCGGTCGGGACCGGGCAGAGGAACTGGGTGAAGCGGGTGTCGTCGTCGACCCAGCGCTTGAGCCAGGAGATCGAGTACTTGGCGATGGTGGTGTTCGAGCTGTTGGGCGCGAAGTGGCTGGCGCCGTTCAGTTCGATGTACATCTTCTCGGCCGAGCTGGGGACCGTGTTGTAGAACGGCTCGCTGTGCGAGCCGACCGGGGCCACCGTGTCGGCCTCGGCGCCGAAGATCAGGGTCGGGGTGCTCACCGACGACCAGGTCTTGGTGGTGTGCCAGGGCGTCATCGGGATGCTCGCCTTGATGTCCGGGTTCTCGCGGGTGGCTTCGAGCGACCCGCCGCCGCCCATCGAGTGGCCCATGACGGCGAGGCGGTCCCCGTCGATGCGGGTGCGCACGCTGCTGTCCTCGACGAGGTAGTCGAGGGCGGCCTGGAGCTGGTCGGCGCGGCTGCCGGGCTGGTCGTAGATCGAGTTCGTGTCGATGGTGAAGACCACGAAGCCCTGCGAGGCGAGCCGCGGCCCGAGCCACGAGATCGTGGACTGCGTGCCGGTGAAGCCCGGGACGATCACGACGGCGCCGAAGGTGCCGTCGGCGGTGCTGGTCGGGTAGTAGATCGTGCCGCCGCCGAAGCCGCTCACGAGCGAGGAGACGCTCGTGCTCGACGTCGAGTACGAGCCGCGGAGCGCCTCGATGCTCGAGTTCGTGGGGTTCGGGCCGCGCTCGTACGGGTTGTCCTGCGCCACTGCCGCACTGGGGGCGACGGCGACGGCGATGCCGACCGCGGCGGTCAGCACCGCGGTGAGCACGGCGGCCAGCGGCCCCCGCTTCCTGGTTGACTGCATGTTACGTCCTCCTCGACGAAGCACATCAAGTGATGGACGTAAATATCTACTGGTCCGAGCGGTTGTGCATCGGTGAAATCACCGGTCCTCGTCCCTTAATGCCCGCGCGGCCTCGATGGCGAGCTCCGCCTCGGCGGTCGCGGCCGCGTAGTGGAGGCGGCGCATGGAGCGGATCGCCGAGCGGATCTCCTGGAGGTAGCCGCTCGCGGTGTGCCGCTTGCGGAAGTGCGGCTCGGGGAGCGAGGCGGGGTCGACGCCGACGGTGTCGATGGTGACGCCGTACGGGAGCCCCATGTGGGCGATGGCGTCGCAGTGCTGGAACGCGGTGTACGGCGCCGAGGTCACCACCAGGACGGTGTCGCCAGGGGCGAGGTCGGCGATCTCGTCGGCCCAGAACCGGCAGGTGTCGACGGTGTCGGCGCGGCGCCGGTCGGGGACCGAGGACGGGGCGGCCACGGCGCGCACGGTCAGCGGCCCGGCCTCGTAGGTCGCGACCTTCCAGGAGCGGCCCGGTTCGCGGTGGGGGTCGCCGCCGGCGGCGAGGTGGGGTTCGCCGTCGAGGCCGAAGGCGCGCTTGAGGCTCGACTCGATCGCGTCGATCTCGAAGGCGCCGCAGTGGAGGCCGCTGAGGGCGGCCGCTTCGAGGTCGGCGGGGCCGAGCGGGCGGAAGCCGCCCACGCCGGTGACGTTGTCGGCCCCGGTGCCGTCGGCCAGGAGCTCGGCGGCGAAGCGGGTGCGGAACAGGCAGGAGGCGACGAGTCCGCCGAGGACGAGGACGTGCGTGTAGTGCTCCAGCCGCGGCTTCACCTCCGCGCCGAGCCCGAGGGCGAGCGCGGCCTCGGTGACGGCGCGCTCCTGCTCGGGGTCGAAGTGCTGCGGGGCGGTCTCGTGGCGTTCGCGGCCGGCCCGGAAGTCCCAGTGGACGGCGGAGAACGCTTCGAGGTACGCGAGGTCGGTGGCGGTCCCGGTTCCCGGGAGGGAGCCGCCGTAGTGACGCAGGAGTGCGGACATGGGTTCGGATTCGACCCAGGCGGCGACGTCGTCGAGGAGCGAGCGGGGACCTGAGTCCCTGCCGTCGTAGTGCGGCAATCGCACTGGTGCGAACTCGGGCATGGCTAGTCCGATCTGCGGTGGAGTCGCGGCCTTGTGAGCCGTGGTGGTGTTGGGGCTCATGCTAATCGGTTACTGCGTGTACTTCACTGTTCAGACCAGGCGAAACGCCGTGTCGTCGCCCAAACACGCCGCGGCCGTCAGTGGTGTGGCCCCGTGCGCGGCGTGAGATGGCGCGTTGCGCGTGTGGCCGCGGGTGTTCGGAGAGCGAACAGGTTGCGCCCCTTCCGGATGGAAGGCGCTGTCAGGGCTCCTAACAGTTGCCTCGGACTCGTGTCCGGCAAACATGTGAACGGTGTTAGGTTTCGTCGGGAACGGCTGCCTTTCGGCAGCGCATGCGACGACGAGGAGTGACATGGCGGCGACCTGCCTGGTGGTCATGGGTGTCTCGGGCTCGGGCAAGAGCACCGTGGCCGAGCTGCTCGCGCGGCGGCTCGGCTGGGTGTTCGCCGAGGGCGACGAGTTCCATTCGGCGGCGAACGTCGCGAAGATGCGCGCGGGCGAGGCGCTGACCGACGCCGACCGCGAGCCGTGGCTCGCCGCGCTCCGCGACTGGATCGGCGAGCAGGCCGACGCGGGCCGCTCGACCGTGGTCACCTGCTCGGCGCTGCGCCACCACTACCGCGACGTGCTGCGCGAGGCGAGCGCGCGCGTGCGGTTCGTGCACCTGGACGGGAGCCGCGATCTGATCGCCGAGCGCCTGGGCCACCGCAAGGGCCACTTCATGCCCCCGGCCCTGCTCGACTCGCAGCTGGCCGCGCTGGAGCCGCTGGTGGAGGGCGAGGACGGCATCAGGGTCGACGTCGCGCACACTCCTGAGGAGATCGTCGCGCAGGTCGTCGCGTACGCCGTGTAGCGCGGCGGGGGCGGGCCCGCGGGCCCGCCCCCGCCGTCGTGCGGCTAGCCGCGGTTCATGCGGCGGACGGCGAGCTCCGCGAGGAGCGCGGCGCCGTCGGCGAGGATCGAGTCGTCGAACGCGGCGCGCGGGGAGTGGTTGGAGGCGGCGTCCTTCGGGTCCGCCTTCACGGTGGCGCCGTAGAACATGTAGCTGCCGGGGACCGCCTGGAGGACCCGCGAGAAGTCCTCCGAGCCCATGACCGGGTCGGGCATCTCGGTGTAGCGGTCTTCGCCGAACACGTCCTTGACGGTCTCGGCGATGAACGCGGCCTCGTTCGCGTCGTTGACGGTGGCGGGGTACTCGCGCTCGAACCGCACGTCGGCGGTGAGGCCGTGGGCGGTCGCGATGTCCTCGGCGAGCTTCACCGACTCCTTCTCGACCTGCGCGAGCGCCTCCTCGGAGAAGGTCCGTACGGTGGCCTCGAACTTGGCGTTGTCGGGGATGATGTTGTGCCGGGTGCCGGCGTTGAAGGTCCCGACGGTGATGACGATCGGGTCCCACACGTTGAAGCGGCGGGTGACGAGGTTCTGGAGCGCGGTGATGATCTCGGCGGCGACCGGGATCGGGTCGAGGGTCGTGTTCGGGCGCGAGCCGTGGCCGCCCTTGCCGACGACGTTCACGAACAGGCCGGAGGACGCGGCCATCATCGGGCCCGGCTTGGTGGTGAACACGCCGCGGGGCACGGTGTCGGAGATGACGTGCAGCCCGTAGGCGGCGTCGACCTTGCGGCCGGCCGCTTCGAGGACGCCTTCGGCGATCATGTGGCCGGCGCCGTCCCAGCCCTCCTCGCCGGGCTGGAACATGAACACGACGTCGCCCGCGAGCTCGGCCTGGTGGGCCGAGAGCAGCTTCGCGGCGCCGACGAGTCCGGCGGTGTGGAGGTCGTGGCCGCAGGCGTGCATGGTGCCGACGTGCGTGGACACGTAGTCGGCGTCGTTCTCCTCGGTGACGGGGAGGGCGTCCATGTCGCCGCGCAGCAGCACGGCCGGGCCCGGCTTGCCGCCGCGCAGGACCGCGGTGACGGCGGTCGAGCTCTGCCCGAGGGTGATCTCCAGCGGCAGGCCCTCCAGCGCTGCGAGGACGGCCGCCTGCGTCTTGGGCAGGTCGAGTCCGATCTCGGGGATCTGGTGGAGTTCGCGGCGCAGCGCGATCAGGTCGCCTTCGATGGCGGCGGCCTCTTCCCGGAAGTCCATGTGCGCTCCTGGCATATTGGGTTCTCGTTGCTAGCCGGGCGGTCAGTTCGCCTGGTGGAGGCAATACTGCCACGTGCGGCGGGGGAACGTGAACGGCGCCGCGGCCGGAGCCGCGGCGCCGTGCGGACCTGCTAGAACACCGGCACGCCGTCGCGGGTGAGGACCCAGTCGACGGACGCGAACTCGGCGGGGTCGAGCGCGCCCTTGGCCGTCACCCACTCGATGATGCGGGTGCGGATCTCGATCGACTCGCTCCACAGCTCGGGCGCGGCGGCGACGTGCGGGAAGTTCCCGCCGCCGTTGGCGCGGTAGTTGTTGACGGCGAACACGAACTCCTGCGCGTCGTCGACGTCGGCGCCCGCGTGCTTGAGGTTCGCGATGCGCGAGCCGGCGGGCTTGGCGATGTCGATCTCGTACGTGAAGCCCGAGACGTAGTCGTAGTTGTAGTCGGGCCGTCCGCCCTCGTTGGTGATCGCCTCGGGGTCGACGGCCGCGCCCGCGGCGGTCTGCACGAAGTACTGCGCCGAGTACTCCAGGTACGCCCGGACCTGCGCGCCGGTCAGGAGCTTCGCGACCAGCGTGTTGTCGTAGATGTACAGGCTGGAGAGGTCCTTGATCTTGACGTCGCCCTGGGGGATCAGCGAGGTCCGCGAGAACGGCGACGCCTGCGAGACCACCGGCAGGCCGGCGTGCTCGGTCCCGGCGAGCGCGGCCGCGACCACGTCCTCCTGGACCTTGGTGATGAGGTCGATGATCGGCTCGTCCTTGTACCGGGCCTCGGCGGTGTCGAGGTCGATGGCGGCCTGGCCGACGACCTGGTTGACGTAGGCGACGACCTCGTCGTGCTCGTCGGTGAGGATCTCGGTGATCCGCTCGTGCTCGGCGACGGTGTTCGAGTTGAGGACCGAGGCGGCCACGGACTCGACCTGCCACTGCCCGCGCTCCCAGACCAGGTCGAAGTCGAAGCGGGTGAGGCGCTGGCCGTAGCAGAGCGGCTCGGAGAGGACGACCTCGCCGCCGTCGGGGCCGGTCACGCGGGTCTCGGGGATCTCGACGTGGGCGTGGCCCACCAGGATCGCGTCGATGCCGGGGACGGTCTCGGCGACGATCTTGGAGGCGTTCTCGATGCCCAGGCCCGTGGAGGTGTCGTAGGCGGAGGTCCCGGAGGTGCCGGAGTGGGCGGAGATGACGACGACGTCGACGCGCTTGTCCTCGCGCAGGTGCTTCACCCAGTGGGCGGCCTCGGTCTCCAGGCTGGGGAAGTCCAGGACGCCGTCGACGATCGCCTTGTCCCAGATGGAGACGCCGGGCGTGCACAGGCCGAGGATCGCGACCTTGACGTCCTTGCCGCGGGGGGTGCGCAGGCGCGCGATGTGGTACGGCGGGAAGGCGGGGCGGCCGGTCTCGGTGTCGATGACGTTGGCGCCCAGGAGGGGGAAGTCGAGCTGGGACTCGAACTTGCGGAGGGTGTCGAGGCCGTAGTTGAACTCGTGGTTGCCGAGCGCGGCGGCGTCGTAGTCGATCGCGTTCATGGCCTGGGCCATGGGGTGGACGGGGCCGCCGTCCTCGGCGATGGGGTCGACGCGCGCGTAGTAGTACGCGAGGGGCGTGCCCTGGATGGTGTCGCCGGCGTCGATGAGGATCGTGTTCTTCCTGCCGACCTCCTCGCGGACCTGCTCGACGAGGGTGGCGACGCGGGCGAGGCCGCGGGTGTTCCCGGCGGCGTCGCTGTAGGCGGCGTCCTTGAAGTAGTCCCAGTTGAAGACGTTCCCGTGGAGGTCGGTGGTGCCCATGACGGTGAACGAGTAGCGCTTGGCGGACTGCTTCGCCGCGGCGGGCGAGGCGGCGGCGACGGCGGCCGCGGCCCCGGCGGCCGACGCGCCGAGGAGGGTTCTGCGGTTGACGGGCATTCGGGGTTGCTCCTAACTCAGCACCGTGGATATGCGAGGGATGCCTGGAGTATGGCACTCGCCGATTCCACCTTCCACCGGGTGTCATCCCATGACCCCATCTTGAACGACGGATGTCGAACGTGCGACGAATCGGCGCGAACGGGCCCCGGATACCCCGTTCGGCGCGCTTTCCACGATGCGCCGCACGGCGATAGCATCCGGGGATGATCTGCGTCTACGGAGCCGGGAGCATCGGCTGCTATGTCGGCGGGCGGCTCGCCGCGGCCGGGGCCGACGTCGTGTTCGTCGGGCGCGAGCGCATCGCGGCGGAGGTCCGCGCGCACGGGCTCACCCTCACCGACCTCGACGGCGCCCGCGAGCGCGTCGAGGCCCCGCGCTACGAGACCGACCCGGCCGCCGCGGCCGGGGCCGACCTCGTGCTGGTGACCGTCAAGTCCGCCGCCACCGCCGAGGCCGCGGCCCGCCTCGCCCCGCGCCTGCGCCCCGGCACGCCGGTCGTGAGCCTCCAGAACGGCCTGCGCAACGCCCAGACGCTGCGCGAGGGCCTGGGGGCGGCCGAGGCCGTGCCCGGCATGGTCGCGTGCAACGTCGTCCACCAGGGCGAGGGCCGGTTCCACCGCGGCACCGCCGGCGGCGTCGAGGTCCAGGCCCACCCCGCGCTCGACGCCCACCTGGCCGCGTTCGACCGCGCGGGCCTGCCGCTCGCGCTCCACGAGGACCTGCTCGGCGTGCAGGCCGGGAAGCTGATCCTCAACCTGAACAACGCGGTCAACGCGCTCTCGGGCCTGCCGCTGCGCACCGAGCTGTCGCAGCGGGCGTTCCGGCGCGTGCTCGCGCTCGCGCAGCGGGAGGCGCTGGCCGCGTTCCGGGCCGCGGGGATCGCGCCCGCGAAGGCGGCGGGCGCCCCGCCGGGGCTGCTGCCGTTCGTCCTGGGCCTGCCCGACGCCGTGTTCGCGCGGGTGGCGGCCCGGATGCTCGCGGTCGACCCGCACGCGCGCTCCTCGACCTGGGACGACCTCGAGTCGGGCCGTCCCACCGAAGTGGACTACCTGAACGGCGAGATCGCGGCGCTGGCGGCCGAGCACGGCACGGCGGCGCCGGTGAACGAGCGGCTGACCGCGCTCGTCCACGAGGCGGAGTCGGGCGGGCGGCGCGACTGGACGGGCCCGGAGCTGCTTGCGGCCATGACGGTCCCTGACTGAGCGGCCCCGTTCAGGACAGCGCAATCTCCGGTTCACTCTCGTTGGCTAGCTTGACATCCGCACCAACGGCACCACCGCAGAAGGAGGACGATTTGCGCACGCCAGAAGAGATCATGCAGGACCTCGAGTCCCGCGTCGCGGTCATCCAGGAGCGCGCCGGCCGCGCCGAAGCGCTCCTCGCCGAATCCGCCGTCACCGCCGCCGACGAGGACGAGATCGTCACCGTCACCGTCAACGCCGGAGGCACCCTCACCGGCCTGCGCTTCTCGCCCCAGGCGCGCGGCCTCTCCGGCACCGGCCTCGCCGACCTGGTCCTGGAGGTCTACCAGCTGGCCCTCCAGGAGTCCGGCCGCAAGACCACCGAGATCATGTCGGGCCTCCTCGGCGAGGACTCCGAGGCCATGAGCGTCATCACCGGCTTCGCCTCGCCCCGGACGGAGCCGTAGATGGTCAACGTGGACCCCCAGATGCTGCGCGACCACGCGTCGCGGCTCATCAACGGCCCCATGCCGACGGTCGTGCAGGCCGCCGACGCGGCCAAGACCGTGCGCCTCGGCGACGAGAACGCCTACGGCATCGTCTTCGCGCAGATGATCCCGCCCGCCCTGGACCTGTTCCTCGACGACGGCACCGAGACCCTCGACTCGATCGACGACCTGGGCACCGGCTTCACCATGGCGCTCCAGGCCACCGCCCAGCACTACCAGACCGTGGACGAAGAAGTCGCCGCCGTCTTCAACGCACTGCTCAAGGAGCTCGGCCGGTGAACGCCGCGAACCCCCTCATCGTCGGGGAGACCCCGACCGTCTTCCCCCAGAGCGCCAAGATCTTCTACGGCGTCTACAAGGCCGGCCAGGCCTACGGGAACGCCATCACCCAGGGGCAGGTCGACGTCGGCGACATCGCCGCCTCGACCTTCTCCCTGGGCCTGGACGCGCTCTCGTTCATCTCCAACCCCTTCAAGCACCTCGTGCAGGCCGGCATCTCGTGGCTGTTCGAGCACGTCTCGTTCCTGCGCGAGCCCCTCGACTGGCTCGCGGGCAACCCGAACGCCATCGAGGGCCTCGCGCTGACGTGGAACAACATCTCGATGGCGCTCCACGACGCCTCGGAGGCCTGGGCCGCCGAGCTGGGGAGCATCGCCGACTGGGACGGCCAGGACGCCGACGCGTACCGCCAGAGCGCGGCGGCCTTCGGCGGGGTCATCGCCGGCGCCGCCGACGGTGCGAAGTGGACGGCGAACCTCATCACCGGCGCGGGCGTGCTGGTGGCGATCTTCCGCACGATGTTCCTGGAGATCATCTCCAACTTCATCGCCGAAGCGATCCTGTGGATCCTCAGCGCCCTCGCCACCGCCGGGTTCACCTTCGGCGCCACCGCGGCCGCCGCGATCGCCCGGGTCGTGTCCAAGGCCGTGTCCGTCTTCGCGAACCTGGTCGGCAAGCTCGGCCAGCTCATGTCGAAGCTCGGCCGCTGGGTGGCCTCGCTCCGCAAGTTCGGCACCCAGTCGACCGGCCTGAAGAAGTCGCTCGACGGCGCCACCGACCAGCTCCTCAAGGGCACCTCCACCGGGCTCATGCGCGGCGGCGGGAAGGTCATGGACGGGGCCTCGAACCTGCGCGGCCTCTCCAACGGCCCGCTGGCGAAGTCGCTCGACCCGCTGAAGAACAGCTGGAAGAACCCGATCGACAAGATGAAGACCATCAAGTACACCGCGAACTCCACCGCGGCCGGCGAGAACACCATCAGCCAGATGGAGAAGGACCGCCAGGCCAACGGAGGGCCGTGACGGCCGCGGGCGCGACGCACGCGAGCGCGTCGGCCGGGGCCCGCCGGCCCCGGCCGACGCGAATCCACGTCATTTATCGTTCAAGTGCAGGGTGTGGCAGGATGGCGGCATGAAGACGATCCCGATCCCCGACCACTCGCCCGACCCCACCAACGTGGTCCTCGGCCTCATGCGGATCGGCTCGCTCGACGACGACGCGATCCGCGGCCTCTACCGCGCCGCCCGCGACGCCGGGATCAACGCGTTCGACCACGCCGACATCTACGGCGCCGAGCGCCACCTGTGCGAGGCCCGCTTCGGCGACGCGCTCCGCCTCGGCGACGACGAGCGCGAGCAGATCGTCATCCAGTCCAAGGTCGGCATCCGCCACCCGTTCTTCGACTTCTCGAAGGAGCACATCCTCCGCTCGGTCGACGAGTCGCTCCAGGCCCTGCGCACCGACTACCTCGACGTGCTCCTGCTGCACCGCCCCGACACGCTCATGGAGCCCGAGGAGGTCGCCGAGGCCTTCGACGAGCTCGAGGCCGACGGGAAGGTCCGCACCTTCGGCGTCTCCAACCACACCCCGCTCCAGGTCGAGCTGCTCAAGACCGCGGTGCGCCAGCCCTTGGCGTACAACCAGGTCCAGCTCTCGATCACCCACTCGCCGCTCATCGCCCAGGGCGTCGCGGCGAACATGGCCGGCCTCGACCAGTCGGTCGACCGCGACAACGGCCTCCTGGAGTACTCGCGGATCAACCGCATGACCCTCCAGGCGTGGTCGCCGTTCCAGAAGGGCTTCTTCGACGGGATCTTCCTCGGCGACCGCGAGGAGTACGCCGAGCTCAACGACCTCATCGACGAGCTGGCCGCGAAGTACGGGGTCACCCCGACCGGCATCGCCGTCGCCTGGATCACCCGCCACCCCGCGAACATGCAGGTCGTGCTCGGCACGACCAACCCCGGCCGCGTCGCCGACGCCGCCGCGGGCTCGGAGGTCCCGCTGACCCGCGAGGAGTGGTACCGCCTCTTCATCGCCGGCGGCCACACCGTCCCCTAGGGGCCCGCGGCCCCTCGGCGATCGACGAATCCGCTCAAGGGGCGGCCGCCCCCCGACCGGCGCCCGGGGCGGCGCCCCTGGGCAGGGTCAACCGGAACCGGCACCCGGGCCCGCCCTCGACCAGGTCCACGCCTCCGCCGTGCGCCTGCGCGATCTGGCGCGCGATCGGCAGCCCGAGCCCGGTGCCCGGGGCCCGGTCGCCGCGCCAGAACCGCTCGAACACGCGCTCGCGGTCGGCCTCGGCGATCCCGGGGCCCTCGTCGGACACGGTGAGCACCACCGCGGTCGCCTCCAAGACCACCTCGATCCCGACGGCGGTCCCTTCGGGAGCGTGCTTGACGGCGTTCCCGACGAGGTTCCCGATCGCGCGCCGCACGCTCGGACCGTCTACGGCCGCTTCGGCACTCGCCGCGCCCGTCACCGCCACGGGCGCGGGCGCGAACTCGGCCGCGACCTCCCGCGCGAGGGCCGCCAGGTCCACCGGCCTGCGGTCGATCACGCGGGCCCGCCCGCGTGCGTCCACCAGCAGCTCGTCGACGACGTCCCGCAGCCGGTGCGCGGCGCCGCGGCTGCGCTCCAGCCCTTCGCGGTACAGCTCCAGGCTCGGCTCGGGGTGGGCGAGCACCACGTCCGCGCCGGTGATGAGGACCGCGAGAGGCGTGCGCAGCTCGTGGCTGGCCTCCTCGACCAGCTGCCGCTGTACTGCCGCCGACCGCTCCAGGCGGTCCAGCATCGAGTCGAACGCGGCCGCGAGCGCCACCGCCTCGGTGGTGCCCTCCGCGTTCCCCACGCGCAGGCCGAGGTCGGTGCCCTCGATGCGCTCGGCGGCCGCGCGGACGCGTTCGAACGGGCGCACCGCCCGGCCCGACCACCACCACGCGAGCGCCGCCGTCACCGGCAGCAGCAGGACCACGGTCAGCACCGCCCAGCCCGACGGCTCGACGCCGGTGCGCGAGACGGTGCGCTCGACGCCGTCGGCGCCGATCTCGCCGTAGGACTCGCGGGTGATCGCAGTGACCCCGAACGCCAGGACCACCGGCAGGTAGATCGCGAGGGACCCGGTGAGCGCCAGGCGGACCCGGAGCGAGCGCAGCGCCGTCACGCCGCCTCCAGCCGGTAGCCGACCCCGGTGACCGTCGTGATCGGACCGGGTTCGCCGAGCTTGCGGCGCAGGCGGCTGAGGATGACGCGCACGGAGGCGGTGAACGGGTCCGCCTGCGCGTCCCACACGTGCTCCAGCAGGTCCTCTGTGGACAAGGTCTCGCCGGGATGGTGCATGAAGTACCTGAGCATCGAGAACTCCCTCGCGGTCAGTTCGAGCGGTGCGCCGCCGCGCCAGGCCCGGTGGGCGGCGGCGTCGAGCCGCAGGTCGCCGACCTCCAGGACCGCGTCGCGCACGTCGGCGCGGCGGGTCAGGGCCCGCAGGCGGGCGGCCAGCTCGGCGAAGCTGAAGGGCTTGACCAGGTAGTCGTCGGCGCCCGCGTCGAGCCCGGCGACCCGGTCGTCGACCGCGTCGCGGGCGGTGAGGACGAGCAGGCGCCGGGGCCGGCGCAGGTGGGGGTCGGTCCCGAGCCGCCGCAGCAGTTCGAGACCGTCCCCGTCGGGCAGCCCGAGGTCGAGGCAGGCCACGTCGAAGTCGTTGGCGCACAACAGCTCTTCCGCTTCGGCTACCGTGGCCGCGAGGTCCACGGCGTAGGCCTCGTTCCGCAGGCCCAGCGCGATGACCGGGCCCAGGTCGCGGTCGTCCTCGACCAGCAGGATGCGCACGCCGACTCCTCTCAGCTCCGGCCGGCCTCGGCGGTCCCGGCCGGTCCGGTGACGGTCATCGCGTCGTCGGTGAAGACGACCTCGACGCCGTCCTCGACGTTGAACAGGTCGCGGCGGTACTCGCCGGCGGCGGTCGGCACCAGGGTAAACGTCGGCGGGCCGGTGTCGACGGCGAGGGCGCCGACGCCGCCGTGCTCGTCGAGGGCGTACCAGGCGAGCACCGTCCCGGCAGCGGTGGCGAGTTCGAGGTAGGTCCGCAGCTCGTCCTCGCCGGCCGTGCCGGCCAGTTCGACGGCCTCGACCGCGCCGATCTCGGCTTCGATCGCTGCAAGTTCCTCGCGTCCGATCTCGGTCTCGCCGTCGAGGAGGGCGAGGACGGCCGCTTCGTGGGCGGCGACGTCCTCCGGGGCGAAGTCGGGCGAGGCGAACATGGCGGCGACGGCGTCGGCCCCCTCGGCCGCGACTTCGAGGCCGTCCTCGGCGGCGGTCACGGTGTAGGACCCGCCGGTCGCGAGCGCGTACTCACCGGCGAGGGCCTGGAGTTCGGCGGGGTCGGCCTCGATGCGCGGTTCGGGTTCCGGCAGCGGTTCGCCGGCCGCGACGGCGGGGACGACGAGCTCGGCGAGCTGCCCGGCGTTGATCCGCTCGCTGTTGGAGGTGACGGCGATGCTCACGCCCTGGTCGGGGAGCCAGGTGGCGACGGCGTTGTGGCCGGTGTCGCCGCCGCCTCCGGAGGCGGTGACGAGCGGGACGCCGAAGACCTCGGCGCCGACCGAGACCCATCCGGGGATCTCGGCGGTGCCGTCGCCGTAGTCGAAGCGGGTCGCCTCCAGGGCCTCGACGGCGGCGGGGTCGATGACCTCGCCTTCGAAGAGCGCCTTGGTCCAGTCGGCGAGCTGCCCGGCGGTCATGGCGAGGTCGCCGTTGCCCTCCAGGGCCCAGTGCGGTCCGGCGAACTGACCGTTCTCGACGGCGGGCGCGCCGTCGACCTCGCCCATCGCGCGGGGTCCGGGGGCGGCGGGCTCGCCGTCCCAGAAGCCGCCGCCGAGGGTGAGGATCTCCTCGGCCATGTAGTCGCGGTAGGAGCCGGTGGCCTCGTCGACGATGAGCGCGAGGAGGGTGTATCCGGCGTTGGAGTACAGGAAGTCGGTGCCGGGTTCGAAGGCCGAGCCGAGGGCGCTCAGGTCCGCGACGGCCCGGTCGCGGTCGAGCGGGCGGTGGTCGCCGTCGCCGTGGTCGCCTTCGAGGCCGCTGGTGTGGACCAGGAGCTGCTCGACCGTGGCGTCGGCGGCGGGGCCGGTCAGGCCCGGCAGGAGCGCTCCTGCCGGGTCGTCCAGGGCGAGCGCGCCGTCCTGGGCGAGGTCGAGGATTGCGGCGGCGGTGAAGCCCTTGCTCACCGAGCCGATGGCGAAGACCGTGTCGTCGGTGTTGGGCGCGGTGCCGTCGGCGGTGCCGAACGCGGCCCGGCAGTCGGCGCCGCCGCCGGTGATCGCGACCGCGCCGCTGAATCCCGCGTCGGCCCACTTCCCGAGGGCGCTCAGCAGCTCCGGGTCGCAGGCCTCCTGCGCCGCGTGCGGGCCGGGGCCCTCCTCGACGGACGTGCACCCGGCGGCCAGCAGCCCCGCGGCGATGATCGTTGCAACTCGTCTCATGGCAGGGACGGTAGGGGCCGGGGTGTAAACCGGGGTTGAACGAGCCGCCGCGGCACCGCCGGGCACCGCCCAAGAAATTTATGAGCTTCGATCGATTGCCTTTGAAAGCGGATTCCTACTATAATTCTCCAAGACATTGAATCGATTCACTTCAATGTGTGAATGCAAGCGCACCGTGTCGACCCGGCATGCCCATGGTGCGCCGCTCCGCCGCGACCCGGCGGACTCCACCCTCACATCTCGACACGCGGAGCACTCATGCGTACATTCCGAAACCGGCGGCTGCGCAGCCTGTCGGTCCTGACGGCGGCCGCACTCGCGGCCGTGGCCGTCTCGGCGGTCTGGAACCCCGCCAACGCCGCCACCGTCCGCTACGAGGCGGAGAGCAGCCCGGCCGTGTGCAACGGCACGATCGACTCCAACCACACCGGCTACTCCGGCAGCGGGTTCTGCAACTCCAGCAACGCCGCCGGCGCCTACAACCAGTTCACGGTGAACGCCGCGGCCGCCGGGACGGCGAGCCTGGCGATCCGGTACGCCCACGGCGCCACCGACACCCGCTCGGCCGACATCGTCGTCAACGGCGCCACCGTGGCCGCCGCCAGCGCGTTCCCCGCGACCGGCGGGTGGACCTCGTGGTCGACCAAGACCGTCTCGGTGCCGCTGAACGCCGGGAGCAACACGATCCGGCTGTCGGCCTCCTCCGCGGCGGGCCTGGCGAACATCGACTACGTCGAGGTCACCGACGGCGCGCCGCCGCAGCAGAACGGCCGCTACGAGGTCGAGGAGCTGACGCGCGGCGTCACCGTCGTGCCCTCGGGCTCGGGCCGGCTGGTGTCCTGGCGGCTGCTGGGCACCGACCCCTCGAACGTGGCGTTCAACGTCTACCGCAACGGGACGCTGCTCAACAGCTCCCCGATCACCGGCGCCACCAACTACCTCGACACCGGCTCCTCCGGCACGTACACGGTCGCGGCGGTCGTCAACGGCACCGTGGGCGCGCAGGTCGGCGTGGAGGCGACGTTCAACTCCAGCGGCTACCTCGACATCCCGATCCAGCGCCCGGCCGGGGGCACCACGCCCTCGGGCGAGGCGTTCACCTACGAGGCCAACGACATGAGCGTGGGCGACCTCGACGGCGACGGGCAGTACGAGTACGTCGTGAAGTGGTACCCCTCGAACGCGAAGGACAACTCGCAGTCCGGGTACACCGGCAACACGATCATCGACGCCTACGAGCTGAACGGCACCCGGCTGTGGCGCATCGACCTGGGCCGGAACATCCGCTCGGGCGCGCACTACACGCAGTTCCAGGTGTACGACTACAACTCGGACGGCCGGGCCGAGATCGCGATGAAGACCGCCGACGCGACGGTCTCGGGCACGGGGCAGGTCATCGGCTCCTCGACCGCGGACCACCGCAACTCCTCGGGCTACGTCCTCTCCGGACCGGAGTACCTGACGATCTTCAACGGCCAGACCGGCGCCGCGATGGACACCGTGGACTACAACCCGCCGCGCGGCACCGTCTCGAACTGGGGCGACAGCTACGGCAACCGGGTGGACCGCTTCCTCGCCGGAACGGCCTATCTGGACGGATCGACGCCGTCGATGATCTTCGCGCGCGGCTACTACACGCGCTCGGTGATCTGGGCCGTTGACTGGAACGGCACCGACCTGTCGACCCGCTGGACGTTCGACTCGAACTCGGCGGGCAGCCAGTACGCCGGCCAGGGCGCGCACAGCCTCTCGATCGCCGACCTGAACGGCGACGGGAACCAGGACGTCGTCTACGGCGCCATGGCGGTCGGCGCGAACGGGCAGGCGCTGTGGAACACCGGGTTCGGCCACGGCGACGCGCTGCACGTCTCGGACTTCGTGCCGAGCCGCGCGGGCCAGGAGGTCTTCATGGTCCACGAGTCGGCCTCGCAGCCGTCCTCGCACCTGAACGGCTCCAACGGGTCGATCCTGTTCCAGACCGCCGCCAGCGGCGACAACGGCCGCGGCGTGGCGGCGAACGTCCTCGCCTCGAACCCGGGGGCCGAGTACTGGTCCTCGAACGTGAGCGGCCTGCTCTCGGCGTCGGGCGCGAACCTCGGGTCCAAGCCCGCCTCGTCGAACTTCCTGGCCTGGTGGGACGGTGACGGCGAGCGCGAGCTGCTCGACGGGACCGCGATCACGAACTACCCCTCGGGGACGCTCCTGACCGGCTCGGGCGTGGCGTCGAACAACGGCACCAAGGCCACGCCGAACCTCTCGGCCGACCTGTTCGGCGACTGGCGCGAGGAGGTGATCTGGCGGACCAGTGACAGCTCCGCGCTGCGGATCTACGCCACGCCGAGCGCCACGAGCCTGCGGATCGCGACCCTGATGCACGACATCCAGTACCGGGTCGCCATCGCCTGGCAGAACACCGCCTACAACCAGCCGCCGCACCCGAGCTTCTACATCGGCTCGGACGTCACGGCCTACCCCTGGCCCGACATCCGGGTCCCGTAAAGGATCGGCCCGAGGCTCCGGCGCTCTTTCCGGAGCCTCGGGAGTCGGTGCGACGCGGGGCCCGGCCGGTCGGCCGGGCCCCGCGGTCAGTCCTCCCGGGGGAGGTCGCGCAGGACGACCTCGCAGCGGTAGTGCTGCGAGGCGGTCATCTCGCCGCGGAACCACAGGAGCGGGACGCGAGAGGGGTCGCCCGGGGCGGCGATCGGGCGCAGATTGTCCACATCAGAGTTTTCGGTGACCGGGGTCCACGTCCACGTGGCGCCGCCGTCGCCGGTGCGGGCGTGGAAGATCTCGTGGTGCGCGAGGACCGATCCGTCGCGGGGGTCGACCGACGTCGAGACGTACACCGAGTCGATGTCGTACGGGTCGATCGAGGCGAGGCCCGTGTAGTCCTCCTCGTGCGGCATGAGTCCGGGCCCGGCCTTCGCGAGCTCGTGCACGGTCCATTCGCCGCCGGGTGCCATGCGCGCGTAGAAGAACCGCAGGTCCGGGTGGGCCTTGCGGCGCTCCAGGTGCTCCTCCTCGCCGGCGCGCGCGGTCAGGACCGCGGCGACGGAGGCGTCGGTCCCCTGGCGGACGTCGGTGGTCCAGCAGTGCGAGATGCGCACGCCGTCCCACCGCGACCCGGCCTGGAGGATCGTCGTGAGCTCCACTTGGGACGGCGCCTCGCCGCTGAGCGCGTCGGCGTCGACGACGGTGCCGTCGCTGCGGTGGAGCACGCCCTTCTCGATGTAGCCGTGGTAGATCGAGTTGTCGTAGTCGCGCGGGTGGTGGTCGGTGGTGATCAGGTCGACGCGGTCGCCGTCGCCGTCGTAGCGGGTGTAGCCGTTGACGTACCCGACCTTCGGGCGGGTGAACAGCTTGCCCGCGTAGGCCCAGGTGTCGCCGTCGTCGTCGGAGACGAGGGCGCACTGGTCGTCGTTCACCGCGCGGGCGAAGCAGTAGAGGCGCCCGCCGATCGACCGCAGGTTCGAGTAGGTGACGCCCGCGCCGCCGGTGAGCACCGACCAGTCGAAGGCCTTCTCGGGGCCCCAGCGGGTCGGGTCGCCCGGTTCGCTGACGCGCCAGCGGGTCAGGTCGTCGGTCTTGTGCCTGGTGTAGACGGCGAGCCAGCGGCCGTCGGCGCGGCGCCACAGCGCGGGCACGTCGTGGTCGTCGGATTCGAGGCGCTCGTGGAGGACCACGGTCTCGCTGGTGCCGGCCCGCAGGTCGACCACGGACAGCTCGACGTTCCCGGCCCGGGCCTCCCCGCCGGGGCCCTCGGGCGCGGCGATCGAGCCGACGACGAGGGTCTGCGTCGCGGGGTCCACGAGCGCGCGCTCGTCCTGGAACCAGCACCAGGCCCCGTTGTCGTTGACGATCAGGGGTGCGGGGTCTCGGTTCATGGGGTTCCCTCCATCGGCATCGTCGCCCATGCCGAGGACCCTATCGGAAAGCGCTATCCATGACCAGTCCCCACCTTCGGTCTGCCACCAAAGGCGCAGTCCCCGCGCCGAAGATCGATCCCGCGGCCGACGCCCGGACCCCTCCCGGCTCCCTACGCTCGGCACATGGACCTCGCCATGGCCGCCTCACTGGCCGCCCTCGCCCTCATCGACTCGACGAGCTTCGGGACCCTGCTCATCCCGATCTGGCTGCTCCTCGCGCCCGGCCGCGTCAAGGCCGGCCGCATGCTCGTCTACCTCGGCACGATCGTGGTCTTCTACTTCGCGGTCGGCATGGTCGTCGTCCTCGGCGCCACCACGTTCATCGACGACCTCGGCGCGCTCATGGACACCCGGCCCGCGACCTGGGTCCAGCTCGCCGTCGGCATCGGCCTGCTGATCCTCAGCTTCCGCTTCGACTCCAAGAAGTCCAAAGAAGGCGGCGGCCGCATGGGCCGCTGGCGCGAGCGCGCCCTCGGCATCGAGGCCGACGCGCCCGGCACCACCGCGACCCGCACCAGCGCCCTCCCGCTCGTCGGCCTCGCGCTCGGCGCCGCGACCCTCGAAGTCGCCACGATGCTCCCGTACCTCGCCGCCATCGGCATCGTCACCACCTCCGGCATCGGCCCCGCCGCCACCACCGCGACCATGGCCGGGTACTGCCTCGTCATGGTCCTGCCCGCGCTCGTCCTCCTGACGGCCCGCCTCGTCGCCCGCAACGCCGTCGAGCCCCTCCTGGTCCGCATGAACGACTGGATGACCAGGAACGCGGCCTCCACCACCGGCTGGATCGTCGGCATCGTCGGCTTCCTCGTCGCCCGCGACGCCGCCTGGCGCCTCGGCCTCTTCGAGATGCTCTTCAACCGCTAGTGGCGGGCATGGCGCATGCTGGAAGGTCCCCCGCAGACGGGAGCAGCGCCATGACCAAGCCGAGCTACCGGCCGCCCGAGAGCATCGGCCTCGCGCGAGGACTCGCCGCCTGCCAGGCGATCCTCCTCGTCGCGGTCGGCGAGACGCTCATCGGCCTCGACTGGTTCGGGTTACGCACGCTCCGCCTCCTTGACCTGGTCGGCTTCCTCGAGATGGGGTCGTTCTTCGACCACCTCGCCTTGACGGCGGCCGTAGCCCTCGGACTGCTCGTGTTCGGCGTCTTCATCGGGGTGTTCGCCTGGGGCGTCGGTGAAGGCCGGCGCTGGGCGCAGGTCGGCATGATCGTGCTCCAGACCGCGCTCGCCGCAGGCATCGTCGGCCTCGGCCTCGGATTCCTGGGCACCGACGAGCTCTGGGCGCCGTTCCTGACGGCCGAGTTCGCGGCGCCGTCCGCGATCATCGCCCTGGCGCTCACGAGGCCGAGCGCCCGGCAGTGGATCCGCCAGGGCGGCACCGCCCCCTGGTACCGCTGGTACTACGCGCAGCGCACCGTGCGGCGGCGGCCCCCGCGCGCCAGGCGGCCGGTCGACGACGGCGACTGAAGCCCCCAGTGGAGGCCGGGGCGGCCGCATCGCACCGCGACCGGCGGCCGCGACCGCCGGACGGCGGGCCTGACCGGATCGTGGCGTGGGCGGCCTCATGTTGCGCCGGAGGTTAGGTATGCCTAATATTCGGGGGACTCCCGAACCCAGACAGGAACTCATGAGGCTGCCCGTCCTGCTCCAGGCCCCCGCTGATCCGATTCCGGTGCGGCCCATCCGTATCGACGCCAAGACCACGCCTCGCCGGCTGACGCTGCGGGTGATGGCCGCCGCGCCGCGGCAGATCTGGCCGGCGTCGATGCTGCTCGTCATGCACCAGGTCGGGGAGTCGCTCGTCCCGGTCATCATGGGCTTCGCGATCGACCAGGCCGTCGCCACGGGCGACCCCGTGCGGCTCGCGCTCTGCGTGGCGCTGCTCGGCGCCGACTTCGCGCTGCTCAGCTACAGCTACCGCTTCGGGTCCCGGTTCGGGCTCCTCGGGATCGAGGCCGTGCAGCACCGGCTGCGGACGCTGGTCGCGGACCGGCTGCTCGACCCCAAGGGCGTCAAGGGCCGGGCGGGGCTGCCCGGGGTGTCGCTGTCGATCGCCTCGTCGGACGTCACCAACCTGGCCCGCGCCGTCTCGATCGTGCCCTGGCCCGCGGGGGAGCTCGCCGCGGTGCTGCTGTGCGGCACCATCCTCATGGTCCTGTCCTGGGAGCTCGGCCTGATCGTGCTCCTCGGCGTCCCGCTCCTGCTCTTCATCATGGACCGCGCGGGCGGGCCGCTGCGCCGCCGCAGCCACGACCAGTCCGCGCTCGCGGGCGAGGCCTCCGGGAAGGCCGCCGACCTCCTCGCCGGGTACCGGGTCCTCTCCGGCCTCGGCGCGCAGTCCGCGGCCGCCGACCGGTATCGCAAGGCCAGCCGCGACGCCCTCGACGGGAGCCTCCACGCCGCCGGCGCCCAAGGCGTCTACACCGGCTCGATGAACCTCGCCTCCGGCCTGTTCGTCGCCGGGCTCGCCCTCGTCGCCGGGCTCCGCGCCCTCAACGGCGACCTCACCATCGGCCAGCTCATCACCGTCGTGGGCCTCACCCAGTTCATCATGGGCCCCCTCGGCACCCTCGCGAAGAACGCCGGCGCGATCTGGGCCGGCGCCCTCGCCTCCGCCGAGCGCGTCCTCTCCATCCTCCAGCTCCCGCATCACGAAGCGGCCCACGGCGACGCCGTGCCCGAGACCGGCGACGGCAAGCTCAGCCTCACCGGCGTGCGCACCGCGAACCTCGACGGCCTCGACCTCCAGATCGCCCCCGGCGAGTGCGTCGGCCTCCGCGCCGCCCCCGCCGCCGCGGCCGACCTCGCCGCGCTCCTGTCCGCGGGCGCCGCACCCGACGCCGGGACCGTCGCCTGGCAGGACCGGCCCTTCGCCGAGTACGACCTCGACGCCCTCCGCCGCACCGTGCTCGTCGTGCCCCACCACGCCGCCCTCTTCGACGGCACCATCCTCGACAACATCGGCCTCCTCACCGCCGACCGCACCGCGATCGACCGGGCCCTGGAAGCCGCCGACTGCGCCGAGATCGTCGATGCCGCCCCCGACGGCCTCGACACCCAGGTCGGCGAGGACGGCCTGCGCCTCTCCGGCGGCCAGCGCCAGCGCATCGCCCTCGCCCGGGCCCTCGCCCAGCAGCCCCCGCTCCTGGTCCTCCAAGACCCGACCACCGCCGTCGACTCGGTCACCGAGTCCCGCATCGCCGAACGGCTCCGGGCCGCGCGCGGCTCCCGCTCGACCCTCCTCATCACCGACGCCCCCGCGCTCCTCGCCGTGTGCGACCGCGTCGTCGAGATCCCCGGCGCCGCACCGGCAGACGCTGGAAACGCCGATGCCGCGCCGGCAGGCATCGGAAGCGCCGAGCCGACCGGTTCCGCAAGCGCCGCACCGGCCCCCGCCGGAGACCCCGTCCCCGAACCGGCCGCCGCCGCGACCCCCGATGCCGACCTTGCCCGCGCCGAGACCCAGGTGAAGCCCAATGAGTGACGACACCCGCGAGACCCTCCCCCTCGCCACCGCCGCGCAGGTCCGCTCCGAGATCCGCCTCGCCCTCAAGGGCGGCACCGGCAAGGTGGTCGGCGTCGTAATCCTCCTGACCCTCGGCTCCGCCGCCGGGCTCGCCACCCCGTGGGCCCTCGGCGCCCTGGTCGACGCCGTCGCCGAAGGCACCGCGACCCACGACGCCGACCGCATCTGGCTCCTCGCCGGGATCATCGCCGCCGGCGCCCTGTTCGCCGCGCTCTTCGACGGCCTCGGCCAGGTCGGCGCCACCCGCCTCGTGGAGCGCGTCCTCGCCTCCACCCGCGAGCGCATGGTCGCCCGCGGCCTCGCCCTCCCGCGCGCCGCCCTCGAACGCGCCGGCGCGGGCGACCTCGTCTCTCGCGCGGGCGACGACGTCGCCGTCATCGCCGAGTCCGCCCCCTACGTGGTCCCGGCCGTCACCGGCTCGGCCTTCACCATCGCCACCACCGTGGTCGGCATCGCGGTCCTCGACTGGCGGTTCGCGATCAGCGCGCTCGTGCTCGTCATCCCCATCTACGCGTGGACGCTGCGCTGGCACCGCCGCAACGCCCCGCAGATCTACGAGGCCGAGCGCGCCGCCATGGCGACCCGCGCCCACCACCTGCTCGCCTCGCTGCGCGGCATCGAGACCGTCCACGCCTTCGGCCTCTCGGGCCCGCACGGCAAGCGGATCCTCCTCGCCTCCTGGGCCGTCAGCATCTGGGCGGTGCGCGCCCGCACGATCATCAACGGGTTCTTCGCCCGCATCAACCTCGCCGAGTTCCTCGGCATGAGCTCGATCCTCGTCGTCGGCTTCTGGCTCGTGCGCGAAGGCCACGGCACCGTCGGCGCCGCGACCACCGCGATGCTGTTCTTCCTGCGCCTGTTCGGGCCCATCAACGAGCTCATGTTCGTCGTCGACGAGCTCCAGTCCTCGCTCGCCTCCATGCGCCGCATCGTGGGCGTCATCCACGCGAACGAGTACACCGCCGCCGAGCGCCCCGCGCCCGGCGACGCCGCGGCCGACGCCACCGGCGTCCGCTTCGAGTACCTCCCCGGCCACCCGGTCCTCGACGACGTGTCGTTGCGCATCGGCCCCACCGAGACCGTCGCCCTCGTCGGTTCCTCCGGCGCCGGGAAGTCCACGCTCGCCGCGATCGTCGCCGGGGTCCTCGACCCCGGCTCGGGCACCGTGGCCGGCACGGCCGCGCTCGTCACCCAGGAGGTCCACGTCTTCGACGGGACCCTCCGCGAGAACCTGGACCTCGTCAAGCCCGGCGCGACCGACGACGAGCTGCTCGCGGCCCTGCGCCGCGTCCGCGCCGAGTCCCTGCTCAACCTCCCCGACGGCCTCGACACCGGCATCGGCGACCGCGGCACCGAGCTCACCCCGGCCCAGGCGCAGTCGCTCGCGCTGGCCCGCATCGTGCTCCTCGACCCGCCGCTGGCGGTCCTCGACGAGGCGACCTCCGAGGCTGGCAGCGCCGACTCCGCGGCGCTCGACCACGCCTCGGTCGCGGCCCTCGACGGCCGCGCGGGCCTGCTGGTCGCCCACCGCCTCGACCAGGCCGCCAAGGCGGACCGGATCGTGGTGATGGAGAAGGGCCGCATCGTGGAGGAAGGCGTCCACGAGGATCTCGCCGCAGCCGACGGCCCGTACGCGCGGGCCTGGAGCCTCTGGACGCGAGGCCGCTCCTGAGCCGCAGCTCATAATTGAACGTGTTCAGATTTCCGGTACGATCGTCTTCCGAGACCGGGCCCGCCGGGTGCCGCCCCCCGCGGACCCCGGTCCCGGAGAAGAGGTCCCGATGCGATTCCCCACCCCGCCGCTCCGCACGACCGCAGCCGCCGCACTCGCCGCGCTCGCGCTCACCGGCTGCTCCGCGATCACGCAGTTCAACGCCTACCCCGGCGGGCGCCAAGACCGCGACGACCTCAACGGCACCTGGCAGAACGGCGCGGGCCAGACCATCGAGTTCACCGGCGACTCCGACCTCACGATCACCGGCGACGCCTTCGGGCCGGGCGAAGGCCTCACGGTCCCCGGCGGCGAGGCCGACGGCGAGTGGGAACTCTGCTTCGACCTCGCGGAGCTCGAAGAGAAGACCGCGGACGACCCCGCCGACACCGGCGAGTGCACCATCAACTCGACCGGGAACTGGCTCATCGTGGACATCCCCGAGGTATGGCAGGGCTACCTCGTCGTCGTCCTCGACGACGAGGTGCGGCTCCACTTCCACACACCCGGCGAGGGCCGCGACGACGACTACTTCACCAAGCGCTAGGTCGTGTTCACGAATGCGGTGTTCGGTCGATGAGGGTCGCGATCCGGATCGCTATAGTCGCCACAACTGGTAAGCCCCGTATCAGAGGAGTCTCTTCGTGACCGGTATCGACGAGGCTGCCGGTGCAGTCGACGGTAATGCCGAACAGGCTCGCGAACTCACCGGCGGCATCACCGCCTCCAAGGAGATTCTCGACGCTCTCGCCGGCGCGCTGGCCGGGCTTGGCGTCGATACGAAGGCCACCGAAGCCAGAGCGGCGAGCGACCGAGCGGAAGAGCTCGCAGGCCACGCCAATACGCTCGCCGACGCTCTGGACTCGCTACGGGCACAGGTGGATGCGCTTCGCGGTTTACTGGCCGCTCATGGAGGTGTCGCCGCCGGTGCGACAGGCGGGAAGGGGCCTCCTCACCCGTCTCGGCAGTCGCCTGCCTCCCGTGGCACCGTCACGAGGCCGGCTCATCCGCCAGACCCTGCACGGCGGCCCAGCGGCCCGGCACTGCGGCGCGAGTCCCGCCCAGATCCGGGAGCGTCTGGTACGCGATCCGATCCGCGGCCTCGAGGAGATCAAGATCGTCCAGCGCGGTGCAGTCACACAGTTCTTTCCCTGGGATTCGGAGGCCGATTGACATGGCGATCGAGTATCACTTCGAGGTGTCACCGGTGCTTGACGCGCCTGCGATGCTCGACTATCTCGCGGAGCTGCTCGGCTGCGAGGAGCGCTTCGAGGAACCTGGCGCTCCCGCCCGAGCAGGCAGGAAGGAAGTCGTCCTGACCGCTGCCGAGTGGGGCCGGGACGAGGAGTCGGACATGGCCGACCTGTTCGGGACCGACCGGATCACCAGCCTGACCTTCCGAATGAACAAGTTCCTCACTAGCGAGGAGAGCCACACGATCTTCCACGACATGATCGCCGCCTGTGTCCAGTTCTTCGAGGACCACCCGGGAGCGAAGGGCCTCTTCAGCTTCCAATACGAGGACATCTACCTGCAACGCCTCGCCGACGACGGGATCGTCCTGAGCGAACGCTTGCGCGAACCCGACTTCAACACCGGCGACAGGTTCTCCGACGTGCTCTCGCGCTATTCGTCGCGCGCGCTCGGCATGGTCGAAGACCACCTCTCCCGCTGAGGAGAGCAATGCCTCCGAGGAATGCCGAACGGCCCCCGGTGACGCGGGGGCCGTTCGTGTTGCAGCACTTCTAGCGCTTCGCCTCAGCGAGGAACGCGGCCCAGTCGGCGGCCGAAGCCTCCAGGATCGGGGAGGACTCCCCGAGCTTGGTGTCCCGGACCTGGGCCATGCCTGCGTGAGCGCGGGCCTCGACGCACTGGCCCCCCTGGCCGTTGCTGCGTGAGGACTTCTTCCACCTGGCCTCGAGGCAGGCGCCACCCTGACCGTTGCTGCGTGAGGACTTCTTCCAGTTTTCTGTCAGCATTGCTGGACTCCACTCATCTCAGCCGCTCGGCTTTCGCGAGCGTGTCCGAGAATACGTCACGCACCCGGTCTGTCTCCTTGTTGGCTGCCTCGTAATGAGCGCCGAATGGCCCCTCGTGGTAGCCGACGTCCCGCGCATCGCCGTCTTCGAATCCAAGAATTTGGTAGGACCCGCTCATCGAGGGGTGGAAGCCTTGTGTCGGCAGGATATAGACCTCGATGTTGGGCCGCTCGTTGTCTTCCCTCAGCCGCAATAGCTGGTCGTCGTACAAGTCTGTTCCCCGCATGACATCGAGTGAGTATTGCGTCTGGATCACCCGCAGTCGGGCGGGGTTCGTCTGCTTGAGCACGCTCTCGCGACGGCTGGCTCGCAGGTCGAGTGACTCCTCTATCTGCTTGAGCGTCAACAGACCTTCTGCCTCCATGATCGCTTGGCCGTAAGCGCGCGTTTGAAGAAGCCCCGTGACATATGCGTCTTCGAAGATGTCGATCGTGGTCGCCAGCGGTTCAAGCTGCCTCAACCGCTCGAACCACCTCGGCCCGCTGTCGCGCCAGGTGTTCGGCGAACCCTGTCGAATCTGCTTGGCCTTTGCCTTCGCCTCCGCGATCACATACTCTGGCGCGCCATATTCGCGGAGCAGGTCCCCGACGATCATGGGCTCCATGTACACGAGCCTGCCCGACTCGTAGGAACCGATGATGTCCTTCGTTGTTCCGATAGCGATCGCGGCGGCTTCCCGGCTCGAGTATCCGGCCCGAATGCGCCAGCGAGTCAACACGTCACCGAGGTCTCGTTGCAAGAATCCTGCACCCATGCGCACATTTTTCCAGGGCGCGATGCTTGAGTGTCAAGCGCGAAACCGGGTGGGATTTCCACTTGGATTTCACCACGACATCTCCACTCGGTATCTCCACCAGGCAATTTGCTACTAGATTGCGCCGCTGACCAGCGCTTATGTTGGTGTCCACTGGTGGGAGTGAGAGGAGCTTTCCCATGGCTGACACAGAAGTGCGGCGCGGTTCGTTCGACATGGATGGATCTCGGTTCGATGTGTGCGCGTCGAGCGCCTTCGCTCCGGAGGCGATGCGCGTGTACCCGGCGGGCGACCGGAGCGTCATCGCCCTCGTCGTATCCGGCCTCAATTCCGGTGACCTGAAAGCGAGTTGGGGCTCAGGGTGGGGCGCTTACCCGGAAGCGTGGCGCGAGGACTTCGAGGAGCGCGCCTATCGCGCCTACGTCTCCCGCGTGCGGGTGTGCAATGGCTAGCGTCGCGGCGGCCGGCGAGGGGCCGTACAACCTCCGGTCCGACGGAAAGCCCGGGATCGACGGCTACATAGGCGACTTCCGTTTGGGCCCTGCCGTGTTCACGCTCTACTGCCTCGGCACCCATCCGGCCGATGCCGCGCGCATCACGGAGTTCCTGGTCGATGTGGACGACAGCGCGGGCCCGCGCGAATGCTGCCGCTTCACCGACGACTCCGACGGCGTCGCCGAGTGGGCCCGCACCTGGCAGGACGACCCATGGTGCCCCGAGATCCTGAAGCGCTGCCGGGGACTCATCGCCGCACACGGCAAGGGCGAAGAAGGCTCGGCGCGCTGGCGGCCGACCGGATGAGACCAGGCGGGGCGCACCTCCCCAGGACCGCTCCCCGCCTTCCCGCGCTGTGACCGACCGCGCGCCTTCCACGCGCAGTCGGGCAGCGCAGTCGCCGGGCCATGGGTGGATGGCTCGGCGCGGTCCCGCCGCACTTGGTTCGGGGGCGGGACCCGGGCCGCGGCCTGCTGTGACGAGCAGGCCGCGGCCCTTTCCGACTGTTCAGGGCCGGAGCCGGGACTCCGCCAGGTCCAGGTGCCAGTCGACGGTCTCGGGCGGCGAGGATCGGATCGCGCGGTCCAGGTGGTGGAGGAGCCAGTGGGCCCAGTACCGCCGCAAGGTGTCCGGGGAGAGCCGCTCCGCGAGGAGGTCGTCCAGGCGGAGTGCCGCCGCCGTCTCGACAGGATCGGCGTCAGGGGAGCGGACGAACCACTCCCGGTCGAAGCGGGTCTGCACGAGGGCGAAATGGCGGTCGCCGCGGAAGACGCCCATGTTCCAGTCGACCACGGCGGTCGCGGCGCCGTGCGCGTCGAACAGGACGTTCGCACCGGACAGGTCAATGTGGACGAGGTCGGTGCCGCTCGGCTCCGGTGCGCCCTCGGTGATGCCGACGATCCGGTCGAGCACGCGTCGGCCGCGCGGACCGTGCCCGCCCAGGGTCGCGTGCCGGGGATCGGGGGAGCCCCCGCGGTCGCGGCACAGGGGCGGCCTCGGGACCTCGGGTCGGGCTGCGAGGGCGTTCGCGAACCGGTCGTTGACCGCCACGATCGCCTCCATCCGGGCCGGGCTCAAAGGTTCGGGCGGTGCGCTCGGCAGGCGCTCCTGCACGAAGCACACGCCGTCGCCGAGCTCGACCGCCAGGTCGTGCCGCGGGACCGGAAGCCCCTGGCCCCGGACGTGCTCCAAGATCGCGACCGTCAGGTTCGCCTCGGCGAGGGAGCCGCTGAAGCGGGTGACCACGGCCGGGCGGCCGTCAGGCCATTCGGCGTAGATCGCGCCGCCGAGCTTCCCGAACAGCGATCGGCCGGTCACCGTCAGGCCGGCGTTTGTGCGCCGGTTGATCTCCGAGACGAGCTGGTGGTCTTGCGGGGATGCGGGGGAGTCGTTCACGTGGGCCACCCTATGCCGACCCCGACCGAGGAGGCTCGACCCCGCGGCAGCGCTTCCGCGCCCCGAGCACGGCCGGTGCCGACGCGGGGGCGTGTGGGGCAACCGGCCGCTTCTGGGTAACCCCTCCGGGAAACCGCACTAGGGTGATCGCAAGACGCCCGCGACCTGAAGGAGCACTCATGACCGTGGAAGTCACCGATGCACCCGAGCAGCACCGCTGGGAAGCCCGTATCGACGGCGAACTGGTCGGCTTCGCGCAGTACAAGCGCCACGACGGCGCGATCACCTTCTTCCACACCGAGGTCGAGCGCGAAGGCGCCGGCGTCGGCACCGCACTCGTCCGCGCCTCCCTCGACGCCGCCCGCGAAGCGGGCGAGCAGGTCCACCCCGTCTGCCCGTTCTACGCCGGGTGGATCGAGCGCCACCCCGGGTACCAGGACCTCGTCCACGAGGAGGCCGCCCGCCTGGGCGAGGAGGACTGACCTCCGGCGGGGCCTCCGCCAGGGCCCCGACAAGGTTCCGACAAGGGCCGCGAAGGCCCCGAGCACTCCTGATCCGCGACCCTGAACAGCGGCCTTGACCTGCGGCCGTGCCGAACCCGTGCAGGTTCCGTGCGACCGTGCCCGAGAGTCGACTGCGAACCAATCGAACTCCTCAGAACGGAACGCACATGGCCTCCAACCACCTGCGCCGCGCACTCGGCTCCGCCGCGGTCGCCGCCATCATCGGCAGCTCACTCTTCACCTTCGCCGCCCCCGCCTCGGCGGGCGACATCTTCTTCGACGGCTCCGTCTCGTCCGTCGGCATCTCCAGGACCGTCTCGGCCGCCGGGGCCGACGACCCGGTCGACCCCGACCGCCTCTGCAAGGACCACACCTGCGAGGACTAGACCCGGGCGCCCCGGACACGAGCGAACCGGGGCGTTCGCACCGCTTCGTGGTGACGAGGGTCATGGAGCGGTCGGACCGAGGTCCGGGATTGCCGGGGCGCCTCCGGGCGTTGCCCGAGAGGCGCCCCGCAATCCGCACCCGAAAGGCGGCCGTCCATGCCAGTAGCCCTGTCGATCCTCGACCTCGCACCGATCGCGCCGGGCCGGTCGGCCCGCGACAGCTTCGCGGCGAGCGTCGAACTCGCCCGCACCGCCGAGCGGAGCGGGTACTCGCGGGTCTGGTACGCCGAGCACCACAACATGCCGACGATCGCCTCCAGTGCGACGAGCCTGGTCATCGGTCACGTCGCCGAGCACACCGACACCATCCGCCTCGGCGCCGGCGGCATCATGCTGCCCAACCACTCCCCGCTGGTGATCGCCGAGCAGTTCGGCACGCTGGAGACCCTGTTCCCCGGCCGCATCGACCTCGGTCTGGGCCGCGCGCCCGGAACCGACCGCCAGACCATGCGGGCCATCCGGCGCGACGCCACCTCCTCCGACACGTTCCCCCAGGACGTGCTCGAACTCCAGGGCTACCTCCGCGGCGAGTCCCGCATCGAGGGCGTCCAGGCCGTGCCGACCGCGCCCACCGAGGTCCCGCTGTACCTCCTCGGATCCTCCCTCTTCGGCGCGCAGCTCGCCGCCCGCCTCGGCCTGCCGTACGCGTTCGCCTCGCACTTCGCGCCCGACGCGCTCCACGACGCCGTCGCCGTCTACCGCGAGGAGTTCCAGCCCTCCGAGCAGCTGTCGGAGCCGTACGTCATCGCGGGCGTCAACGTGTTCGCCGCCGAGTTCCACGACGAGGCCGACGCCCAGCGCCGCGTCTCCTACCGCAACCGCGCCCGCGCGTTCATCAAGCGCGGCCCCTCCGGCGACGGCGAGTACTCCGACGACGAGATCGACCAGTTCCTGGCCTCGCCCGGCGGCGAGCAGCTCTCGGCCATGACCCGCTACACCGCCGTCGGGAACCCCGACGAGGTGCGCGCGTTCCTGGAGTCGTTCGCGCTCTCGACCGGCGCGAACGAGCTCATCACCGCCCACCACGCCGAGCGGATCGAGGACCGGCTCCGCTCGGTCGAGCTGACCGCCGAGGCGATGGGCGTCGCCGGGTAGGACGTCACACCCGCCTCACGGGCACTGCCCGTGAGGCGGCGCGTCTCCTAGGCTGTCCCCCGATCGAGCCCCCTTCACGAGAGGCCAAGGCCATGGGACCGCTGTCGGACACCACCGTGCTCATCACCGGCGCGTCGCGCGGGATCGGCGCCGCCACCGCGCGGCTGCTCGCCGCCGAGGGCGCGCACGTGCTGGTCAACTACCGCGACAAGGCGAAGCGCGCCGACGCCGTGGTCGCCGCCATCGAGGCCGCGGGCGGCACCGCGGCCGCCGTGCGGGCCGACATCACCGACGAGGCCGACCTCGACCGCATGTTCGCTGGGATCGACAAGCTCCAGGTCCTCGTCCTCAACGCCTCGGGCGGCCTCGAACGCGACGTCGACCCCGGCTACGCCCTCCGCCTCAACCGCGACGCCCAGGTGGCGCTCGCGTCGAAGGCCCTGCCGCTCATGGCGGACGGCGGCCGGATCGTGTACGTCACCAGCCACCAGGCCCACTTCGCCGACAGCGACCCCGGCGAGCTGGAGGTCTACGCGCCCGTCGCCCGGTCCAAGCGCGCGGGGGAGGACGCCCTGCGCGCCATGCTCCCCGAGTTCGCCGCCCGCGGCGTCGACTTCGTGACCGTCTCCGGCGACATGATCGAGGGGACCATCACCGCCACCTTGCTCGAACGCGCCCAGCCCGGCGTCATCGAGCACCGCCGCGCGGCCGCCGGCGGCCTGCTCACCGTCGAGGAGTTCGCCGCGCACGTCGCCGACGCCGCGACCGCCGCGATCGAGTCCGGCGAGGTCGTCCTCGCCGGCGGTCCCGGCGCCTGGGCCCGGGACTGACCCGGAGCCCAAGCGGCCCAAGACATCAGAGACACGGACCCGTCCGCGCGGTGCGCGGGCGGGTCCTCCGCGTCCGGGAGAAACTTCGAGCCGCACTCTTGTAGATCGGTCTACGTCATGTGTAGATTGATCTACACCAATCCCCAAGGAGGCTCCAAGTGGCATCGAGACCACCGACCGGCTCGGTCACCATCGAGGACGTCGCACGCGAGGCGGGCGTCTCCCGGGCGGCGGTCTCCAAGGTCATCCGCAACGCGTACGGGGTCAGCCCCGCCATGAAGGCCCGGGTGACCGAGGCGATCGAGAAGCTCGGCTACCGCCCCAGCGTCTCGGCCCGGGGGATGCGCGGGGCCACGTTCACCGTCGGCTTCGAGATCCCCGAACTCACCAACCCGTTCTTCCCCAAGCTCCTCGCGGGCGCCACCGCCGCGATGGCGGGCACGCCGTACCAGCTCGTCATCGCCCCGGCCGACCCCGAGCACGGCGAGGGCTACCGGGCCATCCAGGCCCTGGTCGACCGCCAGGTCGACGGCGTCATCGCCGTCTCCCCGATGGTCGACCCGGAGTGGCTCGAAACGCTCGCCGCGACCGTGCCGGTCGTCATGATCGGCCGCCACGACCGCGCGAGCGGCTACGACACCGTCGTCAACGACGACGAGGACGGCGCGCGCCAGGTCATGCGCCACCTGCTCGACCTGGGCCACAAGGACATCGCGCACCTCACCAGCGTCCCGCTGAAGGCCGCGCCCGCACCGGGCGTGCCGCAGGCGATCCGCCTGGAGGTCTACCGGACCGCGATGCAGGAGGCCGGTCTCGCCGACCGCGTCCGCGTCCTGTCCACCCCGCACGGCGTGCTCGACGCCCGCGAGGTCGTGCTCCGGCTCCTCACCGAGCCCGACCGGCCGACCGCGGTGTTCGCCTGCCACGACGAGCCCGCGCTCGGCGTGCTGCACGCCGTGGCCGACGCCGGGCTGACCGCGGCCGACGTCTCGGTCGCCGGATACGACGACATCGAGATCGCCGCGCACCCCGGCATCTCGCTCACCACCGTGAACCAGGACGGCGAGCGCATGGGCCGCCTCGCCGCCGAGCTGCTGCTCGAACGGATCGCCGGCAGGTCCGAGCCCCGGCACGAAGTGGTGCGGCCCGAACTCGTGGTCCGCGCCAGCACCCGCCCGCCCCGCCCCCGCGGGGGCGCCGCCCGCCTCCGCGCGGTCGGCAGAACCTGACCATTCCCCGATATCCACCGCAACCGCTTATCCCTCATGAAATGAATCGTTCCAATCGGGACGATCGGGCGTCACCAATGGAGGTCACGACCATGTTCTCGACCCAACCCCTCCGCCGCTCCGCGGCGGGAGCCGCAGCGGCGCTGACGGCCGGACTCGCCCTCACCGGGTGCTCCACCGGCGGCGACGACGAAGGCACACTGAACATCCTCATCGACAACTCCGAGGCCACCGGCCAGCTCATGCAGGCGCTCGCCGACGCGTACACCGAGGCGCACCCCGACGTCGAGATCGAACTCGAACTCCGCCCCGGCGGCACCGAGGGCGACAACATCGTCAAGACCCGCCTCCAGACCGGCGACATGACCGACCTGTTCTTCTACAACTCCGGCTCGCTCCTCCAGGCGCTCGCACCGGACCAGACCCTCGTCGACCTCGCCGGCGAGTCCTACATGGACGTCGTCACCGACACGTTCAAGGACGGTGTGAGCGCGGGCGACGCGCTGTACGGCGTCCCCGTCGGCCACGCCGTCGGCGGCGGCGTCCTCTACAACCTCGCCGCCTACGAGGAGCTGGGCCTGGAGGTGCCGACCACTTGGGACGCCTTCATGGCCAACAACCAGGCGATCCTCGACGCCGGGAGCGCCGCGCCGGTGATCCAGACCTACGGCACCGAGTCCGCGTGGACCTCGCAGCTGTTCATCCTCGCCGACAACTACAACGTGCTCGCGGCCGAACCGGACTGGGCCGACGAGTACACCGCGAACGAGGCCCACTTCGCCGACACGCCCGCCGCCGCGGCCGGGTTCGAGCACCTCCAGGAGGTCAGCGAGGCCGGGTTCCTCAACGAGGACTTCGCGTCCCTGACCTACAGCGAGGGCCTCGCGGCGCTCGTCGCGGGCGAGGGCGTGCACTACCCGATGCTCACCACCGCGCTCACCGAGATCGAGGCCACCGATCCCGAAGCGCTGGAGGGCATCGGCTTTTTCGCACTCCCCGGGACCGACGCCGCGAACGCGGGCCTGACCACCTGGCTGCCGGCCGCGCTGTACCTGCCGCAGTCCACTGAGGACCAGGGCCCGGCCCAGGACTTCCTCGCGTTCGTCGCCTCCGTCGAGGGCTGCGAGGCCCAGTCCGCGGGCGCCACCGTGCTCGGCCCGTACTTCATCGACGGCTGCGCCGTCCCCGAGGACGTGCCCCCGGCCGTCACGCAGCTCCAGGCCTACTTCGACGCCGGGCTCACCGCCCCGGCCCTGGAGTTCCTGTCGCCGGTCAAGGGCCCGGCCCTGGAGCAGATCACCGTGGAGGTGGGCTCCGGCATCCGCTCGGCGGCCGACGCCGCGGCCCTCTACGACGAGGACGTCAAGAAGCAGGCCCAGCAGCTCGGCCTCGAAGGCTGGTAGGCCGCACCGATTCCCGCCGCGCCCGACCGGGTCGGGCGCGGCGATCCACAGGAGACGCCTCATGACGACCACCGCCCTCGCACCGCCCCGCCGCCGCACGCGCCGCGCCGGACACCGCGGCCACTACCCGCTCTGGTTCTACCTGCCCGCCGGCGTCGTGTACGGCGTCCTGTTCATCGTCCCCACGATCGCCTCGTTCTACTTCGCCTTCACCCGCTGGAACATGTCCGGCACCGAGTTCATCGGCTTCGAGAACTTCGCGCTGTTCTTCAGCGAGCCCTACCTGTTCCAGGGCCTGGTCAACACCTTCGTATACGGCCTGCTCACCTCCGGGCTCAAAGTAGTGCTCGGGATGCTCCTCGCGGTGTTCCTCACCTCCGAGATCATCGCCCGCGGGTACCTGCGCTCGGTGATGTTCTTCCCGACCCTCGTCAGCACCGTCGGCGTCGGCATCACCTTCACCGTCCTCATGGACCCGGGCGACGGCCTCATCAACCAGGCCCTCGCCGCCGTCGGCGTCGCCGGGCCCGGCTGGCTCACCGACCCCGACCTGGCGCTCATCTCGGTCGCGCTCGTCGACGTGTGGAAGGGCGTCGGCCTCGCCACCCTCATCTACATCGCCGGGGTCGTGGCGATCCCGCAGGAGTACTTCGAGGCCGCGAAGGTCGACGGCGCGACCGCGTTCCAGAACCTCCGCCACATCACGCTCCCGCTGCTGCGCCCGGCGACCGCCACGGTCATAGTCCTCTCGCTCATCGGCGGCCTGCGCTCCTTCGACCTCATCTGGGCCATGACCCAGGGCGGTCCCGGATTCACCTCCGACGTCGTCGCCTCGGTGATCTTCAAGCAGTACCAGGCCGGGTTCTGGGGGCTCTCCAGCGCCGGGAACGTGGTGCTGTTCCTGCTCGTGGCCGCGCTCATGGTCCCCCTGTACTGGAAGCTCAACCGCAAGGAGGTGGAGCAGTGAGGCGCCGCCGCACCGCCGGGGTCGTCTCCGGCACCGTCGCGATCGTCCTCTCCGCGGTCGTCTTCCTCGTCCCGTTCGCGTTCATCGTGCTCACCGCGTCGAAGACCCGCGCCGAGTCGGCGCTGCGGGAGTTCTCCCTGCCCACGGAGTGGGCCATCTGGGAGAACCTCGTCGCCGTCGTCCAGGCCCGCGACTACATGCTCATGGCCGCGTTCGTGAACTCCACGATCCTCACCGTCGCGAGCGTGTCGATCATGGTCGTGCTCGCCGCCATGGTCGGGTACGTCATGCAGCGGCGCCCCAGCCGCCTGACGCCTTGGCTGAACGCGCTCGTCCTGGCCGGGCTCATCATCCCGCCCGCGGTGGTGCCCACGATCTGGGTCCTCCAGGGACTCGGCCTGTTCCGGACCCTCCCCGGCCTCGTCCTCATCGAGGTCGCCTACGGGCTGTCCTTCTGCGTCCTGCTGTTCCGCGCGTTCGTCGCCACCATCCCGCGCGAACTCGACGAGGCGGCGGTCATCGACGGCGCCGGGCCGATCCGGCTGTTCTTCCGGGTCGTCTTCCCGCTGCTGCGGTCGGTGGTGTGGACCGCCGTCATCGTCCAGTCCGTGGCCGTCTTCAACGACTTCCAGAACCCGCTGTACTTCCTGCCCGGCGACTCGAACGCCACCGTCCAGCTCACCCTCTACAACTTCCGCAGCCAGTACACGACCCAGTGGAACCTGCTGTTCATGGACATCCTGCTCATCACCATCCCGCCGCTGATCATGTACGCCTTCTTCAACCGCCAGATCGTCGCCGGGCTCACCACCGGCGCCGTCAAGGGCTGATTCACCGCTCGCCAGCTTCGCCGAGACTGGCTGAATAGCAACAGGAGACCCGATGCACGTCCACGACCTGCACACCGAGTACCGCACCAGCTCCCCGTTCACCGCCGCGGCCCGGCCCCGGCTGTCCTGGAAGACCGCGACCGCCGCCCCCGGCTGGATCCAGGCGGCGGCCGAGATCGAATGGCGCCGCGCGCAGTCCGAGGCCCCCGGCGAGGCCGTCGCCACCGCCCGCGTCGAAGGCCGCGGCTCGGTCCTCGTCGACTGGCCCTTCGAGTCCCTCCTGCCCCGCGAGCGCGGGACCCTCCGCGCGCGCACCCACGGCGAAGACGGGTCCACATCAGACTGGAGTGCGCCGCTGGAGATCCGGGCCGGATTCCTCGCCGACGGCGAGTGGCACGCGAAGTTCGTCACCGTCCCCGAACCCGCCGACGTCGGCCAGCCGATGCTCCTGCGCCGCGAGTTCACCGTGCGCCCCGGCCTGCGGACCGCCACCCTGTACGCGACCGCGCGCGGCGCCTACCAGGTCGAGATCGGCGGCGCCCCCGTCGACGCCGACCGCCTCAAGCCCGGCTGGACCGCCTACCGCGACCGGATCGTCTACGAGACCACCGACGTCACCGACCTCCTCCGCGAGGGCCCGGCCGCGATCGGCGCCGCCCTCGCGGGCGGCTGGTACACCGAGCGCTTCGGCTTCCACGGCCAGGCCAAGCCGTTCTACGGCAAGTACCCGTCGTTCGCCGCCCAGCTCCTCCTCGAATACGAGGACGGCGACGACGAGCTGATCGCCACCGGCGACGGGCCCTGGCGCGCGACCGCCGACGGGCCGATCACCGCCAGCGGCATCTACGCGGGCGAGTCCCACGACGCCCGCCGCGCCCTCCCCGGCTGGTCCTCGCCCGGCTTCGACGACGCCCGCTGGCTCGACGCCCGCCCCGACCCCGCCAAGGCCCTCGTCCCCGTGCCGCGCACCGCGCCGCCCGTGCGCGCCACCGAGGAGCTGCCCGTCCAGGAGGTCCTCACCACCCCCAGCGGCCGCACCGTCGTCGACTTCGGACAGAACCTCGTCGGGCACCTGCGCATCAGGGTCCGCGGCCGCGAAGGCGACACCGTCGTCCTGCGCCACGCCGAGGTCCTGGAGCACGGCGAGCTCGGCACCCGGCCCCTGCGCCACGCCAAGGCCACCGACACGTACACCCTGGCGGGCAACGGCACCGAGACCTGGGAGCCCGACTTCACCTTCCACGGCTTCCGGTACGCCGAGATCCAGGGCTGGCCCGGGGAGTTCGACCCCGCCGACGTCACCGCCGTCGTCGTCCACTCCGACCTCGCCCGCACCGGCCACTTCTCGTCCTCGAACGAGCTGCTCGACCGCCTGCACGAGAACGTGGTCTGGGGGATGCGCGGCAACTTCGTGTCCATCCCCACCGACTGCCCGCAGCGGGACGAGCGCCTCGGCTGGACCGGCGACATCCAGGTCTTCGCGCCCGCCGCGAGCTTCCTGTTCGACTGCGACGGCTTCCTCGCCTCCTGGCTCGAAGACCTCGCGATCGAGCAGACCGAGGACGGCTCCGTGCCGTTCATCGTCCCCGACGTGCTCGACTCCGCCGGGACGCCCGCCGCGGCCTGGGGCGACGCCGCCACCGTCGTCCCCACCGTCCTCTTCGACCGGTTCGGCGACCGCGCCGTCCTCGAACGCCAGTACCCGAGCATGCGGGCCTGGACCGACCACGTCGCCGCCATCGCGGGCGAGCGCCGCCTCTGGGAGGGGCGCTTCCAGTTCGGCGACTGGCTCGACCCCGACGCCCCGCCGGAGCACCCCGCCCGCGCCAAGGCCGACGCCGACATCGTCGCCAGCGCCTACCTGTTCCGCTCCGCGAGCCTCACCGCCCGCGCCGCCGGCCTCCTCGGCCGCGACGGCGACGCCCGCGACTACGGCACGCTCGCCGACGAGGTCCGCGACGCCTGGCTCCGCGAGTACACCACGGCCGCAGGCAGAACCGTCTCCGACGCCCCCACGGCCTACGCCCTCGCGATCGAGTTCGGCCTCGTCACCGACGCCGAGACCCGGCAGCGCATGGGCGACCGGCTCGCCTGGCTGGTGCGCCGCGCCGGGTACCGGATCGGCACCGGGTTCGTCGGCACCCCGATCATCCAGGACGCCCTCGTGCACACCGACCACGCCGAGACCGCGCGCCGGCTCCTGCTCCAGACCGACAACCCGTCCTGGCTCTACCCGGTCACCATGGGCGCCACCACGATCTGGGAGCGCTGGGACTCCATGCTGGAGGACGGCACGATCAACCCGGGGGAGATGACCTCCTTCAACCATTACGCGTTCGGGGCCATCGCCGACTGGCTCCACCGCACCGTCGCCGGACTCGCCCCGCTCGAACCCGGGTACCGCCGGATCGCGGTCGCCCCGGTCCCGCTCGCGGGCCTCGACCGCGCCTCCGCCCACCTGGAGACCCCGTACGGGCCCGCCGAGGTCGGCTGGGAGGCCGAGGGCGGCCGCGTCCTCGTCCACGCCGCCGTCCCGCCGAACACGACCGCGCTCGTGACCCTCCCGGGCCGCGAACCGGTCGAGGTCGGCAGCGGCGAGCACGAGTGGGCGATCGACGACCCGCGCAGCGAGCCGCGCGGGCGGGGCCTCACGGTCGACTCGCGGCTCTCGGACCTCATCGAGGACGCCGCCGCGCACGACGCCGTCCTGCGCGCCGTCGCGGCCGTCGACCCCGAGCGGGCCCGGCAGTTGCGGCGCGACACCGAGTGGACCGAGCACCGCACGCTCCTGGGCGAGCTGACCCCGGCGTCCCCGGCGGTCCTCGCCCGCGTCGAGGCCGCGCTCGCGGACCTCAAGCGCGCGTAGCGGACCGCCGCGACGAGGCGCCGCCCGCGCCCGACGAGGCCCGGACACGCCGAAAGCCCGGGACGCCCGTCCCGGGCTTTCGCGTCGTTCCTACATGTCGCGGTAGCGCTTGGCCGCCTGGAGCAGCGGCTCCAGGATCTCCGGCGTCACCTGCCGCGGCGGCGGGACGGCGTCGAAGCTGAACTTCGCGGTGAAGAACACCCCGTACGCGGGGGTGTCGCGCTGGAAGCGCCAGCCCTCGGCGAGCGGTCCGGCGTCGTAGGCGCCGTAGCCGAGCGAGTCGAGGAAGTCGGTGACGGCCCGCTTCGCGGCGGCGTCGTCGCCCGCGATCGCGAGCACCGAGCGCTCGGGGTCGCCGGCCGGGCGGGCCAGCTCGCCCACGTGGCCCTGGTAGATGTTGTTGAAGCCCTTCACGACGAACGACTCCGGCAGGTGCGCCTGGAGCAGCTCGCTCACGGTCGTCGACTCGTCGTCGAGCTCCGGGATATGCCCGTCGCGCTCGGGGTAGTAGTTGTTCGTGTCGAAGACGACCTTGCCGCGCAGCTCCTCGACCGGAACCGTCCGGTACGCCTTCAGCGGGATGGTCACCACCACCAGGTCCCCGGCCGCCGCGGCCTCCTTCGGCGTGGCGGCGCGGGCGTTCGGCCCCAGCTCCGCCACGAGGTCCGCGAGCGTCTCCGGCCCGCGGCTGTTGCTCAGGACCACGCTGTGCCCCGCCTTGACGGCGAGGCGCGCGATGGCGCCGCCGATGTTGCCGCTGCCGATCAATCCGATTGTGCTCATACCAGTGGGAAACTAGCGCACGGCTGCCGGAATTCCCCCGCTAAGGGTGTTCTGCGCCATCTCCGCGTCCCGCAGTCGTCCCGTCAGCAGGATCCAGGCGCACACGACCGCCAGCGGCGCCGCCTCCAGCAGGTTCACCTGCCAGCCCGCGAAGCCCCCCTGCACGACCAGCAGCGGGTGACCGAACGTGCCGATGACCAGGTTGTTCCCCGCATGCGCCAGGCACGCGACCCACACCGACCCCGATCGCAGGAACAGCCACGCCAGCACGACCGCCTGGAGCACGATCTGCACCGTCCACGTGGCCGCCGTCAGCGCCGCGTCCTCCCCGCCGGTGTAGTCGGTGAACACCAGCGGGTAGTGCCACGCGGCCCAGACCAGGCCCGTCACCAGGGCCGCGGACAGCGGCCCGCGCCCGACCCGCTGCTGGAGGTAGCCCCGCCACCCGAACTCCTCGCCCCAGAACACCGGCATCGCCAGGACCGGCCCCACCAGCGCGAGCCCCAGCACCGCCGCCCACGGCAGGTCCGCCCCGAGCGCCTGCTCCGGCAGCGGCCCGAACTCGGGCCGGAGCCCGCCGACGGCCGCCGCCAGGGCCACCGAGGCCGCGAGCATCACCGCCGGCCCGGCCCACGCGAGCAGGTAGTACCGCCCCGCGGCCCGCACCCGCAACCGCCCTCCGGCGTCGGCGAAGCCCTCCTTCGCGACCCACTTCCGCACCACCAGCGCCGCGACCGCCGGCGCGAACGCCACCGGTAGCTGGAGCAGCGGGTTCACCAGCGACCCGTCGAGCACGAAGTAGACGAACGCGATGCCGCCCCAGGCGGTCCCGAACGCGATGAGCAAATAGGCGATGACGCCGGTTCTCCTGTGTCCCATGGCGATACGAAACCACCTGCGCAGCCGCAGGTCACTACGCCCAGGCATCGACTCCGGGTATGGCCAGGCATACCCCCGGGCTACGGCTGGACCCATTGGCCCCGGCCCCGGGCCCGGTTACCGTGGGGCCCATGAACGAGGACCCGCAGACCGCGCTGGAGGCGCTCGCGCGGCGCCGCCTCCCGGCCACCGCCTGGCCGTGGCGGTCCGCGCTCCACCTCCTCGCGATCCTCCCGGTCGCCGCCGTCGCCTTCGCGCTCTTCGGCGTCCCCTGGGTCGTGCTGGCCGCGCGCCTCGGCGAAGGCGGCCTCGGGATCGCGGAGGCCGCGGTGCTCATGCTCATCGGCCTCGCGCTCGCCGCCGTCCTCGGCCCGCCCGCCTCCGGGCCCCTGGCCCGCGCCGCCCTCCGCCGATTGCCCAGAGTGGACCACCGGCCGGTCGAGCCCCGCCGCTCCGCGGGTGGCCCGCTCGCCCGCTACACCGACCCCGGCGCGTGGCTGGAGACCGCGTACGCCTGCGCGCTGGCGTTCGCCTCGCCCGTGCTCGGCCTCGCCGTGCCGCTCACCGCGCTCCTCGCCGCCACGCTCCTCGCCAGTCCGGTCCTGGTCATCGCGCAGGAACCCGGCGACCTCCCGATCGCCCTCGGCTTCGGACAGGTCCACACCCTCGGGCAGACCCCGCCCTACGTCGCGCTCGGCCTCGCGCTGGCGGCGGTCCTCCCGTATCTCGCGACGCTCCTCGCGGGCGTCCACGCCGCCGTCGCCCGCGCCCTCCTCACCGGCGGCCCCGCCGAGGACCTGCGCGCCGAACTCGTCGAGGTCTCGCGCTCGCGGACCCGGCTCGCCGACGCCTTCGAGGCCGAGCGGCTGCGCATCGAGCGCGACCTCCACGACGGCGCGCAGCAGCGCCTCGTCGGCCTCACCCTGAAACTCGGCCTCGCCCGGCTCGACCTGCCGCCCGACTCGCCCGCCGCCGCGACCGTGGGCGAGGCCCACGACCAGGCCAAGCACCTCATGGCCGAGCTGCGCGAGCTCATCCACGGCATCCGGCCGCAGATCCTCACCGACCTCGGCCTGGCCGCCGCGATCGGCGAGCTCGCCGACGCCTCGCCCGTCCCGGTCGACGTGGACGCCCGCCTCGACGGGCGCCTGCCCGGGCAGGTCGAGCACACCGCGTACTTCGTCGTCGCCGAGGCGCTGACGAACGTGGCCCGGCACAGCGGCGCGGCCGCCGCCGCGGTCACCGCCCGCGTCCTCGACGGCACGCTCACCGTGGACGTGCGCGACGACGGCCGCGGCGGCGCCGACCCCGGCCTCGGCACGGGCCTGACCGGCCTCGCCGACCGCGTCGCCGTCGCGGGCGGCAGAATGCTGCTGTCCAGCCCGGCCGGCGGCCCGACCGTCCTACGAGTGGAGGTGCCGTGCACCGAGACCCGCACCGCGTAGTCCTCGCCGAGGACGGCGTCCTGCTCCGCGAAGGCCTCGCCGGGCTCCTCGAGCGCTTCGGCTTCACCGTCGCCGCCGCGGTCGGCGACGCCGAGGCCCTGAAGGCGGCCGTCGCCGAGCACCGGCCCGGCATGGTCGTCACCGACATCCGCATGCCCCCGGGCTTCACCGACGAGGGCCTGCGCGCCGCCGTCGAGCTGCGCCGGGCCGATCCGGACCTCGCCGTCGTCGTCCTCAGCCAGTACGTGCAGCACCGGTACGCCGCCGACCTCCTGGACTGCGACCTCGACCGCGGCGGCGGCCGCGGCATCGGGTACCTGCTCAAGGACCGCGTGGTCGACGTCGAGGAGTTCGTCGACGCCCTGCGCCGCGTCGCCGCGGGCGGCACCGCCGTCGACCCGCAGGTGGTCAGCCAGCTGCTCAAACGCCGCCGCGACCCCCTCTCGGCCCTGTCCGCGCGCGAGCGCGAGGTCCTCTCGCTCATCGCCGAGGGCCGCTCCAACGCCGCCATCGCGCGGCACCTGTTCGTCTCCGAGGCGGGCGTGGGCAAGCACGTCGGCGCGATCCTCGCCAAGCTGCGCCTGCCGCCGACCGAGGACACCAACCGGCGGGTCCTCGCCGTCCTCGCGTACCTGCGGGACGCGCCGTAGAACGCGAGCATCCCACTTGACCGGCCCGCGACTTTATGCTTAAAATCGCCCGCGGCGCGACGGCATGGAAGGAGGCGGCGCATGGGCACCACCCCCGACGGGCGGCGCAAGGCCAGCATGGCCGACGTCGCCGACCGCGCCGGCGTCTCCGTCATGACCGTCTCCAACGTCATCAACCGCCCCGAGGTCGTCGCCCCCGCCACCCGCGAGAAGGTCCACGCCGCGATGGGGGAGCTGCGCTACCGCAACAACCTCGTCGCCCGCAGTCTGCGCCTCGCCCAGCCGCGCCAGATCGGGTACGTGCTCCCCGCCCCCGACACCGCCGGCAACCCGTACATGGACGTGTTCCTCCACGACCTCGCCGTCGCCTGCCAGGCCGCCGACCGCAACCTCACCCTCATCACCCAGCGCGACACCGAGACCCTCATGACCGCCTGCGAGGACCTGTACTTCGGCCAGTCCGTCGCCGGGTTCGTCATCTCCAACGTCGGCTCCGACGACCCCCGGCCCGTCGAGCTCCGCCGCCGCGGCATCCCCTTCGCCGCCTACGGCCGCACCGGCGAGGCCTTCGACAGCCCCTGGTCCTGGGCTGAAGGCGATGCGGCCCAGGGCATCGAGCTCGCCGTCCAGCACCTGCGCGACCAGGGCCACCGCGAACTCGCCTTCGTCGGCGCCAACCACGCCAGCGAGACCATGCTCCAGCGCGAGACCGGCTACCGCGCCGCCTGCGCCCGCCTCGGCCTCGACTCCTCCACCGCCCCGGACCGGATCGTCCACTCCGGCAGCGACCTCGCCGAGGGCGTGCGCATCACCGCCGACCTGCTCGACTCGCCGTCCCCGCCGACCGCGATCGTCTGCAAGGCCGACACCCTCGCCGCCGGCGCCGTCATCACCCTCCAGGCCCGCGGCCTCGCCCCCGGCCGCGACGTCGCCGTCACCGGCTACGACGACACCCCCCTGACCTCCTTCGGCCCGGTCGGCATCACCTCCGTGCGCCAGGCCTCCGCCGCCATCGCCGCCGAACTCGTGCGCCTGGTCATCGACCGGCCCGAGACCCCCGAGCACGTGCTGCTCCCGCCGACCCTCACCGTCCGGTCGAGCACGGACCCCGGCGCATGACCGGAACCGCGCCCGCCGGCCGCCGCCGATTTATAAGCTCACAACGCACAAAACACTCATAAGGAGCACCACCGCATGTCAACCGCACCGATTCGCGCCGTCATCTGGGGCGAGAACCGCCACGAGCAGGTCGAGCCCTCCGTCGCCGAGCGCTACCCCGACGGCATGCACGGCGCCATCGCCAAGGGCGTGGGCGAATGGCTGGGCGACAAGGCCGTCATCTCGACCCACACCCTCGACGAGCCCGAGCACGGCCTCACCTCCGACGTCCTCGACGAGACCGACGTCCTCGTCTGGTGGGGCCACGCCGCGCACGGCGAGGTCGCCGACGAGGTCGTCGAGCGCGTCCACCGCCACGTCCTCGCCGGCATGGGCCTGGTCGTGCTCCACTCCGGACACTGGTCCAAGATCTTCACGAAGCTCATGGGCACCACCTGCACCCTGCGCTGGCGCTCCGAGCACGACCGCGAACTGGTGTGGACGGTCAACCCGCAGCACCCCATCGCCCGCGGCATCCCCAACCCGATCGTCATCCCCGAGCAGGAGATGTACGGCGAGTACTTCGACGTGCCCACCCCCGACGAGCTCGTCTTCATCTCCGGGTTCACCGGCGGCGAGGTCTTCCGCTCCGGCATGACCTACCGCCGCGGCTTCGGCCGGATCTTCTACTTCAGCCCCGGCGACCAGGACTTCCCCGTCTACCACCACCCGGACGTCAACCACGTCATCGCCAACGGCATCGAATGGGCCCGCCCCGACCGCGAGCGCGAGACGCCCACCCTGCTGCGCTACGACACCGACGACTTCTTCAACGGCCAGGGCTACCGCGGGGCGTTCGAGCGATGAGCTTCCGCGTTCTCAGCGAGCAAGGCCTCGACATCGAAGGGCCCCTCCGCCTCGTCGTGGTCGGCGCCGGCGGCATGGGCCGCGCCTGGATGCACACCATCGAGGCCGACCCCGAGACCGAGCTCGTCGGCGTCGCCGACCTCTACCCGGCCGCGACCGAGGCGGCCGCGGCCGACCTCGGCCGCGACCTCGCCACCGGGACCGACGCGGTCGAACTCGCGCAGCGGACCGGCGCCCACGCACTCGTCAACGCCACCATCCCCGAAGCGCACCACCCGGTCACGATCGCCGCGCTCCGCGCCGGCCTCCCCGTCCTCGGGGAGAAGCCCGTGGCCGCCACCGTCGCCGAGGGGATCGCGCTCGCCGCGGCCGCCGAGCTCCACGGGCACCTGTTCATGGTCAGCCAGTCCCGCCGCTACAACCGCGGCCTCTTCCAGGCCAAGGCGCAGCTGGCGTCGCTGGGGCGCATCGGGACCGTCGCCGTCGACTTCTTCAAGACCCCGCGCTTCGGCGGGTTCCGCGACGAGATGGCCAGCCCGCTCCTGCTCGACATGGCGATCCACCAGTTCGACATGGCGCGCTTCCTCCTCGACGCCGACCCCGTGGCGGTCGTCTGCGACGAGTACAACCCGCCGTGGTCCTGGTACGCCGGGAACGCCGCGGCCGCCGCCGCGTTCGAGATGGAGGGCGGCGCGCGGTTCACGTTCAACGGCTCGTGGTGCAGCCCCGGCCTCGAGACGTCCTGGAACGGCGCCTGGCGCGTCTCCGCCGAGCACGGCACCGCCGTGTGGGACGGCGACAACGATCCTGAGTCCGACCCGGAGTCCAAGGCCGCCGCCGAGGACCCCGGCGACGGCATCGCCGGGTCGCTGCGGGAGTTCACCGCCGCGCTGCGCACCGGCCGCGAGCCGATGGGCCGCGTCCACGCCAACGTCCTGAGCCTCGCCATGGTCGAGGCCGCCGTCCGCAGCGCCGCCGAGGGCCGCCGCGTCGCGATCGACGAGATCCTCGACGGCTCGTTCGACACCGCACTCGCGACGACGTCGGACGCCGATATCCTCGCTGTGTTGCAAGGGTGGCCGTCGGTCCGCGGCGGCCTGAACCGAGGGAGCCGCATTGACTGAGACGCTTCGCATCGGCATGGTCGGCTACGCCTTCATGGGCGCGGCCCACTCGCACGCGTGGCGCACCGCGCCGCGCTTCTTCGACCTGCCGCTCGCCGTGGAGATGACCGCCCTCGCCGGGCGCGACCCCGAGCGGGTCGCCGCCGCGGCGGGCAAGTTCGGCTGGGACTCCGTCGAGACCGACTGGCGCCGCCTCGTGGAGCGCGACGACATCGACCTCGTCGACATCTGCGTCCCCGGGAACCTGCACGCCGAGATCGCGATTGTCGCGCTCGAAGCGGGCAAGCACGTGCTGTGCGAGAAGCCCCTGGCGAACTCCGTCGAGGAGGCCGAGCAGATGACCGCGGCCGCCGAGACCGCCAAAGCCCATGGCGCACTTGCCATGTGCGGCTTCAGCTACCGCCGCACCCCGGCGCTGTCGCTCGCCAAGCGGCTGGTCGACTCGGGCGCGCTCGGCGAGATCCGCCACGTGCGCGCCCAGTACCTGCAGGACTGGCTCACCGACGAGAACGCGCCCCTGACCTGGCGCCTCGACAAGTCGAAGTCCGGTTCCGGCTCCCTCGGCGACATCGGCGCGCACATCATCGACGCCGCCCAGTGGATCTCCGGATCGAACGTCACGGGCGTCTCGGCGATCCTCGAGACGTTCGTCAAGGAGCGCCCGGTCGGCGGCGACTTCGTGGGCCTCGGCGGCCACGGCGGGACCGACGGCCCCAAGGGCCCGGTCACCGTGGACGACGCCGCGGTCTTCACCGCGCGCTTCGAGGGCAACGCCATCGGCGTCTTCGAGGCCACCCGGTTCGCGCTCGGCCGCAAGAACGCGATGCGCCTGGAGCTCAACGGCTCCAAGGCGTCCGTCGCGTTCGACTTCGAGGACATGAACTCGCTGTGGTTCTACGACTCGGCGGACGGGCCGAACTCGGGCTTCCGCAAGATCCAGGCCACCGAGCCCGAGCACCCGTACACCGGGAACTGGTGGCCCGTCGGCCACGGCCTCGGCTACGAGCACGGCTTCACCCACCAGGTCGTCGACCTGGTGAACGCCATCGGCGCGGGGGAGCAGCCGACCCCGTCGTTCGCCGACGCGCTCCAGGTCCAGAAGGTCCTGGCCGCCGTCGAGGCGAGCGCTGCCGACGAGAGCCGCTGGACCGCCGTCTGACCGTCCCGGGCCCGTCCTCCCGAAACCGGGTGGACGGGCCCTTTACGCTGCAAGGCATGGACACCCTGCTCAACGTCGTCGACGTCGAGGCCACCTGCTGGGACGGGCAGCCGCCCGCGGGCGCCGTCAACGAGATCATCGAGATCGGCCTCACCGTGGTCGACCTCGCCGCCCGCGAACGCGTCGCGAAGCACCGCATCCTGGTCCGGCCCCGCCGCTCCCGCGTCAGCGAGTTCTGCAAGGAGCTCACCGGCCTCACCCAGACCGAAGTGGACACCGGCGTCGAGTTCGAGGAGGCCTGCCGCGAGCTGGCGGCCGAGCACCGCGCCGACTCCCGCCCCTGGGCCAGCTGGGGCGACTACGACCGCAACCAGTTCCAGCGCCAGTGCCAGGCCACCGGCACCCGCTACCCCTTCTCCGGACGCCACACCAACGCGAAGCTCCGCTTCACCGAGGCCCGCGGCCTCAAGCGCCGCCCCGGCATGGCCCAGGCCCTCGACATCGCCGGCCTCCCCCTCGACGGCCGGCACCACTCCGGCGCCGACGACGCCTGGAACATCGCCGCCCTCATCCTCGACCTCGCCGCCACGGGCGACTGGCCGGAGGGCCGCACCGCCTGACCCCGCTGCGCCGCATGCGCAGACGGGCGCGAACGGCAGACACGCCAGAGGGCCGGGCGCTGATGCGCCCGGCCCCCTCCCGTCCTACGCCCGCGTCAGCCGCAGCGTCACGATCTGGAACGGCCGCAGCGCCAGCGACACCGAGCCGCTGTCGGCTCCCTGCACCGCCGCCCGCTCGACCTCGCGCTCCAGCAGGTCCGTCTCGACCGCCGACGCGGCCGCGAAGCCGAGGTCGAGCACGGCCTCGGTGCGGGTGCCGTGCGCCTCGTAGAGCCGCACGACCACGTCGCCGGAGCCGTCCTCGGCCAGCTTCACCGTCTCCACGACCACGGCCGGGTTCTCGACCCGGACCAGCGGTGCCACCGCGCCCGCCGTAGTCGCGCGGAGCGGCAGGTTGAGCCGGTACCCGGCCCGCACGGCCTCGGCGACGCCGCCGGGGACGAGGGCGGTGCGGAAGACGTGCGCGCCCTGGTCCGCCTCGGGGTCGGGGAACAGCGGCGACTTGAGGAGCGTCTGGCGCACCACGGAGAACGTGCCGCCGCCCGCGCGGGGGTGGCGCGTGACGTCGTGGCCGTAGGTCGCGTCGTTCGCCACGCCCAGGCCCCACCCGGACTCGGCGACGTGGACCCAGCGGTGGGCGCACGTCTCGAACCGGGCCTCGTCCCAGCTCGTGTTGGTGTGGGTGGCGCGCTCGATGTGGCCGAACTGGATCTCCGACCGCGCCGACGAGGTGTGCACGTCGACCGGGAACGCGAACTTCAGCATGTGCTGGCGCTCATGCCAGTCCACAGCGGTCTCGACGTCGACGGCGCGCCGGCCGGCCTCGACGGTGAACGTCTGCGTGATCGCCGAGGCGCCGAAGCGCCGCGCGACGCGCACGACCGCGCGGTCCCCGCCGTCCTCGACCACCGCGACGTCGTCGGCCGCCACCAGGTCGCGGCCCGAGCGCCGGTACTCGATGTCGACGTCCCACGCGTCGTAGTGGCGCGGGGTGTCGGTGAAGACCTGGAGGAGGCCGCCGCGCTCGCCCGGCGGCACGGTCTCGCGGCCGGTCGCCTTGTCCACCAGCGAGGTGATGAGGCCGTCCGAGTCGAGGACGAGGACGATCGCGCCGTTGTCGACCGTGATCGAGCCGCCCTCGCGCGACACGGCCACCGAGCCGTCCAGGACCCGCGGGCCCGCGCCGAACGCCGGCACGCCGTCCACTTCGTACGGTCCGGAGTTCGCGAACCCGTCCGCGCCGCCGCCGCCCAGGGCCGCGACCGCGTCCGCGATCACCGGCTCCAGGTCCGCCTCGATCTGCGCGTACTCCTTCGCTGCCTGGTCGTAGACCCAGCCGATCGAGGATCCGGGCAGGATGTCGTGGAACTGGTTGAGCAGCACCGTCCGCCACGCGCTCCGCAGCAGCTCGTGCGGGTACGCCGCCCCGGTGCGCACCGCCGCGGTCGCCGCCCACAGCTCGGCCTCGTGGAGCAGGGCCTCGCTGCGGCGGTTGCCGCGCTTGGTGCGCGCCTGCGACGCGTACGTGCCGCGGTGGTTCTCCAGGTACAGCTCGCCGCTCCACACCGGACGCGACGCCAGCTCCGCCTCGGCCGCCTCGAAGAACTCGATCGGCGGCGCGATCCGCACCGTCGGCGAGCCCTCCAGGTCGGCCGCGCGCCGCGCGGCCGCCATCATCTCGCGGGTCGGACCGCCGCCGCCGTCGCCGAAGCCGAAGGGCACCAGCGACATGTTCTCGCGGCCCTTGTCGGCGAAGTTCCGCTCGGTGTGCGCCAGCTCCTGCGGCGACAGCTTCGAGTTGTACGTGTCCACCGGCGGGAAGTGCGCGAAGATCCGCGTCCCGTCGATGCCCTCCCAGTCGAACGAGTGGTGCGGGTACCGGTTCACCTCGTTCCACGAGAGCTTCTGCGTCAGGAAGTACCCCGCGCCCGCCGCGCGCGCGATCTGCGGCAGCGCCCCCGTGTACCCGAACGAGTCCGGCAACCACACCTCGCGGGTGTCGATCCCGAACTCCTCCAGGAAGAACCGCTTGCCCTCCACGAACTGCCGCGCCATCGCCTCCGAGCCGGGCATGTTCGTGTCCGACTCGACCCACATGCCGCCGACCGGCACGAACCGGCCCTCCGCGACCCGCTCACCGATGCGCGCGTACAGCTCCGGGTAGTGCTCCTTGATCCACGCGAACTGCTGCGCCGACGAGCACGCGAACACCAGCTCCGGATCCTCGTCCATGAGCTCCAGGACGTTCGCGAACGTGCGCGCGCACTTGCGCACCGTCTCGCGCACCGGCCACAGCCACGCCGAGTCGATGTGCGCGTGCCCCACCGCGAACACCTTGTGCGCGCTCCGCGCCGCCGGCGCGGCCAGGACCTCCCGCAGCGCCTCCCGGCCCGCCCCGGCGGTGCCGTGCACGTCGTGCGGGTGCACGGCGTCGACCATCGCGTCGAGCGCCGCGAACAGCTCGGCCCGCCGCGGCGAGCCCTCCGGCAGCTCCAGGGCCAGGCCGCGCGCGGTCGCCACGTCCTGGACCAGCTCCCACACGGCCGCGTCCCGGTGCACCACCGCGATCCGGCCCAGCCGGTAGATCGGGGTGTCGGGCGCGGTCTCCCAGCGGCCCAGCGGCGTCGGGGCGTACCGCTCGCCCGACGTGAACACGTCGGGGTTCGCCGCCGCCTCCACGTACACCTCGAACGACGCACCCGGCGCCAGGTGCAGCCGCACGTAGTCGTTCTTCGGCTCGATCGCCTTGAGCGCCCGGCCGCTCCCGTCGAAGACCAGGGCCTCGACCTGGAACCCCGCGCCGTCCCCGACGAACCCCGGGTCCACGGCCAGCTCGACCTCGCCGGCGCCCGCCGACCACTCGGCCGGCACCGTCCCCGAGACCCGGAACCACACGGTGCCCCAGGCCCGGCCCCACGCGTGGCCCTCCTCGACAGGCGCGTACTCCTGCGCGACGGCCTCCGCGAACGACACCGGCTCACCCGGCGCCGCCCACGCCTCGACCCGGACGGGCGCGCTCGCCCGCTCCCTGGCGGGCTCCAACCGCTCCCTGACGAAGCGGTCGAGTCGTTCCTTGACGGCGTGCTGCTGCTGATGCAATTGGACTCCCAGGTGGAGAAGGGTATTGAGCATTCGCGTTGCCGGGTCGGCCCCGGGCGTCGCACCCGCGGCCGATGCGAGTGTAAGCCCTTTCACGCGGTTCGCGAAACGGTCGAGACCGGGCCGTTCGCATCAGGGGAACCGCCCGGTCGCGGGTAGGCCGCTCCGGGGCCGACGGCTCAGGACCCCTCGGGCCGCACCTGCGTGTAGACGGCGACCGTGTACTCGCCGATGCCCTCGGTGCCGCCCTCGCGGCCGTAGCCGGAGGCCTTGACGCCGCCGAACGGCGCCTCGGCGACGGCGAGCGCGGTGCTGTTGACGCCGATCATGCCGGCCTCCAGCCGCGCCGCCGCCTCGCGGCCCGCGCCCTCGGGGCCGAAGACGTAGGCCGCGAGGCCCTGCTCGACGGCGTTCGCCCTGGCCACGGCCTCGTCGAGGTCGGCGTACGGCAGGATCGGCGCGACCGGTCCGAACGGCTCCTCGGTGAGGATGCGCGCGCCGTCCGGCACGTCCACGACCACCGTGGGCTCGTAGAACCACCCCGGCAGGTCCGCCCGGCGGCCGCCGGTCAGCACCCGGGCGCCGCCCTCGCGAAGATCATCCACAAGGGACTCGACGGCGCGCAGTCGCCGCTCGTTCGCGAGCGGGCCCACGTCGACGCCGTCCCGGTCGCCGGGCCCGACCACGAGGGTCGCGGCGGCCGCCGCGAACTCGGCCGCGAACGCCTCCGCATCCTCGCGCGGCACGAAGAACCTGGTGGGGGAGATGCACACCTGCCCGGCGTTGCGGAACTTCGCGCTCGCGAGCGTCCTTGCGGCCGAGGCGATGTCGGCGCCCGGCAGCACGATGACGGGCGCGTGGCCGCCGAGTTCGAGGCTGAGCGGCTGGAGGTGCTCGGCCGAGAGCCGCACGAGTTCGCGCCCGACCGGGATCGAGCCGGTCAGCGTGATCTTGCGGATCACCGGCGAGCCGATGACGCGCGAGGCGATCGCCGGCGCGTCCCCGGTCACCACGGCGACCGCGTCGCCTGGCAGGCCCGCCTCCACCAGGCACTCGGCAAGGGCCAGAGCGGCACTCGGCGCCTCCTCTGCGGGCTTGACGAGGATCGAGCACCCCGCGGCCACGGCCGGGGCCATCTTCCGCGCCGGGAGCGAGGCGGGGAAGTTCCACGCCGTGAACGCGGCCACGGGTCCGATCGGGCGGCGCTCGACCGCGAAGACGCGGTCGCCGTCGCTCCAGGTGCGGCCGAGGTCGCGCACGGCCTCCTTCGCGAACCAGTCGAAGTACCCGGCGGACTGCTCGATCTCGGCGCGGGCCTCGCCCAGCGGCTTGCCCTGCTCGGCGGTGATCGCCCGGGCGAGCGCCTCGGCCCGCGACCGCAGGATCGCCGCGGCCCCGTCGAGGACCCGCGCCCGCTCCTGCGGGGAGGAGCGGCGCCACCGCTCGGCGCCGCGGGCGACCGCCGCCAGGGCGTCGTCCACATCGGATTCGGTCGCTTTCGCCGCGCTGCCGGTCGCCTCGCCGGTGGCCGGGTCGTGGAGCGGCATCGTCCCGCCGTCGGCGGCCGCGCGGAGGCGGCCGCCGACGAACAACTGGGTCTCGGTCATCGCGGTGCCAGCACCACGAGCGACACCGACGGCAGCGGCAGCGCGGTCTCGTACCGCAGGGCTCCGCCCTCGACGTCCACAGTGCGCGGTGCTCCCAGGGCCTCCAGGCCCTGCCGGGAGTGGATGAGCGCCAGGTCCTCTGCGTCGGGCTCCTGCGGCGAGCCGAGCCCCTCCCACACGGTGTGCGCGTTGGAGTGGTCGGCGTCGATGCGGTACTCGGTCGCGGTGTACGAGCCGGCGGCGAGGCCGCTGAACGCCAGGACCGCGGCGGTCGGCGTCTCGTCCCGGGCGTACTGGTCGTCGCCGTGGCGCCACACGAGCGCGGTGACGGTGCCGTCCCCGGCGATCGAGGCGAGCGCGTCGACCTCCTCGGGCATCCCGTACTCGCGGCCGGAGAGGTCGTCGATGGCGAACGCCCGGTCCGAGGCGGCGGGGAGCCGCTCGTCGCCGAGCTTCGCGAAGAGCCGGTAGGCGTTCATGAACGGCTTCTCGATGCCGCCCTGGGTGGTCCAGGACCGCGTGCCCTCGAAGTACCTCTCGCCCTCGAAGTAGAACGACCAGGTGGTGGCCTGCTCGATGTTTCCTTGATACGACCCGCTGAGGTCGAGGAGCTTCTTCATGAGCTTGGCCTGGAACACCGGGTAGTACTCGGTGTTCTGGAACCGGAAGTTCGGGTTGTCGTAGGCGGAGTGGTGGGCGGGCACGCCCGCGTCGCACTCGTCGATGAGCGCGGGCAGCGCCGCGTACTCGGGGAACTCGCCCATGACCGCGAGCAGCCGGTCCACCTCGAACAGCATCTTCATCGCCGAGGGCGACTCCTGCACGGGCGCGGGCGCGCCGATCGGCCCGTAGGTGCGCCACGGCGTGAACGCCGACCCCTTGGTGTGGAACGAGACGTAGTCCAGCGGCGTCTCGGTGTCCCTGCAGTGCTGGAGGAACCCGCGCAGGAACTCCACACCCGCGTCGCCGCCGGTGACCGACGGCCCGCCGACGCGCGCGTCCGGCAGCACGCTCCGGATCGCCTCGACGGTGACGGTGTACAGGTCGTAGTACTGCTGCGGGGTGCCTCGCCAGTAGAAGATGTCCGGCTCGTTCCACAGCTCCCACACCCAGGTCGAGACCTCCTCGGCGCCGTAGCGCTCGAGGACGTGCGCGGCGGTGGCGGTGCACAGCCCGGCCCACTTGCCGTAGTCCTTGGGCGGGAACGACCACAGGCCGTGCTCGTAGGCGCTGTAGACCGTGGGGCTGGAGATCACCGGGAAGACGTCCTTCGCCTTCTCGGGCACGAGGTCCTTGGGGGTGAACCCGAGTTCGACGAGCACGTGGTGGCCGGCGCCGACGATCGCGTCGTACGTCTCGTCCAGGATCGTGAAGTCGTAGAACGGGTTCCCGTCCGCGTCCTCGTGGTAGACGTTCCCGTTGCCCCAGTGCGGCTGCCCCCAGCCGGAGCCGGAGCAGAACATGTAGTGGGGCCGCACGTGGAACGCCTGGGGGGAGAACTCGCCGATGCTGTTGAGCAGGCGCTTCCCGTCGGGCCGGTAGGTGTAGTTGATCTCGTCGTAGCCCATGCTCGCCCAGATCGGCGCGAGCGGCCCGCTCGGGGCGGCGGCGTCGATGCGGACCTCGGCCTCGCGCACGTGCCGCGGGTCCGGGTCGGACCGGGCGGCGGTCGGGTGCACCCGGTTGTGCCCGGCGTGCTCGGAGGATCGCGTGGTGTTGGACATTGTCAACCTTTCAGACCGGTGTTGCTGATGCCCTCGACGATGAATCGCTGGGCGATGAGGAAGATGAGCAGCGGCGGGGTGATGGCGAGGATCGTGGACGCCATGACCACCCCGTACTCGCCGTCGCCGTACGCCGACCGGAAGGTGATCAGCGCGAGCGGGAGCGTCTGCATGGACGGGGTGCTGGTGGCGATGAGCGGCCACAGGAAGTCGTTCCAGGCCGCGAGGAACACGAGGATGCCGAGCGTGGCGAGGCCGGGCCGGATGAGCGGCAGCACGATGTACCGGTAGTTCTGCCAGGCGTTCGCGCCGTCGATCTTCGCCGCCTCGGTCAGCTCCACGGGCAGGTTCGCGATGAACTGCCGCAACAGCACCACCCCGAACAGCGACACCACGTGCGGGATGATCAAGGCGCCGTAGGTGTTCAGGAGCCCGAGCGCGGCGAACTGCTTGAACAGCGGCACCAGGATGACCTCGGTCGGCACGAGCATCATGAGGACGATCGCGGCGAGGACGACGGCCGAGCCGCGGAACGGCAGGCGGGCGAGCGCGTAGGCCATCATCGAGCAGACCACGAGCGCGAGCACGGTGGCGACGACCGCCACGACGGTGCTGTTGAAGAACGCGACGAACACGTTCACCGCGCGCCCGTCGGGCTGCACGAGCTTCGACCAGTTGTCGGCCGTGGGGTCGGACGGGAGGAACCCGGTGCCGGAGGTGATCCGCTCGGCGTTGAACGAGCCGATGAGGACCCACACGATCGGCAGGGTCCAGGCCAGGGCCAGGACCGCGGCGATCGCCGTCCCGATGCGGCGGGCGCGCCGGTCGGGCCCGCCCCTGCGGCGGCGGGCGGGGCGTGCTGCTTCGGCCGCGACGGCGGCTTCGACCGTGGTCACGATGCCCTCCTTCGGGTGAGCGCGAGCTGGATGACGGTGACGACGAGGATGATGAGGGCCAGCGCCCAGCCGATCGCCGAGGCGTAGCCGGTCTGGAAGTCGCGGAAGCCGGACTCGTAGAGCATCTGGAGCACGACGCGGGTCGACCCGGCGGGCCCGCCCTGCGTCACGAGGTAGACCTGCTCGAAGACCTTGAACGAGTCGATGAGGCGCAGCAGCACCACGAGCATGAGCACCGGCGCGATGGCCGGGAGGGTGATGTACCGGAACCGCTGCCACAGGTTCGCGCCGTCGATCTTCGCGGCCTCGTACAGCTGGGCCGGGATGTCCTGGAGGGCCGCGAGCAGCACCAGCAGGGGGAACCCGACGCGCCACCACAGGGTGATGAGCACGACCGCGCCCATCGCCTCACCGGGCGTGGACAGCCACGCCTGCTCGGGGAGGCCGATCGCGCCGAGGACCTGGTTGACGTTGCCGTCCAGCGGGTTGAGCGCGGTCTGCCAGATGATGGCGACCGCGGCGCCGGTGAGCAGGTAGGGGGATATGAACGCGGCCCGGATCGCGCCGCGGCCGCTGAGGCGCTGGTTGAGCAGCATCGCCAGCAGCAGGCCCACGGCCACGAGGACCGGGACGTTGAGGACCACGAACAGGGCCGTGTTGCCGAGGGCCGCATGGAAGTCCGGGTCGGTGACGAGATTCGCGTAGTTGTCGAGGCCGACGAACCCGCCGGTGCCCTCGGCCATGTTGGTGTCGGTGAGGCTGACCCAGAAGCCGTTGACGACGGGCACGACCCACAGGAACAGCAGGAGCGCCAGGAACGGGGCGGCGAACAGGATGCCGACTTTGCCGAATCCCTTGCGGCGCTTCCGCGCGGGCGCGGTGGTCTCGGTGGCGGCGGTCATCGCGAGGCCCCCTTGATCGCGGCGGTGGCCTGCTCGGCGGCCTCGGACATGAGCGCCTGCGGGTCCTCGTCGCGGTACACGATGGACTGCGTGGCGCTCGTCAGGTAGGTGAACGCCTGGTTCCAGCGCGGGGCGTACGGCACGAACCGGGCCCGGGGCTGCTCCTCGACGAACGTGGTCATGGCGGTGACGACCGGGTCGTCGCTGGCGGCGATCGCGGCGTCGACGCCGTTGAACGAGGGCGCCTGCGACCCGGCCCAGGTGACCGAGCCCTCGCGCACGACCCACTCGATGAACTTCGCGGCCTCGCCGCGGACCCAGTCGTCGTTGCTGCGCTGCTTGGGGATGCAGTAGACGTGGGAGGTGGCGGCGACGGCCGGGGCGGCGCCGAAGAACGCGGGGAGCGGCGCGACGCCGAAGTCCTTGCCGTCCCGCTCGTTCGCCTTGACCATGTCGGCGAGGCCCCACGGGCCGATGAAGATCATGCCGACCTGCTCGTCCTGGAACTGCTGCCCCATCTGGACGCCGTCGAGGAGCTGCGAGGGCGAGATGCCGTCCTCGTGGACCCAGCGCCGCTCCATGTCGATCGCCTCCAGGGAGGCGTCGGAGTCGAACAGCGCGGTGCCGTCCTCGGCGACGAGCTCGCCGCCGTTCTGCCAGTTCATGGTCAGCCACGGCATCCAGGCGGCGGGCTCGCGGATGAAGCCCCACACGCCGGACTCCTTGAGGGCCTTCCCGGCCTCCAGGAACTCCTGGGCGTCGGTCGGGGGCCGGTCGGGGTCGAGTCCGGCCTCGGCGAACAGCCGTCTGTTGTAGACCATCGCCTGGGGGCCGGTGCTCATGGTGACCCCGAGGCGCCTCCCCTCGACGACGGCCAGGTCCTGCGTGCCCTCCACGAAGTCGGTCTCGGCGAAGCCGAACGACGCGAGGTCGAGCTCGTGGAGGAACCGCCGCAGGGGCGGGACCTCGTTGTTGTGGAGCGCCATGATCGCGGGCGGGTTCCCGGCGATGGACGAGGTGACGAGCTTGGTGAGGTAGTCGCCGCCGTACGCGGGCGCCGACATGCGGATCTGCGCGCCGGCGGACTGCTCGTTGTAGCGGTCGACGATCCCTTGCATGACGACCCCGTCGGGGCCGGTGTAGAAGGTGACGAACTCGAGGACGTTGCCTCCGGCCGCGGTGGTGTCGTCGAACGGGGACCCGCAGGCGGTGAGCAGCGGTCCGGCGCCGAGCGCCGCCCCTGCTCCGAGGAGTGTTCTCCGTGAAATCTGGACCATGCAGCGCGCCTCCTTGCGCGATCCGGTGCCGTTTCGAGGGACGTCGGCTCGGGGATGGAACAGGCACCGGTGCCGACGCGACGAACGCTAATCGCCGGATTGGAGATTGTCAACAAGAAACAATCTGCAATTTTCTGGTAGGCTTCCCGGGACCCCCTCAGAGGAGGACCCTTGGACACCGCCCCCGCCGCCGGCATCGCCGCGAGCGCCCCCGCCCTCGCGGCCCTGGTCGCCGACCGGCTGCGCGACATGATCACCCACGGCGAGCTCGCCCCCGGCGAACGCCTCAAGGAGACCGAGCTCGCCGCCGCCCTCCGCGTCAGCCGCGGCCCCGTGCGCGAGGCCATCGCGCTCCTCACCGCCGAAGGCCTCGCCGAGACCCAGCGCTACCGCGGCGCCCGCGTCATCAGCCTCACCGCCCGCGACATCGAGGAGGTCTACTCCCTGCGCCTGGCGATCGAGCGCCTCGCCATGGCCCGCGCCGCCGAGCGCATCACCCCCGAGCTCCAGGGCGCCCTCGACGGCGTCCTCGACCGCATGCGGGACCTCCCCGAGACCGCCGCCGCGGCCGACGTCGCCGCCCTCGACCTCGAGTTCCACGACCTCGTCTACGAGGCCGCCGCCCACGCCCGCCTCGACCGCACCTGGGCGCCCATCCGCGGCCAGGTTTCGGTCTTCCTCCACGCCCGCACCGACGGCGACTACTTCCGCTCCACCAGCCACGCCAAGCACCTGCGCCTGCGCGACGCCCTCGCCTCCGGCGACCCCGCCGCCGCGGTCGCCGCGATCGAGGACCACATCGGCTGGGTCCTCCTGCGCCTGGCGCCCTCCCACATCGACACCCCTAGCGACCGCACCCTGAAAGGAACCACCGCATGAGCACCAACTGGGCCGGAAACGTCCACTTCGGCGCCGCACGGACCGCCCGTCCCCGCACGGTGGCAGAGCTCCAAGAGGTCGTCGCCGCCGCCGACCGCGTCCGCGCCGTCGGCACCACCCACTCCTTCAACGACATCGCCGACACCGACGGCCTCATGGTCTCCGTCGCGGACCTCCCCGCCGACGTGCGGATCAGCGCCGACCGACGCACCGCCGACGTGCCCGCCGGCGCCCCCTTCGCCCACGTCGCCCGCGCCCTCCACGCCGACGGCCTCGCCCTCGGCAACATGGGGTCCCTCCCGCACATCTCCGTCGGCGGCGCCGTCGCCACCGGCACCCACGGCTCCGGCGACCGCAACCCGGTCCTCTCCGCCGCCGTCGCCGCGATCGAGTACGTGCGCGCCGACGGCGAACTCGCCGTCGTCAGCCGCGGCGACGACGCCTTCGACGGCTCCGTCGTCGCCCTCGGCGCCCTCGGCGTCGCCACCCGCCTCCGCCTCGACGTGCGCGAGACCTACGACCTCCGCCAAGACCTCTTCCTCGACGCCCCCTGGGAACCCGTCCTCGACGCCTACGACGACCTCACCGCCGGCGCCTACAGCACCAGCCTCTTCATCCAGGACTGGGCGTCCCCCGCGATCAGCCAGATCCTCCTCAAGCACGACGCCGAGCCCCGCCTCCCCGCCGGGATCGCCGCCCGGTACTCCACCGCCCGCGCCGTCTCCCCGGTCGCCGTCGCCTCCGACGACACCGTCACCGTCCAAGGAGGACGAACAGGCCCCTGGCTCGAACGCCTCCCGCACTTCCGCCACGACGCCGCCCCCAGCAACGCCGGCGACGAACTCCAGAGCGAGTACTTCGTCGACCGCGCCCGCCTCCCGCAGGTCCTGCGCGAACTGTGCCGCGAGGCCGACGCGGTCAACCCCGCCCTCCTCGTCTCCGAGATCCGCACCATGGCCGCCGACGGCCTCTGGCTCAGCGGCGCCTACAAACGCGCCACCGCCGGCGTCCACTTCACCTGGAAACCCGACCCGGCCGCCGTCGGCGACGCCCTCACCGCGGTCGAACGCGTCCTCGAACGCCACGACGCCCGCCCCCACTGGGGCAAGATCGCCGGCCCCGCCTTCGCCGACCGCCTCGCCCGCTTCCCCCGCGGCCGCGCCTTCCGCGAACTCGCCGAGTACAACGACCCGGCCGGCAAGTTCCGCAACCGCTTCCTCGACCGGGTCCTCGGGGCCTGAAGCACCACCCGCGCAGCGTCATACACTGAATCCCCGGCACCCACCGCGGGCCGGGACCACGGAAAGGGGACGGACTTGGCGACGTCGGATCTCATGGGCGGACCCGCGATGCCCCCCGCCCTGTCCACCCTCGTCGCCGACCGGCTGCGCGAGATGATCACCCGAGGCGTCCTCGCCCCCGGCGAGCGCCTCAAGGAGGCCGAGCTCGCCGACTCCATGTCCGTCAGCCGCGGCCCCGTCCGCGAGGCCATCTCCATCCTCGAACGCGACGGCCTCATCGAGTCCCAGCGCCACCGCGGCGCCCGCGTCATCACCCTCACCTTCGACGACATCGAAGAGGTCTACTCACTCCGCCTCGCCATCGAGCGCCTCGCCATGGAGCGCTGCGCCGCCCGCGTCGACGACGCCGTCCTCGCCCGGATGGACGACGTCATCGCCCGCATGAAGGCCCTCGCCGAAGGCGACGACCACGTCGCCCTCGACCTCGAGTTCCACGACCTCGTCTACGAGGCCGCCGACCACGCCCGCCTGCGCCGCACCTGGACCCTCCTGCGCAGCCAGGTCTCCATGTTCCTCAACGCCCGCCTCGACCGCGACCACTTCCGCGCCTCCGCCTGGAGCGAGCACGCCGAACTGCGCGACGTCCTCGCCAAAGGCGACCCCGACGCCGCCGCCACCGCCGTCGAGCGCCACATCGGCTGGACCCTCCGCCGCATCCGCGAGACCCGCGCCGACCACCCCGACACGCCCGCCACCGGCCCCCTCTCCGGCCCCGGACCCCAAGGCAAGACCGGACTCTGAGCCTGCGGAACCCGTCCGGACTGTGATCCGGACGGCGACTCCCTGCACACGCCCCCGCGACACCGCTATCCTCGTCGGCATGGACGATTCACCCAGTCATAAACCCTGGCTCACCTCGGGGCGGCCACAGCCGGTCCCGGCGTCGCAGCGAGGTGAGCGTTGAGCACAGAAGTCTGGGGCATCCTCGCGGGTGTCGTACTGACCATCGGTACCGGACTGTTCGTCGCCTCCGAGTTCGCACTGGTCAACCTCGACCGGCCCGAACTGGAGCGCCGGCAAGAGCGCGGCGAGAAGGGCCTCGGCCCGACCATCAAGGCGCTGAAAGTCACCTCCACGCACCTCTCGAGCGCCCAACTCGGCATCACCCTCACCACCCTCCTCGCCGGCTACACCTTCGAGCCGGCGATCTCGTCGCTCCTGCGCGAGCCGCTCCTCGGCATCGGCGTCGCCGAATCCGCGGTCGGCGCGATCGGCGCGGTCGTCAGCATCGTCGTCGCGACCCTGTTCTCGATGATCCTGGGCGAACTCGCGCCCAAGAACTTCGCGCTGGCGGTCCCGCTCGCCACCGCGAAGCTCGTGGTCCCGTTCCAGATCGGCTTCACGTACGTCTTCAAACCGGTCATCCTGCTGTTCAACGGCACCGCGAACCGCACGATCCGCGCCATGGGCATCGAGCCGAAAGAAGAGCTCTCCGGGGCGCGCAGCGCCGAGGAGCTGAGCTTCCTCATCCGGCGCTCGGCCACCGAGGGCGCGCTCGACCGCGACGAGGCCACGATGCTCCACCGCACCCTCACCTTCTCCAACCACACCGCCGGCGAGGTCATGACCCCGCGCGTGAACGCGGTGACCCTGGAGGGCACGGCGACCGCCGCCGACGTCATCACCGAAGCGGCCCGGACCGGGCACTCCCGGTTCCCCGTCCTCGGCGAGGACGTCGACGACGTCATCGGCGTCGCCCACGTCAAGACCGCGTACGGCGTCGAGTTCGACCGCCGGGGCGCCGTCCCCGTCACCGAGCTCATGTCCGAGCCGCTGAAGGTCCCCGAGACCGCCGGCGTCGGCTCGCTCCTGGGCACGCTGCGCGGGCGCGGCTTCCAGATCGCCGTGGTCGTCGACGAGTACGGCGGCACCGCCGGGATCGTCACGCTTGAAGACCTCGTCGAGGAGCTCCTCGGCGAAGTCCACGACGAGCACGACAGCCGCCAGAACCTCGTCGTCAAGCACGCCGACTCGATCCTGCTCGCGGGGTCGCTGCGCCCCGACGAGCTGTGGGAGCGCGCGGGCGTGCGCATCACCGAGGGCGAGGACTACGAGACCGTCGCGGGCTACGTCCTCGACACCCTCGAGCGCATCCCCGCGCTGGGGGAGGAGATCCGCCTCGAACGCGGCCTCCTGCGCGTGGACCGCCTCACCGGCTCCCGTATCGACCGCCTTCGCTACCTTCCCGACGACAAGGCGACCGACCCCGCGTTCGGCGGCACCCGCGAACGCATCCTGGAGACCTTCGAGCAGGAGCGCGAGCGATGAGCGAGTACCTTCCCGGACTGATCTGGCTGGTGGTCCTCCTGGTCGCCAACGCCTTCTTCGTGGGCGCGGAGTTCGCCGTCATCTCGGCGCGCCGCTCCCAGATCGAACCGCGCGCCGCCGCCGGCAGCCGCGCGGCGAAGACCACCCTGTGGGCCATGGAGCACGCGACGCTCATGCTGGCGACCAGCCAGCTCGGCATCACCGTGTGCTCCCTGGTCATCCTGAACGTCTCCGAACCGGCCATCCACCACCTCCTCGAGTACCCGCTCGGCTGGACCGGGCTCACCCCGGCCGCCGTCACGGGCATCGCGTTCGCGGTGGCGCTGCTGGTCGTGACGTTCCTCCACGTGGTCTTCGGCGAGATGATCCCGAAGAACATCGCGTTCTCCGTCCCCGACCGCGCGGCGCTCATCCTCGCGCCGCCGCTCGTGTTCGTCTCGCGGGTCGTGCGGCCGCTGATCTGGACGCTGAACTGGATCGCGAACGGCATCCTGCGCCTCTTCCGCATCGAGCCGAAGGACGAGGCGCAGAGCACGTACACGATCGACGAGGTCGCCACGATCGTCGAGGAGTCGCAGCGCGAGGGCACCCTCGTCGACGACTCCGGCACGCTCACGGCCGCGTTCGAGTTCACCGAGAAGACCGTGGAGGACGTCGAGGTGCCGATGCGGGAGCTGGTCATGCTCCCGGCCGGGCCCACGCCCCGCCAGGTGCAGGAGGCCGTCTCGACCAGCGGCTACTCCCGCTACGTCATCCAGAACGGTGGCGAACCGCACACCTACCTGCACCTCAAGGACGTCCTCGACCTCGCCGACCTCGACGCGCCGATCCCCGCGGACCGCATCCGCGACCTCCCGACCGTCGAGGCCACCGCCGAGCTCGAAGACGCCCTCGCCCAGATCCGCTCCCAGAACGCCCACGTCGCCCGCGTCACCGACGCGGCGGGCGCGACCACCGGGGTCCTCTTCCTGGAGGACATCATCGAAGAGCTGATCGGCGAGGTCCAGGACGCCGCCAGCGCCTAAGGCACACCGGCCGCGCAGGGGAGTCCCCCTGCGCGGCCGCTCAGTAGCAGGTGTTCTGCTGCGCGGCGAACAGCGCGAACGTCACGGTCCCGTCGTCCTCGATCGCGGGCACCGCGTTCCGGAAGTCCACAGTGCACCGTCCGTCGACGGCGGTCGCCTCCCCGGTCCCCAGCGCCGTCCCGGTGCCCGCGACCAGCACCGAGCCGGGCTCGACCACGGTCAGCGCCAGATCGCGGCCGAACCGCACCCTCGGATACGCCTCCACCGACCAGTCCAGGCCCTCGACCTCGGTGAACTCGGTCCGCCCGTCGAAGGCCGCGCCCCAGTCCCAGGCCATGCCGAACGGGCACCCGGCGGGCGCCGCCTCGGCGCTCTCGGCGCACGCGTCGATCCAGGCGGCCAGGGACGCGTTGACCCGGTCCTCCAGCGCCTCGCTCGCGACCACCGGACCGGTGAGCAGCGCGTTCACGTCGACCGTGTCGCCGCCGTACAGGCCGCCGTGCGCGCCCGGCAGCGCCAGGAGCGACAGCCCGCCGTCGAACTCGGGCACGCTCCCGAAGAGCGCGTACGAGCCCGGGTACAGCGCGATCAGGACCGGCGCGCCCGCCGCGGCCGCCGCCTCGCGCCGCACGCCGTTGACCTCCGTCGAGGCGAACAGCGGCGCGGCGACCGACAGGTACACGTACGGGTTCGCGATGCGCAGGTCGTCGTCGGTCCCCTCCAGCGTGAACGCGCCCTCGGCGCGGGCGCCCCCGGACGCGATCGTCACGTGCACAGTGGACTCGGTGGCCGACTTCAGCTCCACCGACTCGATCTCCCAGTCCCCGGTCGCGACCTCCGCCGTGAGCCACGAGGTGTCCGCCTCGGGCTGGTACGAGTCCGAGACCAGTGCCTCCGCCCGCTTCAGATCCCCCTCCCGCAGCGCCTCCAGATACCCGGTGACCACCCGGACCGGCGCGGGCTCGCGGCCCCCGACCAGCAGGACCGGCAGCGCGACGAGCGCGACCAGGACCACGGTGACCCCCTCCGCGAGGATCGACCAGCGCCGCGGCGAAGCCCACTTCAGCAGGCGCATGCGAGCCCCTTTCACTCGGTGCCCCGGCAGGAGTCGGCCACGGCCTCGCCGAGCGGGGCCACCTCGACCCCGCCGCCGGGCGCGGCCAGCACGTGTAGGACCCGGCCGTCGAAGCGGCACGCCGCCGCGAACGGCGCCCACCCGTCCCCGAGGGCCTCGCCCTCCAGCACGATCCGTCCCGGGTCGGTGAACTCGACCCGCAGCACCGGCTCCCCGTACAGTCCGGTCCCCGGCACCGCCGCCGCGACCGGATACGCCTCCACGGTCCACGCCACGTCGCGCGGCTCGCGCACCCGGCTCCGGTCGAGGGTGTCGACCTGGCCGTCGGTCGCGAACGGGCAGCCCGCCGGCGCGGTCAGCCGGTACTCGACGCACCCGTCGATGTACGCGTTCACCGCCGCCTGCAGCGACGCCGCCTCGCCCGCCGCCGGCAGCGGCGTGCCGATCACCTGGTCCGACCCGCCCTCGTCGTCGCCCAGCAGCGCCACCGGCTCGCCCCCGAAGAACCGGTACACGCCCGGCAGCAGCGTGACCGACCGCTGGGCCTGCCCGTTGTACCAGGCGTCCCAGCCGGTCTCGAGCGGCATCGGCACCGTCAAGTCGTTGACCTGCACCGACAGATAGGACGAGGCCGTGATCGACACGGTCTGGAACGGGTCCCGCAGCGTGAACTCGCCGTCGTACTCGTCGACGGTGAACGCGCCCCGCGCGGTCCCGTCCTCGGTCCCGATCGTCACGGTCACCGCCTCCGGGAACCCCGCGGCGCTCTCGGGCTGCTCGACCGCGAGCAGCTCCCACTCGCCGATCGCCTCGGGTCGCAGGAACGCCGCGTCCCGGCCCGCGGGCACCGAGGTCCCGACGAACTCGTACGCCCGCTCCAGGTCCCCGTCCCGCACCGCCTCCATGAACGCGGTCACCACCTCCACCGCCGTGTTCGGCTCCCTGGCGACCTTCCAGACGCCGAGCGGCATCATCGAGAGCGCGGCGAAGAGCACGATCCAAAGGACGCGCATTCGTTCGCGCTGAATCTGGGGCATGGGGCACTTCCGGGGGTCGGGGCGGGACGGGCCGAGCATAGTGCGTGCTCGCAAGGTGGCGGCCCGCCGCTATCGTGCGAGTCGAGCAATCGACCGCCCATTGGAGGCCCCATGTCCACGGACCCCGAACCGCTCCCGCTGTGGCGGGAGTTCCGGAGCTGGCCGCGGACGCTGCAACTCGGTCTCGCCGCGCTGGCGCTGGCGGTCTTCGGCGCGACCTTCGTCATCGAGCCGCTCTACGGGAGCGACTTCCCCGACGAGTCCGCCTGGCCCGAGGGCGAACTCCCCGACGGCGTCCCGATCGACGCGGCCGCCCCCGCCCCCGAGGCGGCGCTTCCCGCCGGTGTCGAGCTCTACGACGGCGACCCCCTCTGGACCGAGGCCGCCGAGGACGGCGAACAGGTCGCCCACCTCGACGCGGGCACCCTGCGGCTCACCGACTCCCGGCTCGCCCTCGAAGTCGACGGCCGTCCGGTGTGGTCCCACGAGTGGGAGGAGTACGGCGCCGAGGTGGGCGTGGCCGGCGGCGTCGTCGTCGTGTCCCTCGCCATGGACGACCTCGACGACGAGACCTACGAGTGGCCCGGGCGCCAGGACACGGTCGCGCTCGACCTCGCGACCGGCGAGGAGGTCTGGCGCGACCGGGACGCCTCGTTCGTCACCGTCTTCTCCGACGCGGTGGTGATGACCGAGTGCACCGGCGACCAGGACGACCGCATCGGCGACTGCACGATGTACGCGCGCGACCCCGCGAACCTCGATCCACTGTGGTCGACGCCGACCTACGCCAGCGCCCGCGTCCTCGACTCCAGTCCCTGGACCGGCGAGCCCGCCCCGGAGCGGCTCCTCGTCGAGTCGTTCCCGACGGGCCACGACTCCCGGACGGTGACCGCCTACCGGCAGGGCGAATCGCTGGGAAGCGTTGCGACGCAGGCCGGCGCCGTGCTCTCCGGCGACACCCTCGTCGTCTACGACGACTGGGACGACAACCCCGCCGACGGCTGCACCGCGACCCTCGCCGGCCACCGCCTGGGCGAGTCCGACCCGGCCTGGACCGTCGAGGCCATGACCCGCAAGACCGAAGACCTGACCTCCTGCGGCGGCCTCCCGGCCGTGACGCCGGTCGGCGGCAGGCTCCCGCTGACCATCGACGGCAGGCCCGCGGTCGTCGACACCGAGACCGGCGCGACCGTCTGGCAGTCCGAGCAGGAGGGCCAGGCGGTGGCGATCCACGAGGAGTCCCTCGCCGTCGTCGACTGGGAGTCCGAAGAGGACAACCTGACCCTCTACGACACCGCCACCGGCGCCGTCCTCTGGTCCGCCTCCGCCGCATTCGGCAGCGGCGACCGCGCCACCGCCGTCGGCTCCACCCTCTGGCTCTACGGCGACGCGAGCATGTGGGGCTGGACCTCCTACGACCTCTACGCCTACGACCTCGCCACCGGCACCGCCACCGCCCTCCCCGGCACCGCCGCCTACTTCGCCCCCGGCGAACTCGTCACCACCACCGGCGACCACGACGCCCCGACCCTCAACGCCTGGCCCTCCGACCTCTGGTGAGCACCGCTCCATGACCGAGCGGGCCGCGGCCACACGCCCGCCCTGGAATGGGCTCAGGCGCTGACGGACTCGCTCACTGCGCGCCAGTGCTCGTCGGACTCGGCCTGGGTTCTGGACGCCGCGGCGGCGAGGGCGTAGGCGTCGGTGCCGATGAGGAGGCGCAGCGGGGCGTCGTCGCGGCCGGCGAGGTCGCGGATCACGGCGGCGACCTTGGCGGGGTCGGTGGGCTCCGTGCCTGTCGAGGCACGACGACGCTCGGCGGAGGCCCCGACCGTCGCCCGGTACGGGTCGCTGATCGGCGGGATGACCATCGAAGAACCGGACCAGTCGGTCCTCATGCCGCCGGGCTCCAGGACGGTGACCTTGACGCCGAACGGGGCGACCTCCTGGGCGAGGACGGTCGAGAAGCCGCCGACGGCCCACTTGGCGCTCTGGTAGGCGGCGAGCCCGACCGAGCCGACCCTCCCGCCGATCGAGGAGACCTGGACGAGGTGGCCCGAGCCCTGTTCGCGCAGGATCGGGACCACGGCCTTGGAGACGTGGACGACGCCGTAGAAGTTGGTGTCGATCTGCGCCTTGAAGTCGGCGAGGTCGACGTCCTCGACCGCGGCGAGATCGCCGTAGCCGGCGTTGTTGACGACCACGTCGAGGCGGCCGAACGCCTCGTGCCCCGCCTTCACGGCCGCCCGCACCGCGGCGTCGTCGGCGACGTCGAGCGCGAGCGGCAGGACGCGGTCGCCATACTGCGCCACCAGGTCTCCGAGCTGCCGGGGGTCCCGGGCGGTGGCGACCACGCGATCGCCGGCATCGAGCGCCGCGGTGACGACGGCGCGGCCGAGGCCGCGGGAGCTGCCGGTGACGAACCAGACCTTGGACATGGCGTTCCTCGTTTCGAGTCGCGGATGGCCGGCGCCGGGCCGGAGTCGACCCTGATATCAGACCGGCGGTCCGTTGTGTCTCCAATCTAACGCACCGATGGTCTCTTATCAAGAGACCGCAAGTCTGTAAGCTGTGTCCATGACGACATTCCAGCGCGCGCGATCGGAGGAGCAGCGGGAAGCCCGCCGGGAGGCGATCCTGGAGACCGCCGCCGACATGCTCGAACAGATGCCGGTCGCCGACGTGACCCTGAACGAGCTCGCCCGCCGCGTCGGCCTCGCCAAGTCGAACGTGCTGCGCTACTTCGAGTCCCGCGAGGCCGTGCTCCTCGAACTCCTCGAACGCGCCGAGGACCGCTGGCTCGCCGAACTGCCGTCCCGCCTCGACGAGCAGGTCGGCGCCGACGGCGCCCCCGCCGAGCGCATCGAGCGCCTGGCCGCGTCCCTCGCCGAGTCCCTCGCCGGCGAACCGGTCCTGTGCGACCTCCTCAGCGTCCAGGCCGCCGTGCTCGAACGCAACGTCTCCACCGAGGTCGCCCTCCGCCACAAGCGGGCCGCCAAGCGCCACCGCACGATCCTGGCCGACCTCATCCGCCGCCACCTCCCCGAGACCGGCGACGCCGCCGAGCAGCTCGGCCGCCACGTCATCCTCGTCACCGGCGCGATCGGCACCCACGCCCAGCCCGCCCCGAGCGTCATCGCCGCCTACGAGTCCGACCCCGAGATCGGCGCCATGCGCATCGACTTCACCGACTACCTCCGCACCACCATCGCCACCCTCGCCGCCGGCACCCTCGCCAGGGATCGCCGAACCCCGGTCCGGCCTCCCCGCGACCAGTAGCGTCGGGAGGTGCCGTTCCCGACCGCGGAGGAAGCCATGACCACCGAACTGCCGGCCCCGATCCAGGAGTTCATCGACGCCACGAACGCCGGGGACACCCCCCGCTTCCTCGACGTCTTCACCGACGACGCCTTCCTGAGCGACTGGGGACGCGAGTTCACCGGCATCGACGGCGTCGGCCGCTGGAACCAGACCGACAACATCGGCATGGACAGCACCTTCGAACTCGTCGCCGCCGAATCCGCCGGCGACGACTGGACCGTCACCCTCACCGTCACCGGCAACCGCTTCAACGGCACCGGCCCCCTGAAGTTCCACCTCCGCGGCGACAAGATCGCCCGCCTCGTCATCGAATAGCCGGCCGGAAGGCGGACGCACAAAAGCCCCGGCTGGATCAGCCGAGGCTTGTTGATGGTGGTCGATACTGGGATCGAACCAGTGACCCCTCGCGTGTGAAGCGAGTGCTCTCCCGCTGAGCTAATCGACCGGGACGAGGCGTAACTGTACCGGAGTCCGGTGGGCGGGAGTGCGTCGGGGTCGGGGCGGTGGGCGGGGTCACGGGGGGTCCGGGGTGGGACGGGATCTTGACAGGGCTTGCCGATGTTGATAGTTTTCGATGCGTTAAATCGTTTCAATCGGGTCCGGGCGCGCCGCCCCTCGGTCGTGCCGGCCCTGAAGACGAGGAGCCCCTTCGGTGAATTCCCCTAGAAGATTTCGCAGGGCCGTGGCGGTGTCGCTGGTCGGTGTGCTGGCCGGCGCCGGGTTCACGGCCTCTGCGCAGGGCCATCGCGGCCATGACGAGATACAGCTCGAAGACCTGGACCGCGGCCTCGTCGCGGCCGTCACCGACGACGGCGTGTTCCTCAGCTGGCGGCTGCTCGCCGACGAGGTCACCGGTTATAACGATTCAGGTCTGACGGGAGCGACGTTCAAGGTCTACCGGGACGGCCGGAACATCGGCACGGTCAGCGACTCGACCAACTTCCTCGACGCCGCGGGCGACGGGGACTCGGAGTACAAGGTCGTCGCCGTCAAGCGCGGGCCCGACGAGGTCTCCGACACGGTCACGCCCTGGTCCGAGGAGTACCTGGACATCCCGCTCCAGAAGCCCGCCGACGGGGTCACCCCCGCGGGCGAGGCGTACACCTACAAGGCCAACGACATCAGCCCCGGCGACCTCGACGGGGACGGCGACTACGAGTACGTCGTCAAGTGGGACCCCTCGAACTCGAAGGACGTCTCGCAGGTCGGCTACACCGGCACCGTCTTCCTCGACGCGTACACGCAGGAGGGCGAGCTCCTCTGGCGCATCGACATGGGCGTCAACGTCCGCGCCGGCGCGCACTACACCCAGTTCGACGTCTACGACTTCGACGGCGACGGCAAGTCCGAGGTCATGATGAAGACCGCCCCGGGCACCAGGACCGTCTCGTACGTCAAGGACCGCGAGCAGTACATCACCCTGCCGCGCGACGACCGCCGCGCCGGGGTCACGCACGAGGACGACTACCGGATGTCGGCCGCGGACTACTACGACCACCTCGTGGAGATGTTCCAGGGCTGGAGCAGCCACCCCGAGGTCGTGAACGGCGACTGGCCCGCCACGATCGAGGCGGCGCTCGGGGCCGACGCGCAGTTCGACTTCGCCTACCCGCTCTCGGAGGCTGACGCGAGCACGCTCGCCGACTACTTCATCGACGTCTACGCCCCGTCGCGCTCGGCGCGGAACCAGCTCCGGAACTTCGCGGGCTTCATCGTGGACGGACCCGAGTACCTGACGGTCTTCAACGGCCGCACCGGACTCGAGATGGACACCGTCGACTTCCCGGTTGAGCGCGGCGACGACGGCCTCCTGTGGGGCGACTACGCCATGGCCCGCATCGAGCCGGGCAACCGGGTCGACCGGTTCCTCTCGGGCGTGGCCTACCTCGACGGCGAGCACCCGACGGCGATCTTCGCCCGCGGCTACTACACCCGCACCACGATCACCGCGATCGACTGGGACGGCAGGAACCTCGAGCAGCGCTGGCAGGCCGACTCCGGGCACGCCCCGATGCCGAACCCGTTCAACTCGGGGCCGCACGGCGTCGAGGGACCGGACCCCGAGTGGGGCACGCTGACGACGCAGGGCGACCACTCGCTCCAGGTCGCCGACGTGGACGGGGACGGCAGGCAGGAGATCGTCTACGGCGCCGCGACGCTCGACGACGACGGCTCGCTGCTGTACTCCTCGTACGACACCATGCCGGAGGGCTCGGGCAACCCGGGCGCCCTCGCCAAGCTCGGCCACGGCGACGCCCTGCACGTGGGGGACTTCGACCCCGATCGCGAAGGGCTGGAGATCTTCTCGGTCTTCGAGGGCGGCGTGTGGGCCCCGTACGGCTACGCGATGCGCGACGCCGAGACCGGCGAGGTCCTGTGGGGCGGCTACACCGGCCGCGACACCGGGCGCGGGATGGTCGGCGACATCGACCCGTCGATCCCGGGCCTGGAGGCGTGGGCCGGCCTGCCGCCGGACCAGGCCGGGAACCCCGAGGGGCTGTTCACGGCCGCGGGCGAGCCGATCGAGTCGGCGGCGCCGGGCACGAACATGAGCATCCGCTGGGACGCCGACCTGACGACGCAGCTCGTCCACGGCGCGGATGCCGCCACCGTCGAGGAGACGACGATCCGCGACTACCAGGACGGCGTGGTCCTCGACGCCGCCGGGACGCTCACCAACAACTACACCAAGGGCAACCCGGGCCTCGTGGCCGACGTGCTCGGCGACTGGCGCGAGGAGCTGCTGGTGCGCACCGCCGACTCCAGCGCGATCCGCGTGTACCTCTCGACCGAGGTCACCGACCACAAGCTGTTCACGCTGATGCACGACCCGCAGTACCGGGTCGGCGTGGCGAACCAGCAGACCACCTACAACCAGCCGCAGTACACGAGCTTCTACCTGGGCTCGGACATGGACTTCGGCGACGTCGAGGTGCCCGACTACTACACGCCGCGCTAGCGCCGGCTTCGATGAGATGAGGAACGGAGGCGGGGCCCGGGAGGGCCCCGCCTCCCTTGTGTCCGGTCCCGTGTCCGAATCGAGACATGGGATGATACGAGGAATTCACCTGGAGGCCTTGCGCAGGTCCAGGTGTTGCGGTTGAGTGAGAACCGCCCCATCCTCCCGCCCCCGGCGCCCCGCGCCGCGGCGTCAACAGCATTGGAGCTTGCCCGTGCAGTCCCTCAGACGGCGTGTCCGACTCGCGGCGGCGGCCGCGGGCGCGGTCATCATCGGCGCCTCCGGGTTCCTCTTCGCGTCCCAGGCCCAGGCCCAGGTCGACACCGTCCACATCGGTGCGGTCCAGGGCTCGATCGAGGACGGCGACACGAACTTCGCGTCCCCGCTCGCGGGCCAGACCGTGTACGTCAAGGGCGTGGTCACCCAGGAGACCCTCGACCCCTCCGGGAACAAGGGCTTCTTCCTCCAGGAGCGGGCGGACGCCACGGACGGCGACCCGAACTCCTCGGACGGGATCTTCGTCTTCAACAACCAGTACTCGACGCTGCGCACGCTGACCGGCTCGCCCGCGCGCGAGGAACTGGGCGCCAACTGGACCGTGAACGTGGGCGACGAGATCGTCCTGCGCGGCGTCGTCGGCTCCTACTTCGGGAACATCCAGTTCTCCGGCGGCTCGGCCTACGTCTACGACCTGGTCGAGACGGGCCTGGACCCGCTCGCCGAGGTCGAGTCCGTCGAGATCGACCCGCCGGACAACGCCAGGGCCAGCACCGAGTACATGCGCCGCCACCTCGGCATGCAGATGACCGTCCCGGCCGAGTCCGTGGTCACCGCCGGGCGCGACGTGTTCTCCTCGGGCGGCGAGGTCTGGGCGATGCGCGGCGACGCCGAAGCGGCGCAGCAGGACGGCTACGCCGCCCGCGCCTTCCGCGACGCGCACCCGCTCGACACGGTCGAGGGCGCCTTCGACGACGGCAACGGCTACCTGTTCGTCATCGGCGACCTGGGCCTGCGGGCCACCGAGGGCACGACCGAGACGATCATCGCCCCGGCCAAGACCTTCGACGTCATCACCGAGGCCGCCACCGGCGGGATCTACCTCTCGTTCGCGAAGTACGCGGTCGAGGTCAGCGAGGACCTGGTCCTGGAGGGCGGCCTGGAGCCGGCCGACAACGAGCCGGTCGAGGCCGCGGGCCGCAACGAGGCGTCCGTGGCGTCGTACAACATCGAGAACCTGTACGACACCCGCGACAACCCGAACTCCGGCTGCGACTTCGCCGGGAACCCCGGCTGCACCGACCCCGAGGACCCCGAGGGGAACGTCAGCGCGCCGTTCGACTACGTGCCGAGCACGTATGAGGAGTACGAGGCGCAGCTGGAGCGCCAGGCCGCGCAGATCGTGGAGGACCTGCGGAGCCCGGCGATCCTGATGACGCAGGAGGGCGAGGCCCAGGACGTCTGCTCGGTCAACCCCGCGTGGACCAAGCGCACGGACCTCGGCCCGGACCGCCTCGTGTGCGACCTCGTCAACACCGGCGACGCGAACACCGGCGGCGACGGGTCGCCCGACTCCATCCAGGAGCTCGCGCTCGTCATCGCCGAGTACGGCGGCCCGACCTACGAGGCCGTGGGCGACCTCGACTCGGCCGACACCCGCGGCATCATGACCGGCTTCCTGTACCAGCCCAAGCTGGCCGGGCTGTCGAACGTGAAGTCCTGGGACCCGGTCTTCGGCGACTCGCCCGAGATCGAGTACCCGACCGAGGCCGACGAGATCAACGCCGACGTGCAGAACCCGAAGGCCCTCAACGCGGCCCTGCCGCAAGCGGTCATCGACCAGTGCACGAACTCGGGCGTCTACGCCTGCAACGGCTTCGACGTCTACAGCCGGGCCGCGCAGGCCGCGAAGTTCTACCTCAAGGACAAGCACGGCCGCAGCACCGGCGAGATCTACCTCATCAACAACCACTTCTCGTCGAGCCCGAACACCCGCGTGCTGCACCGCACCGAGCAGGCGAACTACCTGGCGGCGATCAGCGCGGCGATCCTCGACGACGACCGGAAGGCGAAGATCCTCGCCGGCGGCGACCTGAACGTCTTCCCGCGCCCCGACGACCCGTTCGCCGAGGGCCAGGTCATCGCCGGTGACTGGACCGGCCCGTCCGACCAGCTCGCGGGCCTGTATGAGGACTCGGGCCTGTGCCCGCTCTACGACGTCATGGTGGAGGACCACCCCGCGGCGGCCTACTCCTACACGTATATGGGCCAGGCGCAGACGCTCGACCAGATGTGGGCCTCCCCGCGCCTGCTGCGTGAGATCGAGTCCGCCGTGACGGCGCACATCAACTCGGACTACCCGGCGGACGCGTGGGACTTCGGCGAGGAGCCCGCGTACGGCCGTTACGGCGTGTCCGACCACGATCCGTCGGTCGTGGTGTTCGACATCAAGTAACACCGGCGCACAACGAAGGGGCGGGGGTCGGCCATGGCAAAGCTTGCGTGCCATACATGTGCCGAGCAGATCCCCGCCCCTTGCTCACTTTGCATTCAGTTGTGGAGGAGGAAGAACCGGTCTGCCTTAGACCAGCTTCTTCGCGTTCGCGATGGCGTCGGCCAGCGCCTGGATCGACTTGGCGGCGAGGCCGTACGAGTACATCGGCTCGGCCTCCCACGCCACGATCTGGCCTTCCTGGACGGCCGGGAGGGCGGCCCAGGTGGGGAACTCGGTGAGCGCGTCGGGCTGGAGGGCCTGCACGCGCGCGTCGAGGAAGAGGATGTCGGCGGGGTACTTGTCGGCGTTCTCCCAGGACAGGTTCTCGAAGTACGAGCCGGTGGCCTCGTCGAGGTTGTCGGGGACGACGAAGTTCACGCCGAGTTCGGTGAAGAAGCGCATGTCGTTGCCGGTGGCCGGGTTCGAGGCGTAGAAGATCTCGGCGGCTGCGGAGCAGGCGAGGACGGTGACGGGGTTGGCGGCGGCGGCCTCGGTGAGGGCGGCGACGGCGGCGTCGTACGCCTCCTTGTTGGCGGCGTTCTGCTCCGACTCGAGGTCGGCGCCCAGGCTCTCGGCCAGCTCGGCGTGGCGGGCGATGATCTGGTCCTGGGTGTTGGCGCCGTCGTCGGCGCTGAGGGCGACGACCTCGGCGAGGCCGGTGATGTCCTCTTTGGACTCCTCGGGGATGTACCAGAGGGTCGCCGGGTCGTAGTAGAAATGGGTCAGCAGGACCTCGGGGCCCCAGGAGGCGTAGGCCTCGACGTCGAACTCGCCGTAGGTGTTGCCGAAGACCTCGAGGTCGGCGACGGGCAGGTTCCCGGCCTGGCCGGTGGCCGAGCCGTCCTCGTTGGTGGTGGGGCCGAAGACGGCCGGGACCTCGATGCCGAAGTCGTACAGGGCGGCGGCCATGCCGGTGTACGCCACGAGCTTGGTGGGGACGCTGTCGAGCTCGGAGGTGACGGGCTGGTCGTCGGTGAACTCCCAGGGGCCGGTCGACTCCTGCTCGTCCTCGGAACCGGTCTCGTCGCCGTTCCCGCAGGCGGCGAGCGCGCCCGTCAGACCGAGGGCGCCGCCGCCCGCGAGCAGGCCGCGGCGGCCGAACTTGACCTTGTCGGCATCGAAAGCCATGTGCTGTCTCTCCTTCATCGGGGGTGGGGGCCGGATACGGCGGTTGAACGGGCCTGACCCGGCCGAACCGAGGTTAGGCTAGCCTAACCAGATTCCGGCCCCCTGACCTGGGGTCCTCACGTGGCGTCAGCCACTCAGTCGTCGAGCGAGGCGAGGGGTCGTCCGGCGAAGAGTCCTTCCGCGATGCGTTCCAGCTCAACCGCACCGCCGATGTGCGAGTACACGGGCTCGCCGTTCCAGCCGTAGACCTGCCCGGCCTGCACCGCCGGCAGCGCCGCCCAGGTCGGGTAGTCGGCGACGAGTTGCTCGGGGGAGATGTTGCCGGTGCGCAGGTCGAGGAAGATGACATCGGCCTGGTACTTGTCGACGTTCTCCCACGACAGGAGCTCCCAGTACCCGTTCTGGTCCGCGTTCTCCGGAACCACGAAGTCGACCCCGAGCTCGACGCACTTTGCGAGCAGGTTGAATGTCGGCGGGTTGGCGATGTACAGCCCATCGGGCCAGGCGCCGACCGCCATCGCCTTGTACTCGTGGCCGGTGGACACCGAGACTTCGAAGTAACTGTCCGGTACCGCCGCCATCGCCGCGCCGAAGCGCTCCACGGCCGCGGCGTTCTCGTCCGAGTCCAGGTCCGCACCCAGCGCCTCGGCAAGGGCCGCATGGCGGTCGATGATCTGGTCCAGGGTCGGCAGCGAGACCTCGATGCCGACGCCCGGCGCGAGCGACTCGACCTCCTCCAGGCGGTCCTCGGGCACGAACCACAGGTCGAAGCCCTCGTAGTAGTGGGAGACGATGAGCTCGGGGCCGAGCTCGGCGTACTTCTCGACGTCGAACTCGCCCCAGGCGTTGCCCAGGACCGTCAAGTCCTCCACGGGCATCCGCCCGGCCTGGAGGTCCGGTTGCCCGTCGGCGAGGGTCGTCGGCCCGAAGACCGCCGCGACCTCGACCCCGTAGTCGTACAGGGCCGCGGCCAGGCCGGTGAACGCCACGACCTTGGTCGGCACGGTCTCCAGCTCCACGTCCTCCTGGTCGCGCTCGTCGAGGAAGGAGAACGGGCCGGAGGCGCCGCCCTCCTCAGGGGCCTCATCCGCGCCGTCGCCGCACGCGGCGAGCAGGGAGGCGGCGCCGAGGCCGCCGGTGGCCGCGAGGATGCCGCGGCGGGAGAGGGCGGGGTACGCGCGGAGTGGCACGTCGAACTCCTTCGAGGGTGATCGGTCATGGCGGGGTGGGCGAGGGTTAGGTTAGCCTAAACAAAACCGCAGTCACTATCCCGCCGGAGTCCGCCCTTGTCAACCGCGCACCGCGCCCCCGAGCAGGCCCCGCCGCACTCCGCGGACCGCGCCTCCGCCGGGGCCGCAAGCGAACCGGCCCGCTCGCGCAACGGACGCCGCGTCACCGGACTGCTCGTCCTCCTCGCCGTGCTCGCCGTCCTGGCGGTGCTCAGCATCGCCCTCGGCGCCCGCGCGATGAGCCTCGGCGAGGTCTGGGCCGGCCTCACCGACCCCGCATCCGAGACGTACCCCGTGGTCACCGAGCTCCGCGTGCCCCGCACCGTCCTCGGCCTCGCCGCCGGCGCCGCCCTCGGCCTCGCCGGGGCCCTCATGCAGGCCATGACCCGCAACCCCCTCGCCGACCCCGGGCTCCTCGGCGTCAACACCGGCGCGGCCGCCGCGGTCGTCACCGCCGCCTACTTCCTAGGCTTCTCCAGCTTCACCCAGACCATCGGGTTCGCCTTCGCCGGCGCCGCGATCGCCACGGTCGCCACCTATCTCATCGCGGGCGCCGCCACCGCCACCCCGGCCCGCCTCGCGCTGGCCGGCGCGGCCGTGACCGCCGCCGGGTACGCGTACGTCTCCGCGATCCAGCTCATGGACGCCGCCTCCCTGGAGACCATGCGGTTCTGGTCGGTCGGGTCGCTCGTCAACGCCCACACCGCGCCCATCGTCCCGGTCGTCACGCTCATCGGGTTCGCCGGCGTCGTCGGCATCCTCCTGGCCCGGCCCCTGAACGCCCTCGCGCTCGGGGACGCGACCGCGACCGGCCTCGGCGTCGACCCGCGCGTCCTGCGCGTCGCCGGGATCGCCGCGATCACGGTCCTGGCCGGGACCGCGACCGCCGTGTGCGGCCCGATCGTCTTCGTCGGCCTCATCGTCCCGCACGTGGTGCGGGCCTTCACCGGGCCCGACCAGAACTGGGTCCTCCCGTACTCCATGCTCACCGGCGCGGCGTTCCTCCTCCTCACCGACGTCATCGGGCGCCTCGTCGCCCGCCCCGGCGAAGTCCAGGTGGGCATCGTCTGCGCCGTCGTCGGCGGTCCCTTCTTCATCTACCTCGTCAGCCGCAGGAAGGTCGCCCGGCTATGACCACAGCGTCCGCACCGCTCCGGGCGGCGGAAGGCGCGACCGTCCTCCGCCTCGGCGGGTACTCGATCCGCCTGCGCCACCGCGTCCTCGCCGCGGTCCTCGGCTCCCTCGCCGCCCTCATCGCACTCGCCATGTGGTCGGCCGCGACCGGCTCGACCTCCCTCGGGATCGAACGCGTCTGGTACGCGCTCATCGGCCAGGGCACCAAGGGCGACGAGTTCATCCTGTGGACCCTGCGCCTGCCGCGCCTCGCCACCGGCCTCGCCGTCGGCGCGTGCATGGGCCTGGCCGGGGCCCTGTTCCAGAACCTCACCCGCAACCCCCTCGGCAGCCCCGACCTCCTCGGCCTCACCCAGGGCGCCACCACCGGCGCGCTCGTCGCCATCATCGTCACCGGCTCGTCCCTGCAGGTCACGACCATGCTCGCCGCGGTCGGGTCGCTCGCCACGGGCCTGCTCATCTGGGCCCTGACGCGCGGCGGCGACCCCTCCGGGTACCGGCTCATCCTGGTCGGCATCGGCGTCTCGGCGATCCTCGCCGGCGTCAACGGGTACCTGCTCACCCGCACCACGATCATCGACGCGTTCCGGGCCGTCTACTGGCTCACCGGCGACCTCTCCGGCCGCGACTTCGGCCAGGCGGCCGCCGTCGGCGCCGTCCTCGCCGCCGGGGTCCTCGTCATCGCGTTCCTCTCCCGCGGCCTCGACTCGCTGCGCCTCGGCGAGGCCACCGCGACCGGCCTCGGCGTCAGCGTCGGCGCGACCCGCGTGACCGCCCTCGTCACCGCCTCGATCCTCGCCGCCGGGGCCGTGGCCGTCGCCGGACCGCTCGCGTTCGTCGCCCTCGCCGCGCCCCACATCGCCGCGCGGCTCACCGGCTCCTCGCGCAGCTTCCTGTGCTCCGCGCTCGTCGGCGCGCTCATCGTCACCGCCGCCGACATGATCGCCGTCGCCGGCGTCGGCGGCCGCCAACTGCCCACCGGCGTCGTCACCGGCGTCGTCGGCGGCGCCTACCTCATCTGGCTGCTCATCGCCCACCGCAAGAAGGGGGTCATGTCGTGACCACCAGCCCGCTCGCCGCCCGCAAGGCCACGCTCGGCTACGGCCGCACCGTCATCAGCGAGGGACTGAGCGTCGACATCCCCGAAGGGGAGTTCACCGTCATCATGGGCCCCAACGCCTGCGGCAAGTCCACCCTGCTCAAGGCCCTGGCGCGCATGCTCAAGCCTTCCCACGGGACGGTCCTCCTCGACGGCAAGGACATCCACCACCAGAACACGCGGGCCGTCGCCCGCCGCCTCGGCCTGCTGCCGCAGTCGCCGATCGCGCCCGACGGCATCACCGTCGCCGACCTCGTCGCCCGCGGCCGCTACCCGCACCAGGGCATCCTGCGGCAGTGGTCGGCCGACGACGAGCGCGTCGTCGGCGAGGCCATGGCCGCCACCGACATCGCCGACCTCGCCTCGCGCGGCGTCGACGAGCTCTCCGGCGGCCAGCGCCAGCGCGTGTGGATCGCGATGGTCCTCGCCCAGCAGACGCCGCTGCTCCTGCTCGACGAGCCCACCACGTACCTCGACATCACGCACCAGATCGAGGTCCTCGACCTGTGCGCGAAGCTCCACCGCGAGGGCCGCACCCTCGTGGCGGTCCTCCACGACCTCAACCAGGCCGCCCGCTACGCCACGCACCTCATCGCGATGCGCGAGGGCGAGGTCGTCGCCGAGGGCGCCCCGGCCGACATCGTGACCGCCGAGACCGTCCGGCAGGTCTTCGACCTGCCGTGCCGGATCATCGACGACCCCGAGTCCGGGACGCCGCTCGTCATCCCGAGCGTCCGCGCGACGAACCTAGTGTGAGGCCGGGGCCGTCCGCGCCGCGGCGGCGCGGCCCTCCAGGACGATCGCGGCAACCAGGACGACGAGGACGGCCGCCAGCTGGAGCGCGGTGTTGACCAGGCCGACCGGGGCGAGCGCGAGCACGACCGCGGCGAGGACGAGCCGCTCCCAGGGGCGGGGCAGGCGCATCGCCAGGCGCAGCCCGGCCGTGCCCAGCAGGAACGCCGCGACGCCGCCCGACAGCAGCCACGTGGACTCGGCGTCCAAGGGCGACAGGGCGTGTCCGACGGCGTGCTTCAGGCCCGCGGCGAACACCAGGATGCCCAGCAGGACCGGGATGAACGCGTAGGAGAGCCCGACCAGGACCTTGCGGACGCGTGTGACCGGGTCCTTCGCGGCGGTGAGCGCGTGCTCGGTGGCGGGGAGCTCCCGCACGAACAGCGACCACCACATGCAGGCGGCGATCGCGAGGCCTAGGACGGCCGCCAGCAGCAGGTCGGCGTCGACCGGCAGGTCCCGCGCGCCGATGCCGATGGCGACGACCGACTCGCCGAGCGCGACGAGGACGACCAGGCCGTGGCGTTCGGTGATGTGCGCGGGGTGGAGGTTCAGGCCGCGCTGTCCGTGCCAGATCGGCACCGACCAGACGATGGCGGCGGCGAGGGCCCAGAGCGCGTAGCGCCAGAGGCCCTCGGGTCCGAGCTCGGCGGCGAAGACGGCGGCGACCGCGGCGAGGTTCGCGATGAAGACCGGGCCGAACGACCGCGCGGCCTGGAGGTACATGAGGCCGTGGACGAGCACGACCGCGAGCATGCCGACGGCGATCCAGACGCTGCCGCTCTCGAACGCGGAGGGCACGGTGAGGGCGACGACGAGCCAGCCGGCCATGGCGCACAGGAGGAGGACGCGCCGGGCGGTCCGCTGCGGCGGGATCACGTTGGTGAGCCACGAGTAGCCCGCGTACATCCACCACAGGAACCCGAACATGAGCGTGCTCTGGAGCAGGCCGACGAGCGGGTCGTAGGCGATGATCGCGGTGAACTGCGCGACGGTGAAGACGAAGATGAGGTCGAAGAACAGTTCCAGTGTGGACACCGGGAGTTCGTCCTCGTCGGCGACGGGGTCGATGCGTTCCACGAACCAGCGGGGGAGGAGTCGGGTCACGTCCGCAGACGTTAGCACGCCTGAGCGACCCGGTCCCGGGTCGCGATTCGCGGCCGGGCCGCACGACCGCGATGGCGGCCACTGGGGACTCCGACCGAGGGGACCTGCGAACCGCAGGCCCGGCGGCCGCGTTCGCGAGCGGCCCGCCCCGGCGCTACTCCAGGTGCGCGATCGGCAGGCGCACTTCGACGACGGTGCCGCGGCCCTCGTCGCTGTCGAGGCTGATCCGGCCGCCGTGCGAGGCGACGATCGAGGACACGATGGACAGTCCGAGCCCGGAGCCGCCGGTGGCGCGCGAGCGCGACGGGTCGGCACGGTAGAACCGGTCGAAGACCTTCTGGCGGTGCTCGGGCGGGATGCCCGGCCCGTGGTCGGCCACGCGCAGCACGGCCGTGCCGTCCTCCGCGGCGACCGAGACGTCGATCGCGGTCCCGGCCGGCGTGTGGACGCGGGCGTTGGTGAGGAGGTTGACGAGGACCTGCCGGAGCTGGCCCTCGTTGGCCACCACCGTGACCGCGGACGCGGCGGTCAGCGCCACCGGATGCGTCGGGTCGGCCACCTCGGCGTCGTCCACGGCGTCCTGCGCGAGCTGGGCCAGTTCGACCAGCTCGCGGTCGCCGCCGACCTCCTCGTCGAGCCGCGACAGGACCATGAGGTCGTCGACGAGCTTCGCGAGCCGCGCGTTCTCGGAGCCGATCCGGTCCATCGCGCGGTCGAGCTTCTCGCCCTGGGCCGCGGCGCCGCTCTGGTACAGCTGCACGTACCCGCCGATGGCGGTGAGCGGCGTCCGCAGCTCGTGCCCGGCGTCGGCCACGAACTGCCGCAGCCGCTCGTGCTGGCGGTCCCGCTGCGTGATCGCGTCGGTCAGCCGCGACACCATCCGGTTGAGCGCCAACGAGAGCCGCCCCATCTCGGTACGCGGGTCGGCCAAGGCGATCCGGTGGTCGAGGTTCCCGGTGGCGACCGTCTCGGCGTCGGCGACCATGTGGTCGACCACCCGCAGGCCGCGGCGCGTGATGATCCAGGCGGCGAGGATGCCGATGAGCGCGACCAGGAACCCGGTGATGAGCACGGTCCGCGTCAGCGTCGAGATCGACGCCTGCACCTCGGTCAGCGGGGTCGCCACGACGAACGTGTAGATGTCGCCGGTGTTCGTCTGGCGGAAGTCCTGCGCGTAGACCCGGTAGGTCAGCGCGCCGTCGACCGAGGAGACGTTGAAGTACTCGCCGGTCGCGGGGGCCGAGGAGATGTCGGGGAGCGGATCGGGGTCGTCGGCGGTGCCGGCCTGCTGCTCGGCCGCGACCTGGCCGTCGCTGTCGAAGAGCAGGAGCGCGTACTGCGAGACGAGCCGCGGCCCCTCGGGCGCGCCCGAGGCGCCGGGGTCGCCGAGGATGCCGACCGTGCTCATCCACATGGCGAGGTTGTCCTCGTTGGTGGCCTTGCGGAGCTGCTCGTCGACCTGCCCGGTGAGCTTGTCGGAGACGACCCGCACGGTCACGAACCCGATCACCGCCACCGCCACGATGAGCAGGACCGCCATGGCCGCGGCGATCTTGGTCCTGATCGCCACGGCTACACCTGCGGCGGGCGCAGCATGTAGCCGACGCCGCGCACGGTGTGGATGAGGCGCGGGCCGAGCTTGTCGAGCTTGCGGCGCAGGTAGAACACGTACGTCTCGGCCAGGCTCGACTCGGTCTCGAAGTCGTAGCCCCACACCTGCTTGAGCAGCTCCGACTTGGACACCACGCGCCCGGCGTTCGCCGCGAGGTAGCGCAGGAGCCGGAACTCGGTGGGGGACAGGTCGATCGTCGTGCCGTCGCGCGTCACCTGGTGGGCGGCCAGGTCCAGGATGAGGTCGGCGACCGCGACCGTGTCGGCGGGCGCGCTGGCGGCCGCCTCGCGGCCGAGCGTGCGCCGCAGCACCGCCGAGACGCGCAGTGACAGCTCCTCCAGGCGGAACGGCTTCATGAGGTAGTCGTCGCCGCCGGAGCCGAAGCCGTCGCGCAGGTCGTCGGGGGCCGTGCGGGCGGTCAGGAAGATGATGGGCGTCGCGTCGCCCGCGGCGCGCATGCGGTCGGCCACCCCGAACCCGTCGAGGCCCGGCATGTTCACGTCGAGGATCACCAGGTCGGGGCGCACCGACTCCACCGCCGCGAGCGCCTCGGTGCCCGAGCGCGCCGCGGTCACGGTGTAGCCCTGGAACGAGAGGGCTTCGACCAGCAGGTCTGCCAGGCTCTCCTCGTCATCGACGACCAGGAGACGCGCCGGGGACCCGTCGCCCCGGAGCGGTACCGCAGGCGGTACGGCACCGGCTGGCCCGCTGGTCGAAGTCATCCACCGCTCCTAGGTACTCGTGCGAGTCGTCCATCGGTTGCCCAGCGTATGCCACCGATTCCGGCACTGACAGGGTTCGCGGGCCATTCCAGGCGGTTTCCGCACCCGCTCCCAGCGGACGTTCAGGAACGGACCGGAGTGTCGGGCGTTCCCTGCTTCCCCCTGAAGTTACTTTCCAGTAATATCAGGGGACACCGAACTCATGGAGGCAGAGCAATGGAGCACGCCGTCAGGGCCGACCTGGTCAAGGACCACCCCCTCAAGGGGCGCGCCGCGTTCGTCACCGGCGCCAGCCGCGGCATCGGCGCGGCCATCGCCGTCGCGCTCGGCGCCGCCGGGGCCAAGGTCGCGCTGTTCGCCAAGACCGGCGAGCCGCACCCCAAACTCCCCGGCACCCTCTACGAGACCGCCAAGGCCGTCGAGGCCGTCGGCGGCGAGGCCCTCCCCATCGTCGGCGACCTGCGCGACGCCGAATCCGTGGCCGAGGCCGTCGACGCCGCCGCGGCCGCGTTCGGCGGGCTCGACGCCTGCGTCAACAACGCCTCCGCACTCGACCTCACCGGCATCGGCGAGCTCTCGCTCAAGAAGTTCGACCTCATCGCCGGCGTCAACCTCCGCGGCACCTTCGCCGCCATCAGCGCCGCGCTCCCGCACCTGCGCGAGTCCGACCACGCCCACCTGCTCACCGTCAGCCCGCCGCTGAACACCGACCCGCGCTGGTTCGCGGGCGGCCCCTACACGGCCACCAAGTACGGCATGACGATCATGACCCTCGGCGCGTCCGAGACCGAGCCCGGCGTCGCCGCGAACTGCCTGTGGCCCAAGACGACCATCGCCACCGCCGCCGTCGAGTTCGCCCTCGGCGGGCAGCCGATGCTCGACCGCTCCCGCAAGCCCGAGATCGTCGCCGACGCCGCGCTGGCGATCCTCGCGAAGGACCCGAACGCCTACACCGGCAACGCGGTCATGGTCGAGGACCTGCTCGCCGCGGAGGGGGTCACCGACCTCGACGCGTACGCGGTCGTGCCCGGCACCACCGACTTCCAGCCCGACATCTACGTCGACTAGGGGTCGTCCGGCCGGTGCTACAGGCGCCGGTGGTCCTCGTCGGTGAGCCGCTCCAGATCCCGCAGCTCCTCCTCGCGGCGCTCGCGGAGCTGCTTGGGGATGCCGAAGGCGACGACGGCGCCGCCCGCGGCGAGGACCCCGGCGATCACGAGCTGCACGACGCCCCAGCCGGTCTCGCGGGTCTCCCACTCGCCGAGCTCGGCGCAGGCGCCCAGGACGGTCTCGCCGGCCTCGTCCTCGGTCTCGCACAGCGCCGACGGGGCGACCTGCTCGCCTTCGTAGTACAGGACCCGCTCCTCGCCCGGCAGCGCGGCCAGGAACAGGACCGCGGCGAGCGCGAGCGTCACCGCGGCGGTGATCCCGGCGACGAGCGGCGAGTCGGGCAGCGAGAGCCGCCCGCGGCGCCTGGGGCCGCCGGGGCCGGCGAACCGGCCGTCCGGGCCGTACGAGGCGTTGCGCAACACGGGCCCCTCTCGAGAGCGGCGGCCGGACCTCGGCCGCCGGTTCGATGCTAACGCGCAGCTCGCGGGGGTGGGGCGGCGGCGACACCTCCGGCGCCGCGGCTCACGCCGGGACCGGACCCGCCGCGGGTCCGGTCCCGGCGCCTCACGCGATGAGGTGCACGTCGCCGAACTCGTGCCACAGGTAGCGGGCCTCGATCGCGGCGGTGTACGAGTCGCGCAGGAGGCCGGTCTCGCAGATCGCCTCCAGCATCGACAGGTGGGTCGAGCGCGGCTCGTGGAAGCCGGTGAGCAGGCCGTCGACCACGGTCACCGGGTCGGCGGGGGAGACGATCCGCTCGGTGTGGCCCGACGCGGCCTCGACCCGGCCGTCCGTCGCGGCGGTCTCCAGGGCCCGCACCGCGGTGGTGCCGACGGCGATGACGCGCCCGCCCGCGGCCTTCGTCGCGTTCACGGCCCGCGCGGTGTACTCGCCGACCTCGAACCACTCCGGGTACGGGTCCTCGTCGCTCTCCAGCGACGCGACCCCGGTGTGGAGCGTGATCGGGGCGACGCCGACCCCGGCCGACACCAGCCGCGTCACGATCTCGGGCGTGAACGGCCTTGCGGCGCTGGGCATCTCGGCCGAACCTGGGACGGTCGCGAACGCCGTCTGGTACGCGTCGAGCGGCCACTGCTGGTCGACGTACGAGTACCGGATCGGCCGGCCGTAGCGGGCGAGGTAGTCCGGGACCGACGCGACCGGCGGCCGGGTCGTCCACAGCCGCTTGCCGAAGCGCCGCTCCAGGTACAGGTGGACGCCCCCGGGCAGGTCGAGGGTCCGGCCGATGACGTCGCCGAGGTAGGGCTTGTCGCGGTCGCGCAGCTCCACCAGCCACGACCCGTCGGGCCGCACGGAGGAGAAGTGGACCCGCAGGCCCTGCCGGGTGAGGACGGCCGCCGGGAGGGTCCCGGAGTTGTTGACGACCAGGAGGTCCCCGGGGCGCACGAGCGCCGGGAGGTCCTCGAAGTGCTGGTGGGTGATCGCGCCGGTGGCCTTGTCGGTCACCAGCATCCGCACGTCGGAGCGGCCGGTGCCGCGGACCTCCGCGGGGCGGCGCGCCTCCAGGGCGGCGTCGAGCGCGAACGCGAACGGCTCGGTCAAGGTGGTGCTCATTCCCCGGTTCCCTTCTCGGAGTCCTCCGCCGCTGCGAAGGACGTGGCCTGGTAGCGGCCGCTGTCGGGCCGCGCCTCGACGAGGCGGACGATCGCGGCCGCGGCGTCGGCGGGGTCGCCCGCCTCGGCGGCGTCGGCCTCGCCCACCGCGTCGGCGAGCATCCGCGTGCGCATCTCGCCGGGGTCGACCGACCAGACCCGCACGGCGGGCTCCTCGGCGGCGAGCACGTTCGAGAGCTGGTCGAGCGCGGCCTTCGACGCCCCGTACGGTCCCCACGTCGGGTAGGGCCCGGTGGCCGCGTCGGAGGAGACGTTGACGATCGCGCCGCCGCGCTCGCGCAGCGACGGGAGGGCCAGCTGCACCAGGTGCATCGGGGCGCGCATGTTCAGCTCGAACACCTCGGGCCAGGCCTCCAGGTCGGCCTCGGCGAGGGTCGGCAGCGGCACCTCGCCGAGCGTCGACGCGTTGTTGACGAGCAGGTCGATCCGGCCGCCGGCCAGGGCGATCAGGCGCTCGCGGTGCGCGGCGTCGTAGGCGACGCTCCCGGCCAGGTACGTCGCGCCGAGCCGGGCGGCGGTCGTCGCCAGGCGCTCCTCGCCGCGTGCCGCGAGGACCAGGTTCCAGCCGTCGGCGGCGAGCCGCTCGGCGAGGGCCTCCCCGAGGCCGGCGGACGCTCCGGTGACGACGGCGGTGCGGGTTGCTTCGGTAGTCATGCCGACGACGCTATGGCCGCGGGCCCGCGCGCACATCGGGCCGAGGTCGCAGGAGCCGCGGTCCGCAGGTCCTAAGACCAGCGACCGAGGCTCGTCCGGTGCCGCGTGGGCTAGATTCGTGCCGTGACCGCCTCCCATTCCACCGGACCGTTCTCGGAGCCCGCCAAGCTGCTGCACGAGGTGTCGGCCGCCGTCGGCGCGATCACCCGGCACCTGTCCGTGCACCAGGTCCTCGAGGTGATCGTGTCCTCCGCGCGGCGGCTGGTCGGCGCCGACTACGCCGCGATCGGCATCCCCGACGACGAGGGCGGCTTCGCCGAGTTCATCACCGACGGCATCGGTGAGGAGCAGCGCCTGAAGATCGGGCCGCTCCCGCGCCAGCACGGGATGCTCGCGGCGATCCTCACCGAGACCGAGCCGATCCGCCTCGACGACCTGCGCCGCGACCCGCGCTTCCGCTGGTGGCCCAAGGCCCACCCCGCGATGACCGCGCTCCTCGGCGTGCCCATCCGCGACGGCGACCAGACCCTCGGCATCGTCGTCCTCACCAACGACCTCGGCCGCCCCGGGTTCACCGCGGCCGACACCGAGCTCATCGAGCTCCTCGCCTCGCACGCGGCCATCGCGATCACCAACGCGCGCCTGTACGAGCGCAGCCGCGAACTCACCGTCGTCGAGGAGCGCAACCGCCTCGCCCGCGAACTCCACGACGCGGTCATGCAGCGGCTGTTCTCCCTCCGGCTCTCAGCGCGCACCGCCTGCCGCCTCCTGCCCGACGACCCCGAGGCCGCTCGCGGCCGCCTCGACGAGGTCGAGCAGCTCGCCGCCGAGGCCATCGCCGAACTCCGCGCCGTCATCGTCGAACTCCGGCCCGCCGAACTCGACGTCCACGGCCTGGTCGAGACCCTGCGCCGCCACACCGCGCTCCTCGACCGCCTCCACGACACCAGCGTCCACTTCGAACTCCGCTCCCCGGTCGACCTCTCCCGCGACGGCGAGGTCGAGGTGCTCCGCCTCGTCCAGGAGGCACTCGGCAACGCCTTCCGCCATGCCAAGGCCCGCAACGTCTCCCTCACCATCGAGTCCGAGCGCATCACCGTCGCCGACGACGGCCGCGGCTTCGACGCCGACGAGGCCGCCACCCGCGGCCTCGGCCTGCTCTCGATGCGCGAACGCGCCGAGGCCCTCGGCGGCGCCCTCGTCCTGACCACCGCCCCCGGCGAGGGCACGGCGGTGGCGCTCGTTCTGGACGCGGCCGACGACGAACCCGACCTCGACGGCCCCGCACCTGAAGACGGCACCGCCGACGCCCCCGGCGACACCGAAAGGCCCGACCGTGACTGACCCGATCCGGCTCCTCCTCGTCGACGACCACCCCGTGGTCCGCCGGGGCCTGCGCGGCTACCTCGAACTCGAACCCGACTTCGCCGTCGTCGGCGAGGCCGGCGACGGCGAGGAGGCCCTCAAGGCCGTCGCCGACCTCGACCCCGACGTGGTCCTCCTCGACCTCAAGATGCCCGGCCTCGACGGCCAGGGCGTCCTCGACCGCCTCGGCGACGCCCGCGAGCGGCCCCGCGTCCTCGTCCTCACTTCGGCCACCGACGCCGAGCGCGTCCCCGCCGCCATCAACGCCGGCGCGGCCGGCTTCGTGTACAAGGACATCGACCCCGACGCGCTCGCCAGCGCCATCCGCACCGTCCACTCAGGTCAGCTGCTGCTCTCCCCGGTCGCCATGCGCGGCCTCATGAACGGCACCACCGGCCCCGCCGCGCCCACCCTGACCCCGCGCGAGAGCCAGGTCCTCGGCCTCATCGCGAAGGGCCAGACCAACCGCCAGATCGCCCGCGCCCTCGGCGTCTCCGAGAAGACCGTCAAGACCCACGTCACCAACCTCCTCCGCAGGATCGGCGCCGCCGACCGCACCCAGGCCGCCCTCTGGGCGGTTCGCCACGGTATCGGGTGAGCCGCGGGGTCCGGGTCAGGCGAGCTCGTTGATCTGGGCGCTCAGGATGCGGGCGACCTTCTCGGGCTGGGTGATGATCGCGAGGTGGTCGGTGGGGAGTTCGGCCACCGTCCACTCCTTCTCGACCGCCGCGGCCGCCTGGGTGACGTAGGCGGCGCTCAGGCGCAGGTAGGCGCACGGGCCGGGCGGCCAGGCCGGGGCCGGCGGGGCGGTCTCCTCGAAGTAGGCGAGGGGGAGGCGCGGCAGGGCCGCGGTGAAGGTCTCGCGCTGGAAGTCGTCGGGGAGGAGGTCGGCGATCGCGTCCGGCGCGTACCAGTCGCTCCACTTGGGGAGGACGCCGTCGACGGCGAGCTCGCGGAGGCTGGCGCCCAGTTCGGCGGGCGCGGTGTCGAACCAGGACTGCCCCGGGCGGGGGAGTTCGGCGTCGACGAGGACCGTCGCGGTGGTGCGGGGCACGGCCTCGGCGATCGTGGGCAGGAGCGCCCCGGCGCCGCTGTGGGCGACCAGGACCACCGACTCGTGCATCGCGTACTCGCCGAGCGCCTCGGCGACGAGCGCGGCGGCGCCGGTGAAGTAAGGGCCCTCGCCGGCGAAGGCCGGGCCCAGGTCGGGGAGGACCACGACGTGGCCGAGGGACTGGAGGGCCTCGGCGGTCGGCTCCCAGGCGAGAGGTCCGGTCAGCGGGCTGTGCACCAGGACCAGCAGTGGATCGTTCACCCCTCGATTCTCGTGGGGCGAAACGCGAAGTGCAAGGGCCCCGGGGGGTTCGCCCCCGGGGCCGGTGTGCTAGTTCCCGACGACGGCGGGGTCGCCGCCCTGGCGGACGCCGGTGTCGAGGGCGTCGATGGCGGTCAGCTCCTCGTCGGTGAGCGCGAAGTCGAGGGCCGCCCAGTTCTCGCGGATGCGGTCGGGGGTGACGGACTTGGGGATGACGACGTTGCCGCGCTGGAGGTTCCAGCGGAGCGCCACCTGCGCGGGGGTGCGGTCGTGCGCTTCGGCGGCGGCCTTGACGGCGGGCTCGTCGAAGAGGCCGCCGCCGCGGAGCGCCAGTGGGCCCCAGGACTCGGTCGCGATGAGGTGCTCGGCGTGGTAGGCGCGCAGCTCGGGCTGGCTGAAGTACGGGTGGAGCTCGACCTGGTTGAGCTCGGCGGCGGCGCCGGTCTCGGTCTCGATGCGGTCGAGGTGCTCGACGGTGAAGTTGGAGACGCCGGCGGCCCGGATCAGGCCCTCGGCGCGGGCGTCGACGAGCGCCTGCCACGACTCGACGTACTTGCCGAGGCTCGGGCGCGGCCAGTGGAGCAGGTACAGGTCGAGGTGGTCGGTGCCGAGCCGCTCCAGGGACGCTTCGAGGCCCTTGCGCACGTCGTCGTAGCCGTGGTCCCAGACCTTGCTGGTCAGGAACACCTCGTCGCGGGCGAGGCCGGAGGCGGCGAGCGCGCGGCCCACGCCCTCCTCGTTGCCGTATCCGGTCGCGGTGTCGATCAGGCGGTAGCCGGTCGCGAGTGCGACCTCGACCGCGGCCTGCGAGTCGCCGTCCTCGATCTTGAAGGTGCCGAAGCCGAATCGCGGGATCACGGCGCCGCCGGTCAGCGTGATGGAGGTGCTCAGTTCGCTCATGCGCGCAACGCTACTCACCCGGCGAGCGATTGCCCAACTATGCTTGCCGTCACGGAAAGTCCGGACTTGACGCAATGGAAAGTCACCGCTAGAGTTTCCGGTATGGAAAGTCAGCTCAACCCCCAGGAAGCCCGCGCCGCCCTCGAGGAAGTCAACGCCTCCCGCGCGGAGATCGCCGACCGCCTCTACACCCCCTGGTGGTACCACCCCATCCTCGGCCTGCTCATCGGCGGCCTCGTCGCCGTCGCCGGCTCCGGCGCGCGCCTCGTGATCGTCTGGGGCGCCGCGGCGGCCTTCGCCCTCGGCGCGCTCCTGCTCGCCACCGCCTACCGCCGCATCGCCGGCGTGTGGGCCGACGGCTTCACCGCCGGACCGCGCTCGCGCCGCAGCGCCCAGGTCGCCTTCGCCGTCGGCGTGGTCATCGCCGGCACCGGCGCGGTCCTCGGCCTCGGCTTCGAACTCTGGTGGCCCGCGACGGTCGCCGGCGCGGTCCTCGCCGTCCTCACAGTCGTATGGGGCCGCCACTACGACACGCTGCTGCGCGCCGACCTCCGCGAGGCCGCATGAGCGTCGAACCGCGCTTCGACGAGGTGATCCACGCGCCCAACCGGCTCCGGATCTGCTCGATGCTCTCCCGAGCCGCCGAGGTCGAGTTCGCGGCGATCCGCGAAGGGCTCGGCGTCAGCGACTCCGTCCTCAGCAAGCAGCTCAAGGCCCTCGAGGACGCCGGGTACCTGACAGTCCGCAAGTCGCCGCTCGAAGGCCGCACCCGCACCTGGGCCGCGCTCACCGACGCCGGGCGCACCGCGTTCGCCGCGCACGTGGCCGAGCTCAAGCGCCTCGCCGAGGGCGTCCTCTAACACGCGGGAAGGGCGACCGGATCGCTCCGGCCGCCCCTTCCGCGCGTCTCAGCGCTCGCTGCCGCCGGGGTCGATGCCCTGGCGCTCGCCCGACTCCAGGGCGTCGATCGCCGCCATCTCCCCTTCGGTCAGCTCGAAGTCGAACACGTCGAAGTTCTCGGCGATGCGGCTCGCCTTGGAGGACTTGGGGATCACGATGCACCCGTTCTGGAGGTGCCAGCGGATGACGACCTGTCCGGGGCTCCTCCCGTGCGCCGCGGCGGCCGCGGTGACGGCCTCCTCGCCGAGGACCGAGCCGGTGCGCTGGCCCAGCGGGCCCCACGACTCGGTGGCGATGCCGCGCTCGGCCTGCCAGGCGCGCAGCGCGGGCTGGTTGAAGTACGGGTGGAGCTCGACCTGGTTCACCGCGGGCCACACGCCGGTGCCCTCGTGGACTTTCTCGAGGTGCTCGGGGAGGAAGTTCGAGACGCCGGCCGAGCGGATCAGGCCCTCGTCCCGGGCCTTTAGCAGCGCCTCGAACGTCTCGACGTACAGGCCCTGCTTCGGCGAGGGCCAGTGGATCAGGTACAGGTCGAGGTAGTCGGTGCCGAGCCGCTCCAGCGACGCCTCCAGCGCCGCGCGGGCCGCGTCCGCGCCGTGGTGGTCGTTCCAGACCTTCGTGGTCAGGAACACCTCCTCGCGCGGGACGCCGGAGCCGTTCACCGCGCGGCCGACGCCGACCTCGTTGCCGTACATCTCGGCGGTGTCGACCAGCCGGTACCCGGTCGCCAGGGCCGCCTCGACGGCCTCCTGCGCCTCGTCGTCGCCGACCTTGTAGGTCCCGTAGCCGATGCGTGGCATGACCTGGCCGTCGTTGAGCTTCACCGGTTCGCTGCGATCAGTCATGCCCGCGATGGTAGCCGCGCTACGACCCGTCGCGCAGCGCCTTGCGGTCGGCGTCGACCATGACCGCGGCCAGCTCGGCCCAGTGCACGCGGGCCTTCCAGCCGATCTCGCGCTCGATCTTCGCGGGGTTCCCGACCAGCTCGGGGACCTCGGCGGGCCGTTCGTAGCGGTCGTCGTGCTCGATGTGGTCGCGCCAGTCGAGCCCGGCGTGCGCGAACGCGGCCTCGGCGAAGTCGCGCACGGTGGCGGCCCGCCCGGTCGCGATGACGTAGTCGACCGGCTCGCGGTGCTGGAGCATGAGCCACATCGCCTCGGTGTACTCCGGCGCGTAGCCCCAGTCGCGGACCGCGTCGAGGTTCCCCAGGTAGACCTTCTTCTCCAGGCCCGCGGCGATGCGCGCGACGGCCCGGGTGATCTTGCGGGTCACGAACGTCTCGCCGCGCCGCGGGCTCTCGTGGTTGAACGCGATCCCGTTGACCGCGAACATCCCGTACGACTCCCGGTAGTTCACCGTGGCCCAGTGCGCGTACAGCTTCGCGACCCCGTAGGGGCTGCGGGGGTGGAACGGCGCGCCCTCGTCCTGCGGCGGGGCCGTGGTGCCGAACATCTCCGACGTGGACGCCTGGTAGATCTTCGCGTCGATCCGGCTGGCGCGCACCGCCTCCAGGAGCCGGATCGCGCCCAGCGCGGTCACGTTCGCGGTGTAGTCGGGCAGGTCGAAGCTGACGCGCACGTGCGACTGCGCGGCCAGGTTGTAGATCTCGTCGGGCTCGATGTCGCGGATGAGGTTCACCAGGAGCCCCGCGTCGGTGACGTCGCCCTTGTGGAGGAACAGCCGCCGCCCCGACTCGTGCGGGTCCTGGTAGACCGCGTCGAGGCGGGAGGTGTTCGCGATGAGCGACGACGCGTGCCGCACCACGCCGTGCACCGTGTAGCCCTTCGCGAGCAGCAGTTCGGCCAGGTACGAACCGTCCTGGCCGGTGATGCCGGTGATCAGCGCTGTCTTCACGGGCCCGAGTCTAGTTCGTGCCCCGAACGCCCCTGGCCGTTCAGGCCGCGGCCCGCAATCCGTCACCGGACCGTTTCGTGACGTCAACTCGCAAAAGCCGCGAATTCCCTACGCTGGCCTGCGGCAGCACTTCCGCTGCGTCCCATCCTCCCTCCAAAGGACTGCCACCATGCAACGACGGAACGTCATGCGCGCCGCGGTCGCCGGCGCCGGATCGGTCGCCCTCGGCTTCACCATGACCCGCCCCTCCTTCGCCTACCCCGCGCTCCCCGGCACCAGCCCCTACGGCGCCCTCCAGGCCGCCGACGCCCGCGGCATCCAGCTCCCCGCCGGGTTCACCTCCCGGATCGTCGCCCGCTCCTCCCAGACCGTGGCCGGCACCTCCTACACCTGGCACAGCGCCCCCGACGGCGGCGCCTGCTTCGCCGACGGGAACGGCTGGATCTACGTCTCCAACTCCGAGGTCTCCTCCGGCGGCGGGGTCGGCGCCCTGCGCTTCGACGCCGCCGGGAACGTCGTCGACGCCTACCGCACCCTCAGCGGCACCCGCACCAACTGCGCCGGCGGCGCCACCCCCTGGAACACCTGGCTCTCCTGCGAGGAGGTCGACCGCGGCTACGTCTACGAGACCGACCCCTTCGGCGACGACCCCGCCGTCCGCCGCGACGCCATGGGCCGCTTCAAGCACGAGGCCGCCGCGGCCGACGCCGACCACGGCGTGGTCTACCTGACCGAGGACGTCTCCGACGGCGCCTTCTACCGCTTCCGCCCCACCACCTGGGGCAACCTCGCCACCGGCACCCTCCAGGTGCTCACCCAGACCGGCTCGACGCTGGCCTGGGCCACCGTGCCCGACCCCGACGGCTCCCCGACCGCCACCCGCAACCAGGTCGCGAACACCAAGCGCTTCAACGGCGGCGAGGGCTGCTACTACACCGACGGCATCTGCTTCTTCACCACCAAGGGCGACAACAAGGTCTGGGCGTACGACGCCGACGCCAACACCCTCGCCACCGTCTACGACGACAACGTCTCGGGCGCGCCGCTCACCGGCGTCGACAACATCACCGGCGCCTCCGGCAGCGGCGACCTGTTCGTCGCCGAGGACGGCGGCAACATGGAGATCTGCGTGATCACCCCCGACGACGTCGTCGCCCCGTTCCTGCGCATCACCGGCCAGAGCGCCTCCGAGATCACCGGGCCCGCCTTCAACCCGGCCGGGAACCGCCTGTACTTCTCGTCCCAGCGCGGCACCAGCGGCTCCAGCAGCGGCGGCATCACCTACGAGGTCACCGGTCCCTTCCGGGGGCTCTGATCCGCACGGGGCCGCAACGAGCCGCTCGTGCGGCCCCACCGCACCCCCGCCGCCGCTACGATCGTGGGAACTGCCGCGACAACGGAGTCGGTGACGCCCTTGCCTCTCATCACAGTGGACCTCGCGATCGTCGGCGCGGGCCCGACGGGCCTCTTCGCCACGTACTACGCCGGCTTCCGCGGCCTGCGCACCGCCGTCGTCGACGCCCTCCCCGAGGCCGGCGGCCAGATCACCGCCATGTACCCCGAGAAGCAGATCTACGACGTCGCCGGATTCCCCGCGATCAAGGGCCGCGACCTGGTCGCGAACCTCCTCCGCCAGGCCGCCCCCTTCGAACCGGTCTACCTCCTCGGCCACCAGGCCCGGACCCTGGAGCACGTCGACGGCGAGCCCGTCATCGGCCTCTCCGGCGACGTCACCGTCGCGGCCCGGGCCCTGCTCATCACCGGCGGCCTCGGCAGCTTCTCGCCCCGCCCGCTCCCCGCCGCCGCCGGCTTCCGCGGCGCCGGGATCGTCTACTTCGTCCCCGAACTCGCCGCGCACGCCGGCCAGGACGTCGTCATCGTCGGCGGCGGCGACTCCGCGTTCGACTGGGCCCTCGCCCTCCACGGCGTCGCCCGGTCCACTGTGATCGTCCACCGCCGCGAGAAGTTCCGCGCCCACCACGCCACGATCGAGCGCGTGCGCGGCCTCGGCGTCCCGATCATCGTCAACGCCCAGGTCACCGCGATCCACGGGGTCGCGGGCGTCGAAGGCGTCGCGATCGACGTCAAGGACGAGGGCCCGCGCGAGCTCCCCGCCGACGCGATCGTCGCCGCGCTCGGCTTCACCGCCGACCTCGGGCCCCTGGGGGAGTGGGGACTCGACCTCGACCACCGCACCGTCACCGTCGACTCCACGATGGCCGCGAGCCTCCCGCGCACCTACGCCGCGGGCGACATCGCCGCCTACCCCGGCAAGGTCAAGCTCATCGCGACCGGCTTCGGCGAGGCCGCCACCGCCGTCAACAACGCCGCCGTCGCCATCGACCCCGCCGCCCACCTCTTCCCCGGGCACTCCTCCGAGAACCAGTGAACCGTTGCGGCACAAGGAAAGACGGCACGCAACAGGGTCCTGAAATGACTTACTGACGGGTATGTCGCTTTGGGCGGCGGGCGCAGTCATACTATGCGGGAATGCTTGCCATGACCGTGTCCGGCGGGAGCCTCACCGCCGCCCAGGTGCCCGAACCCGCGCCCGGCCCCGACGAAGTCCTCATCGAGGTCGCCGCCGCCGGCGTCAACCGCGCCGACCTCCTCCAGGTCTCCGGCCACTACCCGCCCCCGCAGGGCGCGCCCGCCTGGCCCGGCCTGGAGGTCTCCGGGACCATCGTCGACGTCGGCAGCGCCGACAACGCGACCCTCCTCGGCGCCGAGGTCTGCGCGCTCCTCCCCGGCGGCGGCTACGCCCAGTACGCCACCGTGGACGCCGGGCTGATCCTGCCCGTCCCCGAGCACGTCGACCTCGCCGACGCCGCCGGCCTGCCCGAGGCCGCCGCCACCGTCTACTCCAACCTCGGCTACCTCCTCGACGACGACGCGTCCCGCAAGCGCCGCGTCCTCGTTCACGGCGGCGCCGGCGGCATCGGCACCTTCGCCGTGCAGTTCGCCCGCAAGCTCGCCGACGCCGAGACCTGGACCACCGCCCGCGGCGAGACCGCCAAGCAGCTCGAGGCCCTCGGCGCCGACCGAGTCGTCGACTACCGCAGCGAGGACTTCGCGGCCCTCGCCCAGGAGGCCGGCGGCGCCGACGCCATCCTCGACGTCATCGGCGCGGCCTACTTCGAACCCAACCTCAAGGCCCTCGCCCAGGACGGCCGCCTCGCCATCATCGGCCTCCAGCAGGGCAACGCCGCCCAGATCCACCTCGGCGGCCTCCTCGCCAAGCGCGCCACCATCACCGGCACCACGCTCCGCGCCCGCCCCCTGGAGCAGCGCCGCCAGATCCTCGCCGAGGTCTTCGAACGCGTCTGGCCCGCCCTCGACACCGGCGACATCACGCCCGTCGTCACCACCCGCCTGCCCCTCGCCGAGGCCGCCGAAGCCCACCGGATCATGAACGCCGGCGGCCACTTCGGCAAGATCGTCCTCACCGCGAAGTAGCCGCCGCGGCGGCTACGAAACCGTCGGACCCCCGCGGCACCCTTGTTCGAGGGGCTCTGCGGATGCCCGATTTACGAAGACGCTCCGAGACACGCCGACACGACAGGCGGCGGCCCGCCGCCTGTCGCACCTCCCAGGCACCATCGAAGCCGGGGGCGGCCGCGAACGCCCGAAATGCGAAGACGCTCCGAGACACGCCTGAGGCCGGACCCGCACGGGTCCGGCCTCAGGCCTCTCGTCCTACTTCTCGCAGCAGCCGTGGCAGCAGTCCTCGCCCGCACACTTGCACGCGTCGTCGTTGCAGCAGTTGCAGCACTCGTCGCTCATTCGCACTCACCTCCAACTTCCACTCCGGGGGGACACCAGTTCTCGGGCAGCGGATCGCCGCAGCCGCCGGACTCGACCGCGTCGCGCATCGCCGTCAGCTGCGCCCGCAGGCCCTCCAGCCGCGCGATCTCCGCCGCCACTTCCGCGATCCGCCGCTCCAGGTGCGACCCGGCCGGCTCGCACGGGCACGCGCCCGTGTCCCGGACCGCCAGCAGGTCGGCGATGTCCGACAACCGCAGGCCAGCGCGCTGGCACGCCCGGATGAACCGGGCCCGGTCCAGCTCGGCCGGCCCGTACCGCCGGTACCCGGCGGCACTGCGCTCGGGTGCGGGGAAGAGCCCCTGGCGCTCCCAGTGGCGGACCGCGTCGGTCGTCACGCCCGCCGCCTCGGCGAGCCGTCCCACGGTCAGCGGTGCTGTCGCGATGCTCATGACCCGACGGTAAACCCCGGTGCCGGGACCAAGGTCAAGTCCCGCGCGCGAGTTTCCCCGGACACGCCTCACCCGCCGGTAATGGGCTCGATCACGCCCCCGGGCGGCGACTACCATGGACCCGAACGTCAAGCGCCGGCCGCTCGACCGGCCCATTCCATGAGGAGAACCGTGGCTTCCGCAGCACCGAATCAGAGTCCAGGCGTCGTCGAACCCCTCTGGGTGACGGCTGGCACTACCGGTGCCGACGCGGTCGCCGAGGCCGGCCTCCCCATCGCGGGACCGCACGCCATCGTCGTCCTCCGCGACGCCGAAGGGCAGCTCCGCGACCTGTCCTGGGCCCCCGAGGCCGACCAGAAGGTCGAGCCCGTGGCCCTAAACAGCCCCGACGGGCTCAACGTGCTGCGCCACTCGGCCGCGCACGTCATGGCCCAGGCCGTCCAGGAGCTCAAGGAGGCCAAGCTCGGGATCGGCCCGCCGATCACCGACGGGTTCTACTACGACTTCGACGTCGCCGAGCCGTTCAACCCCGACGACCTCAAGGCCGTCGAGAAGCGCATGCTCCAGATCATCAAGCAGGGGCAGACCTTCCACCGACGCAAGTACGCCTCCCTCGACGAGGCCCGCGCCGAACTCGCGAACGAGCCCTACAAGCTCGAGCTCATCGAGACCAAGGGCGAGGGCACCGACGCCGACGAGATCATGGAGGTCGGCGGCGGCGAGCTCACCGCCTACGACAACCGCGACCGCACCGGCGAGAAGGTCTGGTCCGACCTCTGCCGCGGCCCGCACCTGCCCTCGACCAAGCTCATCGGCGCCGTCAAGCTCATGCGTTCGGCCGCCGCGTACTGGATGGGCTCGGAGAAGAACCCGCAGCTCCAGCGCATCTACGGCACCGCGTGGCCGACCGTCCAGGAGCAGAAGGACTACCTCGCGCGCCTCGCCGAGGCCGAGAAGCGCGACCACCGCAAGCTCGGGCAGCAGCTCGACCTGTTCTCCTTCCCCGACGAGCTCGGCTCCGGGCTCCCGGTGTTCCACCCCAAGGGCGGGATCATCCGGTACGAGATGGAGTCCTACCTGCGCGAGCGCCAGAAGCAGGCCGGGTACGAGCTCGTCAACACCCCGCACATCTCCAAAGAGGGCCTGTTCCACACCTCCGGGCACCTGCCCTACTACGCGGACACCATGTTCCCGCCCATGGAGTTCGAGGGCGCGAACTACTACCTCAAGGCCATGAACTGCCCGATGCACAACCTGATCTTCCGCTCGCGCGGGCGCTCCTACCGGGAGCTGCCGCTGCGCCTGTCGGAGTTCGGGTCGGTGTACCGGTACGAGAAGTCCGGCGTCGTCCACGGCCTGACCCGCGTCCGCGGCATGACCCAGGACGACGCGCACATCTACTGCACCGAGGAGCAGGCCCCCGGCGAGATCCGGAGCCTCCTGGAGTTCGTGCTCCAGCTGCTGCGCGACTACGGGCTGAACGACTTCTACCTGGAGCTCTCCACCAGGGGCGACTCCGACAAGTTCATCGGCTCCGACGAGGTCTGGGAGTCGGCGACCGCGGTCCTGCGCCAGGTCGCCGAGGAGTCCGGGCTCGACCTCGTCCCCGACCCGGGCGGCGCGGCCTTCTACGGCCCCAAGATCTCCGTCCAGGCCAAGGACGCGATCGGCCGCACCTGGCAGATGTCGACCATCCAGCTCGACTTCAACCAGCCCGTCGGGTTCGGCCTGGAGTACTCCGCCGCCGACGGCACCCGCAAGCAGCCGGTCATGATCCACCGCGCCCTCTTCGGCTCCATCGAGCGCTTCTTCGGCGTCCTCACCGAGCACTACGCGGGCGCGTTCCCGGCCTGGCTCGCGCCGGTCCAGGCCGTCGGCATCCCCGTTCGCGACGAGAACGCCGACTATCTGGAGGCCTTCTTCGGCCGCCTGCGCGCCGAGGGCGTCCGCGCCGAAGTCGACCACTCGGACGACCGCATGCAGAAGAAGGTCCGCAACGCGCAGCTCCAGAAGATCCCGTTCATGGTCATCGCCGGCGACGACGACCAGAACGCCGGGACCGTCTCCTTCCGCTACCGCGACGGCTCCCAGCGCAACGGCGTCCCCGCCGACGAGGCGATCGCCCACGTCGCCGAGGTCATCGCCTCCCGCGTGAACGTCGGCCCCTCGGCCGCTGCGGAAGCGGCGTAACAGGCGCGCCGCCGCCTCGGTGGCGCAAGAGAGCGGCAGAATGGAGCGCAACCGATCCGGATCGGTTGCGCTCCATTCTGATTCAGGCCGCAGTCACTGCGTTCCGAGCCCGGTGGTCAGCGGTCGATCGGCAGGATCTCGAAGTGATCGAATGCCTCGGTCAGGGGCGTGATCGTACGGAAATCACGCTGGTCGAGAGTGAAGATCCTGTTGGTCCGGTACTTGGCGGCCAGAGCGACACCGATGGTGTCGGCCAAGTCCAGCTCCAAGGCGGCGTACATGTCGCGTACCTTGTGCGCAACGGTGAAATCATCCGGGGCGATCTGGGCGAGTTGGTGGACGCCTTCATGGAAGTCGTTGATGAGGTCCTCGCAGACCTTCTGAGCGAAGTCGAAGCCGTAGTCGCGACGGACCAGGTGGTCCAACTCGGTCATCACCAGGGGCGATATGGCCATGCGTTCGGTTCGGAGCATCTCTGAAGCCGCGGTGAAGTACTCGTCCTCCGGATCGAACGCGGCAAGGAGCGCCGAGGTGTCCGCGATGATGATCACCGCTTGGACGCCCGCCGTTTGACGCTCTCGTAGATCGCATCGTCGATCTCCTCCATCGAGCGCGCTCGGCGGCGTCCGGTCGGCAGGACCAGGTAGGGGTCTCGGCGCGGCCGCTTCTGCTTGGCGTCGGCGACGCTGCGTTCCAGGCTCCGCCGCATGAACTCGGCTTTGGAGACGCCGAGCGCCCGAGCGGCTGCGTCGATGTCGTGCTCAAGGTCCTCGGGCAGGTACAGCGTGGTCTTGTGCATTCGCATATGGTACCACCTGTGGTAAGTCCTTGCCGGTCTCTCCCAGCCAGCGGGCCAGCCGACCCGCACGCGCGAGGGCGGTGAGGCGCTGCTCGGTCGCCTCCCGCAGCCTGGGGGTGGTCACCACGATCAGCTGGTCGCCCGAGCGCAGCCGGTCGGCCTTCGCCGGGACGAACAGGCGGTCGACGCGCAGCACACCCGCGATGGCGCTGCCCTCGGGCAGCCGCAGCTCGAAGATCCGGATGCCCGCCAGGCCCGATCCCTTCGGCACCGTGATCGTCAGGACCTCGCCGTCGACGGCGTCCAGCGGCGCCGTCTCGATGTCGACCTCCTGGACCACCCCCGACCGCGCCAGGCCCAGCCGCTTCGCCACCCACGGCAGCGTCGGGCTCTGGACCAGCGTGAACACCACCACCAGGATGAACACCAGGTCCCACAGCGACTGCGATCCCGGCAGGTGCTCCGAGCGCGGGATCGTCGCCAGGACGATCGGCACCGCCCCGCGCAGCCCCGCCCACGACAGCAGCGCCTTCTCCCGGCCCGAGAACCTGAACGGGACCAGGCTGATCCACACCGACAGCGGCCGCGCCAGCAGCGTCAGCACCGCGCCCAGGACCAGCGCCGGCACCAGCATCCGCAGCAGGCCGTCCGGCGACGCCAGCAGGCCCAGCATCACGAACATGCCCAGCTGCGCCACCCAGCCCAGCCCCGACGCGAACGACTGCGTCGCCGCCCGGTGCGGCAGCCGCGAGTTCCCCAGCACCAGCGCCGCCAGGTACGCCGCGATGAACCCCGACGCGTGCAGCGACCCCGCCGCCGCGAACGCCGCCATGCCCAGGCTGAACACCGCCAGCGGGTACAGCCCCGACACCGGCAGCGCCAGCCGCCGCAGCACCCACGCCCCGCCCGCGCCCACCAGCAGCCCGATCACCGACCCCGCGGCCAGCTCCCACACCAGCAGCCCCAGCAGCTCGAACGTGCTCGGCAGCCCCTCCGCCGCCGAGAACGCCAGCACCAGGATCACCGCGGGCGCGTCGTTGAACCCCGACTCCGCCTCCAGCGTCCCGCTGAGCCGCTTGGGAAGTCCGACGCCGCGCAGCTCCGAGAACACCGCCGCCGCGTCCGTCGACGCCACCACCGCGCCCACCACCAGCGACGTCTGCCACGCGAACCCGAGCAGGTAGTGCGCCCCCAGTGCCGTCACCGTCACCGAGACGCCCACGCCCACCGTCGCCAGCATCGACGCCGGCGCCAGCTGCGGCGAGATCGCCCGCCACCGCGTCGACAGCCCGCCCTCGATCAGGATCAGCGCCAGCGCGAACGTCCCCAGCACCTGCGCCAGCTCGAAGTCCTCGAACGGGATGCCCGCACCGTCCTCGCCGAGGATCATCCCCACCGCGAGGAACACCAGCAGCGCCGGCAGCCCCAGCCGGTGGGTCGCCCGGATCGCCGCAATGGACACGAGCACGGTGACGCAGCCGATCAGCACTACGAGGTACAGCTGGGGCAACGTCACGTCCGGAGCTTATCCGAGGTGGAGTGTCCCTGGGATTTCGTCGGGTTACCGGTTTCCTCCAGCGTGGCCTAGGATCGTCCCGTGGAACAGCGCGAAGGCGAAGGCGTCGGCGTCCCCGACGGGTACGAGCGGCTGATGACGCCGCACCGCATGGCCTACATCCAAGGGGAGGGCAAGCCCACCGGCGACGACGCCGACATCGAGGGCTGCCCGTTCTGCGAGATCCCCAAGCTCGACGACCGCGACGGCAACATCGTCGCCCGCGGCCAGGCCATGTTCGTGGTGCTCAACAAGTACCCCTACAACTCCGGGCACCTCATGGTCGTCCCCTTCCGCCACGTCCCCGACTACACCGACCTCGACACCGACGAGATCCTCGAGATGGGCCTGCTCACCCAGCGCTCCATGACCGTCCTCCGCTCCGCCCTCGGCGCCCACGGCTTCAACATCGGCATGAACCAGGGCCAGGTCGCCGGGGCCGGCATCGCCGGCCACCTGCACCAGCACGTCGTCCCCCGCTGGGGCGGCGACGCGAACTTCATGCCCATCATCGGCCGCACCAAGACCCTTCCCCAGTACCTCTCGGACACCCGCGACCAACTCGCGGCCGCATGGGAGCGGGTGTGACCGCCCCGGCACGATTAGAGTCAGAGCCATGGACCCGTTCCGGTCGGCCGGAGCGGGCGCCGCACCCATCACGCCCGAACACCCACTTGGGCGCTGCCGAGAAATCAGGAGACCATGGCGAAGTTCCTCCGGACCTCCGGCCGAGCGGGCGTACGCCGGTACGTCGACGCCGCCGCGAGACTCCTCATCCGCGTCGGCGTGAGCGCCAACGCCGTCACCGTCACCGGGACCGCCATCGTGGTCGCCGCCTCCCTCGCCCTGCTCTCGCAGGGCCACCTGCTCGCCGGGCTCATCGTCGTCACCCTCTCCGTGTTCACCGACATGTTCGACGGCGCCATCGCCCGCGTCAACGGCACCACCAGCCGCTTCGGCGCGCTCCTGGACTCGACCTGCGACCGGCTCGCCGACGGTGCGATCTTCGCGAGCCTCGCATACTTCCTCCTGGCCCAGGACCGGTACCTCGGCTCCGCGCTGGCGCTGACGGCGCTGGTGTTCGGCCAGCTCGTGTCGTACGTGAAGGCCCGCGCCGAGAGCCTGGGCATCGAGTGCAACGTCGGGATCGCGGAGCGGCCCGAGCGGCTCATCCTCGCGGCCGTGACGGTCCTCGCCGAGGTCCTCGGCGTGCCGTTCGCGCTGGAGGCCGGCATGGGCCTGCTCGCGGTGCTCTCCTCGGTCACGGTGCTCCAGCGGCTCCTCCACTCGCGCGCGGCGTTCGCGGCGAGCGAGGAGCGCGTCGATGCCTGAGCGCCTGACCGAGCTGGCCTACCTGGCGGCCTGGCGCGGTGTGCGGCTGCTCCCCGAATCCGCGGCGTACGGCCTGAGCAGGCGCTTCGCCGACCGGGCGGTGCGCAGGAACGGCAGGGGCGTGCAGCAGCTGCGCAGGAACCTGGCGCGGGTCGTCGGCGGCGAACCGGACGAGGAGCTGGTGCGCCGGTCGATGCGCTCGTACGCCCGGTACTGGATCGAGGCGTTCCGGCTCCCGTCGATGGACGACGCGCACCTGGGCCGTCGCTTCGAGATGATCGGCTGGGACCAGGTGCACGAGCGGTCGCGGCGCGGCCTCGGCTCGATCGTGGCCCTGCCGCACTGCGGGAACTGGGACCTCGCCGGCGCCTGGGTCTCGCGCATCGCGGGCGACCCGGTGACCACGGTCGCCGAGCGCCTCAAGCCCGAAGGGGTCTACCGGCGGTTCCTGGCGTACCGCGAGTCCCTCGGCATGCACATCATCCCGACCTCCGGCGGCGACCGCAATCCCCAAGCGGCCCTTGGCGAAGCACTGAACGCGGGCCACGTGGCCGCTCTCGTCGCCGACCGCGACCTGGGACGCTCCGGCACCGAGGTCACGTTCTTCGGGGAGGCCACGACCTTCCCGTCGGGCCCGGCGCTGCTGGCGATCCGCAACCGGGTCGAGCTGTTCACCGCCGCGATCCACTACGAGGAGGACCGGGCCGTCTGCCGGATCTCGGGTCCGGTCGACACCGGGACCGGGCCGCTGCGCGAGCGCCTGGCGTCCACCACCCAGCGGGTGGCCGACGCGTTCGAGGCGGGCATCCGCGCCCACCCCGCGGACTGGCACATGCTCCAGCGGTTCTGGACCGCCGACTTCGCGCCCGCGCCGGTGCCGTGATGGGGGACCTGCGGATCGGGATCGTCTCCCCGTACTCCTTCGACGTCCCCGGCGGCGTCCAGCTCCACATCCGCGACCTCGCGGAGACCCTCATCGACGCCGGCCACGACGTCTCGGTCCTGGCCCCGGCCACCGAGACCGACGGGCTGCCCGACTTCGTGGTCTCCGGCGGCAAGGCCGTCGCGGTGCCCTACAACGGCTCGATCGCGCGCCTGGCCTTCGGGCCGCTGTCCGCGGCGCGGGTCCGCAAGTGGTGCAACGAGGGCGGCTTCGACGTCATCCACGTCCACGAGCCGCTGACGCCGTCGCTGTCGTGCCTGGCGGTCCTCAACGCCCGCTGCCCGGTGGTGGCGACCTTCCACACCGCGATGACCCGCTCGCGGATGCTCGCGGCCGGGAAGCACATGGCCCAGCTGGTGCTGGAGAACCTGTCGGCGCGGATCGCGGTGAGCGCGTACGCCCGGAAGGTCCAGGTGGAGCACCTCGGCGGCGGCGCCGTCGAGATCCCCAACGGCGTGCCGGTCGCGTTCTACCGCAAGGCCGCCCCGCTGGCCGGCAAGCCCGACGGCCCCACGATCGGGTTCATGGGCCGATTCACCGAGCCCCGCAAGGGGTTCCCGATCCTGCGCGACGCCTTCGCGGCGCTGGCCGCCGACCGCCCCGACCTGCACCTGCTCGTCGTCGGCCGCGGCGACCCCGAGGCGGTCACCGCCGGGCTCGACCCCGCCGTGGCCTCCCGCATCCGCTTCCTCGGCGCGGTCTCGGACGAGGAGAAGGCGTCGATGCTCGCCGGCGTCGACCTGTACGTCGCCCCGAACACCGGCGGCGAGTCCTTCGGGATGATCCTCACCGAGGCGATGGCCGCGGGGACGTGCGTGCTCGCGAGCGACATCGAGGCGTTCCGGTCGGTCCTGGACGACGGCCGCGCGGGGGAGCTGTTCGCCATGGGCGACGCGGCCGACCTCGCCGAGCGGGCCGGGCGGCTCCTCGACGAGCCGGGGCTGCGCGCCGGGTACGTCGAGCGCGCCAACGAGTGGGTCCGGCGCTACGACTGGCCGGAGGTCGCCGGGCGCCTGCTGGAGGTCTACCGGGCCGCCATCGAGGCGGGCGCCGAGCGGCGCTGAGCGTCCGCGGCCGGACCTCCGGGCGCGGACGCCGATGCGTACGATGATCCGCGTGTGGTGGCTGGCGGTGCTCGTGACGATCGTTGCCGTCGCGGGCGCGTACGCGACCTGGACGGCCGCGCGGGTCGAGCGGCTCCACCGGCGCGCCCGCGCCGCCGAGACCGCGCTCATCGCCAAGCTCGACGACCGCGCCGAGACCGTCCTCCGGTTCGTCGGCAACCCCGGGTTCGAGGAGGTCGTGGCCCTGGCGCTGTCGGTGGTCGCGGTGCCCGCCTCCACGCAGCGCCAGCGGGAGCTGCGCGAGTACGCCGAGAACGACCTCACGCACGCGCTGCGGGAGCTGTCGCGGAACCCGCTGTGGACCGAGGACCTGGAGTCGGCGAACCGGCGCGTGGCCCTGGCCCGCCAGATCCACACCGACTTCGTGCGCGACGCCGTCGCCTCCCGGTCCCTGCGCGTCGCGATCCTGCTGCGGCTGCGCCACCGGCTGGCGCGGCCGGAGTACTGGGACATCGACGACCCCGTGCAGTGACCGGTCACGCGCGGGGCGGTTGGTATCAACGGGCTTGTGAGGTCCGTCGCGGCGTAGAATCGGCCAGGTCAGCACCCCCCTCGGTGAAGCTTGCGAGCCGTAAATTCGCCGAGTAGCCAGCGATGTACCCAGATGGAGCCGGTGACCGTGTCAGAGACCCAGAAGACCGAGGCCGAGGTCGGGACCGCCCGCGTCAAGCGCGGTATGGCCGACATGCTGAAAGGCGGCGTCATCATGGACGTCGTCACCCCTGAGCAGGCCAGGATCGCCGAGGACGCCGGGGCCGTCGCGGTCATGGCGTTGGAGCGCGTCCCCGCGGACATCCGCGCCGAGGGCGGCGTCTCCCGCATGTCCGACCCGGACATGATCGACGGCATCATCGAGGCCGTCTCGATCCCGGTCATGGCGAAGGCCCGCATCGGCCACTTCACGGAGGCCGCGGTCCTGGAGTCCCTCGGCGTCGACTACGTCGACGAGTCCGAGGTCCTCACCCCCGCCGACGAGGCGAACCACATCGACAAGTGGAAGTACAACGTGCCGTTCGTGTGCGGCGCGACCAACCTGGGCGAGGCGCTGCGCCGCATCGCCGAGGGCGCGGCCATGATCCGCTCCAAGGGCGAGGCCGGCACCGGCAACGTGGTCGAGGCGACCCGGCACATGCGCCAGATCCGCCAGGACATCGGCCGGCTCCGGATCCTGGACGAGACCGAGCTGTACGCCGCGGCCAAGGAGCTGCGGGCGCCGTACGAGCTGGTCGCCGAGGTCGCGAAGCTCGGGAAGCTCCCGGTGGTGCTGTTCACCGCGGGCGGCATCGCCACCCCGGCCGACGCGGCCATGATGATGCAGCTCGGCGCCGAGGGCGTGTTCGTGGGCTCGGGCATCTTCAAGTCCGGCGACCCGGCCAAGCGCGCCGCCGCGATCGTGAAGGCCACGGCCTTCCACGACGACCCGAAGATCATCGCCGAGGTCTCCCGCGGCCTGGGCGAGGCCATGGTCGGCATCAACGTCGACACGCTCTCCGAGGAGCAGAAGCTCGCCAAGCGCGGCTGGTAGCAGGACAGGCGGAAGGGCCCGGACGCACGCGTCCGGGCCCTTCCGCGCGCCTACCGTCCGACGATGTCGAACACGGCTCCGCCGGTCGCGAGCGCGCCTTCGCAGGCGTTGGCGAACTCGCCCTCGTAGTAGACGAACTCGCCCTCCCACAGCCCGAAGCCCTTGAGGGTCGCGGGGTCGTACTCCTTGGTGCAGATGCCGTCCGTCGCTTCGAGGGCGCCGATCTCGCCGCCGACGGCGGTCAGCTGGATGCAGGCCTCCTCGCCGCGGTCGTGGCCCTGCCCGGTCGGGCACGAGAGCATCGCGCGCTCGGTCGCGCCGCCGTCGCGGTCGACCTCCAGGTACAGGATTCCGGTGCCGACGCCGCTGCCGATCCCGGGGTCGACCGGGATCGGTTCGGCATGGGCGGGTGCGGGAGTCATCACCGCGAAGGCCGCGGCGCCGAGGGCGCCGACCGCGAGTTTGCGCATGGGCAGATCCTAGGAACCGGTCGGGCTCCACCGCGGCTTCGACACGCCTACGCTTGGGCCATGAACGCAACCGATCTCGACGGGTACACGACTCCCGAACTCCAGAAGCGCGCCTTCGCGCTCGCGCGCGACCGCCACGACTGGCGCTTCTTCATCGACCTGTTCCGGCACACCCCGACCGCGCTGGAAGCCGAGGACATCGACCCGGACGTGTCGGAGATCGGGGTCGCCATCGACGACCTGCTCAGCATCTGGCACGAGGGGACCAAGGGGGAGTGGGGCGGCGCCGAGCCCCTGGCCCGGGCCGCCTTCATCGACTACATCCAGCGGCACGGCGGGGACGGCGCCGAGGACTAGTCCTCCGCGGCGTCCTGCTGCTTTCGGCGCGGCTCCGGCTCCGGGGCCGCGCCGCCGTCCATCCAGTAGCGGATGTCGGAGGAGAACAGCCACCACAGGGCCAGCACCGAGGCGAACACCCACGGGGCGACGTACAGGCCGAAGACCGTGGACATGAACATGCCGACGATGAACAGGACCGCGGTGGCGCCGACGGCCCACCAGCGGACCGACTTCTGGCGGGTCTTGAACCGGATCGCGCACATGGCGGCGATGATCGCGGCCACGAGGGCGAAGCCGGCGATGGCGAGGTTCGAGGCCAGGAAGTTCGTGCTCTGGTACAGGTCGTGGGCGGTCTGCGCGGTCCCGGCGGGGTCGTCGATCTCGGCGCTCTCGTAGATCTCCGTCAGCTCGTCCATGGTGGCCGAGCGCAGGGAGAACGCGTAGAACGCGAGGATGTTCCCGGCGACGACGGCGCTGACGACCTGGACCCACAGGGCGATCTGGAGGCGCAGGACCTTCTTGGGCTTGGCGTTCGGGTCGTCCCCCTCTGGCTCGGGCGCGCCCTTGCCTGGATCGCGGTCGCGGCCGAAGTTCGGTTGGGGGAGCATCTGCGTGCCTCTCAGACGGGGATCGGCGCCCTAGTGGTTGAACCAGCGGCGGGCGAAGCGCTCGGTAAGCGTTCCCAGAATCGTAATCGGGACGACGGCGAGGCCGATGCAGAGCGCCCAGTAGAGTCCGCCGGTGAACAGCAGCCACCCCAGCCCCACCAGCGCCGCGGCCTGGACCAGCAGGTTCAGCAGCCACAGGACGCGCCACTGGAACCGCATGAGCAGCGTCGAGAGCAGCAGGAACACCGCGAGGGCGCCGAGGCCGACCGCGCCGCGGTAGACGTCGTGCTCCGCCGCGGGCGGCACGAACGCCTTCGCGCTGTGGTGGAGCAGCACGATCAGGCCGCCCGTGACGAGGGCGAGGGCCGCCTCCAGCCACATGGTGTTCCGAGCGGCCCGCACCGAGCGGGGCATCGGGTTGCGCTTCGAGGTCTTGGCCATTGCTTACTCCCGGGCGTCAAGGGGTGCGTCACGTTCGATCGGTGACTTTAACGGATCGTCACCCACCGCCCGTGATCAGGCCGGTTTCGGTCACAGTGCCGATCGACCTGGTAGGCGCTCCGGCCGGACGCGACTACCCTTGAGGCGCCCGCAGCCGCCGAGTTTTGGAGTTCTCTGATGACCGTGCCCAGGATCGGCGTGCTCGCCCTGCAAGGGGACGTGGTGGACCACATGCGCGCCCTGGAGGCCGCGGGGGCCGAGGCCGCGCCGGTGCGCCGCCCCGCCGAGCTCGACGCGGTCGACGGCCTGGTGATCCCCGGCGGGGAGTCCACCACCATGAGCAAGCTCCTCGACATCTTCGACATGTTCGACCCGGTCAAGAAGCGCCTCGACGAGGGCATGCCGGCGTTCGGGTCGTGCGCGGGCATGATCATGCTCGCCGACGAGGTCCTCGACGGCCGCCCCGACCAGCGGTCCTTCGGCGCCATTCCGATGACCGTGCGCCGCAACGCGTTCGGACGCCAGGTGGACTCCTTCGAGACCGAGGTCGGCATCGAGGGCGTCGACGGCGGCCCGTTCAAGGCCGTGTTCATCCGCGCGCCCTGGGTCGAGCGGGTCGGCGACGGGGTCGAGGTGCTGGCCACGGTCGAGAGCCGGGCCGAGAACGGCGGGCAGGGCCCCGATGCGCCGGGCGGTAGGATCGTCGCGGTACGTGCGGGCGCCTGCCTGGCCACCTCCTTCCACCCGGAGGTGACCCCCGACGCGCGGGTGCACCAGTACTTCGTGGACATGGTCCGAGGCTGAGAGCCGGACCGGACGAGCAAGAGGAACGAGGAACGCCGGGATGAGTGGTCACTCCAAGTGGGCGACGACCAAGCACAAGAAGGCCGCGATCGACGCCAAGCGGGGCAAGATCTTCGCGAAGCTGATCAAGAACATCGAGGTCGCGGCGCGGACCGGCGGCGCTGACCCCACGGGCAACCCCACGCTCTACGACGCGATCCAGAAGGCCAAGAAGAGCTCGGTCCCCAACGACAACATCGACCGCGCCGTCAAGCGCGGCGGCGGCCTCGACGGCGCCGGCGTCGACTACGAGACCCTCATGTACGAGGGCTACGCCCCCGGCGGCGTCGCGGTCCTCATCGAGTGCCTCACCGACAACCGCAACCGCGCCGCCGCGGAGGTCCGCGTGGCGCTTACGCGCAACGGCGGCTCCCTCGGCGAGGCCGGCTCGGTCGGCTACATGTTCTCCCGCCGCGGCGTCATCCTGGTCCCCGCGGCCGACGGCCTCACCGAGGACGACCTCCTCATGGCGGTCCTCGACGCGGGCGCCGACGAGGTCAACGGCCTCGGCGAGGACGGCTTCGAGATCCTCTGCGAGCCCACCGACCTGGTCGCGGTCCGCACCGCCCTCCAGGAGGCCGGCATCGACTACGACTCCGCCGAGGCCGGGTTCCAGGCCTCCGTGAACATCGAGGTCGACGTCGAAGGCGCCCGAAAGGTGCTGAGGGTCGTTGACGCGCTGGAGGACTCCGACGAGGTCCAGAACGTGTGGACGAACGCGGACTTCAGTGATGAAGTCCTCGCAAAGCTCGACGAGGAGTAGCAAGACGCACGCAAAGGGGCCCGGAGCTTTTGTTCCGGGCCCCTTTCATCCCCGCGTGAGCGGGGCTCAAGACTCCTCAAGCGCCTCAACCACGCGGATCACGGGCTCATTCCCGCGTTAGCGGGACAATTAGCGACGTGACGAGCCGATCTGTAAACGATCTCGTCCTTGAATGGTTACGCGATCCCGGGAACAGGCGACCTGCGGTACACCACGATCGTCCACGCGACCGCGGCGGCCGTCGCGAGCGCGTACACCCCGACGCCCAAGGTCATGTTCGCGAGCGTCACGCCGCCGATCGTCGCCAGGGCCGGCATGACGCCGCCCGCGGCCATCTGCGTGGCGCCCATGAACGCCGAGGCCGTGCCCGCGATCTGCGGCGGCTGCGAGGACATCGCGGCCGCACCGGCGTTCGGGAACACCACGCCGCAGCCCAGCATCATCACGGCGATGCCGATCGGCACCGTCCACAGGTTCGCGACCCCCATGAGCTGCACGGCCGCGAGGAATGCGACGCCTCCCAGCGAGATCGCCATGCCGACGATCATGCGGCTGCTCGACCTGGTCCGGTTGATCGCGAGCATGTTCGCCTGGTTGCCCGCCAGCAGCGCCAGCGTCCCGATCGCGAACAGCAGCGAGAAGAACCCGGCCGAGGCGCCCAGCTCGTTCTGGGAGATGAAGCTGAACGTCGACACGTAGGTGAACAGCATCGAGAAGTTCATGAGCACCGCGATCGTCGGCGCGATGAAGTGCGCGTCCCGAACCAGCGTCACCAGGGCCGAGCCGAACTCGCGGCCGGTCATCGCGCGCCGCTCCTCCGCCGGCAGGCTCTCGGGCAGGAACCTCCAGACCAGGAACGTCGACAGCGCCGACAGGAACGCCATGAAGTAGAAGATCAAGGGCCACGGGCCGAAGCGGATGAGCTGCGCCCCCACGATCGGGCCGAGCATCGGCGCGAGCATGGTGACGAACATCATTTTCGCCGTGAAGCGGGTCATGTCGTCCCCGGCGAAGTGGTCGCGGATGACCGCGCGGGCCACCACGACGCCGGCCGCGCCGGACAGGCCCTGCACGAAGCGCAGGGCGATGAGCAGGTCGGCGCTGGTCGCCACCGCGCACAGCAGCGACACGACGGTGAACACCGACATGCCGATGAGCAGCGGGCGGCGGCGGCCGAAGCGGTCCGAGAGCGGCCCGACGACCGCCTGGCCGAGGCCCATGCCGATCATCATGGCGGTCAACGTGAGCTGGATGCGGCTCTCAGGGGTCCCGAGGGCGTCGGCCATCGCGGGGAAGGCCGGGAGGTAGAGGTCGATCGCGATCGGCGCGGTCGCGGAGAGTGCGCCGAGGACGAACACCATCGTTGCTATGAAGCGTCGCGAGTGGCCGTCGGCGACGGCGGGCGGCATGAAGGCAGCGGCAGACACAGGTGTTCCCAACAGGTGGTTCGCGGAGCGGAGGAAGGGCAGGCCAAGCACGGGTCGCCTCGTTGCGCCGATGGGGGCGGCTCCGGTGCGACCTGCCGACTACAACGAAATCATGTGACCTGCCGACCGGCAAGGCCTTTATGGGGAAGGCCACCAGTCCGATTCCCGACCCGTACCAGTCCGGCCGCGGCGCCTCCCCGCGCCGCATGCCACCGAACGTCGGACCGGCCGGATAAGCTGACGCGAACCGAGCGACAGGAGGAGCGCGTGCGCGTCATGGGGATCGACCCGGGCCTGACCCGCTGCGGCGTCGGGGTCGTCGAAGGACGCCCCGGAGCCCCCGGCACCATGATCGCCGTCGACGTCGTCCGCACCGATCCCGAAGCGGGCCTTGCCGAACGCCTCCTCGCCCTCGACGAAGGCCTCCGCGCCCTCCTCGACGAGCACCGCCCCGAGGCCGTCGCCGTCGAACGCGTCTTCAGCCAGCACAACGTCGCCAGCGTCATCGGCACCGCCCAGGCCTCCGGCATCGCCCTCCTCGCCGGCGCCCGCCTCGGCCTCCCCACCGCCACGTACACCCCCTCCGAGGTCAAGAACGCCGTGTGTGGCAACGGCACCGCTGACAAACGCCAGGTCACCACCATGGTCACCCGCATCCTCCGCCTCAAGGAGGCCCCCAAGCCCGCCGACGCGGCCGACGCGCTGGCCATCGCCATCTGCCACTTGTGGAGGGGCGGCGTCAAAGCCCGCATCGCGCAGGCCGCAGCGAAGGAGCGCACCCGATGATCGCCCAGCTCACCGGCAACGTCGCCGCCGTCGGCGAGGCCTACGCGGTCGTCGACGTCAACGGCGTCGGCTACGCCGTCCACGCCGGCGCCCACACCCTCGCCAACCTCAAGGTCGGCTCCCAGGCCGTCCTCGCCATCTCCACGATCGTCCGCGAGGACTCGATCACCCTGCATGGCTTCAACACCGCCGAGGAGCGCGACCTGTTCGAACTGCTCCAGGGCGCCCAGAAGATCGGCCCGCGCGTCGCCCGCGACGCCATCGAGACCCTCCGCCCCGACGTCCTCCGCCACGCCATCGCCACCGCCGACACCACCACGCTCTCGCGCATCCCCGGCGTCGGCAAGAAGAGCGCCGAGCGCATGGTCCTCGACCTCGCCGACAAGATCGGCCCCGTCGACCTCCACGGCGTCCCCAAGCAGACCGGCGGCCGCCCCGGCGGCTGGCGCACCCAGGTCAGCCAGGGCCTCCAGGCACTCGGCTGGACCGCCAAGGAGGCGGAGGGCGCCATCGAGAAGCTCGACGCCGAGGGCGCCGACGGCCAGGACGTCCCCACCCTCCTCAAGCAGGCCATCCGACTCCTCGGGAAGCGGTAGCGCATGGAAGACGACTTCGACATCGACGTCACCACCGAGGAGTGGGACCGGGCCCTCACCGCCGCCGAGGCCACCGAGCTCGAACGCAAGGCCGAGGCCGGCATCCGCCCCGGCAAGCTCGACGAGATCATCGGCCAGGGCCGCGTCCGCGAGCAGATCGGCCTCATCCTCGAAGGCGCCCGCCACCGCGGCACCCCGCCCGACCACATCCTCCTGTCCGGCCCGCCCGGCCTCGGCAAGACCACCCTCTCCATGATCATCGCCGCCGAGCTCGGCGTCAGCCTCCGCCAGACCTCCGGCCCCGCCCTCGAACGCTCCGGCGACCTCGCCGCCATCCTCACCAGCCTCGAACCCAACGAGGTCCTCTTCATCGACGAGATCCACCGCATGGCCCGCCCCGCCGAAGAGCTCCTCTACACCGCCATGGAGGACTTCCGCGTCGACGTCGTCGTCGGCAAGGGCCCCGGCGCCACCGCCATCCCCCTCGAACTCGAACCGTTCACCCTCGTCGGCGCCACCACCCGCGCCGGGCTCCTCACCGGGCCCCTCCGCGACCGCTTCGGCTTCCTCGGCCAGCTCGAGTTCTACTCCGAAGGCGAACTCGAGGCCATCGTCCACCGCTCCGCCGCCATCCTGAACGTCGGCATCACCGACGAAGGCGCCGTCCAGATCGCCGGCCGCTCCCGCGGCACACCCCGCATCGCCAACCGCCTCCTGCGCCGCGTCCGCGACTTCGCGCAGGTCCGCGCCGAAGGCACCATCACCGAGACCGTCGCCGTCGACGCCCTCCACCTCTACGACGTCGACGACCTCGGCCTCGACCGCCTCGACCGCGCCGTCCTCGCCGCCCTCGTCAAGACCTTCAACGGCGGCCCCGTCGGCCCCAAGACCCTCGCCGTCGCCGTGGGGGAGCAGCCCGACACCGTCGAAGAGGTCTGCGAGCCCTTCCTCGTGCGCGCCGGCCTCCTCGCCCGCACCCCCCGCGGCCGCGTCGCCACCGACGCCGCCTGGCACCACCTGGGTCTGCGCCCCCCGAGCGCCGAAGGACTGTTCGGCAGCGGCGACGCGTAGGGTGGGCGTGGGGACGGGGCGTCACCACGCACCGGATAGACTCCGCGCACGTCACCCTCCCAGACCGTGACCACCACGACGAAAGGCACCATCGTGCTCGCATCCGCAGACGTCCTCGCGCAGGAAGCCGCCGGCGGCTCCAACCTCATGTTCATCATCATGATCGTCGGCTTCATCGCCCTCATGTACTTCGTGATGATCCGCCCGCAGAAGAAGCGGCAGCGCGAGCAGCAGGACATGCAGAGCAACGTCCAGCCCGGTGCCCGCGTCATGACCATCGGCGGCCTCTACGGCACCGTCGTCGACTCCGACGACGAGACCATCACCATCGAGGCCAGCGACGACACCTTCCTCGTCTTCGCCCGCCAGGCCGTCGCCAAGGTCGTCACCCCCGCCGAGACCGAGGCCGAGACCGCCGAGGAGCCCCTCGACGAGGCCGAGGCGACCCTCACCGACGCGGACCTCGAGAAGCTGGCCAACGGCGACGACAAGACCGACGGCGACAAGCACACCGGGAAGTCCGACCGCAAGGAGTACTAGGCCCTGCTCGCCTTGTGCGGCACCCGTCCTAGAATGAGCCCCGCCGAGGGTACGTGTGCGAGCCCACTCCCTCCGGCCCGCCCCCCGCGGCGGGCCGGCGCCCGCTACCGTCTGCGCGGTCGCACTGCGCCCGCCCCTGTCCGAGTTCTGAGGAAGAGACCGAACCATTGGCTTCAGTAACGGGCGCTGACCGCCCACGGAAGAAGATCCAGCGCAAGCGCCTTGCAGTAGCCCCGTACTTCGTGGCGCTCCTCGCGGTGCTCGCAGTCCTGTGGGTGTCCGCGCTGGCGGGTTCCGGGTGGAAGTTCCCCACGCCGAAGCTCGGGCTCGACCTGCAGGGCGGCCTGTCCATGACCCTCACGGCGTACCAGCAGGGCAGCGACGAGCCGCCCTCGCCCGAGACCATGGAGCAGGCCCGCCAGATCATCGAGAACCGCGTCAACTCGACCGGCGTCTCCGAGCCCGAGGTCTACGTCGAGGGCAACGAGAACATCGTCGTGAACGTGGCCGGCGACGACATCGACGAAGAGGCCCTCCGCGACGTCGGCGCCCCCGCCGAGCTCCGGTTCCGCATCGTCACCAACTCCACCATGGACACCTCCGCGCTCGAGGAGGCCCTCGCCGAGGAGACCCCCGCCGAGGAGCCGACCGACGCCGCGTCCGAGACGCCGACCGAGGAGGGCGCCGAGTCGCCCACCGAGGAGGGCTCCGCGACCCCCACCGAGGAGACCACCAGCGAGGACGCCTCCGGTTCGGGCCAGGCCCCGACCAGCGACGAGGCCGTTACCCTCGACGACGTGTGGGCGAAGGTCGGCCCCGACGCCGCCGCGACCGCGCAGGCCCTCACCGCGGCCCCCGCCGACGAGGCCACCATGGCCCTCCTGGAGCCCTTCGGCGAGCTCAGCCCCGAAGAGGTCTCGCTCCTCCCCGCGAACGTCCAGTTCTTCGTCCCGCAGATCACCTGCGACCAGCTCGACAACCGGCCCCCCGGCGCCGTCCAGCAGGCCGACATCGAGGTCGTGGCGTGCTCGGCCCCCGAGCCGTACTCCCCGGACGACCCGTCGCTGACGGTCTCCTACAAGTACCTGCTCCAGCCGGCCACCGTGCTCGGCTCGGACGTCACCCAGGCCGACGTCGGCACCGACCAGGCGAACCCGAACATGTTCGTCGTCAACGTGCAGTTCACGTCCTCCGGTGCCGAGAACTGGGGCGCCCTGACGGCCGAGAACGTCGGCTCCCAGGTCGCGATCGTCCTCGACAACGAGGTCGTCTCCGCCCCCACGATCAACGAGGCGTCGACCAACTCGACGCAGATCTCCGGCGACTTCACCGCCGACGAGGCCAACCAGCTCGCCGACCAGCTCAACTTCGGCTCGCTGCCGACCACGTTCGTGGTCGAGACCGTCAACGAGGTCACCGCGACCCTCGGCGTGGACCAGCTCGAGGCCGGCATGTACGCCATGCTCCTCGGCCTGATCCTGGTGTTCCTGTACTCGATGGTCTACTACCGCCTCATGGGCTTCGTCGTCCTCGGCTCGCTCATCGTCGCCACCGCCGTGCTCTACCCGGCGATCGCGCTCCTGGGCTCCCAGGTCGGCCTCACGCTGACCCTCGCCGGCGTCGCGGGCTTCGTGGTCTCGATCGGCATCACCGCCGACTCGTTCATCGTGTACTTCGAACGCATCAAGGAGGAGATGGCGGGGGGCCGCTCCGCCCGCTCCGCCATCCCCCGCGCCTGGGTGCGCGCCCGGCGGACGATCCTGTCCGCGAACGCCATCTCGATGATCTCCGCGGTCGTCCTGTACATCCTGGCCATCGGCCCGGTCCGCGCGTTCGCGTTCTCGCTCGGCATCTCCACGATCGTCGACGTCATGATCGTCTTCCTGTTCACCCACCCGATCGCCGAATGGCTCTCGCGCGGGAGGGTCCTCAACAGCCGGGCCATGTCCGGCCTGCACACCAAGACCGCCCCGGTCACCGGCGACGCGGCCGCGAAAGGCTAAGGACCGATGAGCACCAAGCAGACCGAGAAGCGGCCGAACCTCCTCAGCCAGCTCTACCGCGGCGAGACGAACTTCCAGTTCATCGCCAACCGCAAGCGGTTCTACCTCGCCTCCGGGATCGTCATCGCCGCGCTCGTGGTGGTCATGATCGTCAAGGGCTTCGTCCTCGGCATCGACTTCGCGGGCGGCGTCCAGTACTCCGTCCCCGCGGCCGACACCTCCGCGACCCTCGAAGACGTCGAGAACGCCGCCGAGGACGCGGGCGCCGAGGTCGGCACCGGCCAGGTCGCCGGCAGCGGCGACGGCCGGGCCTACATCATCCGCGTCGGCGAGCTCGAGGACGACCAGTCCGCCGAGATCCGCGACGCCATGGCCGCGGAGGCGGGCGTCGGGGCCGACTCGATCTCCGTCTCCGAGGTCTCCGCGACCTGGGGCGCGGCCGTGTCCAAGCAAGCGCTCATCGCGCTCATCGTGTTCCTGGTGCTGGTCTCGGCCTTCATCTGGATCAGGTACGAGCGGCGCATGGCGATCGCCTCGCTGGGCGCGCTCGCCCACGACATCATCATCACCGTCGGCATCTACTCGCTCGTCGGCTTCGAGATCACGCCGTCGACGATCGTCGGCCTGCTGACGATCCTCGGGTACTCGATCTACGACACCGTCGTCGTCTTCGACAAGGTCCAGGAGAACACCGCGCAGCTGCTCAAGTCGCGCAACCAGACCTTCGCCGAGGCCGTCAACGACGCGGTCAACCAGACGCTCATGCGCTCGATCAACACCTCCATCATCGGCGTCCTGCCGGTGGCGGCGCTGCTGTTCGTCGGCGTGGGCATGCTCGGCGTCGGCACCCTGAAGGACCTGGCGCTCGTGCTGTTCGTCGGCATGATCGTCGGCGCGTACTCCTCGATCTTCCTGGCCGCCCCCTGGGTGGTCGACCTGGCCGAGCGCAGCGCCGCCTTCCAGCGCCACAACAAGAAGGTCGCCACCGCCCGCGCCGCGGGCGAGGACAAGTCCGAGAAGCCCGCCCGCGCGACCGCGGACGACGACGACGAGGACGACGACCGCCTGGTGCTCGCCAAGACCGACGACCTCCCGCTGGAACTGCTGGAGGAACCCGTCAAGGCCGGCGGGCCCGCCCGCTCCGGCCCGCAGCGGCCTTCGCGCCCGAACAGCGCGAAGAAGCGCAAACGGCGCTGACGGCGCCGTACAACATGAAAGCGGCGGGCGGACCTGGTGGTCCGCCCGCCGCTTTCGCAGCTGGCTGGCTCAACGGGAGCCGGACTAACTCGGCGCGCCCTTGTCGCCCTTGAACTTGGAGAGCAGGTCCTGGGCCTTCTCCTTGACCTGGTCCGACACGTCGTCCAGTTTGTCGCCCATCGGCGACTCCTTGGCCTTGTTGTACAGGTCCTCTGCCTTGTCCTTGGCGTCGTCGGCCATGTCGCCGGCCTTGTCCTTGTACTCGTTGAACTTGTCCACGTGAACCCCTCCCTACACGAGTCGGTATCACTATAGGAGCTGATCAGGGGGCCCGAAGCGCTTTCCCCGTACAACCCCGGTCGACTCCCGGACGCTACCGCAGGGTGACGCGGCAGGGGCCGGTTGCGCCGTACCGTCGCCGACATGACGAACTCACAGCCCACCAAGGTCCGGACCGCCCTGGTCATCGGCGGCGGCGTCGCCGGCCCCGTCGCCGCCCTCGCCCTGCGCAAGGCCGGCATCGATGTGCAGGTCTTCGAGGCCCACCGCCCCGGCACCGGCTCCAAGGGCGGGCCCCTCACGCTCGCCGCGAACGGCGTGAACGCGCTCCGCCTGGTCGGCGCCGACGCCGACGTCGCGGCCGAGGGCACCCCCACCCCGCGCATGGTCATCCACTCCGGCACCGGCAAGGTCCTCGGCACCGTCGAGACCGACCCGGCCCTGCCCGCGGCCTTCACCGTCCCGCGCGGCCGCATGGCCGAGGTCCTCCAGGCCCGCGCCGAGGCCGAAGGCGTCCCCGTCGTCCACGGCAAGCGCTTCGAGGGCGCCGTGGACACCGGCCGCAGCGTCATCGCCCAGTTCGACGACCACAGCACCGCCGAAGCCGACGTCCTCATCGGCTGCGACGGCATCCGCTCCGCGGTCCGCCGCCTCATCGACCCCGCCGCCCCCGAGCCCCGCTACACCGGCCTCGTCGGCCTCGGCGGGTTCATCGAAAGGCGCAGCACCGACGGCCCCGCCGTCCCCGACACCGGCGGCGCCTTCCACATGGTCTTCGGCCGCCGCGCCTTCTTCGGCTACGTCGGCGACGGGAACCGCACCGGCTGGTTCGCCAACCTCCCGGTCAAGCGCCTCGACCGCGACGACCTCCACGCCACCACCTTCGAGCAGTGGACGCACCGCCTCCGCGCCGCCTTCGCCGACGACGCCGGCCCCATGCTCGCCATCCTCGACCACGTCACCCCCGACGGGTTCATCCCCGCCTCCCCGCTCGAGGACCTCCCGCACGTCCCCGCCTGGTCCCGCGGCCGCATCGCCCTCGTCGGCGACGCCGCCCACGCCACCTCGCCCTCCTCCGGCCAGGGCGCCAGCCTCGCCGCCGAGTCCGCGATCGAACTCGCCCGCTGCCTCCGCGACCTCCCCGTCCCCGAGGCCTTCACCGCCTACGAGCACCGCCGCCGCGCCCGCGTCGAACGCGTCATCGCCGAAGCCGCCCGCACCAACCAGTCCAAGGCCGCCGGCCCCGTCGCCGCCCGCTTCCGCGACGCCCTCATGCCCTTCTTCATGTCCCGCTTCGCCACCCCCGAACGCACCGCCTGGCAGCACGGCTACACGATCGACTGGTGACACGCCGAAGGCCCGCACCACTGGTGCGGGCCTGCGGTCGGTGCTCAGCGCTGGAGGGCGCGTTCGAGGTCGTCGAGGAACATCTGCTCGTTCTCGGTGACGGCGACCTTCCTGCTGAAGAGGCCGCCTTCGCGGGTCTTGACGGCCTTCGCGACCTCGGTGGCGAGGTGGAGGAGCCAGGCGGCGTACGCAGCGGCGTCGGCGGGGTCGGCCTTGCGGTGGAGGAGGTCGGCGACCTCGCCGGCGAGCTTCAGGGCCTCGGTCATCGCGGCGTCGTCCACGGGGAGGTCGGCGTCGGCGTCGGGGCCGCGCTGCTTGAGGGCGAGCGCCACCGACTTCACGAACGCGTTCTCGTGCCGCTGCGCCTGCTTGAAGACCTTCGCGCCCGCGGTGACCTCCTTGAGGAACACCAGGGCGTTCGTCGAGCCGTCGGAGACGACGGCCCCCTTCAGCACCACACCGGGCGTGTGCACGATCAGGGCGCGCTCGTCGTCGTCGAATTGGGACAGCTCGGGCATGGTCAGGCCTTCTGGTGCGCGGGTCTCGGACCGGCACACCATATCCCGGGAAGGCGAGACCGGATCAGGTGCGTTCGGCGCCCGTCAGGCGGTACGCGTCGTAGACGCCGTCGACCTTGCGGATGACCTTGATGATGTGGTCGAGATGCTCCGGGTTCGCCATCTCGAACGTGAAGCGCGACAGGGCGACCCGGTCCCGCGTCGTGGTGACGGTGGCCGAGAGGATCGAGACCCGCTCGCCCGAGAGGACCTGCGTGACGTCCGCGAGGAGCCGGTGCCGGTCGAGGGCCTCGACCTGGACGGTGGCGACGAACGTGGCCTGGTCGTCCTCGTGCGACCAGTGGACCTCGAGGACTCGGTCGGGCTGGAGCTCGATGCGCTCCTCGGCGTTCTCGCAGTCCCTGCGGTGCACGGAGATGACGTGGTAGCGGGTGGCGAAGCCGATGATGGAGTCGCCGGGGATCGGGTTGCAGCAGTGGGCGAGGCGCACCGGCATCTCGCCCTCCTCCATGCCGGCGACCGTGACGGCGGCGTGGATGTCGCCGTGGGCCTCGGGGACGATGCGCGCGGGCTGCGTGGGCGCGGTGGCCTCGGCCATGTCCTCGGCGGCGCCCTCGGCCCCGCCCTGGACCTCCAGGAGCTTCTGGACGACCGAGGACGCGGAGATGTGGTGCTCGCCGAGGGCCGCGTACAGGGCCTCGACGTCCTTGAGGTTGAGGTCCTTGGCGAGCGACGTGAGGTTGTCGTGGGTGAGCATCCGCTGGAGCGGCAGGCGGCGCTTGCGCATCGCGCGCGTGAGCTCGTCCTTGCCCAGCTCGATCGCCTCTTCGCGCCGCTCCCGCTTGAAGTGCTGCTTGATCTTGGTGCGGGCGCGCGGGCTCTTGACGAACGCGAGCCAGTCCTCGCTGGGGGTCGCGTTCTCGGAGTTCGAGGTGAACACCTCGACGACGTCGCCGTTGGACAGCGTCGACTCCAGCGGCACGATCTTGCCGTTGACCTGCGCGCCGATGCAGCGGTTGCCGACCTCGGTGTGGACGGCGTACGCGAAGTCCACCGGGGTCGACCCGGCGGGCAGCGCGATGACGTCGCCCTTGGGCGTGAAGACGTACGCCTCGGAGGAGGCCAGGTCGAAGCGGAGCGCGTCGAGGAACTCGGACGGGTCGGCGGCCTCGCGCTGCCAGTCGAGGAGCTGGCGCAGCCACGCCATGTCGTCGATGTGCGCGGGCGGGCCGGCGACCGTGGAGTTCTTGGTCTCCTTGTACTTCCAGTGCGCGGCGATGCCGTACTCGGCGGTGCGGTGCATGGCCCAGGTGCGGATCTGCATCTCGACGGGCTTGCCGTTCGGGCCGATCACGGTGGTGTGCAGCGACTGGTACATGTTGAACTTCGGCATCGCGATGTAGTCCTTGAAGCGCCCCGGCACCGGCTGCCAGTTCGCGTGGATCACACCGAGGGCCGCGTAGCAGTCCCGCTCGTCCTCGACGAGGATGCGCAGGCCCACCAGGTCGTAGATGTCGTTGAAGTCGCGGCCGCGGACGATCATCTTCTGGTAGATCGAGTACAGGTGCTTCGGCCGCCCGGAGACCTCGGCCTTGATGCGCGAGCCCTTGAGGTGGTCCTTGACCTGGGCCACGACCTGCTGGAGGAGCATCTCGCGCTGCGGGGAGTGCTCGGAGACCAGGCGCGCGATCTCGGCGTAGCGCTTCTTGTAGAGGGTGGCGAAGGACAGGTCCTCCAGCTCCCACTTGATGGTGTTCATGCCGAGCCGGTGGGCCAGCGGCGCGAGGATCTCGAGCGTCTCGCGGGCCTTCTGCTCCTGCTTCTCGGGCGGCAGGAACGTGAGCGTGCGCATGTTGTGGAGGCGGTCGGCGAGCTTGATGACGAGGACGCGCGGGTCCTTCGCCATGGCGACGACCATCTTGCGGATCGTCTCGGCCTTCGCCGCGTCGCCGAGCTTGACCTTGTCGAGCTTCGTGACGCCGTCGACCAGGAGCGCGACCTCGCCGCCGAACTCGTCGCCGAGCTCGTCCAACTGGTAGTCGGTGTCCTCGACGGTGTCGTGCAGGAGCGCGGCCACGAGCGTGTTCGTGTCCATGCCCAGCTCGGCGAGGATCGAGGCGACCGCGAGCGGGTGCGTGATGTACGGGTCGCCGGACTTGCGGAACTGCCCGTTGTGCAGCTCCTCGGCGCGCGTGTACGCCTGCTGGAGGAGCCGGACGTCGGCGCGGGGGTGCGCGGCCCGGTGGGCCGCCACGAGGGGCTCCAGGACCTCGGGGAGGGTCGAGGACTGCCACGGCGCGTTGAAGCGCGCCAGCCGGGCCCGCATGCGCCGCCCCGTCGGCGGGCCCATCGGGCCGCCCGAAGTGGGCGCGGCGTCAGCGGGACTGCCGGACGCGGCTCGCTCGGTCACCACGCACGCCTCCTCGGTATCGCACGGCACTGCAGCTGTCCAAAGCCTCAACGAAGCTCCGACACGCATTAATCCTAGCCGCGGGCCGCAGCCCGGACCGCCACCGCGGCCCGGACCGCGCCCGCGACTCGATCACATGACGCCCGCGGCGGCGACCTGCTCGACGATGTCCAGGCCGGAGGTGATCTGGCCGAGGATCGTGTAGTCCGCGGGGAGCGTGGTGTCCTCGTAGACGATGAAGAACTGGCTGCCGGTGGTGCCGGCGCCGGCGTTGGCCATCGCGATGGTCCCCGCCGGGTAGTTCGCCTCGGCCTCGACCGGGGTGTTCTCCTCGCCGTACTGGTAGCCCGGGGAGCCCGCGCCGGCCATCTCGGGCGTGCCGGCCTCGATCGCGGCGCGCGCGTCGGGGTCGCCGCACTGGAGCACCCAGATGCCGTCGGTGGTCAGGCGGTGGCACTGCTGGCCGTCGAAGTAGCCGTCCTGGGCGAGGTACGTGTAGGACCCGGCGGTGCACGGGGCGCCGGCGGTGTCGATGTCGGCGGTGATGACGCCGAGGTTGGTCACGATGGTCATCTCCTGCGTCCCGGCCGCGGGCTGGGTCGAGAGCGGGACCGGGCTGGTGCCGTCCATGGAGGTGAACATGCACGCCTCGGTCGCGGAGGCGTCCGGGGTGCTCATCTGCAGGCACTCCAGGTAGACGTCCTGGACCGGGCGGCCGTCGGTGAGGCCCTCGGTCGCGGTGCCGGTGGCGCCCTCGCCGCTGGGCTCGATCCCGTCGCAGCGGGTCGAGGCGGCCTCGGCGTCCGCGACGAGCTGCCGCACGTCCGGGTCGGCGGAGGAGCCGCCCTCGTCGTCGCCGCCGAGCCAGGCGAACGCCCCCCACGCCAGGAGGACCAGGGCCACGAGGGCGGCGACGCCCCCGACGCTCCAGGCGACGGTGCGCTTGTGGCGCTCCTCCTCGGCCTTGACGGCCATGCGCTGCTGCAACTGCTGGCGGGCCGCCAGTCGCTGTGCCTGTTTCGACGCCACCGTCGGTTCTCCTTCGCGCGGTTGGGGGTGTGTTACTCGGTCTCGGTATCGGTGGGGGACTCGTCGGCCGCGGGGCTCTCGGTCGCGCCGTCAGTGGCCGCGTCGGTCGCCGCATCGGTGGCGGCCGGGTCGGTCGCGAGCGGGTCCACCGACTCGGTGACCTCCGCGGTCGGCACGTCCTCGACCGGCTCCTCGTCCTTGAAGAACCCGTCCTGCCACAGGTAGGCCAGGGTCAGCACGGCGGCCACGGCGAGGAGTCCGCCCAGCGCCTGGAGCTGGCGGCGCCTGCGCAGCTTGCCCGCGAGGCGCGCGTTCTTCTTCGCGTTCGCGATGCGCTGCTTGCGCTGCTCCATGTGCTTGGACTTCGCGGGCACCTGGACTCCTCATGACGTTCGCTTGTGTTGGGGGTTACGAGTTCCGCAGTCTAACCGGGTCAAGTCAGGCGCGTCACCGCAGGATGCCCGGTGTATCCTGACCCGCGACGGAGGGGGAGAGCGGGTGCTCATCGAGACGCTGGTGGCGGATGCGTTCGGCACGAACTGCTACGTGCTGTCGTCCGGTCCCGGCGCGGAATGCGTGGTCGTTGACCCGGGCATCGGCATCGCCCCGCGCCTCGACGCCCTGCTCGGCGAGCGCGGCCTCAAGCCCGTCGCCGTCGTCCTCACCCACGGGCACCTCGACCACACGTTCTCGGTGACCCCGGTGTGCGGCGCGAACGACGTCCCCGCCTACATCCACGCCGCCGACGCCCACCTGCTCGCCGACCCCGCCGCGGGCTTCAGCGCGAACATGATGTCGCTCGTCGGCACCGGCCTGGACTGGACCGAACCCGACGACGTGCAGATCCTCGCCGACGGCGGCGTCGTCGAACTCGCCGGGATGCGCTTCACCGTCGACCACGCGCCCGGCCACACCGCCGGCTCCGCCATGTTCCACACCAGCGGCGACGAGGCCGCCTACACGCTCACCGGCGACGTCCTCTTCCGCGGCGCGATCGGCCGCACCGACCTGCCCGGCGGCTCCGACGCCGCCATGCAGGAGACGCTGCGCACGAAGGTCCTCCCGCTCGACGACGGCGTCGTCGTCCTCCCCGGGCACGGCCCGGCCACCACGATCGCGGCCGAGCGCGCCCGCAACCCGTACCTGAAGCGGGCCGCGGAGCATCATTAGGCGCGCCGCCCCGCCGCCCGCCGACCGATCGACATCCACGAGGAGACACCCATGTCACGACCCCAGCCGCTCTCGGGCTTCCCCGAACTGCTGCCCCGGCAGCGGATCGTCGAGCAGCAGGTCGTCGACCACCTCCGCCGCGCCTTCGAGCTCCACGGCTTCGCGAACCTCCAGACCCGCGCCGTCGAGCCCATGGACCAGCTGCTGCGCAAGGGCGAGACCTCCAAGGAGGTCTACGTCCTGCGCCGCCTCCAGGCCGACGAGCGCGACACGAGCGACGCCGAACTCGGCCTGCACTTCGACCTGACCGTCCCGTTCGCGCGGTACGTCCTGGAGCACGCCGGGAAGCTCAACTTCCCGTTCCGCCGCTACCAGATCCAGCCGGTCTGGCGCGGCGAGCGCCCCCAGGGCGGGCGCTACCGCGAGTTCTGGCAGGCCGACATCGACATCGTCGACCAGGGCCAGCTGCCCGCGCACTACGAGGTGGAGGTGGCGCTCGTCGTCGCCGACGCCCTCAAGGACCTGCCGATCCCGAAGGTCCGCATGCACGTCAACAACCGCAAGCTCTCCCAGGGCTTCTACCAGGGCCTCGGCATCGCCGACACCGAGGAGGCGCTGCGGATCGTCGACAAGCTCGACAAGATCGGGCCCGACGCGACCGCGAAGCTCCTCGTCGACGGCGTCGACGCGACCCCCGAGCAGGCCGAGGCCTGCCTGAAGCTCGCCGCGATCCGCACCGAGGACGCCTCGTTCGTCGACGAGATCCGCGCCCTCGGCGTCGCCGACCCGCTCCTGGACGAGGGCCTGGCCGAACTGGCCGCCGTCGTCGAGGCCGCCGCGACCGCCGCGCCCGGCTTCGTCGTCGCCGACATGAAGATCGCCCGCGGCCTCGACTACTACACCGGCACCGTCTACGAGGTGTTCATCGAGGGCGAGGAGCACCTCGGCTCGGTGTGCTCGGGCGGTCGCTACGACACGCTCGCCTCCGACGGCAAGAACACCTACCCCGGCGTGGGCCTCTCGATCGGCGTCTCGCGCCTGCTCGTGCCCCTGCTCCAGGCCGGGCGCCTCGACGCCACCCGCGAGGTCCCCACCTGCGTCCTGGTGGCCCTCGCGAACGAGGACGAGCGCACCGAGGCGACCGCGCTGGCGCAGCGCCTCCGCGCCCGCGGCATCCCCGCGCAGGTCTCGCCCTCGGCGGCGAAGTTCGGCAAGCAGATCAAGTTCGCCGACAAGCGCGGCATCCCGTTCGTGCTCTTCACCAACGAGGAGGGCACGCAGATGAAGGACATCCGCTCCGGAGACCAGGTGACGGTCGACGTCGACGCCTGGATCCCGCCCGAAGAGGACCTGCACCCGAGGATCGTCTCGGCATAGCACGAAGCGGGCGCCCCGAGGGGCGCCCGCCTTGTTCAGCCGCTGCCTCGCCTGTCTCTCACCCGATGATGGCCTTGACGGACGGCGCGGTCGCCGCGAGCTTGAGCCAGGAGTTCAGCTCGTTGAGGTCCTGGCAGCCCTCGATCCTGCGGCGCTGGTCCTCGGTGATGAGCAGACCGCGCGATTCAAGGACGATGAGCAGCGCGTTCGATTCTCCTACCGCCTTGCCTTTGGCTTCGGTCTCGGCCAGGAGCTTGCTCTGGTACGGGTACGTCTCTTGCTGCATCAGGGCCTCCAGGATCGCGCGGGGATGCTCGCTGAGCTGCCCCAACATGTATTGAGTGTATCGTCTGGCCGTTTCGACCGGGAGCGGCGCGAGCTCGGCGGTCGCGGCGATGAGCAGGTGTTCGATGTCGTCCGCGTGCTCGTGGACGAGGGTACCGAGAACCATCTGCTCGGCGAGGTCCCCCGTTCCCGAGGGCTCCGTGAGTTTCGGATAGTTGGCGCTGCCGAGCACGAGCATCTGGAAATCGCTGCCGGGTTGTCCGGTATCGATCGGTTCGCTCGCCCACTTCGCCACCGCTGGTCTGGGGCAGACCACGATCAGTAGGACCGGAGCTTGAATGCGGTGGCGGATGTTGGCCTGGTACGCCGGCCAGGAATACCGCTTGTCCTCGTCCTTCCCGCGCTGGACCTCGACGATGATGCCGAGTCGCGCCTCGCCATCCTTGTGGCAGACCACGACGTTGTCGGCGTTCAGGTCGCGCACCTCGATGTCGGTCGCGGATTCGGAGTAGGGCAGGACTCGGTCGTGTTCGGGGATGGGTAGATCGAGGATGTCGCGGACGAGTTCGACCGCGAATTGAGGCTTGCTTCTGCAGAGCTTCAACGGGTTGTCGTGAATGTGAGTGGTCACGAGGGGAAGGCTAGGCACTACTGGTGACGGCTTCCAAACACGTAACCCGTTGGCGTTTCACGTAAGCGACGGGGTTCACACACGACTGTCGTACATGTCCTTGCGAGGCGCTGAGGCGGGCACCCGCGAGGGTGCCCGCCTCAGCGTTCGATCAGGCCGTGGCGGTCAGGTCGCCCTGGGCTTCCAGGGACAGGTCCTGCCAGTCGGCCCAGTTCTGGAGGCGTTCGCCGTAGGCCTTCTGGAGGAGCGGGTAGAAGCCCAGCCCCCACAGCACGCGCAGCGGCGGGCGATCGAGGTCGACGAGTTTGAGCATCGCGCGGGCGGAGGCGGCCGGGTCGCCCGCGGGCTGGCCCTTGACGGCCTCGGCGAGCTTCTCGCGCAGCGGTACGTAGGCGGGGTGCGCGGCGGACATGTGGCCGTTGTCGAGGGGGTCGGGGTTCTTGCCCTTCCGGGTGGCGAAGCCGCCGGGCTCGACGATGGTCACCTTGATGCCGAAGGAGGCGACCTCGCCCGCGAGGGCCTCGTTCAGGCCTTCCAGGGCCCATTTCGAAGCGTGGTAGGCGCCGCCGAGCGGCATCGCGATGAGGCCCGCCGCGGAGGACAGCTGCACGATGTGGCCCGAGCCCTGGGCCCGCAGGTGGGGGAGGACGGCCTGGACGACCCAGACGGCGCCGTAGAAGTTGGTCTCCATCTCGCCGCGCAGCTCCGCCTCGGACAGTTCCTCGACGGCGCCGACCTGCGCGAAACCGGCGTTGTTGACGACGACGTCGAGGCGGCCGAAGTGCGCGACGGCCGCTTCGACGGCCGCGTCCACCGCGGCCCGGTCGGTGACGTCCACGGCGAGCGGCAGGATCGCGTCGCCGTACTTCTCGGCGAGCTCGCCGAAGCCCTCGGTGCTCCGCGCGGTGGCGGCGACGCGGTCGCCGCGGCCGAGGGCGGCTTCGGCGAACTCCCGGCCGAGCCCGCGGGACGAACCGGTGATGAACCAGACCTTGCTCATGGCGATGTTCCTTTGCATTGGGTGTGTGCGTGTGATCGGGGGAGTGGGGCCGGGCGGTCCGAGCCGCCCGGCCCCGGGGAGGGAATCAGGCCAGGGCCTTGACGGTGCTGCCGGTGGTCGCGGCGGCCGGGGCGAGCCGGCGGCGGCGGGCCGGGAGGCCGTAGGTCGGGTTGGCGACGCCCCAGGCGGCGCCCTTGCAGATGAGCTCCTTGTAGCGGGCGGCGAAGCGGCCGCGGAGTGAGCCGGAGCGGGCCTCGTCGTCGGCGGTGACGAACTGGATGAGGCCCTCGCCGCGGCCGAGGCTGACGCACTGCTGGACGTATCCGAGCGGGACTCGGCCGGCCTTGGCGCCGGTGAGGCGGGCGACGATCGCGTCGGCGGCGACTTGGGCCGTGGGGATGCCCGAGGCGCAGGACATGCGCAGCGGGCTGCCGGAGTCGCCGATGGCGTAGGCGGCGTCGCCGACGGCGTACACGTCGGGGTGCGAGACCGAGGCCAGGTCGCGGTCGACGACGATCTGGCCGCGGTCGGTGGTCTCCAGGGCCGCGGCGGCGGCGACGGGATGGACGGCGAAGCCGGTGGTCCACACCGTGGCCGCGGTCGGGAGCGTCCGGCCGTCGGCGGTGACGAGGGCGTCGGCGCGGACCTCGACGACGTCGGTGTGCTCGTGCACGGTGATGCCGAGCCCTCCGAAGACCTTTCGCAGGTGCTCCTGGGCCTTCGGCGAGACCCAGTCGCCGAGGCCGCCGCGGGCGACGAGTGCGACGTGCAGGTCGGGCCGGGCCTCGGCGAACTCGGTGGCCGCCTCGACGCCGGTGAGGCCGCCGCCGACGACGGTCACGGTCTGGCCGGCGTCCATGCGGGCCAGGCGGTCCCGCAGCCGCAGGGCGCCGGGGCGGCTGGCGACCTCGTGGGCGTGCTCGGCGACGCCGGGGACGCCCTGGTCGGTCCAACCGCTGCCGAGGGCGTAGACGAGCGTGTCGTATGCGAGGGTCTCGGGGCCGGTCGCGCCGGTGACGGCGACGGTCTTGGCGTCGGCGTCCACGGCGGTGACCTTCGCGAACCTGAGTTCGACGCCGGTGCCGGCGAACATCTCGGCGAAGGGCCGGGGCTTCAGGTCCTGGCCGGCCGCGACCTGGTGCAGGCGGACGCGCTCGACGAAGTCGGCCTCGGCGTTGACGAGGGTGATCTGCACGTCGTCGGGGTGCAGCCGCTTCGCGAGGCGGCCGGCGGCGAAGGCGCCGGTGTAGCCGGCGCCGAGGACGATGATGCGGTGCTGCATGGTCTCGCTCCTGTCTGCTTCGTGTTCGCGACCTGAACCGAACAGGGCCGCGAAAGCTGACAGGGTTCGACTATGAAGCACGCCACATGGCGTCGGACGGGGCTAGAAGGCCTGCTCGACGAGGGGTTCGCCGTGGTCGAGGGTCGCCCACAGGGCCGTCGCGCGCGCGAGCTTGTCGGGGTTGACCTGGCTGCGGAACGCGGTGATGCCGTCGGCGCCGACCTCCAGGCTCATGACGCCGACGACGCGCCCGTCGAGGACCGCGATCGCCGCGGGCTCGCCGTTCGCCGTCCACGCGTACACCTGCGGGGAGCCGCCGAGGATCTTCCGCTTGGCCTGCGCGGGCCGGAACAGGCCCCACAGGAACTTCGCGACGGCGGTCGCGCCCGCGTACGGGGTGGCCTTGGCCGGGACCTTGCCGCCGCCGTCGCCGATCGCCACGGCGTCGCCGGTGAGCAGCTCGACCAGGGGCGCGACGGAGCCGCCGGTGGCGGCCGCGAGGAACTCCTCGACGACGCGCCGGGCCGCGGCCTCGTCGATCTCGGTGCGGGCCCGGCCCTCGGCGACGTGCCCCTTGGCGCGGTGGAAGATCTGCTGGCTCGACGCCGGGGTGATGTCGAGGATCTCGGCGATCTCCTTGTGCGGGTAGTCGAAGGCCTCGCGCAGCACGTAGACGGCGCGCTCGTTCGGGGTCAGGCGCTCCATGAGCGCGAGGACGGCGAGGGACACCGACTCGCGCTGCTCGGCGGTGTCGGCCGGGCCGAGCATCGGGTCGCCGCCCAGGAGCGGCTCGGGCAGCCACTCGCCGACGTACGTCTCGCGCCGCGCCCGCGCCGACGTCAGCTGGTTCAGGCACAGGTTCGTGAGGACCTTCGTCAGCCACGCCTCGGGGACCTCGATGCGCCCGACGTCGGCGGCCTGCCAGCGCAGGAACGCCTCCTGCACCGCGTCCTCGGCCTCCCCGGCGGAGCCCAGCATCCGGTAGGCGATGGCCGCCAGGCGGGGCCTGGCGGCTTCGAAGCGGTCGACGTCGAGGGTCGTGAGGGCCATGCGCCGATCCTAGCGCTCGGACCTCACCACAGCGCCTTCCTTGGGGCCGTGGGCTACTCCACCTCGCGGACGCAGTAGATCGCGGTGATCGAGTCGATCTCGGGGTCCCAGTCGCGGCTCGCGGCGATCGCGGTGTCGGTGTAGTAGTACTGCGTCCACTCGTACCCGTCGCAGGCGTCGGCGGCGGCCACGGCGTGGAACGGGTCGGACGGGTCGGAGTCCGCGGGGCTCTGCGCGATGTGGACGACGTACCAGTACGCGTCGGCGGAGGTGCAGTCCACGACGTAGAAGCCGGTGGTGACGTTCTCGATGCACTCGCCCTCGACGGGCACGCGGTAGGACGACTCGGCCTCGGTGGTGGCCTCTTCAGAGGGTTCGGCCGCGGTGGTCTCCTCGGCGGCTTCGGTCGTCTCCTCCTCGGCGGCCTCGGACGTCTCCTGCGCGACCGGGTCCTCCTCCTCGCCGCCCAGGTTGAGGGCGAGGAAGGTGCCGCCGATGGCGACGACCAGGACCACGGCGACGAGGCTGACGATCAGGGTGGTGTTGCCGCCGCTGCGCGGGGGCGGGGGCGCGGCCTGGCCGGGCTGGAACGCCCCGCCGGGCGGCGGAGGCGGCTGGAAGCCCTGGGGCCGCGGCGCCGCGGGCTGACCGGGCACGTAGCCGGGCGAGGCGGGGGAGTAGGGCATCCCCGGCGGGGCGGAGCCGGGGTGGACGTTCAGCGGCGGGTTCCCGTAGCCGGTGCCGGGTCCGTACGTGTCCGGGCGGGAGTACGGGTCGGCGTCGGTGGTGTAGTGCTGGGGCGCGGAGGGCTGGCCGTAGCCCGGCTGCTGCTGCGGGTCGAAGGGGTTCGGGGGCGGGTAGGTCATGGCGGCTCTCCGTCGGGTGGCCGTACTCGGGGCGGTTCCCCACCATCATATTGCGCCCCCGCGAGCGCGCCCTCCGCCGCGAACGCGGAGGGCCGCCCCCGCGGTGCGGGAGCGGCCCTGAACGCAGTCGTCGCTAGACGTTGTCGCTGGAGCAGTAGGCGCCCCAGACGAGCCCGTCGCCGCCGATCAGCGACGTGGCGTAGTAGCCCGAGTTCGGGCAGCCGGCGAGCGCGGTGCTGTAGTCCCACGCGGCCTCTTCGACCGGCGGGTCGTAGGTCTCGGTCTCTTCGACGATGTAGACCGCGCCGGGGGCGGCGCAGTCGATCTTGAGGCCGTTGGCGTCGGTGCAGTCGCCGGTGTTCGGGGTGACCGGGAGCGCGCCGTCGGCGTTCTCCTTCTCGATCGCGGTCAGGCACAGCAGGTAGTCGACCTTGCCGCCGTCCCAGTCGTACACGTAGAAGTACGACTGCCAGACCTCGCCGAACGCGCCGCGCAGCGCCACGGCGCCGCACTCGGTCTCGACGCCGACGTAGTCCTCGAGCTCACCGAGCGAGTCGGCGCGCAGGTCGGGGTCGTCGACGACCTTGTTGACCGTCCAGTACGCCTCGGCGGCGTCGCAGCCGGCGGTGAGGCCCGCGGTCGGGTCGGTGTCGGTGGAGGTCGTGGTCGAGTTCAGGTCCTCGATGAGGCAGTCGCCCTCGGCGACCGACGCCGACGTGTCGGAGTCCGACATGTCGTCGAGCGCGTTGCCGACGTCGCCGTCGTTTGCGACGAACCGGATGAGGAACCAGATGCCCAGGCCGACGACGACCAGGATCGCGGGCACGATCTTCCAGACGAGGCCGCCACCGCCGCCGCCGCCCGAGGGCGGGATCGGCGGGGGCGCGCCGTAGGGGCCGCCGGGGGTGCCGGGGGGCGGCGGGTAGCCGGGCTGCTGGCCGTAGCCGGGCGGCTGCGAGGGCTGCCCGTAACCGGGCTGCTGCGGCTGAGGGGCGTACCCGCCCGGCTGCTGCTGCGGGTAGCCCGGCTGCTGCGGCTGCTGTCCGTAGCCAGGGGGCGGGGGATAGGTCATTGGTGAACGACTCCTTGCGAACGTATTCTTGGCGAGGGGTGCTTGCACGGGATGGGCACCGTGCGATATGGGATCACTCTAACCACCCGTATCCACCGGCCCGCACGGCCCGGCCCTCGTCCGAGCCGCTGTTACACCCTCATTACACGCCGATTGCGCGATACCTGAGTACTCGTTCAGAAAAACCGCGCGACCTGCTCGGATCGTAGGACGATGGTGTCCGCCAGATGAGCGATGCATTACACTCGCCTGACACTTTGCATTCTCTCGGGCCGACGTCGTCCCGTATGACACACCGCTGTGCTCCAGCGCCCCCACCTGCTGCTGCGAGCGCTCGACGACGAAGGAGGCCACGGTTGGTTTCTGCCCTGCACACCGAACCCGGTCTTTACCGCCCCGCCTGGGAACACGACGCCTGCGGCGTCGCCTTCGTCGCGGACATGCAAGGCCGGGCCGCCCACGACGTCATCGAGCGGGGACTCTCCGCGCTCGTGCGCATGGAGCACCGAGGCGCGACCGCCCCCGACCCCGACTCGGGCGACGGCGCGGGCATCATGCTCCAGATCCCGGACGCCTTCTACCGCGACGCCGTCGACTTCACCCTCCCCGCCGCGGGCCACTACGCCGCCGGCCTCGTCTTCACGCCCGAGGGCGACGACGAGACCCTGCGCGCCCGCGCGATCGTCGAGAAGTACGCCGTCGCCGAGGGCTGCCGCGTCCTCGGCTGGCGCGACGTGCCCACCGACGCCTCCGGCCTCGGCGCCGCCGCCCTGGCCTCCAAGCCCCGCGTCTCCCAGGTGTTCCTCGCCGCCGAGGACGCCGCCGCCTCCGGGATCGAGCTCGACCGCCTCGCGTTCTGCGTCCGCAAGCAGGCCGAGCGCGAGATGCGCGAGCGCCACCTCGGCGGCGCCGCGATCGTCAGCCTCTCGGGCCGCACCGTCGTGTACAAGGGCATGCTCACGCCCGCGCAGGTGCCGCAGTTCTACCCCGAGCTCGCCGACGAGCGCCTGGCCTCCGCCATCGCGCTGGTCCACTCCCGGTTCTCCACCAACACGTTCCCGTCGTGGCCGCTCGCCCACCCGTTCCGGATGGTCGCGCACAACGGCGAGATCAACACGATCCGCGGCAACCGCAACTGGATGACCGCCCGCCAGGCCGAGCTCGCGACCGCGGCCCTGCCCGGCCGCCTGCGCCGCCTGTTCCCGATCAACACGCCCGGCGGCTCCGACTCCCTCAACTTCGACGAGGTCGTCGAGCTCCTGCACCTGGGCGGGCGCAGCCTGCCCCACGCGATGCTCATGATGGTGCCGGAGGCGTGGGAGCACAACGCGACCATGGACCCCAAGCGCCGCGACTTCTACCGCTACCACGCCTCGATCATGGAGCCCTGGGACGGACCCGCCGCGGTCTGCTTCACCGACGGCGCCCAGATCGGCGCGGTCCTCGACCGCAACGGCCTGCGCCCCGCCCGCTGGTGGCGCACCACCGACGACCTCGTCGTGCTCGCCTCCGAGGCCGGCGTCGTCGACATCGACCCCGCGAAGGTCGCCCAGAAGGGCCGCCTCGAGCCGGGCCGCATGTTCCTGGTCGACACCGAGGCCGGCCGCATCGTCGACGACGAAGAGGTCAAGGACGCGCTGGCGAAGGAGCACCCCTACGGGGACTGGCTCCACGCCGGGCTCATCCGCCTCGAGGAGCTGCCCGAGCGCAAGGCCCGCACCTACGACGCCGAGTCCGTGCGCCGCCGCCAGCTCACCTTCGGGTACACCGACGAGGAGCTGCGCATGTTCCTCGCCCCCATGGCCGCCAACGGCGAGGAGCCGCTGGTCTCCATGGGCTCCGACACCCCCATCGCCGGGCTCTCGAAGCGCCCGAAGCTCCTGTTCGACTACTTCACGCAGCTGTTCGCGCAGGTCACCAACCCGCCGCTGGACGCCATCCGCGAGAAGCTCGTCACCGCGCTCGGGACCACCGTCGGCCCCGAGGGCAACCTGCTCGAACCCGGCCCGCACTCGTGCCGCCAGATCGAGCTCGCCCGCCCGATCCTGTCGAACGAGGAGCTCGCGAAGATCCTCCACATCGACGAGGACGGCGACATGCCCGGCTTCCAGGCCGTGCGCGTCTCCGGGGTCTACAAGGCCCGCCACGGCTCGCGGGGCCTGAAGGATCGCCTGGTCGAGATCTGCCGCCACGTCTCCGAGGCCATCGAGGACGGCGTGCGCATCCTCGTCCTCTCCGACCGCGACTCCACCGCCGACCTCGCGCCGATCCCGTCGCTCCTGCTCACCGCCGCGGTGCACCAGCACCTCGTGCGCGAGCAGACCCGCACGAAGGTCGCGCTCCTGGTCGAGACCGGCGACTGCCGCGAGGTGCACCACGCCGCGGTCCTCCTCGGCTACGGCGCCGCCGCGATCAACCCGTACCTGGCGTTCGACTCCGTCGAGGAGCTGTGCGCGCAGGGCGTCGTCGACGCCGAGCCCGCGCAGGCGATCGAGAACTACATCACCGCGCTGTGCAAGGGCGTGCTCAAGGTGATGTCGAAGATCGGCATCTCCACCATCGCCTCCTACACCGGCGCGCAGATCTTCGAGGCCGTCGGCCTCGACGCCGACTTCGTCGACCGCTACTTCACCGGCACCGACTCCTCCATCGGCGGCATCGGCCTCCAGACGCTCGCCAAGGAGGTGGCCGCCCGCCACCGCGCCGCCTACGAGCGCACCGTCGAGACCTCCGAGCCGCTGCCCCCGGGCGGCGACTACCAGTGGCGCCGCGAGGGCGAGGTCCACCTGTTCAACCCCGAGACGGTGTTCCTGCTCCAGCACGCCACCCGCTCGGGCCAGTACGAGGTGTTCAAGCGCTACACCGGCAAGGTCGACGCGATCGCCGCCGACTCCGGGCTGCTCCGCGGCATGCTCGGCTTCGACGACGCCCGCGAGGCCGTCCCGCTCGACGAGGTCGAGCCCGTCGAGGCCATCGTCAAGCGGTTCCACACCGGCGCGATGTCCTACGGCGCGCTCTCCTCCGAGTCGCACGAGACGCTCGCGATCGCGATGAACCGCCTCGGCGGCCGCTCGAACTCCGGCGAGGGCGGCGAGGACGTCGACCGGCTCTACGACCCCGAGCGCCGCTCGGCGATCAAGCAGGTCGCCTCGGGCCGCTTCGGCGTCACCTCCGAGTACCTCGCCACCGCCGACGCCATCCAGATCAAGATGGCGCAGGGCGCCAAGCCCGGCGAGGGCGGCCAGCTGCCCGGCAACAAGGTCCACCCGTGGATCGCCAAGACCCGCAACGCGACCCCGGGCGTGGGCCTCATCAGCCCGCCCCCGCACCACGACATCTACTCGATCGAGGACCTCGCGCAGCTCATCCACGACCTCAAGCACGCCGGCGGCGGCGATGCCGAGGTCCACGTGAAGCTCGTGTCCGAGGTCGGCGTCGGCACGGTCGCCGCGGGCGTGTCCAAGGCCAAGGCCGACACCATCCTCATCTCCGGCTACGACGGCGGCACCGGCGCGTCCCCGGCCAACTCGATCAAGCACGCGGGCACCCCGTGGGAGATCGGGCTCGCCGAGGCGCAGCAGACCCTCGTCCGCAACGGCCTGCGCGACCGCGTCCGGCTCGAAGTGGACGGCGCCATGAAGACCGGCCGCGACGTCGTCGTCGCCGCGCTCCTCGGCGCGGAGGGCTTCGGCTTCGCCACCGCCCCGCTCGTCGTCGCCGGCTGCGTCATGATGCGCGTCTGCCACCTCGACACCTGTCCCGTCGGCGTCGCCACCCAGGACCCGGTCCTGCGCAAGCGCTACACCGGCGAGCCGGAGTTCGTGGAGAACTTCTTCCGCTACATCGCCGAGGAGGTCCGCGAGATCCTCGCCGAGATCGGCTACCGCAGCCTCGACGAGGCCATCGGCAACGTCGAACGGCTCCAGCAGATCCCCGCGCCCGGCCGCAAGGCCGCCCGCGTGGACCTGTCGAACGTCATCGCCTCCCCGGTCGCGGGCCCGCGCGTGCAGGCCACCGTCCAGGAGCACGGCGTCGCCGACACGCTCGGCGCCCGCCTGGTCGACCTCGTCCGCCCCGCGGTCGAGCAGGGCGAGCGCGTCGAGGCCGAGCTGGAGATCCGCAACACCGACCGCTCCGTCGGCGCCCTCGTCGGCGCGGCCGTCTCCCGCGCCCACCGCGAGGGGCTACCCGACGACGCGGTCAAGGTGACCTTCCGCGGCACCGCCGGCCAGTCGTTCGGCGCGTTCCTCACCCGGGGCGCCACGTTCAAGCTCGTCGGCGACGCCAACGACTACGTCGGCAAGGGCCTCTCGGGCGGGCGCCTCGTGCTCACGCCCGACGCCGGGGCCCCGTTCAAGGCCGAGGACAACGTCATCGCCGGGAACACGCTCCTGTACGGGGCGACCTCCGGCGAGGCGTACATCCGCGGGAAGGTCGGCGAGCGCTTCGCCGTCCGAAACTCCGGGGCCGTCGCCGTCGTCGAGGGCGTGGGCGACCACGGCTGCGAGTACATGACCGGCGGCACCGTCCTCGTGCTCGGCCCGACCGGCCGCAACTTCGCGGCCGGCATGTCCGGCGGCGTCGCGTACGTGTGGCGCCTGGACGAGTCGCGCACCAACACCGCGCTCGCGGACCTCGACCCGCTGTCGGCCTCCGACATCGACCTGGTCCACTCGCTGCTGCTGCGCCACGGCCGGGCCACCGGCTCGGAGGTCGCGGCGGAGCTGCTCGGCAACTGGCCGAAGGCCGCCAGCGGCTTCACCAAGGTCATCCCGCGCGAGTACAAGGCCGTTCTCGCCCTCCAGCAAGCCCAGACGGAGGCCTGATGCCAGACCCGAGTGGATTCCTCGAGCACCGCCGCGAGGTGCCGAAGAAGCGCCCGATCCCGGTGCGCATCCTCGACAACCGCGAGGTGTACACCCGCACGTCCAAGGAGCTCGTGACGGCCCAGGCCTCACGCTGCATGGACTGCGGCATCCCGTTCTGCCACAACGGCTGCCCGCTGGGGAACCGCATCCCCGAGTGGAACGACCTGGCCCGCACCGACCGGTGGGGCGCCGCGATCGAGCAGCTGCACGCGACGAACAACTTCCCGGAGTTCACCGGGCGGCTGTGCCCGGCGCCGTGCGAGGCCGCGTGCGTCCTCGGGATCGGCGACGACCCGGTGACCATCAAGAACATCGAGGTCGAGATCATCGACCGGGCGTTCGACGACGGCAACGTCGAGCCGCGCCCGGCCGCGTTCGCGACCGGCAAGTCCGTCGCGGTCGTCGGCTCGGGCCCGGCCGGCATGGCCGCCGCCCAGCAGCTGGCCCGCGCGGGCCACTCGGTGACGGTGTACGAGCGCGACGACGCTCCCGGCGGGCTCCTGCGCTACGGCATCCCCGACTTCAAGCTGGAGAAGCACCACATCGACCGCCGCGTGGCCCAGATGGAGGCCGAGGGCGTCGAGTTCCTGTGCGACGTCAACGTCGGCGTCGACATCACGGCCGAGGACCTGCGCGAGCGCCACGACGCGGTCGTGCTCGCGGTCGGCGCGCTCGAAGGGCGCGAGACCGACCAGGCCGGGCGGGAGCTCGCGGGCATCCACCAGGCGATGGAGCACCTCGTGGGCGCCAACCAGGTCGCGGCGGGCAAGGCCCCGTTCGCGCCGATCGACGCCAAGGGCAAGCACGTGGTCATCATCGGCGGCGGCGACACCGGCGCGGACTGCCTGGGCGTGGCCCACCGGCAGGGCGCGGCCTCGGTCCGCCAGCTCGACCTGTACCCGACGCCCCCGTCCGACCGGGACGCCGGGAAGGACCCGTGGCCGACCTGGCCCGTCATCGTCCGCAACTACCCGGCCCACGAGGAGGGCGGGGAGCGCAACTACGGCTCCGCCGCCGCGGAGTTCATCGGCGACGAGCACGGGCACGTCCGCCAGATGCGCCTCTCCGAGGTCACCGTCGACAAGTCCCAGGGCCGCCGCGACGTCGTCCCGGTGCCCGGCACCGAGCGGATCGTGCCCGCGGACCTGGTGCTGCTGGCGATCGGCTTCGCCGGCACCGAGGACCAGCCGCTCCTGCGCCAGCTCGGCGTCGAGCGGACCCGGCGCAACGTGATCGACTGCGGCGAGGACTGGCAGACGGACGCGCCCGGCGTGTTCGTCGCCGGCGACGCCCACCGGGGCGCCTCGCTCATCGTGTGGGCGATCGCGGAGGGCCGCGCCGCGGCCGCCGCCGCGCACCGGTACCTCGGCGGCCAGACGGCGCTCCCCGCGCCCGTCGCGGCCTCCGCACAACCGCTCGCCGCATAGCGTGCAATAGGCGGAATTGAGCGCAGTAAATATGTCGGGGACCGCACGTCCCCGACGCACTGCGCTCAATTCCGCCTACGCTTTTCTTCGTATTCACATACGGTGAATCACAGCTCTCAACTGCGGTGACCCCCTGAGTGCGAGTGAGCGTCCGATATAACATCGCAGGGTGACTCGTAGAGCAAAAATCGTCTGCACCATCGGGCCTGCGACCGCCACGCCCGAGCGCATGGCCGGCCTGATCGACGCGGGCATGAACGTCGCCCGCATGAACTTCTCGCACGGCGCCCAGAGCGACCACGAGGCGGTGTACCAGATGGTGCGCGAAGCCGCCGCTGCCGCCGGGAAGCCCGTCGCGATCCTCGCCGACATGCAGGGCCCCAAGATCCGCCTCGGCACCTTCGCCAACGGCTCGGAGCAGTGGAACGCGGGCGACCGCATCAAGATCACCTCCGACGACGTCGACGGCACCCACGACCGCGTGTCGTGCACGTACAAGAAGCTGCCGGCAGAGGTCACCAAGGGCGACCGGCTCCTGGTCGACGACGGCAAGCTGGCGCTCGAGGTGCTCGGCGCCGACGACACCGACGTCGAGTGCCTCGTCGTCGAGGGCGGCCCGGTCTCGAACAACAAGGGCCTGTCCCTCCCGAACGTGAACATCAGCGTCCCGGCACTGTCCGAGAAGGACATCTCGGACATGAAGTTCGCCCTGAACCTGGGCGTGGACCTCATCGCGATGTCGTTCGTGCGCACCCCCGACGACGTGCGCCTGGGCCACAAGGTCATGGACGAGGTCGGCGTGCGCCGCCCGATCATCGCGAAGGTCGAGAAGCCCGAGGCCGTCGCGCGCCTCGAGGAGATCGTCCTGGCGTTCGACGGCGTCATGGTCGCCCGCGGCGACCTGGGCGTCGAGATGCCCCTCGACGAGGTCCCGATCGTGCAGAAGGAGATCGTGCGCCTCTGCCGCGAGAACGCGAAGCCGGTCATCGTCGCCACCCAGATGCTCGACTCGATGATCGAGAACGCCCGCCCGACCCGCGCCGAGGTCTCCGACGTCGCCAACGCCGTCCTCGACGGCACCGACGCCGTGATGCTCTCGGGCGAGACCTCGGTCGGCAAGTACCCGATCGGCACCGTCCGCACCATGGCGAAGATCGTGGAGACCACCGAGTGCGGCCCGATCGGCCTGCGCGAGCTGCTCCACGACCCGCGCACCAAGTCCGGCGCCGTCACGCACGCGGCGGCCGACATCGCCGACGCGATCGGCGCGAAGGCCCTCGTGGCCTTCACGCAGACCGGCGACACCGTCAAGCGCCTGGCCCGCCTGAAGCCGAACCGCCCGATCTACGGCCTCACGCCGATCGAGTCGGTCCGCAACCAGATGGCCCTCTCGTGGGGCACGGACTCGTACCTCGTCGAGCACGTCGACCACACCGACGCGATGTTCCAGCTCGTCGACAAGACGCTGCAGGAGCACCACCTGGCCGCCCCCGGCGACCTCGTCGTCATCGTGGCGGGCACCCCGGCGGGCACGCCGGGCTCGACCAACACGGTCCGGGTCCACCAGATCGGCTCCTAGATGACCGAGGTCCTCGTGGGCCAGGACGCCGTGGACTCGCTCCTCGGCGTCCTGGACCTGGAGTCCATCGACGCGGGCCTGTTCCGCGGCCCGCGCACCGAGGGCGGGCTCCAGCGCGTCTTCGGCGGCCAGGTCGCCGGGCAGGCCCTGGTCGCGGCCGGGCGCACCGTCCCGGGCGACCGCCGCGTCCACTCCCTGCACGGCTACTTCGTGCGCCCCGGCGACTCGACGAAGCCGATCCTCTACCAGGTGGAGAACATCCGCGACGGCCGCTCCTTCTCGGTGCGCCGCACGGTCGCCCTCCAGAACGGGCAGACGATCTTCTTCATGTCGGCCTCGTTCCACACCGGCGAGCAGGGCCTGGAGCACGCCGACCACGCGCCCCTGGACGTGTCGGGGCCCGACGAGATCCCGCCGCTGAGCGAGCAGCTCAAGACCCACCCGGACCGGCTCGGCATCTGGGCGCGCAAGCCCCGCCCGATCGACGTCCGGTACATCGGCGGCTCGGGCTTCTCGGCCTCGGGCGAGCGCCCGGCCCTGGAGCGCCAGCGGGTGTGGATGAAGGCCGACGGGGTCCTCCCCGACGACCCGCTCATCCACGTGTGCGTCCTCACCTACGCCTCGGACCTGACGCTCCTGGACTCGGTCCTGTCGCGCCACGGCGCGGTCTGGGGCCCCGGCGGCTACCTCGGGACGAGCCTGGACCACGCCCTGTGGTTCCACCGCCCGTTCCGCTTCGACGAGTGGACCCTCTACGACTCGGTCTCCCCGACCGCGGCCGACGGCCGCGGCCTGGCCCAGGGCCGGTTCTTCGACGCCTCCGGGCTGCACATCGCCTCGGCGACCCAGGAGGGCCTGCTCCGGCAGACCCCCGAGGCGCCCGGCGTGCCCTAACGGCATTACACCGTCCCGCGATCCAGGACGGTCTTCACGCGCGGTGATCGACCCCCTTGAGACTGATTTCACCGGTTTCGAGGGGGTCGGTCCGGGTAACAACCGAATGCTATGGTCGGCGTTCGTCCCCGGTACCGATCCCCATCGCCAGAAGCCGGTCCTGCCCGACCGGCACGTCCCTGCCCGGTGAACCTTTGCGGAGACCCGATATATGCGTCTGACCAACGCGGAACCAACGGCGACGCCCCCGAGCGCCGCCCCCATAACCGAACCGGCCGGCTCCCCGGCCGCGCATACGAAGGCCCCCAGTGCGCGCCCCGGCCACTGGCGACCGGACATCGAGGGCCTCCGGGCCCTGGCCGTCGGCGCGGTGATCGCCGCGCACATCGGCTTCTTCCACTCCGAGGGCGGCTTCGTCGGCGTCGACGTCTTCTTCGTCATCTCCGGCTTCCTCATCACCTCGCTGCTCCTGCGCGAGATGGACCGGACCGGCCGCGTCTCCATCACCGGGTTCTACGCCCGCCGCGCCGTGCGCCTCCTTCCCGCCGCCGCGATCGTCCTCGCCGCGACGCTCGCCGCCGCCTGGCTCTGGCTGCCGCGCACCCGGCTGCCCGACATCGCCACCGACGCCGCGGCCGCCGCGCTCAACGTCGTCAACCTCCGCCTCGCCCGCGAGGGCACCGACTACCTGAACGCGGACGCCGCGCCTTCCCCGCTGCAGCACTTCTGGTCGCTCGCGGTCGAGGAGCAGTTCTACCTCCTGTGGCCGCTGCTGCTCCTTGCGATCGCACTCGTCGCCCGCCGCATCTGGGGCGGCCGCTTCGCCCGCGCCGGCCACCTGCGCCGGCGCCGCACCGCCGCCGTCGCCGTCGTCCTCACCGGCATCGGCGCCGCCTCGTTCTACCTGAGCGCCACCCAGTCCGGACCCGACCCCGTCTGGTCCTACTTCGGCATCCACGCGCGCGCATGGGAACTCGCCGCAGGCGCGGCCGTCGCCGTCGCCGCAGGCCGGCTCCGCCGCCTCCCCGCCTGGGCCGCCGCGCCGCTCTCGTGGGCCGGCCTGGCCCTCGTCGTGGCCTCCGTGTTCCTCATCGACGAGCGCACCGTGTTCCCCGGCACCGCCGCGGCCCTCCCCGTCGCCGGCACCGCCCTCGTCATCGCCGCCGGCTGCGCCCCCCACCGCTTCGGGGCCACCGCGCTCCTCGGCATCGCCCCCGCCCAGTACATCGGCAAGATCTCCTACGGCCTGTACCTGTGGCACTGGCCCCTGGTCATGATCGGCCCCGCGATCCTCGGCGTGGCCGAACCGCGCCTGCGCCACTACCTCGTGCTCATGGCCGCCGCGTTCCTCCTCGCCGTCGCCACCTTCCACCTCGTCGAACACCCGGTCCGCACCCGCCGCACCCTCGTGCAGGTCCCCTCCCGGGCCCTCGCCCTCGGCGGCGCGCTCGTCACCGGCGCCCTCGCCCTGTCGATCCTCGCCTCCCTCCAGCCGATGCCGACCGCCTCCAACGAGGAGGCCGCCGAGATCACCGGCGACGACTCGACCGTGTGGGACATGCTCGACGAGTCCTCCGACGTCGACGTCGTCCCCGCGAACCTCACGCCCGCACTGGAAGAGGCCCGCCTCGACGAGCCCGTCCTCTACGACGACGGCTGCGTGGTCGAGCGCGCCGACCCCGCCGTCAACGAGGAATGCTGGTACGGCGACCCCGACGGCGAGCAGACCCTCGTCCTCTTCGGCGACTCCCACGCCGCCCAGTGGTTCCCCGCGCTCAACCAGATCGCCGAAGCCTCCGGCTGGCGCCTCCTCGCCATGACCAAGGCCGCCTGCTCCGTCCCCGACGTGCGCGAATACGACCCGAAGCTCGAGCGCGAGTACACCGAGTGCCCCGAGTGGAAGGACGGCGTCTACGACCTCCTCGACGAGGTCCGGCCCGACGCCGTGGTCGCCGCGACCTACGACGACAAGGAGGTCATCGCCGACGACCCCGACCAGGCGTGGACCGACGGCTGGGTCGACAGCGTCGAACGCCTCGACGAGTCCGCCGGCGACGTCTACTACCTCGCCGACAACCCCGACCTCGGCGAGGACGTCCCCGACTGCCTCGCCTCGAACCCCGAGGACGCCAGCACCTGCGTCGGCGACCTCGACGAGTCCGTCATCGCACCCGACCGCCGCGCCGCGACCGAGGACGCCGTGGCCGACGCCGGCGCCGACGTCATCGACCCCATCCCCTGGATGTGCGACGTCGACGACGGCACCTGCCCCGTCGTCGTCGGCAACCTCCTGGTCTACCGCGACTCCAACCACCTCGCCGCGCGCTTCGTCGCCGAGCTCGCCCCGCAGCTCGCGGCCGCGCTCCCGCTCGAGGCCGCCACCGGCTCGCAGTAGCAGACCGCACAGGCGGCCCCCCAGGGCGCCCGGCGTGCCGTACGGCGGTCCCACTCTCCCAACGTCGATGTCACTCTTCGTAATCGGCGTTCACGAGACAGAGTTCACCGGTTTCCAGGGGGCCGGAGCGGTTGGAGAACGAATGTATAGGGTCGGCCTCCGCCCCGGTACCACCCCGAACCCCATCCCCAGAAGCCGGTCTTCCCCGACCAGCCAGTCCCTGCCCGGTGAACCATTGCGGAGACCCCATACATGCGTCTGACCAGCGCGACAGCACCGTTCACTGACGATGCCCCCACCATCCAACTGGCCACGGCCTCCAAGGACCCCGGTCCGCGTCCCGACGGGTCCCGCACCCCGCCCCGCCACCGCCGAGGCGGTGCACGCCCCGGCCATTGGAGACCGGACATCGAGGGCCTCAGAGCGCTGGCCGTCGGCGCGGTGATCGCCGCGCACATCGGCTTCTTCCACTCCGAGGGCGGCTTCGTCGGGGTCGACGTCTTCTTCGTCATCTCCGGCTTCCTCATCACCTCGCTGCTGTTGCGAGAGCTGGACAAGACCGACACGATCTCGCTCACCGGGTTCTACGCCCGCCGCGCCGTGCGCCTCCTGCCGGCCGCGTCGATCGTCCTCGCCGCGACGCTCGCCGCCGCCTGGCTCTGGCTGCCGCGCACCAGGCTCGAGAGCATCGCCATCGACGCCGCGGCCGCCGCGCTCAACGTCGTCAACCTCCGCCTGGCCCGCGAGGGCACCGACTACCTGAACGCGGACGCCGCGCCTTCCCCGCTGCAGCACTTCTGGTCGCTCGCGGTCGAGGAGCAGTTCTATCTGCTGTGGCCCCTCATGCTCCTCGCGATCGCGATGGCCGCGCGCCCGCTGTGGGGCGGGCACTTCGCCTCGGCCGGGCACCTGGCCCGCCGCCGAACGGCGGCCGTCGCCGTCGTGCTCGTCTGCATCGGCGCCGCCTCCTTCTTTCTGAGCGCCACCCGGTCCGGTCCCGACCCGATCTGGTCCTACTTCGGCATCCACACGCGCGCATGGGAGCTGGCCGCGGGGGCGGTCGTCGCGATCGCCGCCGGGCGTCTGAAGCGCCTGCCGTCGTGGGCCGCGGCCCCGCTCTCGTGGGCCGGGCTCGTCCTCGTCGTGGCCTCCGTGTTCCTCATCGACGAGCGCACTACGTTCCCCGGCACGGCCGCGGTCCTCCCCGTCGCCGGGACCGCCCTCGTCATCGCGGCGGGCTGCGCCCCCCACCGCTTCGGCGCGACGATGCTCCTGGGCCTCGCGCCCGCCCAGTACGTCGGGAAGATCTCCTACGGCCTGTACCTGTGGCATTGGCCCCTGGTCATGATCGGCCCCGCGATGCTCGGTATCGCCGAGCCGCGCCTGCGGGACTACCTGGTCCTCATGGCCGCCGCGTTCCTCCTCGCCGTCGCCACCTTCCACCTGGTCGAAAATCCGATCCGCATGCGCCGCGCGCTCGTCCAGGTGCCCTCGCGGGCACTGGCCATGGGCGGCGGGCTCATCGCCGCGGCGCTCGCCCTGTCGATCCTCGCCTCCCTCCAGCCGATGCCGACCGCCTCCAACGAGGAGGCCACCGACATCACCGCCGGTGACGCCACCGTGTGGGAACTCCTCGAAGAATCCTCCGATGTGGACACTGTTCCCGCGAACCTCACCCCGCCGCTCGCGGAGGCCCGCCTCGACCAGCCCGTCCTCTACGACGACGGCTGCGTCGTCGAACGCCACGACCTCGCCGTGCCCGAGCACTGCTGGTACGGGGACCCCGACGGCGGGAAGACCGTCGTGCTCTTCGGCGACTCCCACGCCGCCCAGTGGTTCCCGGCCGTCGACCAGATCGCCGAAGCCTCCGGCTGGCGGCTCCTGGTCATGACCAAGGCCGCCTGCTCCGTCCCCGACGTGCGCGAATACGACCCGAAGATCCTGCGCGAGTACACCGAGTGCCCCGAGTGGAAGGACGGCGTCTACGACCTCCTCGACGAGATCGAGCCCGACGCCGTCGTCGCCGCCACCTTCGACAGGAAGGAGGTCCTCGCCGACGACCCCGACCAGGCCTGGATCGACGGCTGGGTCGACAGCGTCGAGCGCCTCCAGGAATCCGCCGGCGAGGTGTACTACCTCGCCGACAACCCCGACCTCGGCCACGACGTGCCTGAGTGCCTCGCCGCCAACCCCGAGGACGCCAGCTCCTGCGTCGGCGACCTGGCCGAGTCCGTCATCGAACCTGAACGCCGCCAAGCGGTCCTGGAAGCCGTCGCCGAGACCGGCGCCCACGTCGTCGACCCCGTCCCATGGATCTGCGACGTGGACGGGGGCACCTGCCCCGGCATCGTCGGCAACCTCCTCGTCTACCGCGACTCCAACCACCTCACGGCCACCTTCATCGCCGCCCTCGCGCTCCAGCTCGCCGCCGCCGTCCCACTCGAACCCGCCAGCTCGCAGTAGCAGACTGCACAGGCAGGCAACCGAGGCGGGCCCGCAGTCGCACCCGACGGTAGGCTCACCTCACTTTCCTACCGGCACAGTGCGAACGGCACAGAAGGAGTCACTCGGATGGAGCGCGTCGCGCCCTGGCTCAGGGCCGTCAACACGGTCCTCACCCCCGCCATCGCGGGCCGGCGCAAGAAGGTCGACCGCCTCATCGAACGCGCCGTCCGCGAAGCCGAGGACCGCACCGACTCGACCGCCCACGGCGACGACGACTTCATCGACGACATGCGCGTCCTCCTCACCGGCTACGCCGACGTCCCCGGCCTCACCCCCATGGGCTGGATCGGCGCCTCCCAGGAGATCACCGACCGCATCGAGAACCACCTGCGCATCCGCAAACTCCACGCACTCGACCCCGACACCGCCGACGAGCGCATCGACCGGCCGATCATCGTCACCGGCGTCCCCCGCACCGGCACCGCCGTCCTCCAGCGCCTCCTCGCCGCCGCCGACGGCCACCGCGCGCCCCTCCTCCACGAGCTCATGCACCCCGGCGTCCCCGCCGACGAGGCCCGCCGCCGCACCGACCGCACCGTCGACGCCCAGCGCCGCGCCGTCCCCACCTTCGGCGGCCTCTACGACATGCACCCCGACCGGCCCGACTCCTGCGTCTGGGTCCTCCCGCACGGCATCGGCCACCTCGTCCGCGTCCAGCCCCCCGGCTACGTCCAGTGGATGCTCGACCGCGACCACACCGCCGACTACCGCTACCTCAAGCGGACCCTCCAGGTCCTCCAGCGCGGCCGCCCCCGCCGCCGCTGGGTCCTGCGCGCCCCCGCCCACCTGTGGAGCCTCGGCGCCCTCATGAGGACCTTCCCCGACGCCCAGGTCCTCTGGACCCACCGGGACCCCGCCACCGCCCTCGCGTCGCTCAGCTCCATGACCGAGACCGCCACGGCCCTCACCACCGCCGACCCCGACCCCCGCGACATCGGCCGCATGTGGCTCGGCCTCTTCGCCACCGGCATCGACCGCGCCCGCGCCGAACGCGCCCGCCTCCACGCCACCGTCGTCGACGTCCCCTACCGCGACCTCACCGAGCGCACCGACCAGCTCCCGGCGCTCTTCCAGCGCCTCGGCGCCCCCTGGGGGCCCGCCGAGCGGGCCGCCCTCGACGCCGCCGTCGCCGCCCGCCCCCGCGGCCACCGCTACGACCTCGCCCGCTACGGCCTCGGCCAGGCCGAGGTCGACCACGCCCTCGCCGACTACAAGCGCGTCTACGACGCGTTCCTCTAGAGCGCCAGCGCGAACGCGACCAACCGCACGCCGGGCAGCGGCTCCCAGTCCAGGGACGGCTCCCGCTCGAACCCGAGCCGCCGGTAGATCCGGTGCGCGGTCGTCATCTCCCGCTGCGAGCACAGCACGATCCGCTTCGTCCCCGGCTCCCGCCGCGCCCGCTCCACGCACGCGGCGGCGGGTTCCGACCCGGCGCCGCGCCCGTCCTCGGCCGGGTCGACCGCGAGCATCCGGATCTCGGCGTCGCCGTCCCCGCCGAGCTCCACGAGCGGGCTCCCGTGGAACGCGATCGTGACGCCGCCGAGGAGCGCCTCGCCGTCGACCGCGACGAGCACCGTCGCGCTGGCGGCCCGCGCGGCGACGTCGCGCAGGTGCGGCACGTAGCTGTCGGCGAGGCCGCCGATGAGGAACCCGCCGTGCAGGTAGGAGTCGACGGTGAGGTCGCCGAGGGCCGTGAACTCGGCCGGGAGGACCTCGCGGATCTGGATCGCGTCGTCAGCTGTCACGGGAGCATTCTGCCCCGCCGGGGGCGGCGGCCGCCATCGGGAATCCGACGGGGGTTCGGGCGGCCCGTGCGGCCCGGTCGTCTGAACACTGGGAATCCCATCGGTGAAGTCCGGGTGAAACCGCAGGTCGCGGCCTTCGCCGCGGGTCCGCGGGCGGCGGCCGGTGTGTGGCCGGGCGGCGAGGGGGGTACCCCCGGGTCGAACCGCACCGAAGGAGGAGCCAGCAATGGGTGCTTTCGACCAGGCGAAGGACAAGGCCGAGCAGCTCAAGGGCAAGGCCAAGGAGAAGATCGGCGACGCCACCGACAACGAGCGCCTCGCGAACGAGGGACGTGCCGACCAGCTCAAGGGCGAGGCCAAGGAGCAGTGGCACGACGCGAAGGAAGGCGTCGACGACAAGCTCCACGACGCCAAGGAGCGCCTGTCGGGCGACCGGGACGAGAACCGGTAGGCCGCAGGCGATCCGGGCCGGGACGCATCGCGTCCCGGCCTTCTCTGCGCGCTCAGTCCCGGCGGCGCGGCGGGGCCACGGTCTCGCGGACCACGATGTGGGTGCCGAGGACGACCCGGTCGTCCATTTCGGGTCCTCTGTGGAGGGCCAGGCGGACGGCCTCGCGGCCGAGCTGCTCGTGCGGCACGTGCACGGTGGTGAGCGCGGGGGTGAGGTCGGAGGCGAGGGGGATGTCGTCGAAGCCGACGACGGACATGTCCTCGGGGACGCGCACGCCCGCCTCGCGCAGGGCCTTGAGGACGCCGGCGGCGACCATGTCGGTGGCGGCGAAGATCGCGGTCACGTCGTCGCGTTCGGCGATGAGCCCGCGGGTGAGCTCGTGGCCGGCGGCCTTGGTGAAGCTCCCGGGGAGGATGAGCGTCTCGTCGACCTCGACGCCGTGGTCGGCGTGGGCGCGCCTGAACCCGCGGATGCGCTCGTCGGTGGTGGTCAGGCCCTCGCCGAACCCCATGTAGGAGATCCGCCGGTGCCCGGCCGACAGGAGGTGCGAGGCCATCGCGTACGCGCCGCCCTCGTTGTCGTAGTGGACGACGGTGGCGGGGACGTCGTCGCCGGGGGAGGGCCGCCCGCACAGGACCAGGCGCGACCCGGACCGGTCGAGCGCGGTCGCGAAGTACCGCATGCGCTCGCGGTAGTGCTCGTTGTCCCAGGCGCCGCCGACGACGATGACGGCCTCGGCGTGCTGCTCGCGCATGAGCTCGACGACGGCGAGCTCCCGCTCGGGGTCGCCGTGGGTGGTGCACAGGAGGCACAGCCGGCCCTCGGACGCGGCCTGCTGCTCGACGCCGCGCGCGATGTACGCGTAGAACGGCCCGGTGACGTCGTCCACGACGAACGCGACGGTCTTCGTCGTCGCGCCCGCGAGGGCCCGGGCGTGCGCGTTGACGACGTAGTCGAGGTCGCGCATGGCGCGCAGCACCTTCGAGCGGGTCGCGGGAGCGACTGGGTAGTTCCCGGCGAGGACCCGCGAGACCGTCGGCACCGACACGCCGGCGCGGGCGGCCACGTCCCGGATGGTCGGGCGCTTGCCGGCCTCGGGGCTGGACTTCTTCGGCACAGGGGTCCTTCTCTCACCGGTTGGGATGCGACGGGTCCGCACTCAGGGTAGTTCACACGGTGACCGCCCCGGGAGCGCGAACCCGCCGCGCCCGCTGCGACGGCCGTCCTACTCGGTCGTCTCGAAGCCCAGCGTGAACGCGGTGGCGCGCGGCAGGAGGCGGTGCTCGGGGAGCACGCCGGGGCCGCACGCGGCCGAGCCCATGCCTTGGAGGGCCGCGTCGAGGTTCACGTACAGGCGGTCGCGGTCGACCAGGTCGGTGCGGTGGCGGGCCGCCTCCAGGTCCTCGCTCGTCCACGGCCGCACCGTGAGCGCGAAGTGCGGGGCCCCCAGGACGGTGAAGGTCCGGCCCCCGCCGGCGAGCGTCGCCCGGCGCACGTCGATGCGCGAGCCGTTCTCCTGCGGGAACACGTACGGGGTCTGGAGCCCGGCCACCGTGGACCGGAACCGGCCGACGCGGGCGGCGTCGCGGGTGTCGGCGTACGCCTCGCCGGGGCCGCCGCCGAACCACGACACCTCGTCGAGCTCCCGCGGCAGCGCGGCCCGCACGCCCAGGCGCGGCAGCGGGAGGTCCCACTCGCCCTCGGGGTCGACCTCGACGGTGAGCCACAGGCGGTCGCCGTCGCGGGTCCACCGGTAGACCGCGCCCATGCCGATCTCGGCGCCGGCGGCGGCGACGCGGGTCGCGACGGTGAGCCCGCCGGGCCCGGCGTCGATCCCGAGGACCTTGTGCTCCAGGCGGTACAGGCCCGCGGCGCGGTCCTTCCACTTGTCGGCGAGCGGGGCGTGCCACGACCGCAGGTCGTTGTCGGTGGGGGCGCGCCACAGGTCGAGGCGCGGGCCGTCGAGTTCGAGGCCGCCGATCGCGGTCAGGCGCCCGAGCGCGTCGAACGCGGCGTTGCCGAGCCGGTAGCCGCTCCCGGCCGCCTCGGCGGGGACGCCGCCGGCCGGCGCGGGTGCGGGCGCGGCCGCGAGCCGCGCCTGGCCCCAGGCGATCTCGTGCCCGGCCTCGGCCCACGGCTCGTCCTTGGCGAGGACGGCGCGGACGGTGAGCCAGCGCTCGCCGCGCGGTTCGCCGAGTTCGGCGACGGGCGAGGGGAACTGCACGATCGCGGCGTTGCCCGGGGCGAGCGCGGGCAGGTCGAGGCGCCCGGAGTGCTCGGGGTCGCCGCCGTCCTCGACGGCCCATTCGAACGCGAGGTCGCCGGTGTCGGCGAAGTCGCGGAGGTTCTCGGCGGTGATCCGGCGCGAGGCGGGGTCGACGGTGATGCGGACGGGCTCGACGACCTTCTTGAACTCGACGAGGCCGGGGGAGGGCTCGCGGTCGGGGAAGACGAGGCCGTCGACGACGAAGTTCCCGTCGTGGAGGGGCTCGCCGAAGTCGCCGCCGTAGGCGAACCACTCGCGGCCGTCCTCGGTGCGGCGGCGCACGCCGTGGTCGATCCACTCCCACACGAACCCGCCCTGGCAGCGCTCGTGCTGCTCGAACAGGCGCTGGTACTCGCTCAGGCCGCCGGGGCCGTTGCCCATGGCGTGCGCGTACTCGCACAGGACGAACGGGATGCCCCGGCGGTGCCCGTCGAGCGCGGGGTCCTTCGTGGACGGTTCGGTGCGGTGTCCGATGCGGTCGGTCTCGGCGTGGTCGGCGTACATGCGGGAGTAGACGTCGACGTAGCCGGAGTCCCAGTCGCCCTCGTAGTGGACGGGGCGGCCGGGGTCGCGCTCCTTGACCCACGCCGACATCGCGGCGAGGTTTTCCCCGGTGTGGGACTCGTTGCCGAGGGACCACATGACGACGGAGGGGTGGTTCTTGTCGCGCTCCACCATGCGGGCCATGCGGTCGAGGTAGGCCTCGCGCCACGCGGGGTCGTCGGAGGGGTTGCCCCGCCAGTCGTAGAAGACGAACCCGTGGGTCTCGAGGTCGCACTCGTCGACGACCCAGACGCCGAGCTCGTCGCACAGGTCGAGGAAGCGCCGGTCCGGCGGGTAGTGGCTGGTGCGCACGGCGTTGACGTTGTGGCGCTTCATGACCTCGAGGTCGAGGCGCATCGTCTCGACCGAGAGGGTGCGGCCGCGGTCGGGGTCCCACTCGTGGCGGTTGACGCCGCACAGCAGGAGGCGGCGGCCGTTGACCTTGAGGACGCCGTCCTCGACGGCGACGGTGCGGAAGCCGACGCGCAGCGACACGCGCTCGCCCGCGGTGGCGACGACGGCGTCGTACAGGCGCGGCGTCTCGGCCGTCCACGGCTCGACGGGCACCGCGGCGGTCTCGCCGGCGGCGATGTCGAGGCCAAGCTCGGGCACGGTGACGCGGGCGCCCTCGGGGGCCTCGACGCGCAGGGTCCCCTTGCCGGTGCGGTGGTCGTAGCCGGCGTGCGCGAACACGTCCTCGATCCCGTCCTCGGGGCGGTGGAGGAGCGAGACGGGCCGGAAGATCCCCGAGAGCCACCACATGTCCTGGTCCTCCAGGTAGGACCCGGCGGACCACTGGTGGACGCGGACGGCGACGGTGTTCTCGCCGGGCGCGAGGTGCGCGGTGGCGTCGAACTCGGTGGGCAGGCGCGAGCCCTTGCCGTCGCCGAGGAGGACGCCGTTGACCCACACGGCGAACGCGGAGTCGACGCCTTCGAAGCGCAGGACGGTGCGCCCGTCCGCGGGCCAGTCGGCGGGGAGGGCGAAGGTGCGGCGGTACTCGCCGGTGGGGTTGGCGTCGGGGACCCGCGGCGGGTCGACCGGGAACGGGTAGACGACGTTCGTGTACGCGGGCCGCCCGTACGGGGCGTCGCCGTCGAGGTCGTGCATCTGCCACATCGAGGGGACGGCGAGGACGTCCCACCCGGACGCGTCGAAGCCCGGGGCCTCGAACCCGTCGGCGGTGTCGTGGAACCCGGCGGCCAGCCGGAAGCGCCAGTCCCCGTCGAGGCTGAGCGCGGCGGCGTCGGAGGCCGTCGCCGCCCGCGGATCGCGCCGCCCGCTGCCGGGGCTCACGCTCTCCACATACGTGAAATCGGGCCGACTCATGAATCAGGTTCCCTCTCCGGTAGGCGATCATTCCCGTCAGGCCGCCGCGCGAGCGCGGCCGCCTCGTTCTCGGTCCGACGGGAGGGGTCCGACCATTGTCCGCCACGCTCCGGGCGGCCGCACCCGGCCCGGCGCCGCACCGCCCGACCACAGGCGTAGATACCGATTTCTATCCTAGGGTCCCCCGCACCGCCCCCCGCGCCCCGGGTCCCGCCGCCCCGACCCGCCCGCCGCCACCAGTCACCTGACCGATAACGCCCGCCCGCCGCCGGTGTTAGGTTGGGCCCGGCGCGAACCGCGCCGTGCCCGCGCCCGAGGCCGACCGCCCCCGGCGCCCACCGCCCACCCACGAGGAGCCCCGCCGATGAGCGAGCGATTCCACACCCGCGCGGCACTCGCCGTCGGCGTCACCGTCTTCTGCTGGGCCTCGGCCTTCGTCTCCATCCGCGACGCCGGCCGGCACATCGACCCCGGACCCCTCACCCTCGGCCGCGCCGGCGTCGCCGCCGTCGTCCTCCTCGCCGTCTGGGCCCTCCGCCGCGAAGGCCTCCCCGGCCGCCGCGCCTGGCCCGGCATCGCCACCGCCGGCGTCCTCTGGTTCGGCGTCTACATGGTCGCCCTCAACTGGGGCGAGCAGCTCGTCGACGCCGGCACCGCCGCCCTCATCGTCAACATCGGACCCATCCTCATCGCCCTCCTCGGCGGCTGGATCCTCAAGGAGGGCTTCCCGCCCCGCCTCTTCCTCGGCATCGCCGTCGCCTTCGCCGGTGTCGCCGTCGTCTCCCTCTCCATGTCCCGCGACAGCGCCGCCTCCGTCCTCGGCGTCCTCCTCTGCCTGGTCTCCGCGATCACCTACGCCATCAGCGTCGTCGTGCAGAAGCCCACGCTCCAGCACTGCTCCTCGCTCCAGTTCACCGCCTTCGGCAACGCCATCGCCGCCGTCCTCTGCCTGCCGTTCGCGCCCCAGCTGTTCGCCCAGCTCGGTGACGCCCCCGCCTCGGCCGCCCTCCACGTCCTCTACCTCGGCCTGTTCCCCACCGCGCTGGCCTTCCTCACCTGGGGCTACGCGCTGCGGTACACCACGGCCGGGAAGATGGGCGCGACCACGTACGTCGTCCCCGCGATCGTCGTCGCCCTCTCCTGGCTCCTGCTCAGCGAGGTCCCGACCTGGCTCACGCTCCTCGGCGGCGCGCTCGCCCTCGTCGGCGTCGCGATCTCCCGCTCCGGCGGCCGCGCCGGCAAGCAGGCCGCGCCGCCCGCCGCCCCTGCCGAAGAGGTCGCCCCGACCCCCTAGGGCCGGCGCACCGGACCGGTCAGGCCCGTTCGGCCAGCGCTGCGAGCCGCCGCACCAGCAGCGCGGCCTCCTCGGCGTCGGTGCGGATCCCGAAGACGTCGTCGAGGAGCTTCGGCACCTCGTGCGGCCGGACCGCCTCCCGCACGGGAGGCTCGCCCGGCCGCTCGGTGCCCCACGTCAGCGCGTCCAGCGTGTCGAGCCGGTCGGCGCGCAGCCGCTGCACGAACGGGCGGACCACGAACGGCGAGCGCTCGTACGCGGCCACGTAGTGGTTCCCGACGGCGAAGTCGACCGGGTACTGCGGGTTCTCGGTGAACACCTGCCGGACCTTCCACCCCGCGGGCCCGTCGGCGCCCTCACCGGGCCCGTGCACGGCCCAGCCGGACGACCCGTGCGTGATCTCCTGCCACCGCAGCAGGAGCGGCCACGGGCCCGCCTCGCTCACCGCCCCGTCCACCAGCTCGATCGGCTCCACCGGGCCGGCCCCGAACCCGACGTCGACCAGCCACCGCGCGCCCTCGGCCTCCACCAGCAGCATCGCGTGCGTCGCCGGACGCGGATGCGCCGAGTCCGCGCCGAGCTGCACCCGCCCCGAGACGGCCGTGAACGCGAACCCGAGCCGCTCCAGCACCGCCGCGAACAGCGTCACGTGCTCGAAGCAGTAGCCGCCCCGGCCGCGGCGCACCAGCTTGTCCTGCACCGAGGCCAGATCGAGCCGCACCCGCCGGTACAGGAAGCTGTCGAGGGTGTCCCACCGGACGGTCAGCACGTGCGCGCGCTGGAGGGTCCGGAGCGTCGCGAGGGTGGGGGAGCGGTCGCCGTCGTACCCCAGCAGGGCGAGGTACGCGTCGAGACCGAGGTCGTCGCTGTTCCACATGTGCGGGGCAACGCCCTTGCCGCGGAGCGTATTCCGCCGCTAACCGAGCCCCTCGGCGAGACGTCCCAGGCGGTCCTTCCACGCGGCCTTCGCCGCGGCCGCGTCCTCGGCGGACCCGAGCTTGGCGATCTCGATCCCGATCACCGTCCGGTCGGCCTTCGCGGTGAGGTTCGCGTACACCTGGCTGCCGTCGGAGGCGTCGAACCGCACCGACTTCGGCGGCGACGCGCTCCGCTGCGACAGCTCCAGGCCGCCGAGCCACGCCGCCTGCCGCTCGGGGTCGGCCAGGTGCTCGAACACCGCCCCCACGGGAGCGGCCACGGTCTTGGAGGCGCTGGCGCTGAACGTGCCGTCGGGGCGCTGCCCCGGCTCGCGCAGGCCGCGCTCCTGCTCGTACCCGACGGTGATCGACTGCGCCCACCACCCGTCGATCTCGAACTCGCCCACCAGCATCCGCGCGATCGCGGTGTGATCGAGGTCCGCCGCGCCCCGCTCGTCGAGCAGGGCCAGCCACGTCTTCCAGTCCGCCCCGGTGCCCTCTATGAGGGCCTGGTCGGACATGCTCTCCCGCCGCCGCGCCGTCGATTCGCCCATGCGTCCAGCCTAGGCCCGCCGGAGTGCGCGGACACCCGGTTCGCGAGCCCCGCGGCATCGGCGCTCCCGCCCCCGCGCTCCCGCGCTCGTCCACGTCGCGCTCCAGCCGGCGCCCACCCCGGTTCCCCTTCGCGCTTCCGCTCCCGCTCCCGCTCCCGCCTGAGCGGCACTCGCGTTTTCGCCGCCGGGGCGCGATGTCACACCCCGGCGATACACTTGTCACCAGGGGTCCCTTAGTGGGTGAAATATCGTGTTAAAGCGGTATCAGGCACCAAAACAGGTGTTTAGCGGAGTCTCATCCCGAACGGGCAATACAGTTCTGTTCCGTACCTGCTTGGAACGGAGCCCTGTATGAACCCTGCGCGCCTCGCGGCCGCGGCGCTGGCCGCGTCCTCCGCCCTCGTGCTCACCCCCGCCGCCGCCGAGGCGGCGCCGCGGGCCCTCGACTACGCCGCCCTCGGCGACTCGTACTCCTCCGGCACCGGCGCCGGCTCGTACGCCGACGAGGAGTGCCTCCGCTCCGACCTCGCCTACCCGCGGCTCCTCGCCAACGGGCTCGGCGCCGACCTCGCGTTCGCGGCCTGCTCGGGCGCGACGAGCGCCGACCTCCTCGCCGAGCAGCTCGGGGTCCTCGACGAGCGCACCGACCTCGTCACGGTCACCATCGGCGGCAACGACATCGGCTGGACCGAGGCGGTCGCGGCGTGCCTGACGCCGCTGGCGGACTGCACCGACGAGATCGAGGCCTCCGAGGCCCTCGTCCGCGGCGAGCTGCCGGGCCTCCTCGACGGCGTCTACGGCGCGATCGCCGAGCGCGCCCCGGACGCCGAGGTATACGTCCTCGGCTATCCGCGCCTGTTCAACGAGCGGCGCACCTGCGGCGCGCTCCACCAGCCCTCGCTGGCCGAGCAGGTCCGCATGAACCAGGCCGCCGACGTCCTCGCGGACGTCCTCGCCGTCGCCGCCGCCGAGCACGGGTTCGCCTATGTGGACGTGCGCGAGTCGTTCGCCGGCCACGCGGTCTGCGACGACGTGCCCTACCTCCACGGCCTGCGCTACCCGACCGCCGAGTCCTTCCATCCGAACGCCCTCGGCCACGCCAACGGCTACTACCCGGCCCTCGCCCGGGAGGTCTGAGCGGCGGCGGGGCGGGCCGACGGGCCCGCCCCGCCCGAGGCGCACACCTCCCGCTCAGCGCCACCAACAGAACGAGATGTGTAAATTTCCCGATTTGTTATCGTCATGGGGTTCCCCTCAAGTTACCGGCGAGTTCACAATGTGTGGCAAGTCTTTCCCCGACTCGCGAAGGAACGCCCCATGGACCGACTCCGACGATCAGCGACGATCGCCGTCGCCGCGCTCGCCATGCTCCTCCTCGTCCCCGCCGCCGCCCAGGCCCAGCAGACCGAGTACGTCGCCCTCGGCGACTCCTACTCGTCCGGCTCGGGCGCCGGCCCCTACACCGACGCCGCCTGCCAGCGCTCGAACAAGGCCCACCCGGCGCTCCTCGCCGCCGAGCTCGGCGCCGAGTTCACCTTCGTCGCCTGCGGCGGCGCGACCACCGACGACGTGCTCGCGAACCAGGTCCAGGCCCTCGACACCGGGACCGACCTCGTCACGATCGGCATCGGCGGCAACGACATCGGCTGGACCGACGCCGTGATCGCCTGCATCACCCCGTTCCAGAACTGCACGCCCGCGATCGTGGAGTCCGAGCGGCAGGCGACGCAGGAGCTGCCCGCGAAGCTCGACGCCGTCTACACCGAGATCGCGAACCGCGCGCCCGACGCCGAGGTCTACGTGACCGGCTACCCGCGGCTGTTCGCCGCCCGCAACGCCTGCGACGCCCTCGGCTCCATCAGCATCGCCGAGCAGGTCCGCATGAACCAGGGCGCCGACCTCCTCTCCGGGGTGATCGAGGCCGCCGCCGAGGCGCACGGGTTCACCTATGTGGACGTGCGCGACGAGTTCACCGGCCACGAGATCTGCTCCCGCGCGCCCTGGCTGCACGGGTTCACGATCTTCGACGTCCCCTACCACCCGAACGCCGCCGGGCACGCCTCCGGCTACTACCCGGCGCTGCTCGGCGCCCTCTGAGGACCGACGACGCGAGGGGTCCGGCGCGCGCCGGGCCCCTCATCGCCGTCCCGGTCGTATTCCAGGCGGAACGGACACTGTCGGATATGCGTCGGGCCCGCCCGGAGCGGGTTCGGCGACGTCGCTGGTCGTCCGCGTCCGATAACGCTCCGCAAGCCAGAATTTACGTCGCCGTCTCGCAACGATCACCCCACCCGTTCGCGTGACAAGCACGAAATAGGGCGCCGTGCAACCATTGTTGGCATTGGGGCCGCCCTCATCGGAGCGCGACGACCAAGCAAGGGGAACGCATGACAGCATCAGCGAGGAACCGCACCGAACTCGGGAAATTCCTGGCGGCCCGGCGCGGCCAGCTCGTGCCCGAGCTCGTGGGACTCCCCGGCGGCGACCGCCGCCGCACGCCCGGGCTCAGGCGCGAGGAGGTCGCGCTGCTCGCGGGCGTGGGTATCTCCTGGTACACCTGGATCGAGCAGGGCCGTGCCAAGAACGTCTCCGCGGAGATCCTCGACGCCATCGCGGACGTCCTCCGCCTCGACGAGGGCCAGCGCGCCTACATGATGGAGCTCGCCGGGCGCGCCCAGACCGCCCCGGCCCCCACGCCGCCGCCGGACCCCGGCGCGTACCCGACCGCCGAGGAGGTCGTCGCGCACTGGATGCCCAACCCCGCGTTCGTGCTCGACCGCCACTGGAACGTCCTGAGCGCCAACCGGTCCGCCCAGACCCTCCTCGACCTCGCGCCCGGCGTCACCAACTACCTCGTGGCGTTCTTCTGCACCCCGGCCGCCCGCAGCGCCCACCCCGACTGGGAGCGCCAGGCCGCCGGCGCCGTCGCCCGCTTCCGCGCCCAGCTCGCCGCCGCGGCCACCTCGCCCGAGTCCGAGGCGCTCATCGCGAAGGTCAGCGCCCGCAGCCCCGAGTTCAAGCGCCTGTGGGAGGAGTACCTCGTCGGCGAGGACTCCTGCACCGTCCAGACCATCCGGCCCCCGCACGCCGGGGACCTCCTCTTCACGCGCACCACGCTCGCGTTCACGTGCAGCTCCGGGCTCAACCTCAACCTGCTCATTCCCGTGCCCGGCACCGGCACCGAGGAGCGGCTCGGCCGCCTCCTGGAGCGGCCCGCGCCGCTCCCCGGCCGCGTCGGCCTCATGCGGGAGGCGTGCATCCGATGACCACCCGCCTGAACCGGCCTGCGGGTCTGCGCACCACTTCGGTCGGCGAGCACCGCCTCACCTACATCCCCGACGGCTCGGTCCAGCTCGACCCGCGGCGCTGGTACCACGAGACCGATCCGTCCATATGGGACGGCGAGCACGCGGGCCTGCTGGACCCCGAGGGCTACCTCGCCGCCTCCATCGGCGGCCTCCTCGTCGAGCACGGCGACCGCGCCATGCTCATCGACGCCGGCTTCGGCCCCCGCACCATCCCCGCCGCCCACACCCACCCCGCGCTCGGCGTCCTCGGCGGCGGCGACCTCCCCACCGGCCTCAAGCAGGCCGGCGTCGACCCTGCCCGCATCGACACCGTCGCCCTCACCCACGTCCACGACGACCACTTCGGCTGGGTCCTGCGCCCCGGCCCCGCCGGGACGCCGTTCCCGAACGCCGCCGTCGCCGCCGGAGCCGCCGACTGGGCCGCCTGGCGCGAACCGGTCGCCGTGCCCACCAAGGCCGTCCACGACGGCGACGAGGTCTTCCCCGGCGTCACCGCCATGGCCGCCCCCGGGCACACCCCCGGCCACACCTGCTACGTGATCGAATCCGGCGGCGAGCGCCTCATCGCCTTCGGCGACGCCCTCCACTCGCCCGCCCAGGCCGCCCACCCCGAATGGCCCGTCCTCATGGACGTCGACCGCGTCCGCGGCATCGAGTCGCGGCGCCGCGTCCTCGCCGCCCTCGCCCAGGACGGCGTGCGCGGCTTCGGCATCCACTTCGCCGACGTCCAATTCGGACGCATCATCTCCGGCCCTGACGGACCCTACTGGGAGTACGACGACTGAGGCAGCGGGAGCGGCGGCGGCTCCGGCACCCCCGGCAGCCGCCGCCAGCCCTCCCTGCCCGCGACCTCGTCGAGCTCGCCGCCGACGACCACCGCCGACCCGCACGCGTACAGCAGCGGCAGGTCCGACACGTGGTCCCCGTACCCGGTCGCCTCCCCGAGCCGCCAGCCCTCCCGCGCCGCCAGCCGCCGCACCGCCGCGGCCTTCTCCTCCCCGATCATCGGCTCGCCCACCAGCGCCCCGGTGTACACCCCGCCCGCGACCGCCGGCGCGCTGCACAGCAGGTGCGACGCCCCGGTCGCCGCCGCGATCGGCGCCAGCAGCGCCGGGAACGAACCCGAGACCAGCACCACCGCGTCGCCCGCGGCCCGGTGCACCGCAGCCGCCGCCACCGCGAACGGGTTGAAGACCGCCGCCCCCTCCGCCGCCAGCCAGCGCCGCGCGCTCACCGCGGTCTCGTCCGCGCCGAACCCCCGGTACACCTCGTAATGCGCGCGGTTCGTCGCCTCCCGCGGCGCCCCCGCGTCCCGCAGCGCCCGCAACCGCGCCAGATGCGCCTCGAACACCTCCGGCGGCCGCCCCGTCCACGCCAGATGCCAGCGCAGGAACCGGAAGATCCCCACCCCCGCCGTGAGCGTGCCGTCCACGTCGAAGAACGCCGCACGAACCATCAAGACCCCCTTCACGATCGAAGGCGCGGCGGGCGCATCGCCCGCCGCGCCCGCACGGCGTCAGACCGCCGCGCCCCTGGCGTGCAGCGCCGCCGCGGCGGCCGCGGGCGTCCCGGCGCCGCTCAGGTCGCTCTCCTCCACGGGCACGCCCGTGTCCCCGGTCAGGTCGACCGCGAGCTCGGCGAGCACCAGCGAATCGATGCCCAGGTCGTCGAACGCGGAGTCGGCCGCGGTCTCCTCCGGGGCCTCGTACTTCTCTTTCAACCGGGCGACGATGAACGCCGTCAGGTCGGCGACCGCGGTGTCGGTCATCGGATCGGGCTCCTCTCATCAGTGGTGACGGCCGCGAGGTCGGGCCAGGTGAGGGCCGCCGCGCCCCAGGTGAAGCCCCCGCCGAACGCGGTCAGCAGCACCCGGTCCCCGGCGGCGAACCGCCCCGCGGCGGCGGCGTCGGCGAGCGCGAGCGGGATCGACGCGGCCGAGGTGTTCCCGACCCGGTCGAGGTTCGACACCACCGTGCCCGGGTCGAGGCCCAGCTGCTCGCCGACCGCCCGCAGGATGCGGAGGTTGGCCTGGTGGCCGACGACGTGCGCGACCGTGCCGAGCGGCCAGCCCGCCCGCGCGGCCGCGGCCCTCGCCGACGCGGTCATGTGGGCGACCGCGGCGGTGAAGACCTCCTTGCCGCGCATCTGGAAGTACCGGTCGGCCTCGGCGGGCTCCCCGCCCGCGGCGCGCTGGCGGGAGCCGCCGGCGGGGACGGTGATGCAGTCGCGGCGGGTGCCGTCGCTGCCGAGGTCGAAGCCGGTGAGCGCGCCGGGTTCGGTGTCGTCGCCGGCGCGCAGGACCGCGGCCCCGGCGCCGTCGCCGAAGATCACGGCCGTGGTGCGGTCGGTGTGGTCGAGGATGGTGGAGTACGTCTCGGCGCCGATGACGAGCGCGTTCGCGGCCCGGCCCGCGCGGATGGCGTTGGAGGCGGCCTCCAGCGCGTACACGAAGCCCGAGCAGACGGCGGCGAGGTCGTAGGCCGCGGCGTCGACGAGTCCGATGCGGGAGGCCACTTCCGGTGCGGTGGCGGGGCAGGGGTGGTCGGGGGTGGTGGTGGCGAGGACGACGAGGTCGATCCGGGCGTCGTCGCCCAGGCCGGCCGATTTCAGGGCCCGGAGCCCCGCCTCCGTCGCGAGATCCCCTGTGGACACACCGGGGTCGGCCCAGCGGCGTTCGCGGATGCCGGTGCGGGAGGCGATCCACTCGTCGCTGGTGTCGAGGCGTTCGGCGAGGTCGGCGTTGGTGACGCGGCGGGGCGGCAGGTGGGCGCCGAGCCCGGTGAGGACCGCTGCGGTGCCCACCGGGTCAGCCCCCGGCCGGGAGCAGGTGCGCCACCGAGCAGCGCAGCGCGAGCCCGGAGTGCGCGGCGACCACGTCGGCGCTGCGCCAGGTGCCGGCGGCGGTGTCGAGCCGCCGCTCGTTCTCCAGGGCCGTGGTGAACCGGCCGGAGGGCCGGGCCGCCGGTTCGATCACGGTGCGGCGCATCCACAGCGTGTTGCTGGCGGCCCGCTCGATCCCGTCGAGGCGGTACAGGAGCACCTGGCCGAGCTGGAGCGCGGCCACGAACAGGTCGATCATGGTGGCGTCCGCCGTCCCGGGCGCGAGCGCCAGGTCGGCGTCGGCGCGCAGCGCGTCCATGTCGACGGCCACGTCGGACAGGATCTGCGTGCGCCCGTGGTGGGACGCGCCGAACGGGGCGGTGTTCCACGGGCCCGACAGCGCCGCCGGGTTCCGGTACCGGCCCGGCGGGAGCGCCGGGACGGCCTCCCCGCCGTGCTCGACGGCGAGCACCGCGGTGAGCGCCCCGATCCGGCAGTCGAACCGGGAGACGGCCGGGTCGCCCGGCTCGGTGCCCAGGTGCTCGGCGCGGACCGCGAAGCGGTCGAGCCGGTCCTCCTGCGGCCGGTTCCCCGCGCGCAGCGCCATGCGGCGCACTCGGAACCGGTCGGCGCCGCCGAGGCCGTGCGTGTGGGCGAGGTAGAGCCCGGCGAGCTGCGCGGCGAAGACCATCGCGTCGATGGTGCTCAGGTGCGGGGGCTGTTCGGCCACGCCCTTGCGGGACCAGTTGGCGGGCAGGACGAGCCCGGCGACGGCGGCCACGGTGCCGCCCTCCTCGGGCTCGGGGGCGACGGCGATGCCGTCGAGGCGGTGGGTGACGCGTTTGAAGCCCTCGCCGAAGAAGCGGGAGCGGCGCGGCCCGAGCGCGTCGTCGACGGTGACGAGGCGCCCGGCCAGCAACGGGGTGTCGGTGGGTGTCATGAAGGGTTTCCTCTCTGCGCGACCCGTCCCCGTGGGGGAGGACGGGCGAGCCGGCGGCGCCGCGGGTCGCGGCGCCGCCGGCCGCACCGGGTCAGGTGCGTTCTGCGGCGAACGCGACCTCCTCGTCGTCGAGGAGGGCCGCCGCCGGTTCGGCGGGAGCCTTGAGGTTGAGGACCACCGGGACGGTGAGCGCGATGCCGGCCACGATGGCCCACAGCGCGACCAGGATGCCGTCGGTGTACGCGGCCGGGTCGGCGGCGTCGGCGCCGCCCGAGCCGGCCGCGATCGCGATGAGCGCGGCCAGGCCGACCGCGCCGCCGATCTGCTGGCCCTGCGTGGCGATGCCCGAGCCGATGCCCTGGTCGGCAGCGTCCACCCCGGTGGTCGACGCCGCGAACATGAGCGTGAAGACCATGCCCTGGCCCAGCGACAGCACCAGCAGCGGCCCGGCGAGCACCAGGTAGGACGCGCCCTGGTCCAGGACCAGCGCCAGCGCGACCGTCCCGGCCAGGCCGACCGCGAGCGCCACCAGCAGGCTCCGGCGCACGCCCATCGCGGTGGCCGCCCGCCCGCCGAGGACGGTCCCGACCAGGACCGACGCCGACGGCAGGATGAATGCGAGGCCGGTGGCGAGCGCGCTGTAGCCCTCGACCGCCTGCCAGAACTGCGTCAGGAAGTACGCGAGCGCGCCGAACGTCGCCATGAACAGGAAGCACACCGCGGTGCCCGTGGACAGGTTGCGGTTCCCGAACAGCCGCAGCGGCATCAGCGGGCCGCGCGACCGCGACTCGATGAGGACGAACAGTCCGAACAGGACCGCGGCGGCGGCGAGCGAGCCGACGACCGCGCCCGACGGCCACCCCAGCTCGGGGCCCTGCACCAGCCCGAAGACCAGCAGCAGGCTCGCCGCCGTGCCCGTCGCCGCGCCCGGCAGGTCGAACCCGCCGCCGGACGCGCCCGCCGCCGCGGGGAGCAGCGCGAACGCCGCCACGACCGCGACCGCGCAGAACACGACCATCACGTAGAACACGCCCTGCCAGCCGAACGCCTGCGTCAGCACGCCGCCCAGCAGCGACCCGAGCACCATGCCCGCGCCGCCGGCGCCGCCCCACACCGCGAGCGCCCGGTTCCGTTCGGGCCCTTCACGGAAGCTGGTGGTCACCAGCGAGAGCGTGGCCGGCGCGACGAACGCCGCGCCCACGCCCTGCACCGCGCGGGCGGCGACGAGCGTCCACGGGTCGGCCGCGAGCGCCCCCAGCAGCGAGGACCCCGCGAACAGGATCATGCCGAGCAGGAACATGCGCCGGCGTCCGAACAGGTCGGCGGCCCGGCCCCCCAGGAGCAGGAACCCGCCGAACGCGACGGCGTAGGCGGAGACCACCAGCTGGAGGTGCTGGGAGCCGAAGTCGAGCCCGGCGCCGATCTCGGGCAGGGCGACGAACACGATGTTGTAGTCGATCGCGATGATCATCTGGGCGAACGCGAGGAGCGCCAGGACGAGGCCGAGACGGGCGGGCCTCGGCGGTGCTGCGGTGGACATGGGTGTTCCTCTCAACAAGATGGGTCAGTAGCGCATGGCGTACGACAGGCGCCGCGCGAACGACTTGTGCCGCTGCGCCTCGTGGAAGCGGGCGTCCGACTGGAGGTCCTCGAGATCGGCCTTCACCCGGACCTCGGCCATCGCGATGGCCTGGTCGACCGGGACCGCCGTGGGCAGCCCGAACTCGTCGATGATCTGGCCGACGCGGTCGGGGATCGAGCCGCCGATGACGCGGTGGGGGATCTCGAGGTCCTTGAGGGCCTCCATGAGCAGGTCGTCCGAGAGCCGCCGGAACGGTTCGGACACCGGCCGGTGGCCGTCCGGGCGCATGTCGAACTCGACGGGCAGGTGCACGTACGCGTCGTAGATCCGCTTCGCGCGGGCGCGCGTGATCTCCCCGAGCGTGTCCGTGTACCGCTGGTAGAAGCGCTTGACCGGCAGGCCCATGAGCCCCTTCACGGCCTGGAACCACCAGGTCGCGCCCGGGTTGATGCCCACCCGCATGCGCGCCTCGAAGTACACCCACTCGTGGAAGACCCCGCCGTCGGAGATGAACGGGCCCTCTCCGGCCTCGTTGTGCACGCGCTCCTCGAAGCGGCGCAGGCCGAGCTTGACGAGCTCCATCGCGTTGAGCTCCATGACGGTCTTGCCCGGGACGAGGTCGACCAGGAGCTCCCTGGAGGTCTTGGCGTGGGTGCGGGGGATGCCCGTGGCGATCGACAGGGCCTCGGTGGTGGTGCTCTTGCCGGTCGAGTAGGTGCCCGAGATCGCGAGCTTCAGGTTCGGTCGGTCCTGGAACGAGGGGAGGTCGAGGGTCGGCATGGTCGGCTCCTTCGCGAGGGTGGGGTGGGAGCGGGGTGCGGGGCGTCAGCGGCCCGCGCCCGCGGTGGAGAGCTCGTCCGAACCGGACAGTCCGGACAGGAGTGACAGGGCCTGGTCGACGCGCTCGCCGACGGTGCCGCGGAGCGTGCGCGGCCGCGCGCCGAGCGCGCGGAGGGCGTCGAGGAGGAGGGTCTCGGAGATCGCCCGGAAGGCCTCGCTGACCGGCGGTTCCGCGTCCTTGAGCGGGAACTCGGCCGGCAGGTGGAGGTACAGGCCGTACGCGCCGGCGGCGTGCGCGGCCGCGAGCAGTCCGATGTGGTCGCACACGTCCTCGTACGCGGCGGTCGCCGGACTCCGGGAGTAGGCCGAGAGGTCGGTGCCGAGCGGGTACGAGCCCGCGGCGAGCCGGGTCTTCGCGTAGACCGGCTCGTGGAGGATCGAGCCGTCGGAGATGAAGCCGCCGGGGTGGGCGGCCTCGGCGAGGAGGCGCTCGCCGTACCGCCGGGCGGTGAGCTGGACCAGCTCGCCCGGCGTCCAGTCGTGGACCGGCTTGCCCTCGGCCCCGATCGGGTCGGCCATGGCCGACCCGTAGGCGACCGGCAGGCCGGTCCGCTCGGCCAGGGCCCGCGCCAGTGTCGTGCGGCCCGAACCGTACGAGCCGACGATCGCGATGTTCACACGCATAGGACGAGTGTGCGGTCGCCCCAACGCGGTAACCAGTGTCCAGCGACGGTGTTGTCAGCACCAACAGGCTGGCGCAACGGCGCCGCCGCCGCGGCACGTCAGGGGCGTGCCGCGGCGCGGCGAACGCATGGCCGAACGGCGCCGCGCCGCATGCGGCCGCACCGGCACAGAACGCGGCACGGCAACGCGACGGCGTTGCGCCGCAGGTGGTCATGCCAGGCAGGAACTCCCGCGCGGCCGGCTGCCGTGAGGTTCGCCCGGATCGGGTTCGGCCCGGAACTCCCGCGCCCGGCCGACTTCGGAATCGCCCGGATCGGGCTCGGCCCGGCCGGGAACGACGTCGCACCCGGCCGGCCGAGCGGGCGCCCGCGTCCGGCGGTCGGTCAGGCCTGGAGGCCGAGGACCAGCGGATGCACCGCCGCGGCCCCCGCCTGGCGCAGGCGCATCGCCGCCACGGTCGCGGTCCAGCCGCTGTCGCGCACGTCGTCCACGAGCAGCACGCTCGCCGCCGGCACCGGGAAGTCCACAGTGAACGCGTCCAGGACCTGGTGCAGCCGCTGGGCGCTGTTCGCCCGGTGGGCGCCCGAGACCGCGCCCGGCGTGCGCCCCAGCGCCCCCAGGTACTCCATGCGGCCGAGCGCCGCGATCCGCTCCGCGAACCCGTTCACCAGGCGCGGGCGCGAGAGCGACCCGGTCGAGACCACGGCCGAGGGCCGGTCGGCCCAGTCCCACGAGGCGAGGACCTTCACGACCGCGCCGAACACGTCGTCGGGCACGTCCCGGTCGACCCCGTCCGACAGGAGCGCCCGCAGCGGACCGCCCCAGCCGATGTCCGACAGCCGCGCGAGCGCCCGCCCCGGCTCGGCGCCCAGCTCCGGCGCGATCTTGCCCTTCAAGTCGACGCCCAGTGCCTGCATCCCCGTGGGCCACATGCGCTTCGGCTCGACCGTGACGCCCGGTTTCGACAGCGCCGCCGCAGCGCCCTCGGCCGCCTCCGACGACACCTTCGACGCCGCGCGCGTGCCCGTGCAGTTGTCGCAGCGCCCGCACGGCGCGGCCTCGGCGTCGTCGAGCTCGGCCCGCAGGAACTCCAGCCGGCACCGGTCCGTCGCCTCGTAGGCGAGCATCCGCTGCTGCTCGTGGCGGCGGGCCGCCGCGACCTTCGCGTACCGCTCGGCGTCGTAGGTCCACGGCATGCCCGTGGACTCCCAGCCGCCCTTGACCCGGCGCACCGCGCCGTCGACGTCGAGGACCTTCAACATCATCTCGAGCCTGGTGCGCCGCAAGTCCACGCGCGTCTCCAGCGCCGCGGTCGACAGCGCCCGGCCCTCGGCGCCGAGCACGTCGAGCGTGCGCCGCACCGCCTCCTCGGCCGGGAACGACAGCGACCCGAAGTAGTCCCAGATCGCGCGGTCCTCGGCCCCCGGCAGGAGCACGACCTCCGCGCGGTCGCGGGCGCGCCCGGCGCGGCCGATCTGCTGGTAGTACGCCACCGGCGACGACGGCGCTCCCAAGTGGACGACGAACCCGAGGTCGGGCTTGTCGAAGCCCATGCCGAGCGCGCTGGTGGCGACGAGCGCCTTGATGCGGTCGTTGAGGAGGTCGTCCTCGCGGGCGAGGCGCTCGGCGTTGTCGGTGCGGCCGGTGTAGGAGGCGACGGCGTGGCCGCGGCTCCCCAGGTAGTCGCTGACCTCCTCGGCGGCGGCCACGGTGAGCGTGTAGACGATCCCCGAGCCGGCGAAGCGCGGCAGGGCCTCGTCGAGCCACGCGAGGCGGTGCGCGTTGTCGGGCAGGTCGGCGACGGCGAGGTGCAGCGACTCGCGGTCGAGGGTGCCGCGCAGGACCAGCGTGGGCGTGCCCGGCCGGTCGAGCTGCTCGGCGATGTCGTCGGAGACGCGGGCGTTCGCGGTGGCGGTGGTGGCGAGCACCGGGACGCGCTCGGGCAGGTCGTCGATGAAGGTGGCGATGCGCCGGTAGTCGGGCCGGAAGTCGTGGCCCCAGTCGGAGATGCAGTGCGCCTCGTCGACGACGAGCATCCCGCACCCGGCCGCGAGCTTCGGCAGCTGGTAGTCCCGGAAGGCCGGGTTGTTCAGGCGCTCGGGGCTGATGAGGAGCACGTCGACGGCGTCCTCGGCGATGGCCTCGGCGGTGGCGTCCCAGTCCTCGGGGTTGGCGGAGTTGATGGTGCGGGCCCGGATGCCCGCGCGCTCGGCCGCCTCGATCTGGTTGCGCATGAGTGCCAGGAGCGGCGAGACGATGACGGTGGGGCCGGCGCCGCGGCGCCGCAGCAGCGCGGTGGAGGTGAAGTAGACGGCCGACTTGCCGAACCCGGTGCGCTGCACCAGGAGCACGCGGCGTCCCGCCTCGTCCTGCTCGCCGGTGCAGAGCGCTTCGATGGCCCGCCACTGGTCGTCGCGCAGGCGGGCGTGCTCGCCCGCGAGCGCGCGCAGCAGCGCCTCGGCCTCGTTCCTGAGCGTTTCGGTGGATTCCCCCATGGGGACCGTTGTACAGCACTGGTGTGACAGCGGCGCCGCCGCTAGGCTCGGACCGATGCACACCGACGCACCGATCGAAGTCCCATGGAAGTCCGGCGCCTGGACGGCGCTGCCGGTGGCGGCCGAGGAGGCCGGCGGGCGCCTGCGCGTGACCGCGGCCGAGGGCAGCGACGCCTGGCGCCACACCGCGTACGGGTTCGTCCATGACAACGAGCACGCCCTGCTGGAGACCTGGAGTCCCGGCCAGGCGGTGGAGGTCTCGTTCCTCGCCGACTACGACTCGCAGTTCGACCAGGCCGGTCTCATGGTCCGCGTGGACGCCGAGCACTGGATCAAGACCGGCGTCGAGTTCGCCGACGGCGCGCTCCAGCTGGGCGCGGTCGTCACCGACGTCCGCTCCGACTGGTCGACCGCGCCGGTCCCCGAGTGGGCCGGGCGGGAGGTGACGATGCGCGCCACCCGCTTCAACGACGCCGTCGTCATCCGCGCCCGCGCGGGGGAGGACGACCCGTGGCGCCTGGTGCGCCTCGCGCCCCTCGACCCGGACGCGGCCGTCACGGCCGGACCGTACTGCTGCGCGCCCTCGCGCGCCGGGCTCACCGTCGAGTTCACCTCGTGGCGCCTGACCGAACCGGACGCCGACCTGCACTGACGAGTGTTGCTCGCGTTCGCGGTGGGCGGGCGATGTCGGACCCCTGGGGTACTGTTGCGCCAGGGGTCCCTTAGACCGGAAATATCCTGATTTAGCTGGTTATTCCCGGTCTTCCGTGTCTTCGGGTGTCGAGCGGTCCAGTTCGGCGGCGAGGAGTTTCAGGTCGTAGACCGACATCCGCTGGGTCCTGTCGGCGCGGCCGCTGGTGCTCACCGTCACGCCGTCCTCGCGGAGGAGGTCGGGCACGTCCCTGCCCGAGCTGCCGTCGGCCCAGCGGAAGCCCTCCGAGACCGTGCCGCCCGCGGTCAGCACCCGGTAGGCCCGGGTCACGTCGCCGTCGCGCATGTACGCCCCCACCTGGCGCGGCCCGGTGCCGATGAGCTCGGCCAGGTCGCCGTACGAGGTCCAGGTGCCGTCCGGCAGCGCCTCCACGACCCGCTTCACCAGGTCCCAATCCTGCTCAGTCGTCATGCCCGCGAGCCTAACCGCCGAGCCCCGCGCCTCACCCGACCGCCCGCGCCCCGCTACCGCGGGCGCACTTGGTGTTAACGTCGAACCCGACAGGGGAGCCGATTGGCTGAGAGTGCGGAACCGACCGCAGACCCTCACACCTGATCCGGGCAATACCGGCGTAGGGAGTCGTTCGTGTGCCGCTGTCGCGCCGTGTACCCGTTACCGAAAGGCAAGCCCATGCCTACCGACAGCACCCTCGCCGCCCCCGGCCGCTGGCGCACCGTCGACATCCTCACCTGCGCCGTCCTCGCCGTCGCCTTCGGCGTCGTCTTCTGGGCCTGGAACTTCGTCTGGGCCGGGCTCGACCCCGTCTTGGCGTTCCTGCCCCCGCTCAAAGGCATCCTGTACGGCGTCTGGCTCATCCCCGCCGTCCTCGCCCCACTCATCGTCCGCCGTGTCGGCGCCGGCCTCCTCACCGAAGCGCTCGCCGCGACCGTCTCCGCCCTCCTCGGCTCCGTGTGGGGCGTCCTGGTCATCTACCAGGGCCTCATCCAGGGCCTCGGCGGCGAGCTCGCCTTCGCCGCCGGACGCTACCGCCGCTTCGGCACCCCGACCGCCGTCGCCGCCGGCGCGCTCGCCTGCATCGCCGCCACCCTCTTCGACGTCGTCGTCTGGTACCCCGACACCGACCTGTGGGCCTTCAAGCTCCCCTACATCGGCTTCGCCGCGCTCTCCGGCGCGCTCGTCGCCGGCCTCGGCTCCAAGGCCCTCGTCGCCGCCATGCTCCCCACCGGCGTCCTCGACCGGTTCCCCGCCGGACGCGAACGGGCCCGGATCTGACCCCGTGATCCCGGTCGAGTTCCGCGGCTTCGCCTGGCGCCACGCCGGACGCCGAGCCCAGGCCGTCACGGGCGTCGACCTCCGCGTCGAGCCCGGCGAGCGGGTGCTCCTGCTCGGCCCCTCCGGGTCGGGCAAGTCCACCCTGCTCGCCGCGCTCGCCGGGCTCCTCACCGACGACGCCGGCGACCAGGACGGCGAGGTCCTCCTCGACGGCAAGCCCGCCGCAGAGCAGCGCAGCCGCGTCGGCATCCTGTTCCAGGACCCCGAGACACAGCTCGTCATGGCACGCGCCGGCGACGACGTCGCCTTCGGACTCGAGAACCAGGCCGCCCCCGCCGGCGAGATCTGGCCCCGGGTCCGCGACGCCCTCGACGCCGTCGGCTTCCCCTACGGACTCGACCGGGACACCCACGCCCTCTCCGGCGGCGAGCAGCAGCGCCTCGCCCTCGCCGGCGTCCTCGCCCGCCGCCCCGAACTGATCCTCCTCGACGAACCCACCGCCAACCTCGACCCCCAAGGCGCCCAGGACGTCCGCGACGCCCTCCGCACCGCGCTGGCCGACACCGACGCCACCCTCGTCGTCGTCGAGCACCGCGTCGCCGACATCCTCGACCTGGTCGACCGCGTCATCGCCCTCGGCCACGGCGGCACCCTCCTCGCCGACGGCCCCGCCGCACGCGTCCTCGCCGACCACGGCGACACCCTCGCCGCCCAAGGCGTCTGGATCCCCGGCGCGCCCCTGCCGCACCGCCCCGGACGCACCCCCGGCGAACCCGCGCTCCGCGGCGACGGCCTCGCGCTCGCCTACCCCGGCACCGCCCGGCCCGCCCTCGACGGCGTCACCTTCGAACTGCGCCAAGGCGAACTGCTCGCCGTAACCGGCCCCAACGGCTCCGGCAAGTCCACCCTCGCCCTCCTCGCCGGCGGCCTCGCCGTCCCCGACGCCGGCACCGCGACCGTCCCCGGCGAGCGACGGCCCCTGCACCGCCTGCCCGCGCGGCGGCTCGCCACCCGCGTCGGCTCCGTCTTCCAGGACCCCGAGCACCAGTTCGTCACCGCCACCGTCCGCGACGAACTCGCCTTCGGCCCCAAGCAGGCCGGATGGCCCAAGGACCGCATCGACGCCCGCGTCGCCGAACTCCTCGACCGCCTCCGCCTCGCCCCGCTCGCCCAGGCCAACCCCCACACCCTCTCCGGCGGCGAAGCCCGCCGCCTCTCCGTCGCCGGCGCCCTCGCCGCCGCCCCCGGCGTCCTCCTCCTCGACGAGCCCACCTTCGGCCAGGACCGCCGCACTTGGGGCGAACTCGTCGACCTCACCGCCGACATCCGCGACGAAGGCACCGCCCTCCTCGCCGTCACCCACGACCGCGACTTCGCACAGGCCCTGGGTGCAAGGGAACTCGCCCTCGACAGCGGTCGTGTCGTAGGAGCGGACTCGTGATGGGCTTCGAGACCGTGTCCATGTCCGTGCCCAGGTCCGGGAATGCGACTGCCGCGACGACCGGGTCCGCCTCCCGGCTGCGGCCGACGCGCACCGCCCGAGCGGGCCGCCTCGACCACAAGGGCTGCAGCGTGTTGGCACTCGCATCCGTGCTCCTGTCGTGTTCCGGGACCGCGATCGCCGCGGTCAGGACCACCGCCAGGCGGCGGCCGCTGCGTACCGCTCGACCGGGCGGCCTCACCGCAGGGGAGGCGACGTGCTGACATTCGCGCCCGTGGCCCTGCTGTGTTCCGGTACCGCAACTGCCACCGCCAGGACCGCCGCTGCGCGGCGGCTGCCGCGCACCGCCCGGCCGGGCGGCTCGACCGCATTGGAGGCGACGTGTTGACCCCCGTGCCCGCGCAAGTGGCGTGCTCCGGGACTGGGGCCGTCGCCTCGGCCGCGCCCGCAGCGCTGCGGCCGGCGCATACCGCCCGACCGGGCGACACGATTTCGGGGGAGGGGTCATGCTGACGCTCGTTCCCGTGTGCGGCCCCGATGCGCCGATTGCGCGGGCTAACCCCGTTGCGAAGCTCGCCGCGGTCGTCCTCGTGACCACTGTGGCGCTGGTCGCAGGGGACTGGCTCACGCCGCTGCTGCTGCTCGCCGCCCTTCTGATCGCGCTGCCGTTCACCGGCATCCGGCCCGGGCCGCTCGTGCGGCGCCTGCGCTGGCTGTGGTTCGCGGCCGCTGCGGTCGTAGTCGTGAACGCGGTCTTCGCCGCCGAGCAGATCGGCCGCATCCTCCTCGACCTCGGCCCGATCGAGATCTCTTCCGGGGCGCTTCTGGACGGCACCGCCGTCGGCCTGCGCGTGTGCGTCGCCGCCACCGCCGGGGTTCTCGCGTTCGCCACCACCGACCCGACCGACCTCGCCGACGCCCTCACCCAGCAGCTCAAAGCCCCGCCCCGCTTCACGATCGGCTCGCTCGCCGCGCTGCGGCTCCTCCCGCTGCTGGCGGCTGAATGGCGCCAGATCACCACCGCCCGCCGAGCCCGCGGCCTCGAAGGCGGCTGGAACCCGCTGCGGCGCGCCAGGCTCTTCGCCTCCACCATGTTCGCGCTCCTCGTCGGCGCCATCCGCCGCGCCGGCCGCCTCGCTGCCGCCATGGACGCCCGCGGCTTCGACACCGACATCCCCCGCACTCACGCCCGCCACCAACGCATGCGCCCCGCCGACTGGGCCCTCATCGCCGCCGCCCTCGCAGCGGGCACCGCCGCCGTCACCCTGAGCGCCGTCGCCGGGACCTTTACCTTCTGACGCCTTCGAGCGGGGCGACCCGACCATCACGGCGACCGGACCACTATGGCGACCCAACCACTACGGCGGGCCGCCTCACCACGGCAGACCGTTCGCGTGGCCCGCCGCGCCTCCGGACACATCTCTGGCCCGGCCCCGCCGGGGCGGGCCGCCCCGCCCTGGCAGGCCTCCCCGCGAGAGCGGGCCGTCCGCGCAGCTCGCCGAGCGTCCGGACACACCTCCGCCCGGCCCCGCCGCCCGCCGGGCGGCAGCGTTAGGTCCGCTGCCGCTGCCGCTGCCGCTGCCGCTGCCGCTGCCGGCAGGCCATCGGCCATCGGTGGTTGGTGGCCGGTGGTTGGTGGGCGAGCCGGTCAGATGGTGATGGTCTCGCCGTCGGGGACGCGGCGGTAGGAGTCGCCGACCAGGAGCGGGAAGAGGCGGTCGGGGAGGCCTTTGCCGATGTCGCTGAGGATCGCGTCGTGGATCGGGTGGACGGCAGGGGCGTCGATGTCGCGGGCGAAGTCGATCGCCTCCGAGAGCTTGAGCCAGGGCGCGGCGACCGGCACGAGCAGGGTCCGCACGGGCATGTCGGGGACGGTCAGCGAGTCGCCCGGGTGGTAGACGCCGTCGACCAGGTAGGCGAGGTTCTCCACGAGCGGGATGTCAGGGTGGATGACCGCGTGTTGCTCGCCGAAGATCTTGACCTCGGTGCCCGCCACCGGGATCGCGTCACCGGCGCTGACGGCGGTGAAGGGGAGTTCGTCGAGCACCGCGGCGAGCGTGGCGGGCCCGTAGACCGGCACGTCGGGCCGGGTCTCGCGCAGGCGCCTCACGCCGTCCGGATCGCAGTGGTCGGCGTGCTCGTGGGTGATGAACAGGGCGTCGGCCCCGTCGAGGGCCGCCGGGTCGGAGTACGCGCCCGGATCGATGACGATCAGCCCCTGACCGGTGTCGAGCCTGACGCAGGAGTGGCCGAACTTGGTGAGTCGCATGGCACCACCGTATGACCCCGGGCCGCCGCAGTGCGGCCCGTTCCCGCAATGCGCCATGGAATGGGGGTGGGCGCCCCGGGCACCAAGACGGCGACCAGGCGGCGAGTTCCCGCCGGGCCGCGGTTCCCGCGATGTGCCGAGCGTCGGGGCGACGCCCGAGTGCCTAAACGGCGACTCGGGCGGCGAGCACCGCCAGGCTGCGGTGCGGGTTGGGCAACGCACCGGGTGCCGGGTCGGCGCCCCGAGCGCCGGCGGCTCGGTGGGTGGCGAGGACCGCTGGGCAGCGGTTCCCGCAACGTGCACCGGGTGCCGGGTCGGCGCTCCGGCATCTGGGCGGCGACCGGGCGGCAAGTATGGACGGGTTGCGGGTCGGGCAAAGTGTCTGGCGTCGGGGCGGCGTCCCGAGCGTCGGCGCCTCGGGCGGCGAGTATCGGCGGGACCTGGGAGCAGCCGAGCAGGGCGGCACCGCCCGGCGGCGAGCGCAGCCGCGCGGGCGACCTGTGGCCACCAGCGACCGGACGCGCGACGGTGACCCGTCGCCGCCGGCGACCGGATGCGCGACGGCGCCCCGGGTCATCGCCCCGGGGCGCCGTCGGTTTCTTCGGGGCCTGGTTTCCTAGTTCCTCGCTCCGAACCTCGTGGTACGTCAGGCGCGCGCGGACGCTTCCTCCTCCTCGACCGCGGGCTGGGCGAACTGGGCCTCGTAGAGCCGCGCGTACGCGCCTCCGGATGCCAGCAGCTTCTCGTGGGGGCCCTGCTCGACCACGGAGCCGTGCTCCATCACCACGATCACGTCGGCGTCGCGGATCGTCGAGAGCCGGTGGGCGATGACGAAACTCGTGCGGCCCTGCCGCAGCGCGACCATGCCCTGCTGGACGAGCATCTCCGTGCGGGTGTCCACCGAGCTGGTCGCCTCGTCGAGGATGAGGATCGACGGGTCGATCAGGAACGCCCGCGCGATCGTCACCAGTTGCCGCTCGCCCGCGCTCAGACCGCCCTCGTCTGCGCCGACGATCGTGTCGTAGCCGTCCGGCAGCGTGCGGATGAAGTGGTCGGCGTGCGCCGCGAGCGCCGCTCGCTCGATCTCCTCGCGGGTCGCCTCCGGCTTTCCGTAGGCGATGTTCTCGGCGATCGTGCCCTCGAACAGCCACGTGTCCTGGAGGACCATGCCGATCCGCCGGCGCAGCCGCTCGCGTTCCACCGTGGACACGTCGACGCCGTCGACCGTGATCCGGCCCGCGTCGAGGTCGTAGAAGCGCATGAGGAGGTTCACCAGCGTGGTCTTCCCCGCCCCGGTCGGGCCCACGATCGCGACCGTCTGGCCCGGCTCGGCCTCCAGCCACAGGTGCTCGATGAGGGGCTCGTCGGGCAGGTACTGGAACGACACGTCCTCGAACGCCACCCGGCCCTCGACCGACGCCAGCGCGTCGTCGGCCGACGCCGGCTCGGGGGACTGCTCGTCGGCGTCGAGGAGCTCGAACACACGTTCGCCGGAGGCGACGGCGGACTGGATCTGGCCGAACATCGCCGCGAGCATGTTGAGCGGGTTCGAGAACTGGTTCGTGTACTGGATGAACGCCTGGATCTGCCCGAAGCTCAGCGCCCCGGCCGCGACCTGGAGGCCGCCGACGACGGCGACGAGCACGTACGTGACGAGCCCGAGGAACGCCATCGCGGGGCCGAGGAGGGCCGAGACCCACTGGGCACGGACGGTGTTCTCGTACAGGTCCTCGTTGTAGCGCTTGAAGACCGTCGCGCCCTCGGCGCGGCGGCCGAACAGGGTCACGAGCTGGTGGCCGGTGATCATCTCCTCGACGTGGCCGTTGAGCTTCCCGGTGGTCGCCCACTGGCGGGCGAAGCGGGGGCCGCTGCGCTTGCCGATGACCCGGGCCGCGAGGACCGTGAGCGGCAGCGTGAGGATCACGATGAGGGTGAGCAGCGGGGAGATGGTGAGCATCATGATCGGCACGCCGATCAGGAACAGCACGCCTTGGACGACGCGCTGGGTCACCTGCCCGACGGTCTGCGTCAGGTTGTCGATGTCGTTGGTGACCCGCGACAGGACCTCGCCGCGGGGGCGGGAGTCGAAGTAGGACAGCGGGAGGGCCGCGACCTTCCGGTCGGCCTCTTCGCGGAGGTCGAAGGCCATGTGCTGGGCGAGCTTCGCGATGGTGCGGCCGTTGGAGACCGTGATGGCGAAGGTGGCGACCGCGATCGCGACGGCGAGGCCGAGGATGCGGGCGAGGTCGGCGAAGTCGAGGTCGCCGGCGGCCGCGCCGGCGATGACGTGGTCGGTGGCGCGGCCCAGGACGGTGGGGACGGCGAGCATGCCGGCGACCATGAGGAGGCCGAAGCCGATCACGGACGCGAGGCGCATGCGGTCGCGGCGCATGAGGGCGACGATGCGGCGGGTGGTGCCGCGGAAGTCGTCGGCCTTCTTCAGCGTCGGTGTGCCGGGCAGGCCCGGTCCGCGCATGGTCACAGTGCCTCCTGAAGGGTGAGTTGGGAGTTGACGATCTCGGCGTACACCGGGTTGGTCTCCAACAGCTCCTCGTGGGTGCCGGTGCCGACGACGCGGCCGGCGTCGAGGACGACGATGCGGTCGGCGTCGCGGATGGTCGAGACCCGCTGGGCGACGATGACCTGCGCGGCGTCGGCGATGTCGGTGGCGAGCGCGGCCCGGAGTGCGGCGTCGGTGGCGGTGTCGAGGGCGGAGAACGAGTCGTCGAAGAGGTAGATCCGCGGGTCGGCGACGAGGGTGCGGGCGATGGCGAGGCGCTGGCGCTGGCCGCCGGAGACGGTGGTGCCGCCCTGGCCGATGACGGTGTCGAGGCCGTCGGGCATGTCGCGGACGAAGTCGGCGGCCTGCGCGGTGGCGAGGGCGCGCCAGAGGGTCTGGTCGTCGGCGTCGGGGTTGCCGTAGCGCAGGTTCGAGGCGATGGTGCCGGAGAACAGGTAGGCGCGCTGGGGGACGAGGCCGATGGTGCGGGCGATGAGGGCGCGGTCCATGTCGCGGACGTCGACGCCGTCGACGCGGACGGCGCCGCCGCCGACGTTGAACAGGCGGGGGATGAGGTTGAGGAGGGTGGTCTTGCCGGCGCCGGTGGAGCCGATGACGGCGGTGGTCTGGCCGGGCCGGGCGATGAGGTCGACGCCGCGGAGGACGGCCTCCTCAGCGCCTTCGTAGCGGAAGACGACGCCTTCGACGTCGAGTTCGCCGCGGCCGGGGAGCTCGTGGACGGCGTCGGCGGCGTCGCGGATGCCGGGTTCGGTGTCGAGGACCTCGCGGATGCGGCTCGCGGCGACCTTGGCGCGCGGGGCCATCATGAACACGCCCATGGACATCATGACCGAGCCGAGGATGAGTCCGGCGTAGGTGAGGAAGGCGATGAGGTCGCCGATCTGCATGGTGCCGTCGGCGATGCGGCCGGCCCCGATCCACACGATGGCGATCGAGGTGAGGTTGCTGCTGGCCATGGCGGTGGCGCCGAAGAAGGCCTGGACGCGACCGACGCGCAGGGAGGCGTCGGTGAGCTTGGTGTTGGCCTCGTTGAAGCGGTGCTGCTCGTGCTCGTCGCGGACGAAGGCGCGGATGACGCGGATGCCGGTGATGTGCTCGCGCATGACCTTGTTGATGCCGTCGATGGAGCGCTGCATGGCGCGGCCGGCGGGGATCATCGAGGTGACGATGAAGTAGATGATGAGGGCCATGATTGGGATGGCGGCCAGGAGCACGCCGGTCATGGGGACGTCGAGGGTCAGCGCCAGGGACAGGCCGCCGACGGCGGTGATCGGGGCGACCATGAACAGGGTGAGTCCCATGACGAGCATGGAGACGACCTGGGTGACGTCGTTGGTGGTGCGGGTGATGAGCGAGGGCGCGCCGAAGCGGTCCATCTCGGCGGCGGAGAAGCGCTGGACCTGGGTGAAGAGGTCGGCGCGGAGGTCGCGGCCCAGGCCCATGGCGGCGCGGGCGCCGAAGTAGACGCCGAAGGCGGCGGCGGCGAGCTGGACGACGGTGACGGCGAGCATGAACGCGCCGTGGCGCAGGACGTAGGCGGAGTCGCCGGCCGCGACGCCGTTGTTGATGAGGTCGGCGTTCAGGGTGGGGACGTAGAGGGACGCGAGGGTCTGGACCAGTTGGAAGACCACGGCCAGGAGCAGCGGTGTGCGGTGGGGGCGCAGGTAGTCGGCGAGGAGGCGGAGGATCGACGCCTCCGGTGCGGCCTCCTCGCCGTCATGTGGCGCCGTCTTGCGAGGGGTGTCGGCGGGTCGGTTTCCTGTCATGCCGCCGAGCGTAGCACTCAATTTTGACCGGGTACAACTTTTTTCCCGGGATAATTTTCGGCCGGGTCCACGGACGTCTGGTAGGGTGGAGCGGTGGAACAACGCAGCGGCCTGCGCGAGCGCAAGAAGAACGCCATGTGGGGGCGCCTGAAGGCGACCGCCCTCCAGATGTTCGAGGAGCGCGGCTACGAGAACGTGTCCGTCGCCGAGATCGCCGCCGCCGCGGAGGTCTCCAAGGCCACGGTGTTCAACTACTTCCCGAGCAAGGAAGACCTCGTCATCGGGGGCATGAAGCACCACATCGAGGACCCGGCCAGGGTCGTGCGCGAGCGCGCCCGCGGGAAGACCCCGCACGCGGCCCTGCGCGACCGCTACCTGGAACTGCTCGAGCACCGCGCCCCGCAGACCGGCCTCAGCGACAAGCCGCTGTTCCTCCAGGTCCAGCGCCTCATCTCCGGCACGCCCTCGCTCATGGTCAGCGCCATGGACTACCGGCGCCGCTCCGGCGCGCTGCTGGCGGAGACGCTCATGGACGAGGGCAACCCCAAGCTCACCTCGCGGCTGGTCTCCTCCCAGCTCCTGCACACCCAGCACATCCTCGTCGAGGCCAACGTCCACCTCATCCTGGAGGGGCGGCCGATCTACGAGGTCGCCTCCATGGCCCACTCCGCGGCCGAGCACGCGTTCGGGCTGCTGGAGAACGGCATCGGCGACCTCATGCGCCGCGACACCGAGCCCCCCGCGCCCGACGCGGCCTACTCGCCCGAGGGCTGCCGCATCGGCTACGAGCCCGGTCGCGCCGAGGCCGAGGAGGCGCTCGAACGGTTCCTTGCGCGCCCCGGCGACGACGTCCTGGAGGCCCTGACAGACCCCGGTCGCCGCTGACAGGGACGGTGCGGATTCAGGACGAGGGTTACGGCTGTGGCGCATCCTGACTAGAATCCGGCTCATGTCCTCACTCGACCACCTCGTTCTCGCCACGCCCGACCTGGCCGTCACGGTCAGGGAGGTCACGCGCCTGACCGGGACGCAACCCGTCCCCGGAGGCGCCCACCCGGGCCTGGGCACCAGGAACTTCCTGCTCGGACTCGGTGAGGGCGCCTACCTCGAGATCGTCGGCCCCGACCCGGAGCAGTCGGCCCCCGACAAGTGGCGCCCGTTCGGCATCGACACGCTCACCGAGGCCCGGCTGGTCACCTGGGCCGTGCAGGTCGAGGGCATCGACGACGCGGTGACCGCCTCCCGCGAATCCGGGTACGACCCGGGCGAGCCGTGGGAGATGTCCCGCCAGACCCCCGACGGCGCCACCCTCTCCTGGCGCCTCACGCTCGACCGCGAAGGCCGCCACCGGGGCCCCGTGCCCTTCCTCATCGACTGGGGCGCCACCCCGCACCCGGCCGCCGACCTGCCGATCGTGCCCCTCGTGGGCCTTGAGGCGATTCACCCGCACCCCGAGCGCGTCGAGCCGCACATCGCGGCCGTCGGCGCGAAGCTCCCCATGAAGGCCGGCAACCGCGGCGCCCTCGCCGCCACGCTCTTCGGCGAATCCGGCCTCGTCGTCCTCATCTGAGGCCACGCGCCGAGCGCACGGCCCCTCACCGGCATCGGGCCGCGCGCACGTAAGCCGAACGCCGCGGATCGTTACCGCCCGGTGGTGTGTCGGACCGCTGAGGGAGGCTTGAATATCGGGGGAGCTCGCGCCCCCGCCCATAGGGGTGCCCGCGGCCGGTCGGCGGACCGTGCGCATCAGGGCGGCCGGCGTCGTCGGGCCGAGCGGCAGCGCTCAGGGGTCAGCCCGTCGAGGATTCGGGGGCGCCGCCGGGCGGCGTGCCGCCGCCCTCGGGCGCGCCTCCGCTGCCGGACATGCCGCCGCCGCCCGCCTCGGTCGAGGTGTCGACGCCGACCGGCAGCGCGATCGTGTACCCGGCCGCGACGTCGCCGCTGACGGACGGGAGCTGCGAGGCCCCGCCGTCGTCGCTGAAGATGCCGTCGGTCTCCAGGGAGACCTGCGAGAGGTTCTCCACCGACTGCTCGTAGCCCTCCTCCGCGTACACGGTGTCGCAGGCGTCCTGCGGGAGCGCGATCTGCGAGGTCGCGATCGCATTGGCGCTGTCGGTGATCGAGTCGACGTCCGGGTAGACCTCGAAGTGGATGTGCGGCCAGCGGCCGTCGTAGCAGGCCGGGAAGACACTGGTGAACTTCACGACCCCGTCCGCGTCGGCGACCTGGACGCCGCGCAGGTAGTTCTCGTTCACGATCGCCTCGGAGTACATCGAGTACTCGCCGTCGCGGTTGCAATGCCACAGGTACACGGCCGCGCCCTCGAACCGGGCGTTGTCGTTCGCCATGTCGTAGAGCGTCAGCTCGATGTCGAGCCCCACGCCCTCGGCGGCGGTGGTGCTGTCGCCGAAGCTGGCCCGGATGTCGCTGCGGACCACGCCGCTCTGCTCCAGGATGTCCGGGCCGTTGGAGCCGTCGCCCGGGTACGGCCCGGCCGTCTCCTCCGGGATCTCCGTCAGGTCCTCCGCGGAGGCCGTCGTGCCCGAGCCCGATCCGCTCGAATCGCCGCCGTCCGAGCACGCCGCCAGCCCCAGGGCCGCGGCCCCGGCGCCCGCGAAGAGCACGCCGCGGCGGCTCAGCAGGGTCCCGATGTCGAATTGAAGGCCCTGGTCGACCAGCTCGTCGTCGGGCCTGGTGTACGCGCGGCCCTCGTATGTCGGCGTCACGTCTCGCTTGGCGGTCACTGCCCCACCCCTCTCACCTCGTGGAACCGCCATTGTTCGGGCGGAACCTCCCCCGAGCGCTGGGAGCGGGATCAGAGACGCTTCGGAACCGGCGCGCGGCCGGGAGTCAGCTCCGGCTCGCCTTCACCGAGTACATCAGCGGCGCCCGCGGCGTCCCCTGCGGCTGGCGGAAGCGGCCTTCTGCCTGCTCAAGGGTGCCGAAGTTCTGGAACAGGGTCCAGTCGAACTCGTGCAGGAACTCGATCCGCAGGCCGTTCGCCGCGAGCGCCGAGACGACCGATCCCACCGAGTGCACCCACTCGTAGCTCAGATTGCTCTCAGTCTCGGCCGCGAAGTCGACGTACGTGCCCGGCTCGTCGAGGACCACGGCCTCGCGGCTCAGGTAGTCGCGCTCGAAGCGGGTCCCGGTGTCCCAGTCGAGGACGTTGGAGACCGGGTGGAACTCGGCGAGGTACAGGAACCCGCCGGGCGCGACCAGGGACGCCGCGACCTCCGCCCACCGGTCGATGTCCGGCAGCCACACCAGCGCGCCGATCCCGGTGTAGACGACGTCGAACGTCCGCCCGCCCAGGGCCTCCCGCGCGTCGTACACGTCGGCGGCCACGAACGAGGCCCGGTCCGCGAGCCCCAGCTCGGCGGCGAGGCCGCGCGCGACCTCCACGGCCGGCGCCGAGAAGTCCAGGCCCACGACCTCGGCCGCGCCGCGGCGCGCCCACGAGAGCGTGTCCTGGCCCATGTGGCACTGGAGGTGGACCAGGCGCTTGCCCGTGACGTCGCCGACCTCCTCGGCCTCGAACGCGTTGACGTCGCCGCCGCCGGCCCGGAAGCCGTCCTGGTCGTAGAAGTCGCTCGCCGCGTGGATCGGGACGCGCTCGTCCCACATGGCCCGGTTGGCGTCGCGCCAGCCCTCGTCGGATCGGGTCGTCATGGGCCCACTCTCGCAGCGGGCCCCGGGCCCGGCAACCGATTTAGCCGCGCTTGCTGCGCGCCCCGGGGAAATCGGACACGAAGGACCAGCCCAGGTGCTCGTACAGGGCGCGGCCGTCGTCGCTGGCGACGAGGAGCCCGAACCGCATGCCGAGGGCGTGCGCCGTCGTCGACAGCGCCCGCATCGCGGTCGAGCCGAGGCCGCGGCGCTGGTGGTTCGGGGCGGTCACCACCTTGTCGAACACTCCGAACGCGCCGTCGCGGCCCAGTCGCGCCGAGGCCGCGAGGTCGCCGTTGGCGTGGAAGATCCGGGCCACCGTCAGCGGCCCCTCGGTCTCGACCGCGAGCCGGTACCCGGCGGGCACGGCGTACGCGAGGGGCGCGAACTCGGCGGTCATGAGGTGGCCGCCCTCGTCCATCGTCCAGGTCGAGGGCACGACCGATTGGAGGAGCGCGGAGGGGCCCGCGATCATGACCTGGTTCCCGGGGGTGTCGAGGCGCTGCGCGGTCGCGGCGAGGGAGTCGGGCGTGTAGGTGTGGAAGACCTCGCGGATCTCGGTGCTCGGCGGGCCGACCGCGACGCGGTAGCCGCCCGCGACCGGCTCCGGCTGGGCGGTGGTCCGCGAGTGGGCGCGGCCGCGGCCCCAGGCCATGACGAGGTCGGGGAGGGTGTGGCCGGTGGGCGTGCTGGTCATCGGGGGCTCCTTCGAAGTGGCGGGACAGGGTCGACTCTATTGCAACTATCTTGCAATAAGCCACCGACATTCCGCATCGTGAGCGGGAGCGGCGCGGCCGGGCCTGTCGGTCCCGGCGCGTAGGCTCGCGACGGCCAAGGAGGAGAGCGATGAGCGACGCGGTGACGTCGGCCGAGGACGGCCTGGCGCGGTGCCCCTGGGGCGTCGCCCCGGACATCTACCGGGACTACCACGACCATGAGTGGGGCCGCCCGGTGCGCGGCGACGACGAGCTGTTCGAGCGGGTGAGCCTGGAGGCGTTCCAGTCGGGCCTGTCGTGGCTGATCATCCTGCGCAAGCGCGAGTCGTTCCGCGCGGCGTTCGACGGCTTCCGGATCGCGAAGGTCGCCGAGTACACCGACGACGACGCCGAGCGGCTCCTCGGCGACGCCGGGATCGTGCGCAACCGCTCGAAGATCGCCGCGACCATCGCCAATGCGAAGGCCGCCGCCGAACTCGACGGCGGCCTCTCCGACCTGGTGTGGTCCTTCGCGCCCGAGCGGCGCGAGCGCCCGAAGCGCCTCGCCGACATCGCGGCCGTCACCCCCGAGTCGACCGCGCTGTCGAAGGCCCTCAAGAAGCGCGGCTTCAGGTTCGTCGGCCCGACCACGGCCTACGCCATGATGCAGGCGGTGGGGATGGTCGACGACCACCTGGCCGACTGCCACGTCCCCGAGCGGCCCTAGGACCGGTTGCGACGGGGCGGCCGACCGGTCGGCCCGCTAGCCGACCCGGTTCCAGAAGCCGCAGTGGTGGCCGGCCGCGAGGTCGGTCATGCCCGAGTCCGTGGTGGACAGGACTCGCGCGTTGTCGTCGCGGTAGCGCGGCCAGCCGGGGTCGCCCTCGGCGGCGAACGCGGTCCAGTGGTCGATCATGGCCGCCGACAGCTCGGCCTGCGCCCCCTGCGGCGGTGCGCCCCACGGCGTCGTGAAGAAGTACCCGAGGTCCGCACTGTGGTTGGCGCCCATCGGGAACCCGGGCACCGGCGGCGCGGGCTCGGCGAACTCGTAGGCGTACACGCGCGAGTACCGGGCCGCCGCGTCGAGCGCGGGCAGCTGCGAGCAGATCCCGAGCTGACCCCCGTAGTCGGTGAGCAGGGTCGCGAGCGCGATGCTCGGCGACACGAAGTCGGCGGCGGGGTACCTCGCGAGGATCGCCCCGGCAGTGCGGGCACCGAACATGTCCTCCACGATCTGCGGGTAGGCGTCTGCCGTGACGGGCGTGCCGAACCGGTCGTAGGCGCGGTAGACCATCGAGCGCATCTCGTCGCTCGTGCCGCCCATGAGGAGCGGGACGTCGGCGGCGAGGCCGCGGCGCATGGCCGCGAGCGGTTGCAGCGGCAGCGCCTCGGTCCCGGCCACCGGCGACCACGGCAGGTCCGCGGCCCGGCGCGCCACGGTCACCGGACCGCCGCTGCCGAGGGCGACCAGGTCGGCCGTGTCGGCGTTCCGCAGGCACGCGGCGGTGTCGGTACCGGTGCAGCCCAGCGCCTGCGCGTGTGCGGCACCGCGCCGTTCGGCCTCGTCCGCGGTGAGCAGTGCGTTGCCGCATGGCGCGCTTTGCACGATCGCCTTGTCGAACAGGCCCGCCGCGCCCGGTGCGGCGAGCTGGGCGCACGTGCTGCGCCCGCCCGCGGACTGGCCCCACAGCGTCACGTTGCCGGGGTCGCCGCCGAACGCGCCGATCTCCTCGCGCACCCACGCGAGCGCGGCCTGCTGGTCGGCGAGGCCGAAGTTGCCCGCGTACGGGTCGTCGAGGCCGGGGTGGGCGAGCCAGCCGAGCGCGCCGAGGCGGTAGTTCGGGGCCACCACGATCGCGTCGCCGCGCGCGACGACGGGAGCCGGGTCGTAAGTGGAGCCGGATCCGGAGTCGAGGCCGCCGCCGTGGAGGAACACCAGCACCGGCAGCGGTCCCGTTGCGTCCCTGGGGATGTGGACGTCGAGGTAGAGGCAGTCCTCGTCCCCGGCCACGGTGTCCCCGCTCTGCTGCGGGCACTGTGAGCCGGGCGCTGTCGCGTCGCGGACGCCGTCCCACGGCTCGGCGGGCTCGGTGGCGCGCCAGCGGAGGTCGCCCACGGGCGGCGCGGCGTACGGAATGCCTTCGAAGCTGCGGGAGGCGTCGGTGACGGTGCCGCGCAGGAGGCCCGCGCTCGTCTGGACGAGGCCGGGGTCCTGCGCCTGCGCGGCGGGGGCGGACGCGGTCAGCGCGAGCAGACCGGCCGCCGCGGCGGCGAGGACGCGGGGGAGCAGTGAGCGGTTCATGCGTCCACACTGCTTGCCGCCGAAGCGTTCGCGCCTCGGCGCGGCCGCGTATTCGCGGCTACGCCGAGGCGCGGAGACGTGCTGGGCCGGGCCAGTTCGCTTCGGACCTCCTGGTTCGCTGCGGCACCGGGCCGCCCCGGACGGACCGGGCCCGGCCGCCCGCCACTCGTCGGTTCCCCACGCGGAGGGCCGGACGGGAGCGCGGGTCGCCGGGCCGGACTGTCAGCGGCGGATGTCGACCGTGTCGGTGGCGGCGGTGCCGTTGACCGTGGCCGTCAGCGTCACGGTGCCGGTGCGCCATGCCAGCAGTTCGCGGGTCGCGGGGTCGAACCAGGCGTCGGAGCGGAGCCAGTCGAGGAGGCCGGGCGGGCGCTCGCCGATGTAGACGTTCGTCCCGGTCCAGGCGACGCCCATGGGGTAGACGACCGGCATCGTCGTGTTCCCCTGCGTCAGTTCGGCTCCGACGCTGACCGTGCCGCCGGGGCGGAGGCCGGGGACGTCCACGGTGAGCGCGTCGACTTGGGGGCGGACCTGGGCGGCGAGCCATTCCTCGCCGGTGGCGCCGATCCCGAACTCGGTCCAGCCGATGAAGCCGCCGTCCTCGGGGGTGGTGGACGGGGCCTTCCCGGAGTTGCCGTTGACCCAGTAGGAGACACCGTCGACGCGGGTGGCGTCGAAGTACCCGGCGTGGGCGCCGATGTAGACGGCCTCCTTGCCGCTGCCGGCCTCGAACCCGGTGAGCCACTCCTCGACGACCTCGGCTTCGAGCCGGTCGCTCAACTGGCTGGCGGCCTGGGGGCTCTTGTCGTTCGGCGGGACGTGGGCGACGACGGCGACCGAGTCGACGCCGGGGTCGGCGGCGGCCTCGTCGAGGGCGGTGCGGAGCATGAGGATCTGCTCCCAGCCGCCCTTCCCGATGGTCAGGCCGGAGGTGTCGAGGGTGATGAAGCGGGTGCCGCCCCTGTCGAAGACCTGGTGCGCGGGGCCGAAGACGGCCGACCAGTCGTCGACGCTGCAGCCCATGGCCTCGTGGTTGCCGGGCACGTACACCCAGTCGAGCTCGTCGCCGAGCTCCTCGTCGAGGACGCGATCGGCGAGCGCGAGGTCGTCGCTCTCGCACTCGTCCACCAGGTCCCCGTTGACGATCAGGAACTCCGCGTCGGAGGCCTTGACCTCCTGGAGCGTGCGGCGGGCCGAGGCGACGATGGCGCTGTCGGGGTGCTCGCCGACGAACTGGGCGTCGGACATGACGGCGAAGGTCCAGTCGGCGCCGTCGAGGTCGCCGGCGACGAGCGGGTCGGCGGCGGGTTCGGCCGCGGGGATCTCGACGTCGGGCGCGGTGTAGGCGGTGAGGTCGCTGATGGTGACCGAGCCCTGGTACTGGGCGGTCGCGCGGGTCTCGGCGACGTAGAAGCGGTGCACGGAGACCGGGTAGTTGACGCCGGCGGGGACCTCGAACTCGACCTGCTGCCAGCCGGGCGCGGTGAGGTAGGCGCCGCGCAGCACCACGTCGGTGCCGTTGGCGTCCTTGAGCTGCAGCGAGGGCCACTCGCCGTCGCCCTCGGCGTCGATCCACAGGCTGAACCGCTGCGGCTGGCCCGCGACCGGGATGTTGACCGGGGTGCGGGCGTAGGCGGCGCGGGTGGCGGTGGACTGCGCGAAGTCGTACGTCATCGCGAGTCCGGCATCGCCGTCGTGGCCGGGCGCGGGCGCCATGGAGCCGGTGGCGCGGGCGGTGGAGAACACCCACTGGGCGGCGTCCGCGAAGTCGGCGACGGTGGTCGCCTCCAGGCCCACGGTGACCGCGAGCGCGGTGGTGATCCCGCCGACGGTGAGCTCCACGGTGCCGGAGCCGCCGGTCGCGGCGGTGACGAGGAAGCCGCCGCGGCCGTCGGACTCGACGGTGAGCAGGTCCGCGTCGTAGGACAGGTCGGCGTCGGCGGGGTCGATCGGCGCGGTGAACCCGTCGGCGTCGGCGCCGACGAGCTGGAACGCGGCGGTGGCCCCGGCCTCGGGGAGCGACAGGAGCCGCTGCGAGGGTTCGAGGGCGGCGAGCTCGCCGAGGACCGTGAGCTCGGTGGAGCCGCGCGCGCCGCCGTCCTCGGCGGTGGCCTCGACGGTGCCGGAGCGGTTGCGGGCGTGGAAGACGCCGTCGTCGTCGACCCGGCCGAGGCGGCTCGGGGAGGTCGTCCAGCGCGGGTCGGCGCCGGCGGGGCCGTACGCGTCGTCGTAGGCGGCGGCCGACAGGGGCCGGGTCAGGCCGGGGAAGACGCGGTCGTAGTCGGCGCCCTCGATCGCGCCGGGCGTGAAGGGCGCCTGGGGCGCGACGGCGAACCCGGCGGGGTCGCCGTCGCCGTCGGGCACGGTGAACGCGAGGGCGTTGCCGACGGCGCGCTCGTTCCCGTCGGAGGGCGCGTTGACGGTGACGAGGTCGTCGGTGCCGGGCGCGCGGGCGATGAGGGTGGAGGAGCCGCCGCCGTCGAGGTTGAGGGCGGTGTGCGCGCCCATCGCGAGGAGCTCCTCGGCGGTCTCCTCCAGGGTGTAGCCGCCGCTGGCGGCCTGGCGGCCGTCGACGGTGAGGACGTACAGCTCGGTGCCGTCGGCGGAGACGCCGACGGCGGTGCGCGGGTGGCGGGCCTGGTCGGTCTGGTCGAGGACCGCGCCGTCGGCGATGAGCATCTGGCGGCCGGACACGGCGGTCTCGGGCAGGTCGCCGTCGAGGACGGCGCCGTACTCGATCGCGACGGCGTCGCCGACGGCGAGGGCGGCGAGGGTCTGCGCGGCGGCGTCGCGGCCGACGAGGCTGAGCGCGCCGTCGGCGATCGGGCCCTCCTGGGGCGCACCGGTGACGGCGGTGACGACGCCGTCGACGACCGTCACCTCGGTGACGGGCGCGCCGTCGGCCACGCGGGCGCGGGCGGCGGTTCCCCAGTTCGCGTCGTACACGCCGACGCCGCCGGCGGGCAGCGCGGTCGTGTTGAGGCCGTGGAGGTCCAGCGTCCCGGTGGGAGTGGTCGCGGTGCCGTCGAAGCCGATCGACTCGATCGCGGCGGTCCCGTCGGCGGCGAAGGCGAGCACGTTGGAAGTGCCGGAGGCGGCGGACTTGACGAGTTCGCCGCCGGAGACCGCGACGCCCTCGGCCCCGCCGGTGTCGTTGATGTCGAAGAAGTCCGCGTTGAACGCCAGGACCGCGTCCTCGACGCCCTCCAGCTGCCCGCGCACGGGCTCGGCCGCGGCGACCTGCCCGGGGGAGAGGTAGCGGGGGCTCGCGCCCGCGGTGAGGTCCACGGTGGCCGCGTCGCCGCGGATCCAGCCCTGGTCCTCCCAGCGGTCGAACGAGTCGAGCACGATGCCGGGGGCGATCGGCGTCGAGTCGCCGGCGACGGGCACGGCGGTGCCGGCGTCCTCCTGGGCGCTCGCGGGCGGGGCGGTCGCGAGCGCGGCCGCGAGTGCGGCGGCGGCGATCCACGGGGTCGTTCGCACGTTGGGACCTGGCCTTCGGGGGAGTGCGGGTGCGGGTCCTCCCCAAGATCCCATGAAAACGAGTTACAGGGATAGTCCTCAATATGAAAATAATCGCCAAACTCGCGGCGAACCCCGCCCGACGGCCGCCGCGCCACTCTCCTAACTGGAGTCACTCTCCAATTATGTTCCCTCAACATTCACGGCATTTCAGGGTGAAAACCCTGATCACCGCCGCACTATGCCAAACTGAGATCCACCGGGACCACCCTCGGCACCGCCCTTCCCTCCATGGAGCACGCGCATGTCCTCCCTCGACGACCTCATCGCCAGCATCACCGCCAACAAGGACGCCACCGACGAGCTGACCGCCCGGATCGAGGGCTCGAAGCAGCAGGCCGAGGAGTTACTCGGCCAGGTGACGGCCCTCGGCGCCGAGGGCGTCGCCAACGCCGTCATGGGCGTCAAGGACCGGCTGGAGCAGTCCGCGTCCCAGAACCGCGCCACGTCCCTCCAGCTCGACGAGGCCGCCACCGCCGCCGCGGCCGCCAAACAGGCGTAGCCCCATGAGCCGCCTCTCCGACCTCGCCGCCTTCATCGCCGAGGACAAGCGCGAGGCCGAGTCGCTGGAGTCGGTCCTCCTCGGCAGCCGCGACCTCGCCAACGACCTCCGCGCCGCGTTCGCGGCCTTCGGCGCCGAGCGGAAAACGTTGCAGCTCAACGCCGTCGCCGACCTGCTCGGCGCCGCCCAGAACTCCCGCTGGCTCACCGTCGGCCACCTCGAGGACGCGCTGCTGATCCTCAAAGGCGCCATGACCGGCTCCTACCCCGCTGCGGGCGGCCTCGCGCTCCGCACGGCGCCGGACGGCGTCCGGGTCCTCCTGGGGCGGTACGGGGGCGTCGAGGTGTCGCTGCGGATCGCCGAGGGGTACCGGCCCCGCGTCGCGCGGCTCCGCGAGCGCCTGGGCATGCCGGACGCGCCTCCCCCCGAAGTAGACACCACCGGCGACGACGGACTCCCGAAGCGGGAGCGGCTCACCCGCAAGCTCATCCGCGGCGGCGCCGACGTGCACGCCCAGTTCAAGGACACGGCGAACACGAGCCTCGCCATCGGCGGGCTCGAACGACACGGCGACGACACGCCGCCGGCCACCGGGGAGGGCGTCGCGTCGGTCGTGATCCTGTCGGTGGCCACCCTTGACGGCCTCGCCCGGGCCGCACGACACTGGAGCCGGAGGGCCACATGAACGAACCCGCCACTTTCCGCGCCGCCGTCCGCGCGGTCGCGTTCGGCGACGGCCCGACCGCCCGCCGGATCCACGACGAGCTCGACGAGGCCGCGCACGAGCGGCTGTTCGGGTTCGCCATCGCCGTCATGAGCATCTGCATCGAGCACCGGTTCGCCGGGAACGCCGACCACGACGCGTTCCGCGAGTTCGCGAACGAGATGCGCGAGGACTTCCGCGACTCCGACCCGCCGCTCAAGCCCCTCGCGGTCGAGGTGGTCCTGCGCGGCTTCGCCGGAGAGGAGCACCTGCTCGACGAGATCCCCGTCATGGACCAGATGAACCTCCGGTACCCGCTCATCCGCAAGATCGTCGCCGACTCGCCCGCGCTCCAGGCCGAGTTCGACGACGTCCTCGACCAGGCCGAGCGGATGCTGGAGCGCTGGGCGGACGACGAGGAGGACGACGTCGACCGCCCCGAGGAGCCGTGGGCCCCGCGCTAGTCAGGCGGCCGCGGCCTCCTGCGGGGCGGAGCGGCGGTTGAAGTAGGCGACGAAGCCGGCCACGGACGCGGCGAGGGCGATGACGGTGAACACCGCCGGCAGGCCGGACCCGAAGGCCGCCAGCGCGAGCGGCAGGGCGACGATCGCGAAGCCCCACCAGGCGCGGTTGGCGAGGGCGCACAGCCCCAGGCACATCACGAGCGCGGCGCACAGGAGCCAGCGGTGGAGGCCGGGGAGCGGGTCGGTGGCGTGCTCGGCGGCGGCGCCGAGGCCGAACGCGACCAGGGTGATCGACACGGCGACGACCAGGTGCGCGGGCAGCAGGAACCGCGGCGGGGTCTGGTTCTCCTCGTCGAAGCCGAACCGGAAGTTCAGCCACCACAGGCCGATGAGGAGCCCGAACCCGGTCAGGCCGATCCCGATCTGGCTCCAGCCCCACTCGACCTCGCCGATCGCGCCGATGAGCTGGAGCACGGCCTCGCCGAGCACGATGATGACGAACAGGCCCAGCCGCTCGCCGAGGTGCGAGGCGTGCGGGTCCCACGCCTGGAACACCGGCACCGCCCGCCCGTGCCGCTCGGCGCTGCGGTCCATGCGCTCCTGGAACTCCCGCATCCGCTCGGTGTCGTTGTTGTCCACGATCATCGCGAAGCACAGGGTCATCGCCACGCCCAGCGCCCACAGGGCGAGCTTCCAGTGCGGGTCGCCGACCCAGAACGCGACGATGAACGGCAGCAGGCCGGCGTTGCGCTGCGCGGCCGACCAGCCCTTGACGATCCGCCCGGTCCGGTTCAGCCCCTGCGAGGCGACCCCGCAGGTGTACAGGTACGCGGCCGCGAACACCGCCGAGTGCGCCCCGGTCGCCTCCGGGATCGCCGCGGCCATCGCAGCGAGCCCGACCATGCCCAGCAGCATCGTGCGGGTGTGCGTCCGCTCCGAGGCCACATTGGAGTAGATGGTGAACGAGGTCCACACCAGCCAGATCGCGGTGTACAGCACGAAGAACGCCGCGACGTTCAGCCCGTCGGGGTGGATCAGCAGGTGCGTCAGCTGGGAGACGGCCGCGACGACCACGAGGTCGAAGAACAACTCCAGCCAGGTCGCGTGCCGGTCGGAGGTCATCTGTTCGGTCACGACCGGAGAAGATACTCCCCGAAACCCGGGCCCGGGCGCGAACCTACGCTTCGGGTGCGGTGGAGCCCCGCACGACGACCCGGCACTGGACGGTGCGCACGCCCCGCTCGTGCTCGGCGTCGATCGCCTCGAACAGGGCCCGGGCCGCGCCGCGGCCCAGCTCCTCCAGGTTCATGTCCACACTGGTCAGCTGCGGGCGGGCGCCGGTGGTCATCACCTGCCAGTCGTCGAAGCCCATGACCGCGACGTCCTCGGGGACGCGGCGGCCGCGCTCGCGCAGCGTGTCGAGCACGCCGCGGGCGACCTGGTCCGAGCCGCACAGGACCGCGTCCACCTCCGGCTCGCGGTCCAGGAGCATCGAGGCCGCCGCGCGGCCCCAGCCCTCCTCCCACGTGCCGTACGCGACCTCGCCGACCAGCGACAGCCCGGCGTCGCCGAGGGCGGCGAGCGCGCCGGTGACGCGGTCGCGCGCCGCGGAGTACCCCGGGTGGCCCGAGATGTGCGCGATCCTGGTGCGGCCGCAGGCGATCAGGTGCTCCACGGCCATCCGTCCGGCGCCCACGTTGTCGGGCACGATCGAGAGGTCCTCGGGGTCCTCCGACGGCGCGTAGGCGTACACGACCGGCACGTCGACGGCTGCGGCGAGCGGCGGGCGCGGGTCGGTCGAGGAGCCCACCACGATGAGCCCGTCGACGCGGCGGCTGAGCAGTGCCTGCACGTGGTGGCGCTCGCGGATCGCGTCGCCGCGGGCGTCGCACAGGAACACCGACATCTCACCGGCCCCGAACGCGTCCTCGGCGCCCATGAGGATCGGGAGGCTGAAGCGGCCCACCAGGTCTGAGGTAAGCAGGCCCACCGTCCCGGTCCGCCCGGCGAGGAGCCCGCGCGCGAGCGAGTTGGGGGAGAACGACAGCTGCGCGGCCGCCTCCATGACCCGCTCGCGGGTGGCGGCGCTGACGTGGTTGCGGCCGTTGAGGGCCTTGGAGGCGGTCGCCACCGAGACGCCCGCCAGCCGCGCCACGTCGGTCAGCGTGGCGGCGCGCGCGCCGCGCGGTGCCGGGGGTCGGGCCACCTGGTCCTCCTTCTGCGGTCCCGGCCGCGACCGGCCGGAACGGATCGACTGTAGCCGACGGCCCGAAACACCGCCAACACCGCTTTCGGTCACACTGCCGCAGGTCCCCGCCGTTGATATCGAATTACTTCAATTCATGCATTGACAGGCCACCGATGAGACCCATAACATCGTGTCGACGGCGTTCCGAAAAGGTTTTCGGAGGCTTTCGGTCTTCCGGTCCCCTTCACCCGGCACACCACAAGCGCACGGAGGCACGCGATGCAGCAACGCCCCCCGTCCACCCGACTCCTCGCCACCGCGGCCGCGACCGCGCTCGCCGCGGGCCTCCTCGTCATCGGCGCGCTCCCCGCCGCGGCCCAGCAGACCATCGGCTACCCCGAGTTCACCGGCGGCGACGCCGTCCCCGACGAACCCGTCCCCTACGACCTCGACGGCATGATGCCCGCGATGTACGAGGAGGAGCTCGACGGCGGCGCCGGCACCGACTTCTGGATGGACCGACTCCTCGCCCGCGAAGGCGTCGACCCCGCCGGCGACCAGTGGCTCATGACCCGCGGCCGGGCCCTCCTCATGCGCGTCCACGACCCCGACGTCATCGGCTTCGGCGGCCAGATCGCCTACTACGACCCCACCTTCGACCGCGCCTCGAACACCGACGGCTTCACCGTCGAGGTCGGCGACGGCGGCCTCACCGAGGACGTCGGCCGGCGCCGCCAGACCCCCAGCCACTGGACCTCCGTCCACACCGGCGGCGCCCTCACCGTCGAGGTCCAGAAGTTCATCACCCACAACAACACCGCGGTCGCCAACCTCACCGTGACCAACGGCGGCCCCGACGCCACCGTCCCCCTCCGCGTCGAGTCCGACCTCGCCTGGACCGCCGACGGCGACGAGCTCACCGGCGTCCTCGACGTCCAGAACTCCCGCCTCGAACGCCTCACCACCGTCTTCCCGCGCCTCTCCGGCACCGGCCTCGCCCCCGACGACGGCGCCCTCACCGGCGAACTCGAACTCGCCCAGGGCGAATCGGCCACCGTCAAGATCCAGCTCGGCATGATCGCCGAGGAGATCCCCGAGTCCGCGACCGAGTACGAGGCCTACCGCGGCGCCGAGCCCGCGGCCGCCTTCGCCACCCACGTCCAGGCCTACAACCGGTGGTGGGCCGACAACCTCCCCTACTTCGACGTCCCCGACGAGGCCCACAAGAAGTTCATCTACTACCGCTGGTGGCTGATGCGCTACAACTACCTCGACGCCGACATCCCCGGGAACGACTTCCAGTTCCCCACCTCCATCGAGGGCGTCACCGGGTACAACAACGCCATCGCGCTCACCGTCCCGATGTTCATCGACGACCTCAAGTACCTGCGCGACCCCGCCTACTCCTACGGCCCCTGGGTCTCCACCGGCGAGTCCTCCGAGGGCGGCCGCTTCATGGACAACCCCGGCGACCCCGAGAACTGGTCGAACTCCTACACCCAGTACATCGCCGAGGCCGCCTGGCGCTCCTACCAGGTCCACGGCGGGCCCGCCGAGATCGCCGAGCAGCTCGCCCGCTACGCCGAAGGCGACGTCAAGGGCCAGCTCGACACCTTCGACTCCAACGGCAACCACCTGATCGAGTACGACTGGGGCGCCATGACCGGCAACGACGCCGACGCCGTCTCCTTCCACTGGCGCGACGGCGACCTCGACCGCGCCGAGTCCGCCTACCAGTACTCCGGCGCCCTCGCCGCCGCCGAGGCCTACGAACTCGCCGGGAACGCCGCCAAGGCCGACGAGATGCGCACCCTCGCCGAAGACATCCGCACCGCCATCACCGACGTCCTCTGGAACCCCGACACCCAGCTCTTCGAGCACGTCCACGTCGCCTCCGGCGACCACGTGCCGTGGAAGGAGATCAACAACTACTACCCCTTCAGCGTCGGCGCCGTCCCGAACGAGGCGCCGTACACCGACGCGCTCCGCCTCTTCGACGACCCCGAGCAGTACCCCGTCTTCCCCTTCTACACCGCCAACCAGGCCGACAAGGCCGAGGCCGCCGAGCAAGGGAACCCCGGCTCCAACAACTTCTCCCAGATCAACTCCACCGTCCAGTTCAGACTCTTCTCCTCCGTCCTGCGCGATTACGACCAGGACGCCGTCACCGCCGAGGACTACAAGCAGCTCCTGTACTGGAACGCCTGGTCCACCTACATCGGCGGCGACACCGCCTGGCCCGACTCCAACGAGTTCTGGGCCGACTGGGACGGCGAGGAGATCGACTACCGCTCCTGGATCCACCACACCACCCTCGGCTCCAGCATCTGGACCTACGTCGAGGACGTCGCCGGCCTGCGCCCCCGCACCGACGACAGGATCGAGCTCGCCCCGATCGACATCGGCTGGGACCACTTCACCGTCAACGACCTCCGCCACCGCGACTCGGACCTCACGATCGTCTGGGACGAGCCCGGCGACGGGACCGACCACTACCCCGGCGCCCCCGAGGGCTACTCCGTCTACATCGACGGCGTCCGCGCCTTCACCCTCGACAGCCTCGTCCCCGCCGTCTGGGACCCCGACACCGGCCGCGTCCAGCTCACCGAGGGCGGCTGCGTCCTCAAGAGCCGCAAGATGAAGCACCTCTCCGAACCCCAGGACGTCGCACTCGACGGCCGCGTCGTCGACGTCTTCGCCAAGGCCGGCGCCGACCTCACCGGCGACGCCGAGAACCTCGCCGAAGGACGCCCCGCCACCGCCTCGCACACCGCCCCCGGATCCACCGTGGACGGCGCCGTCGACGGCACCACGATCAACGCCCCCGTCTGGTCCAGCGCCGGCTCCGGCGCGGACGCCGACTGGTACGAGGTCGACCTCGGCGGCGACGTCGAGATCGACGAGCTCCGCCTCTACTTCTACCGCGACAGGACCGCCGGCGGCCTCGCCGAACCCGCCGTCTACCAGGTCCAGTACCACGACGGCACCGACTGGGTCACCGCCCCGGACCAGGCCAAGACCCCCGCGATCCCGCGCGCCAACTACAACCGGGTGCAGTTCCCCGAGATCACCACCGACCGCGTCCGCGTCCTCCTCGACCACCAGGACGGGCACGCCACCGGGCTCAAGGAGATCCAGGTCCTGCGCACCGGCCACGACGCCGACCCGCCGGACAACACCGCGCCCTACGCGCTGGCCCGGCAGGACCTCGCCTTCCGCCAGCCCATGCAGGCCCTGCTCACCGGCACGGTCAAAGACGACGGCCTCCCCCTCGACGGCGCGCTGACCGCGTCGTGGGCGGCCGTCGACGGGCCCGGCGCGGTCGTCTTCGAGGACCCGACCGCGTCGAGCACCGTCGCCACCTTCACCGAGCCCGGCGCCTACACGCTGGAGCTCACCGCCGCCGACGGACAGGCCGCCACCTCCTCCACAGTGGAAATCCTGGTGGCCGAACCCGACGACCGCGCCAACGCCGCCCTGTTCGCGACCCCCACGGCCTCCTACACCTCGCCATGGGAGCACACCACCGCGATCAACGACGGCGTCGACCCGCCCCGCTCCAACGACGGCGCCAACCCTCGCTGGGGCACCTGGCCCCAGCAGGGCGAGCAGTGGGTCCAGCTCGAATGGGACGCCCCGGTCCGCCTCGACGCCGCCGACATGTACTTCTTCGACGACGGCGGCGGCGTCCTCGCCCCCGCCTCCTGGAAGATCCAGTACCGCGACGGCGACCAGTGGACCGACGTGAACCCCCAGGGCCCCTACGGGACCGAGACCGACCGGTACAACGAGGTCGCCTTCGACCCCGTCACCACCACCGCCGTGCGCGCGGTCCTCCAGAGCGGCGGCGCCTCCGTCGGCGTCCTCGAATGGAAGGTCTTCGCCGAAGCGCCCGAACAGGTCCGCGCCGCCCATCAGCCGACCACCGCCGGCGCGGTGCCCGACCTCCCCGGGACCGTGACCTGCGTATACGGCGACGGCACCCGCCTCGACCTCCCGGTCGTGTGGGGTCCGCTCACCGAGGACGACGTCTCGCAGCCCGCCACCGCGGTCGAGGTCGCCGGACTCGTCACCGGCCTCGCCCTCCCCGCCACCGCCACCGTCCACGTCAGACTCACCGACCAGGTCGAGATCACCGCGCTCGAAGCCGAGGCGGCCACCACCCGCGCCGGCACCGCGCCGCACCTCCCGGCCACCGTCACCGCCGTCTACAACGACGGCTCCAAGGACAACGTCTCGACCGCGGTCACCTGGGACCCCGTGGATCCCTCGCAGTACGCCGCACCGGGCGCCTTCACCGTCCAGGGCACGATCGCGGGCACCTCGCTGCGCGCCCAGGCCCACGTCACCGTCACCTGATCTCCCACCGGCACGAGGAGAACACCATGAACCGCACCGCAGTCCGCAACCCCGCCTTCCGAAGAGCGTTCGCCGCCGCGCTCGCCGCGGCCCTGGCCTGGACCTGCCTCCAGATCGCGACCCCGGCCCAGGCCCAGACCGCGAACGTCGCCCGCTCGGCGACCCCCTCCGCCTCCTACACCTCCTCGTGGGAGTCGGTGGCGGCGATCAACGACGGCGTCGAGCCGCCCGGCTCCAACGACACCGTCAACCCGCGCTGGGGCACCTGGCCCCAGACGGGATCGCAATGGGTGCAGCTGACCTGGGCCGCCCCCGTCACCGTGTCCTCATCAGACCTCTACTTCTTCGACGACTCCTACAACTCCGGTCCCGGCGGCGTCCGCGTCCCCGCGAGCTGGCGCATCGAGTACCTGAACAACGGCACCTGGACCGCCGTCGCCGGCGCGAGCGGCTACGGCACCGCCGCGAACGCCTACAACCACACGAACTTCACCGCCGTCACCACCACCGCCGTGCGCGCGGTCCTCCAGAGCGGGGCCGCCTCCGTCGGCGTCCTCGAATGGAAGGTCTGGGGCTCCGGCTCCTCCACGCAGACCGGCAACCCGATCGTGCGGAGCATCTACACCGCCGACCCGGCGACGCTCGTCGTCGGCAACACGATGTACGTCTTCGCCGGCCGCGACGAGGCCGCCGCGAACCAGCAGGCGTTCGTGATGGACGAGTGGCACGCCTTCTCCTCCACCGCACCCGCCAGCAACACCTCCGCGTGGACCTCCCACGGCGCGCGCCTGTCGCTCTCGACGTTCGCCTGGGCCGGCGCCAACGCATGGGCGTCCGAAGTGGTCAGAGGGCCGGACGGCCGCTACTACTGGTTCGTCTCCGTCGACGGGAACACCGACAATGGCTGGATGAACATCGGCGTGGCCGTCTCGGACAACCCGCTCGGCCCGTACGTCGACGCCATCGGCGCCCCGCTGATCTCCGACTCGACCCCGAACTCCTCGGCGCTCAACATCGACCCGACCGTGTTCATCGACGACGACGGCCAGATCTACCTCTACTGGGGCTCGTACTGGCAGCCGCGCATGGCGCGGCTCAACCAGAACATGACCTCCCTCGCGAGCGCGGTCACGACCCCGACGGGCCTGACCGAGTTCTGGGAGGCCCCCTGGATGTTCAAGCGCAACGGCGTCTACTACATGGCCTACGCCTCCAACGGCGGCTCCGGCTGCGTCACCAGCTCGTCCTACGCCTGCATCCGGTACGCGACCGCCTCGAACCCGGCCGGGCCCTGGACGCACCGCGGCGTGGTCCTCGGCCAGGTCACCTCCACCACCAACCACCCCGCGATCGAGCAGTTCAACGGCCAGTGGTGGATGGTCTACCACACCGCCGACGCCCCCGGCGGCGGCAACTTCCGCCGCTCTGTGGCGATCGATCCGCTCTACTTCAACGCCGACGGCACGATCCAGCAGGTCGTCCAGACCAGGGGACCCGCCTGATGGACCCGCACCGTCGCACCGCACTTCGCCTGGGCGCCTTCGCGTCCGTGGCCCCCGCCGGGCTCCTGCACCAGGGCCCGGCGGGGGCCGCCCCGCGCACCCGCACCACCGGCGGCGGCAGCGGCCGTCCGCCCCGACCCCTTGATCCCCTGCAGTTGAGGAGCAGCCCATGAGATTCCCGAAACGCCGCGCCGCGGCGGTCCTCGCCGCCGCCACGGCACTGGTCGCCACCGCCTGCAACGGCGGCGGCGGAGGCGGCGACCAGGAGGTCGTCCTCGAAGGCGTCGACGACGGCACCACGCTGACCATGTGGACCCGCGCCGCCACCGAGGCCCAGTCGCAGGCGCTCGTGGACGCCTACAACGCGAGCCACGAGAACCAGATCGAGCTCACGGTGATCCCCACCGACGACTACCAGACCCGCGTCGGCACCGCCGCGGGCAACCAGGAGCTGCCCGACCTGTTCGCCCTCGACGTGGTCTTCGCCCCCAACTTCACCACCGCCGGGGCCTACCTCGACATCACCGACCGCATCGAGGCACTCGACTTCGCCGACGCCCTCGCCCCGTCCCACCTCGACGTCGGCACGGTCGACGGCGCGAAGTACCTCGTGCCGCACACCCTCGACCTCTCGGTCCTGTTCTACAACAAGGACCTCTACGCCCAGGCGGGCCTCGACCCCGAGGCCCCGCCGACGACCCTCGCCGAGTTCGACGCCCACGCCCGCGCCGTGGACGCCCTCGGCGGCGACGTCGAGGGCACCTTCTTCGGCGGCAACTGCGGCGGCTGCTTCGTCTTCACCTGGTGGCCCACGATCTGGGCCTCCGGCGCCGAGGTCATGAACGAGGACGGCACGGAGTCCCTTCTGGACTCCGCGGAGGCCCAGGAGGTCTACGCGACGTACCGCGGTCTCGTCGAGGACGGGGCCGTCGCCGCCGGCCACGCCGAGGAGACCGGCGCGACCTGGGTGTCGTACTTCCCCGAGGGGAACATCGGGGTCATGCCGATGCCCTCGACGATGCTCGGCCTCATGCCCGCGGACCTGAACGTCGGCGTCGCCCCCATCCCGGGCATCGACGGCGGCGAGTCGACCTTCGTGGGCGGCGACTCCATCGGCATCAGCGCCAACTCCGAGCACGCCAACCAGGCGTGGGACTTCCTGCGCTGGAGCCTGGAGGAGGAGCAGCAGGTCGAGCTCCTCGCCGCCAACGGCGACGTCATGGCCCGCACCGACCTCGCCGACAACCAGTACTACGCCGAGAACCCGAACGCCGTCGTCATGAACGACCTCGTCCAGGTCGGCCGGACCCCGTACTCGCTCAACTTCGGGCAGACCTTCAACGACCCGCAGGGCCCCTGGCTCCCGCTGGTGCGCGGCGCCGTCTACGGCGACCCGGGCGCCGACCTGAGCGCCCTCAACGACGACGTGACGGCCTCGCTGGGCAGTTAGGAACGACAACTCAATGCGACATTCGCGCAAGCTGGCCGGCGCCCTCTACGCCGCCCCCGTGGCGGTGTTCGTGCTGGTCTTCTTCGTCGCGCCGCTGCTGCTGGTCGGACGCATGTCCGCGTCCGACTGGCCGCTGCTGGCCGGCGACCGGGGGATCAACCTCCCGCAGAACTACGAGGGCATCGCCGACAACCCGCTGTTCTGGCCCGCGGTCGGGTTCACGCTCAAGTACACCGGGATCGTCGTCGTGATCCTCATCGGACTCTCGCTGCTCCTGGCGCTCATCGTCGCCGACCGCCGCCGGGGCACCGGGTTCTTCCGCACCGCGTACTTCCTGCCGACCACCCTCGGGCTCGCGTCGGCCTCGCTGCTGTTCTTCGGCTTCTACAGCCCCGCGATCGGCCCGCTCGACCCGCTCCTGGAGCGCCTCGGCATGGAGCCGGTGTCGTGGCTCGGCACCCCCACCGCCGCGCTGTGGTCCACTGTGGTCCTCATCGTGTGGAAGTTCGCCGGGTTCTTCATGATCATCCTGCTGGTGGGCCTCCAGTCGATCCCGCCGGACGTCTACGAGGCCGCCCGGCTCGACGGCGCCAACCGCCGCCAGGCGTTCTGGCACGTCACGATCCCGCTCCTGCGGCCCGCGCTCGGCCTCGTCCTCATCCTCTCGGTCACCGGCTCGCTCCTGGCCTTCGACCAGTTCTTCATCCTCACCAAGGGCGGGCCCGACAACTCGACCGTCACCGTCGTCCAGCTCGTGTACCGGGAGGCGTTCCAGCGCTTCGACCTCGGGGCCGCCGCCGCGATCTCGGTGGTCGTCCTCGCCGCGCTCCTGGTCCTCAACGCGGTCCAGTTCCGGGCCCTCAGAAGGGACGCGTGATGAGCACCAAGCTCTGGAGCACCTCCTACTACGTCCTCGCCGGGGCCCTCGCCGTCCTCTTCCTGTTCCCGCTCATATGGACCGGGTACGCCTCGGTCGCCCCGCACGGCGCCACCAACCAGCAGGACGGCTACGGCTTCGGCAACTACGCGAGCCTGCTGGAGTACGACGCCGGGCTCCTGCGGTACCTGTGGAACTCCACGTACACCTCGCTGCTCACCGTCGCGTTCACGCTCGTCCTCTCGATCGCCGGCGGCTACGCCTTCGCCCGGTTCTCGTTCCGCGGCAAGGACACCCTGTTCCTGCTCACCCTCGCGATCCTCATGGTCCCGTACTCGACCCTGCTGATCCCGCTCTACTCGATGCTCGGCGACCTGGGCCTGCGCGACTCCCTCACCGGGCTCGCGCTCGTCCTCACGCTCTACCAGCTGCCGTTCGCGGTCTTCATGATGCGCATCAGCTTCGAGGCCGTGCCGAAGGAGATCGAGGAGTCCGCGATGTGCGACGGCGCCGGCACCTTCGGCGTCCTCACCCGCATCATGCTGTTCAGCGTGTGGCCCGGCCTCATCACGGTCGGACTCTTCTCGTTCCTGGCCGCCTGGAACGACTTCATCGCCCCGCTCATTCTCGTCAGCTCGGCCGACAAGGCCGTGCTGCCGGTGGCCGTCGCCAACCTCCGCCAGCAGTCGATGGGCGCCGTCGACTTCGGGGCGACGCAGGCGGGCGTGGTCGTCATGGCGCTGCCGTGCCTGGTGCTGTTCGCACTGCTCCAGCGCCACTATGTCCGAGGATTCATGTCCGGAGCGATCAAAGGATGAACATGAGAACACCCGTAATGCCCACCGCCGGAGCCCTGCGACCACTGGGGACGGCGGAGGTCCGCCTCACCGGCGGCCACTGGAGCGAGCGGCAGGCGGTCAACGCCGCGGCGACCATCCGGCACTGCCTGCACTGGCTGGAGTCGCTGCAGTGGATCGGGAACTTCGACCGCGTCGCGGCGGGGGAGGACGCGGGGCGGCCCTTCGAACGGGCCGGGCGCGAGTTCTCCGACTCGGAGGTCTACAAGCTCGCCGAGGCCATGGCCTGGGAGATCGGCCGCACCGGCGACCCCGGGCTGGAGGAGGAGTTCGCCAGGCTGACGCGGCGGATCGCCGCGGCCCAGCACGAGGACGGCTACCTGAACACCGCCTTCGGGAACCCCGGCCAGGCGCCGCGCTACTCCGACCTCGAATGGGGCCACGAGCTGTACTGCGCCGGACACCTCATCCAGGCCGCCGTCGCCCGGCTGCGCAACCACGGCGAGGACGAGTTCGTGCGCGTCGCCCGCCGCGTCGCCGACCACGTGTGCGACGTGTTCGGGCCCGGCGGCATCGAGCGCATCTGCGGCCACGCCGAGATCGAGGTGGCCCTCGCCGAGCTCGCCCGCGCCACCGGCGAGGCCCGCTACCTGGAGCAGGCCCGGCTCTTCATCGATCGCCACGGCGCCAAGACCCTCGCCGAGAACGGCCTCTACTACCAGGACGACACCCCCGTGCGCGACGCCGAGGTGCTGCGCGGCCACGCGGTTCGCGCGCTCTACCTCGCCGCCGGCGCCGTCGACGTGGCCGTCGAGACCGGCGACCGCGAGCTCCTGGACGCCGTTCGCGCCCAATGGGACCGCACCCTCGCGCGCCGCACCCACCTGACCGGCGGCATGGGCTCCCAGTTCACCGACGAGGCCTTCGGCCGCGACTTCGCGCTCAACCCCGAGCGCGCGTACTCGGAGTCCTGCGCCGGGATCGCCGCCGTCATGACCGCCTGGCGGCTCACCCTCGCCACCGGCGAGGCCCGCTACGGCGACGCCATCGAGCGCATCGCCTGGAACGTCCTCTCCGGCGCGGCCGCCCCCGACGGCCGGTCGTTCTTCTACGCCAACCCGCTCCACCAGCGCACCGCCGACGCCGAGCCGCCCGCCGACGGCCCCCTCCCGCACGTGCGCGCGGGCGGGAGGCGCGCCCACTGGTTCGACGTGTCCTGCTGCCCGACCAACCTCTCCCGCACCTTCGCCCAGTTCGCCGCGTACGTCGCCACCACCGACGACCGCGGCGTCCAGATCCACCAGTTCACGCCGTGCACCATCGACACCGAGGTCGGCGGCGCCCGGCTCGCGCTCACCGTCGAGACGGCCTACCCCGAGGACGGCCGCGTCACCGTCCGCGTCGACGCCAACGAGGGCGGCAGCCGCGAGATCACCCTCCGCGTGCCCGCGTGGGCTGAGGGCGCGACGCTGACCCACCCCGACGGCGCCGTGCACGAGGTCGAGCCCGGCGCGGTCTCGGTGGGCCGCATCGCGGCGTTCGCCCCGGGGGAGGAGTTCCACCTGGACCTCCCGGTCGCGCCCCGCTGGACCCGGCCCGACCCGCGCGTCGACGCCGTGCGCGGCTGCGCCGCCGTCGAGCGCGGCCCGGTCGTCCTCTGCGCCGAGTCGCTCGACCTCCCCGGCGGCGACCTCGACGAGCTCACCGTCGACACCGCCGTCGCGCCGGTCGAGCGCGACGGCCGCGTCTACGTCGCCGCCCAGGTCCACGACCGCCCCGACGGCTGGCCGTACGGCCCCGCGCCCGCCGGCGGCGACGGCAAGGCCGCGGAGCTGCCGCTCCTGCCGTACCGCCTCCGGGCCACCCGCGAGCCCGCCGCGATGCGCGTCTGGCTGCCCGTCGCCTGACCGTTTGGGGCCGGTGCGCACCGCTTTGCGGGCGCACCGGCCTGCGCTTTTTCTGGATTGTCGGAAATATCGCACTGGGAGTCCAAGTGCCGCTTGGTCTTGCACGTCTAGGATGTGGCACGTCGGGTGGGTTGGGACGAATGAAGGAACCGAAGGTATGAGCGAGATGCTGGACTTCCTGGGCACTGCCGAGCAGGCGGTCGCGACCGCCGCCGAGGTCATCCGCACCGGACTCGGACGCGAGCGCTCGATCAGCGGCAAGGGCGACCGCGACTACGCGACCGACCTCGACTACGCGGTCGAGGACGCCGTCCGCGAGTTCCTGGCCGCCGAGACGCCCGACGTCCCGCTCCTCGGCGAGGAGCGCGGCCGCACCGGCAACACCGAGTCCCACTACGAGTGGGTGCTCGACCCGATCGACGGCACCGTCAACTTCGCCCACGGCTCGCCCCTGTACGCCGTCTCGCTCGCCCTGACCCGCAACGGGATGCCTGTGGTCGGCGTCGTCGAGGCGCCCGTCGCGGAGGAGCGCTTTACCGCGGCCCTCGGCCACGGCGCCGCCCTGAACAAGCACCCGCTCACCGTCCGCGGCCCCTCGGCCCTCGCCGACGCGGTGGTCGCCTTCGGCGACTTCGGCGTCACCCCCGAGTCCGAGCGCCGCAACGCGCAGCGCCTGGAACTGTTCCGTCGCCTCGTACCCCGCATCCAGCGCGTCCGGATGCTCGGCACCGCGGCCCTCGACATGTGCTGGACAGCCGCCGGACGCGTCGACGCCGCGTACCACTCCTTCATCAACCCGTGGGACGTCGCCGCCGGAGTGGTCATCGCCCGCGAGGCCGGCGCCCTGGTCACCGACCTCGACGGCGTCGACTACGACACCAGCGCCACCTCGATCATCGCCTGCAACCCGGACCTCCACCGCGCCCTCCTGGCCGAGATCGCCTCCTGATGGAGCTCCTCGCGGCGGGCCGGGCCTCGCAGGTCTACGCGATCGACGACGCCAGGGTCCTGCGCCGCTGCGAGTGGAACACCGAGGCCGAGGCCCGGCTCATGGCCTACCTGCGCGAGCACGCGTACCCGCTGCCCGAGGTCCACGAGGCCACCGGCGGCGACATGGTCATGCAGCGCCTCGCGGGCCCGACCCTCGCCGCCTCGATGGCGGTCGGGGAGACCACATTGGCTCAGGCCGCCCGGATCCAGGACGACCTCCTGACGGCGCTGGCCGCGATCCCGGCGCCCGACTGGCTCCCGACCGAGACGCGCGGCATCGACCTCGGCGCCCCGAACGCGATCCTCCACCTCGACCTGCACCCCTAGAACGTCCTCCTCACCCCCGAGGGCCCGTTCGCGATCGACTGGACCAACGCCGCCGCGGGCGATCCCGCCGTCGACCGCGCGGTGAGCTGGACGATCATCGCCGAACTCGACGCCGCGGCCTTCCCCGTCGACCTCGCGCCGCTCCGCGACCTCCTCGCCCGGGACCTTCCGGTCGCAGCCGTCGCGACCGCCCTCCGCTACCGCGAGGCCGATCCGAACACCACCCCGCAGGAGCACGCGCGGGCCCGATCCAGGGCCGCCGGTCTCGTCAATTCGTGACCAGAGGTTCGCTTTCCGTCATGGCCCGCAAGTAGACTGTGCCGACCGGAGGTTCCGGTGGGAGGGCGGTGTCCGGTGCCGAAACGACGCGTGTCCCGCAAGCGCGCCAGCCCGATCCTGCGGGCCGTGGCCCGGGCCGAGCCCCGGATGATCCGCCGGATGCTGGAGGAGCGGGTCCTCGCGCTCCTCTTGGACGACGACACCGACGACAACAGCGAGGTCCTCCGGTTCATCGACGCCGTGATCGAACGCTACGGCCCGGATTCGGTCGGCCCCGAGATCCTCGCGTACGCGTACGGGTTCAGCGGCCGGTCCGAGGAGGCGTTCGGTCTGATCGAGGCCTTCCGGCAGGAGCACCCCTCCGACGGCTGCGGACTCATCGTCCACGCGGGCCTGCTCCGCCGCGAGGAGCGCTTCAAGGAGTGCGCGGCCGTGCTGCGCGAGGCCGTCGGGTACCACCCGGAGCAGACGACCTTCCATGTGATGCTCGCGTGGTGGGGAGCGGACGGGATCTCCGACAAGGCGATGCGGTTCCACTACGAGCGCGCCCTCGAACTCGACCCCGACGGCTACGGCCCCCACATCGCGGGCGTCTTCGTCTGGAAGCGCCTCGGCGACCTTGAGAAGGCCGACCAACACCGCGAGTTCCTGCGCTTGAACCATTCCGAAGCGTACGAACGCCTCATCGCAGAGGAGGCCTCCGAAGCCGAGGAGGCGGAGCAGGCCGCGAACGCCGAGCGATCCGAGACCGACAGCGGCGAATCCGGGCCTGCCCGCGACCAGTGATCCGCTGTGTCGCAGCCGCCACGACAAGAGCCGCGCCGCCGGTTCACCCGACGACGCGGCTCTAGTGTTGTTCAGGTTTACCTAGGTGGGGGGATGTCGCTTATCCTCCAACGGGACCTCAGCCCGCGGCCTTCGCCAGCGCCGTGAAGTCGGAAGCAGACAGGTCGAACACGGGAGAGTCACTGTCGAGCTTCGAATCCCGCAGGTGGAAGCCGGCATCGTCTGCACAGAAGGCGACCTCGACGCAGTCTGTGTTGTTGCCAGAGCCGCTTCGAGTGCTCTTGCGCCAGGCCTTGCGAACCTCGACGCAGCTGGTGTTGTCGCCCGAACCACTACGGGTGCTCTTACGCCAGACGGTAACGCCAGTCGTCATCGTTGTAGACCTCGATCCGGATCGCCTTTTTCCAAAGCTTCTTGCGGAGGTCATCGTAACGCTCGATGCGGGTGGGGTCGTCGATGAGCCAGCTTGAGTCAGCGATCTCGGTGTAGGCGATCGGAGGTCCCGCGACAGCACTTTCCCCTGGAAGGTAGATACTGAATCCGCTTTGATGGGCAGGGACTGGCCCGCGAAGGACCCGCACGAACACCCCAGGCTTCTTCGCCCAGCGCCGCAGATGGCGGAGCTGGTCCTGATACAGAGGCTCGGAGATCATTCGGAGTTGGAGGAGCGCGGTCTCGCCGATCATGAATTGCATGGCGGGCCGATCAGATCGGTCTTCGACTGCATGCTGCCGTTCTTCCTTGAACTCCCAACCTCGGTCGACCCACTCGTCGGTGCCGGGCTCAGCGAGCCTCGCGACGGTGTAGTGGTACTGCTGAAGTTGTAGAAGTCCCGGTACCAGGAGCGCGTCGAACTTGAAGAAGATGCCGTAGTACCGCTCAGCCAGAGCGATGAACAGTGCGTTGTAACGCATCTCAGCCTCAAGGGCTTCCCCCTCGGCGCGGCCCAGCGCCGCCTTCACCATGTACTGGGCCTTCTCCTCGCTGTGGCCGCAGGCTCTCGCCAGTGCCTCGATGTTCTTGGCGGGCGGGCTGGCGCGGCCCGCCTCGTACGCGCGGTAGGTGTCGGTGGCCAGGTGGCATTGGCGCGCGACCTGACCCTGCGTCTTGCCCATTGCCTCTCGGCCGGTTCTGAGCATCATGCGGATGAACCAGATTCCCGATTCCGTCTTCGCCATCGCAGCTCCCAAGGTTGGTGGTCCCTCGATCCGAACCGTCACTATCGCACAGTCCACAGCCGTTGCGCCTCTGTGAGAAACGCTGCGGGGAGTCCTGACCGTGAGGATTCACCGGTCTTTTATGCACGGCCGATTCCTCACGGTCCCGTTGCGCCGCAACGATCTTCATCTTGTGACCTGCGGAAACACCGTCTAGATTGATGGGTGTCACGAGAGTTGGACCCGCCTCGTGATGTGCGGAGTGGTTCGGCGGATCGCTCCATGGTCGCTCGGTCGTGTTCGACACGCCGGGGAAGTGTCGGGAATTTGACAGTCCGAAATGGAGTTACGGTGCGAACAGAATCTCTTGCAAGCGAAGGGCCGGATCCGGCCGTCTCACTCGATCGGGGGACGTTTCGGGACGACTACCGGTCCTATACGGTCCGCGCGTCGAGTGCCGACGCGCCCGATTCGTTCCAGGTGATCACCGGACCTCGGGGCGACGACGTGGTCCTCGTGATCTCCGGGCTCAACTCCGGGGACCTCAAGGCGACGTGGGGCCGGTTCTGGAACGGCCTTAAACCTCAGGCGAAGGTCTGGGTGGAGGAACAGGCCTTCCGGGTCTTCTACCGGGACAGGATCAACACCGCGACCTCCACGAGGTTCTGTGATGGGTGAACCGTATGCGTCCCAGGACGATCCGTACAACCTCCGTTCGGACGGGAAGCCCGGCGTCGACGGCTACCTGGGCGACTTCAGGCGCGGCCCGGCGGTCTTCACGCTGTACTCGCTCGGGTCGCATCCGGCCAGGACGCCCAAGATCACGGAGTACCTCATCGACGCCGATGACGGCGCCGGCGCCCGTGAGTGCTGCCGTTTCACCGACGACCCCGAGGACGTCGCCGAATGGTCGAAAGCGTGGGCGGGCGACGAATGGTGCCCCTGGATCCTCGAACAATGCAGGGCCCTGATCGCCGAACCCGACTCCACCTGACCCCCTAGACGCTCCGCGCACCGGTGATCAACCTCGGACCGGCCGCGGAGCCCTCAGAGGGGCAGCGGCGACGGGCCGTCGCCTCCCGCGACATGCGGCCCGACACCGCCGCTGCCCCTCACCACGGGGCCGGGCGATCTTTGGTGGAAGACCGCCCGGCCCCTCCCTGTCTCCATGGAACCGGCGTGCACACGGTTCCCTGCCTTCGCCCGCCCTCGGTCGGCCCTGAAATCACCGACCCGCGCTGTCGCCCGATTCCGATATCCTCGTCGTATTCCTGTGGCGGTGCGCAGCCCCCGGTCCAACCCCCCTCGCGCCGCCTCCACGAGCCCGAGGAGTAGTCGAATGTCCCTCGCTGGCAAGGCGACCACCTCGATCCTCGGCCTGTCAGGCCTCCCGCTCGCCTGGTTCCTCATCGACCGGGGCCTGGCCGCGCCCTGGCTGGCGATCCTCCTGCTCGTCCTGTACGAGGCGGTGATCGGCCTGGGCGCCATGCTGCTCTCCGTCGCTCAGCAGACCGTCCGCCGCCGACTCGAACAGATCGCCAACGTCGCCGACCTCGCGTTCGGCCGCAAGGTCTCCCGCTACGCCCGCCACTACCGCCGGTACGTGCTCGAACGGAACGGCCACATCAACACCCGCGACCTCGCCCACACGCCCAGCCACGTTCCGGAACTCGACGCGGTGTACGTGGACGTCGGTCTGGCCCTGGGGTCGCCGTCGAAACGGTCAGGCGGCCTGCTGCCCGCGAACTTGGACGACAGCGGCGAGCGCCATGCGATCCACGAGCTTCTCGACAGGGAGCAGCCCGCCGTCTTCGCGGTCATCGGCGCTCCCGGCAGCGGCAAGTCCACACTGCTGCGCCACACCGCCCGCAGGTCGGTGCTCCGAGGCAAGCGGCAGCGCCGCCGGATTCCGGTCCTGATCGCCCTTCGCGACCATGCCGAGTCCCTGTCCGGCGACCCTTCGCAGACCCTTGCGGATCTCATCCGCGGCGACATCGGCGCGCTGGAGGTGAAGGAACCGAAGGACTGGTGGGAGGTTCGCCTCCGCGAAGGGGACTGCCTCGTCCTCTTCGACGGCCTCGACGAGGTGGCCCGGAAGGAGGACCGGACCGCGGTGTCCGAATGGATCGAGCATCAGATCGCCAAGCATCCGCGCAACGACTTCGTCGTGACCTCCCGGCCGCACGGCTATCGGACGGCGGTGATCCCGCGAGCGGTCGTACTCCAGGTGCGGCCCTTCACCACCGAGCAGATCCGTACGTTCGTGAAGGGTTGGTGCCTCGCCACCGAACGCCTCGCCACCAACGCGCCGGTCGCGGAGGTCGACCGCCGGGCGCAGGAGGAGGCCCAAGACCTCCTCGATCAGCTCGCGGTCGCGCCCTCGTTGCAGGAACTCGCGGTCAATCCGCTCCTGCTGACGATGATGGTCCTGGTCCACCGCGAGCGCCGCGCCCTTCCGGCCGGTCGCGCCGACCTGTACGGCCAGGTCTGCGACGTCATGCTGTGGCGCCGTCAGGAGGCGAAGAAACTGGAGGTCAAACCTAACGGCGCCATCAGGCAGCGCATCCTTGCCACACTCGCCTACGAGATGATGCTCGAAGGGGTCCGCGACCACTCGAAACCCCAGATCCTCGCCATCTTCGACCGCCAGCTCAACGGCATCGACACCGACATCGACTCCGAGAGCCTCCTGGAGAGCATCGTCGATTCGAGCGGCCTCCTGATCGAGCGGGAGAAGGACCTCTACTCCTTCTCCCACCACACCTTCGGCGAGTTCCTCGCGGCGACCCACATACGCGCCAACAACCTCGCCGGCACCTTGAAAGCGCAGGTCGCCAACCCCTGGTGGCGTGAGACGACGGTCTTCTTCGCCGCGAACTCCGACGCCAGTCCCATCGTGGCGGCCTGCCTCGAGGACGACTCGTTCACCGCGCTCTCATTGGCCTTCGCCTGCGTCGCCGGGAACGGTCAGATCGATCAGGGACTTCGTCAGCGCATCGACCAACTGCACATCGACGCGTTTCTTCCGGAAGCGGACCCCGACCGCCGCCGACTGGTCGCCCGGGCCTTGGCGGCGCATCACCTCAGCAGAGTCGTGGTCCTCGACAACGGCACGTTCATCTGCCCCGATCCGATTCCGCTCGACCTCTACTGGCTGTTCTGCAAGGACACGGGCACTGTGGTTCCCGACGGGTTCCGGGAGATCGACGGCTCCGACGCAGGCGTCTCCGCTGAGGGGATGTGGCGCCAGGAGGCGAGGGCCTTCGTAGAGTGGGTCAATGCCGCGGCGATTGAGGCGAATACCGGAATGTACCGGATTCCGAGTAAAGACGAAGTGGAAGCGCTGATCCGCAGTGGTATCGGCGTACTCGGTTCCTCGACGGCACCGCCGGTGGTCTTCACTTCGGATCCGCAGACCGTCTCGGTACCTGAGCCCTGGTCGTCAGGAGTGGAACTGCCGGCGGGCCATGGTCGAATTCGACTTCGGTCACAACTCGCGATCGATGTCGAAATGAGCGGGCTTGTCGGCGGTCTTGTGAGCTTGCATCCAGAATACTCCGAGTGGAGCTGGCCCGACAGGGACGCGGACATGACATTCCCAGATGCCAGGGCGACCGAGTTTCTCAGTCGGGAATCGGTGCTGATAAGAACCTTCAGAATACTCGTCAGCGGAATGGAGTCGGGTGATGCGAATTCCGACTCGGTGCCGCGGGCTGGGATTGGATCGACTTTGATCGATCTACGCGAGGAATGCGCCATGGTCCTCACCGCTAATGGCACGAGGCACCCCGCGTTCTTGCAGTCGCGGTCACCATCAGGTGCTTGTGCTGAGAGGCTCTGTGTCAAGGCGAAGATCGACGACGGCTATCACAGCTCCGCGACGCTGGACCGACTCGCACTAAGCCTCACAAGCGCGTGCGACATGCTGGACGCTACACCGTCGATTCGAAGTGAGTGGATCAGAGCCGCATCGGAGCGACTGCTCCGGAGTGCTCGGCCAATACTCGCGCGGTTGGCGCCGCCGCACCCGGATGCTCTTCGCGCAATGAGGATCTCAGCGGCCGTGCTGGCCGCAGAAGCGGAAGGCCTCGGTCTCATCACCATCGCCCCGCTCTTCCGCGAGATCGCATACGGCACTGCGCAGATCCAAGCGCGCATCGAAGGTGGCCTGCCGTTGGAACGGCTCATCCTGGCGCGGGAATAGGGACTCGTCAAGTTCGTTCAGCGGGGGCTGTGATCTTGGGGCGGGGCTGCTAGCTTCGGAAATCGGGAGGGTTGCACTTCTTGTGGCGCAAGAAGTACAACCCCGTACAGATCCGATTCCACGAAAGGCATCTCATGCGTATCGGACCAGCCGTGCCATCCTATCGCTCCAATTCCAGTCCGCCTCGAATCGTCGGACGCATGTTCGCGGTCCTCGTGCTGTTCGCGGGGCTGTTCACCATCGGCGGGCTCGCGCCCGCGACGGCCCAGGCCGGGGAGGCCACCGAGCTGCTGCCGGTCTCCAGCGACGGCAGCGAGCTCGACACCAAGACCCTGGACCTGCTCGAAGAGCTGTCCGCCACCACCGAGTCCTCCGGGTCCGCCGTGGCCCCCGGGACGGCTCCCGTCGCCTCGCCGTACGACACCGGCGCGTTCTTCGAGACCGAGACCGGCCCCGTCGCCTCCGGCGGCGAGTTCGGGACCCAGACGGTCATCGGCAACGACGACCGCTCGCGGACGACCCCGACCACCTGGTGGCCGGCCTCGGCCACCGTCCAGATGACGATGCTCAACAACAGCGGGCAGCGGATCTTCTTCTGCACCGGCTTCATGATCGGCCCGGACACGATGGCCACCGCGGGCCACTGCGTCAACAACGCCGACTTCGGCGGCTGGATCACCGGCCGCGACTTCATCGCCTACCCCGGCAGGGACGGCACGTCCTCGCCCTACGGCGGCTGCCGCGCCGTCTCGTTCCACTCCAACACGTTCTGGACGGTGAACCGCAACCGCGAGTACGACTTCGGGGCCGTCAAGCTCGACTGCGAGGTCGGGAACTCGACCGGGACGTTCGGCTACCGCTGGCAGAGCGCCTCGTACGACGGCACCGGCGTGGTGACCCGCGGCTACCCGGGCGACAAGCCCAACGGTGAGCAGTGGGTCGCGTACGACCAGATCCGCTACAGCCACACCAGGGTCCTGTGGCACCTCGCCGACAACGTCCCCGGCAACAGCGGCGACCCGCTGTACGCCTACCGGGACGACTGCGGCGGGCCGTGCGCGCTCGCGGTCGACACGCACGGGTGCCCGAACCAGAGCTGCAACAATAACAATCCGCCGTACACCAGCCACAACAGCGGAACGAGGATCACGCAGGAAGTGTTCAACTTCTTCCAGGCGTGGGAGAACCTCTGACCGATGAGGCGGGTTCCGCTCGGGAGAGCGGAACCCGCCGCCCGCGGTTCGCGTCGAAGGACCAGGTACCCGCGAAGGGAGGCGGTGCTCCATGCGCACCGGATCGATCCTGCTGGCCGCCGCGATGCTGGCGGTGCTGAGCGCCTGCGGCGCCGGGACGGGCCCGGGGGAGGGGCCGAGCGCGGTGAGCGACGGCGACCCCGATCCGGCCACGGCCGGGGCGAGCGGCGCCATCGTCGTGACCGTCGTCGACGCCGACGGGGACCCGGTGGAGGGCGCGCAGGTCCTGCCGGAGTCGCTGGAGGACCCGGACCTGCTGTCGGGTCAGATGAGCCGGCCGACCGGCGCCGACGGCCGGTACGAGATGGAGGCGGCGCCCGGCCGCTACCGCGTCGCCGTCTCGTTCGGTGCCTCGCCTGCGAGCGACCCGCAGGAGGTCGACGTCGCGGCTGACGCGACGGTCGAGATCATGTTCGAGCTCGACGCCTGATCGTCAGCCGGCCGCGCGGTCGATGCGGGCCGCGATGCCGTCGAGGACCAGTTCGAGGCCCGCGTCGAAGTGGACGCGCGGCTCCTCGGCGCAGCCCGACTCGTAGATGTACCGCTCGTACACCGGGTACCGCTCGGTCGCGAGCATCCACTGCAGCTGCGGGCCGAGCGCCTCGCGGACCTCCTCGCGGCTCTTCGCCATGCTGACCTGCTGCAGCTCGGCCAGCGCGACCTCGTCGCCGACGGTGCCGTGCACGAATCCGGCGACGGTCCGCACCGCGGTCATCATGGCCTCGAGGTCGAGTCCGAGGCCGTCGAGGGAGGCCAGCGCGCGGTCGACGGACGCGAGGTGGTTCGGGGTCGGCATCATCGTGACGTGGGGCGGGAGCTCGGACAGCCACCGGTGGCGGTGCATCATGTCGCGGATCTGGACGGCATACTCCCGCAGGACCTTCCGCCACGGCCCCTCGGGGATCGCGAGTTCGGCGTACACCTCGTTGACCATGATGGCGAACAGGTCGTCCTTGCCGTCGACGAAGCGGTAGGCGGCCATCGGGGCGGCGTCGAGCTCGGCGGCGAGGGTGCGCATGGTCACGGCGCAGAGGCCCTTCTCGTCGGCGATCTCGACCGCCTTGGCCGCGATGAGCGGGCCGCTGAGGCGCTGCCGGGGCGTGCGGGTGGGCCGTTCGAGCCGTTCCCAGAGCGTGACCGGTCCGCTCTCGGTCGCCTTCTCAGCCATGGGCTCCGCCTCCTCCGCGTCAGCTCACACGGTAGCAGTTGTGTACGACGTACCTTGAGTGTACGTTGTATCCGAGCGATACAACGTACACAAGGAGATTATCCGTGAACGACAGCCGCACCGCCACCGCCGAACGGGCCGCGAACCTGCTCGCCCGCCCCTACGCGATCAACGGCCTCGACCTCGCCAACCGCGTGGTCATGGCGCCGATGACCAGGGAGTTCTCGCCCGGCGGGGTGCCGGGCGAGAACGTGGCGGCGTACTACGCCCGCCGGGCCGCCGGGGGCGTCGGGCTCATCGTCACCGAGGGGACCTACGTCGGCCACGAGTCGACCTGGGCGAGCCGCCGCGTCCCGCGCTTCCACGGCGACGAGCAGCTGGAGGGCTGGCGGCGGGTCGCCGACGCGGTCCACGAGGCGGGCGGCCGGATCGTCCCGCAGCTGTGGCACGTGGGCGCCATGCGCGACCCCGGCTCCGGGCCGGTGCCCGAGGCCGACGTGCTCAGCCCCTCGGGCCTCGCCCTCGACGGCGCGCCGAAGGGCCGCGCGATGACCCAGGACGACATCGACGCGGTGGTCGCGGCCTTCGCCGAGAGCGCCGCCGCCGCGGAGCGCATCGGCTTCGACGGCGTCGAACTCCACGGCGCGCACGGCTACCTCATCGACGAGTTCCTGTGGGCGGCGACGAACCGCCGCACCGACGCCTACGGCGGCGACCTGGCCGCGCGGACCCGGTTCGCCGTCGAGGTCGTCGCGGCCGTCCGCGCCGCCGTCTCGCCCCGCTTCCCCGTGAACTTCCGCTTCTCCCAGTGGAAGGCCAACTCCTACGACGCCCGGCTCGCCGGGACGCCCGGCGAACTCGAACAGGTCCTCGCGCCGCTCGCCGACGCCGGAGTGGACGCCTTCCACGCGTCCACCCGCCGCTACTGGCTCCCCGAGTTCGAGGGCAGCGACCTCAACCTGGCCGGCTGGACCAAGAAGCTCACCGGCAAGCCCGTCATCTCCGTCGGCTCGGTGGGCCTCGACCGGGAGTTCATGGGCCCGAAGGGCATGGCCTACAAGCCCGGCACCACCGGCATCGAGCGGCTCCTCGACCGCATGGAGCGCGACGAGTTCGACATGATCGCCGTGGGCCGCAGCCTCATCGCCGACCCCGACTGGCCCAGCCGCATCGCCGAGGGCGAGACGACCAAGCCCTTCCGGATCGAACTCCTCAGCGCCCTCGACTGACCCCTGCCGCCCCGGTGTCGGATTCCCGACGCCGGGAGCGGTGATCCCGGGATTCCCCCGGCACGGCCGCGGCCCACCGCGAAGGATCGGCCCAGGAGACCGTTACCGGGGGAGTCGCAATGGGTTCGCACGCAGTCAGAGTCATCACGTCCGCAGTGGTCGGTGCCGTCACGGCGGCCATCTGGGCCGCCGCCCCGGTCCAGGCCGGACCTGCGGCCCCGGCCCACGAGGAGGGCTATCCCAGCAACGGCGACATCATCGGATGCCTGATCATCGGTCCGTTCGACTGCGGCATCGCCCAGGCCAACGCGAGGGACGCCGAGGAGGTCGCGAACGAGCTGGTCGCGAACGGCGTCTTTCCCGGCGACTCGCTGCACAACGGGAAGGCCGACGCGTTCCGCCACTGCTACTGGAACGCGCTCATGGTGCACTACATCGACGCCCAGCAGGCGAAGATCGTCGCCGACCGGCACGAGGCCGACCCCGGCCTTCCGCAGGACGAGGTCGGCATGGACCTCCACAACAACGCCGCCGGTCGCGACATCGGCGTTCGCGAGCCGATCGACATCAACGCGCAGGACGAGTGCAAGTGGTCGGCCCTGGACGGCCGGCTCGCCACTCTGAGGTGACGGCGTCCCCGGCCGCGAGTGCCGGGCCCGCCGGTCTTCCGCGGTCGACCGCGCGGGTCCAGCGCTCAAAGCGGCTCCGTGCACTTCGGGCGGGTCCCGCTGCGAGCGGGACCCGCCCGCGGTCATGCGACCGCGGTGGCCTCCAGTTCGACCAGCTGGCCCGGGATCGCCAGGCGCGTGACGCCGAGCATCGTGGTGGCCGGGGCGACCCCGGCGGCGGCGAGAGCGCCGGCGAGGACGCCGTAGTGGGGGAAGAGCCGGTCGACGTCGGTGGTGTAGACGTTCAAGCGGACCAGGTTCGCGAGGGACATGCCGGCCTCGGCGAGGACGGCCTCCAGATTGGCGAGGCTGAGGGCCAGCTGGGCCGCCATGTCGCCCTCGTGCTCGGGCCGGCCCTCCTTGCTCATGGCGGTCTGGCCGGAGCAGTAGAGGGTCCGGGTGTGCCCCGAGACCAGCTCGCCCTGGTTGAAGCCCAGCTCGGCCGACCAGGTCACCGGGTTGATGGCGGTACGTTCGACAGTCACGGCGGTATCCGTTCGTTGCATCGGGAATCTTCCTGCACCCGAGTCTCGCGCTGAATCACGACATCCACTGTCGTGATTTCCTGATAGATTTCGCCGATGCGCGCGGACCGGCTCGTCTCACTGGTGCTCCTGCTGCGCCAGCGCGGCCGGTTGACCGCGGACGCGCTGGCGAGCGAGCTGGAGGTGTCCACGCGGACCGTGCTGCGCGACATCGAGGCCCTGTCCTCCGCGGGCGTCCCGGTTTACGCCGAACGCGGACGCAACGGCGGCTTCGCGCTCCTGCCCGGATTCCGCACCGAGCTGACCGGCCTCAACCACGAGGAGGCCCTCGCCCTGCTCACCGCCGGGTCGCAGCGTTCCGAGCAGGTGTTCGGGCTCGGGACGGCGCTGGCGTCGGCGATGCGGAAGGTCGTCGACGCCCTGCCCGCGAGCCACCAGGCCACGGTGACCGATGCGGCGCAGCGGTTCCTGGTCGAACCCGAGACCGACCTGCTGTCGCGCAGGCGGAACGCCGAGGACGTCCCCGCCGCGGCCGAGGTGCGGCGCGCCGTGCTCGCCGGGCGGCGGCTCCGCATCCACTACGCCGCGACCGGCCAGGACCCGCAGTGGCGCATCGTGGACCCGATCGGCCTGGTCACCGTCAGGGACCGCGGTTACCTGCTGGCGACGCGGTCGGGCGCGGACCGCACCTACCGGCTCTCGCGCATCCTCGCCGCCGAGGAGCTGCCCGAACCGGCCGAGCGGCCCGGCCGGGTCGACCTCGACCGGATCTGGCGCGAGCGGTCGGCGCGGTTCCTCGCGGACGGCCACCTCACCGTCCTCGCGCGGGTCCACCCGGACCGGCGCGAGGCCCTGCTGGACACCGCGCTCGCCGTGCGCGCCGAGGAACCAGACGCTGACGGCTGGCTGCGCCTCGAACTCGCCTTCCAGGACGCCCGGCACGCCGAGTGGGCGCTGTGGCAGCTCGAAGCGGACGCCGAGGCCCTCGCGCCCCCGTCGCTGCGCGCCGCCCTGCACGGCCGGGCCGCCGCGCTCGCCGCCCGCTACCGCACCGGGAACTGACCGCACTTCCCGCCTGAGCCGAGCGGCACCGTTCATTGGCGGGGCACTCGAAGGGCGCCGGCACTTCCCGCCCGGACCGGGCGGCGCCGTTCCGCGGTCGGAGCGCGCCGCCACTTCCCGCCCGGACCGAGCGGTCGCCGCGGGGCGGGACCGCGCTCGTCCCGCGAGGACCGCGGTCCGGCGTCCGGCCCCTACACTCGGCGCATGAACGCCGAGCCTCCCCGACCGACCGCGCTCGTCACCGGCGCCGCCTCCGGCATCGGCGCGGCGCTCGCGCGGCGGCTCGCGGCCGAGGGCCACCGGCTCGTCCTCGTCGACCGCGACGGCGAGCGGCTGCGCGAGACCGGCGCGGCCCTGCCCGCGGACACCGAGCTCGTCACCGCCGACCTCACCGACGACGCCGACCTCGCCCGGATCGAGGAGCGGTGCCGCGCGGGCCTCGACCTCCTCGTCAACAACGCGGGCTTCGGGCATCCGACGCGGTTCCTCGCGACGCCGATCGAGGCCGAGATCGCGATGTCGCGGCTGCACATGGAGACCGTGCTCCGCCTGACACACGCGGCCCTGCCGCCGATGCTCGCGCGGGGGAGCGGCGGCGTCCTGAACACCGCCTCGCTGCTCGGGTTCTTCCCCAGCTCGACCTATTCGGCGACGAAGGCGTGGGTCATCAACTTCAGCCAGGCCACGGCCAGGACCGCGCGCCCGCACGGCGTCACGGTCACCGCGCTGTGCCCCGGGTTCACCCGCACCGGGTTCCACGGCAGCGCCGGGATGGACATGTCGAAGATCCCCGGCTTCCTGTGGCTCGACCCGGACGCCGTCGCCGCGGCGGCCCTGCGCGACTGGCGCCGCGGCCGGGCCCTGAGCGTGCCCGACTGGCGGTACAAGCTGGTCGCGTCGGTCGGCCGCGCCCTCCCGCCGGGCCTGACCGGGCGCCTCCTCTCCGGCCGGGACATGCGCTCGTGACGACCGGATCGCGGGACGCGTGGGGCGGTCGTGTACACCTGAGGCATGGTTCTTCCCGCTGACACCGTCGCACCGGTCATGGTCGAAGTCCGTCCCGGGCACCGCCTCGCGGTGCGCCGCCGCGGCGAGGGCGGCGTGCCGCTGCTGCTCGTCCACGGGTTCCCGTGCACCAGCCGCATCTGGTCGCACAACCTCCACGCGCTCGCGGCCGCAGGGTTCGACGTCGTCGCGCCGGACCTGCGCGGCTACGGCGACTCGGACTTCGCGCCCGACGGCTTCTACGACTTCAATGCCTTCAACTCCGACCTGACCGGCCTGTTCGACGCGCTCGGGTGGGAGCGGGCCGTCGTCGTCGGCCACGACCTCGGGGCGATGATCGCCGTCGACATGGCGAACCGGCACCCTGATCGCGTCGACCGCCTGGTGATCCTCGACGACTCCATGCCCGACCTGGAGGACGCGTTCGCCGCGGCGGGCATCCCGCCGGGCACGCCCAAGCCCGCCGTCTACGACTACCAGCGCCGCCAGGGCCTCCACGCCGACGAGCTGGTCGCCGAACTCGCGACGCCCGAGCAGCGCCGCCGGTACATCGGCGAGTTCTACGGGCACCGCATGTGGTGCCCGCCCGGCGCGTTCGGCGAGGACGACCTCGACTACCTGACCGAGCCGTACGCGGACGCCGAGCGGCTGCGCGCCTCGTTCGCCGACTACGAGGTCGTCATGGGCGTCCGGCCGCTGTCCGCGCCGGAGATGATCGACCGGCCGGTGCCGCACCGGACCCTCGTCCTCGTCGGCGCCGACCAGGTGACGCTCACCGAGCACGTCGAGGCCAAGTGCGCCATCGCCTTCCCCGAGGCCGTGGGGCCGTTCTGGGTCAAGGGCGCCGGGCACTTCATGCCGTGGGAGGCCCCCGAGACCGTCAACCGCGCGGTCCGCTCGTTCTGCGGCGACCTCCTGGGCCGCTAGCGCAGGACGGCGGCGATGATCGCGTCGAGCCGGGCCGCGACGCGGTCGAGCGGGCCGGTGTCGCGCTGGGCGCGGCACATCGCCACCGTGCCCTCCACCGAGGCGACGATGAGCGTCGCGATCTGCGCGGCCTGCACCTCGTCGGCACCATGGGCCGCAAGGGCATCGGCGAGCAGGCGCTCCCAGTCGGCGAACACCTCGGCCGCCGCGAGGACCGCCTCCGGGACGTCGCCGGGCGGGGGCTCCTCGACGGCGACCGCCAGGACCGGGCAGCCGGCCCGGAACCCGGTGCCGGTCACGATGTCACGCCACAGCGCCAGGAACGCGGCCACGCCCTCGCGCGGGCCGACCCGCAGCTCCCTGCGGAGGCTGCGCGCGACGCTCTCGCCCGCGAACCGGACGGCCTCGGTCGCCAACTGGCCCTTGCCGCCGGGGAAGTAGTGATAGGTCGAGCCGAGGGGCGCGTGTGCGTGCTTCGACAGCTCGCGGATGCTCGTGGCGTTGAGACCGCGGCGGCTGATCATCTCCGCCGCACCGGCCACGATCCGCTCGCGGGGCGCGTCTACCTGCTGCAACGAGACCTCCTATGACGACTGTAATAGCCTACCGCCGGAGCACGCCGCCTCTCGCGGCCCCGGCGCCGGCGGTCGGCCCCACGCCGCTGGCGCATGCCAAGCGCGCCTGCGGATCGACCGCCTAGGATCGGTCCCCGTGGACCTGCTCTCGATATCGGCCGCCGCCCGCGACAACGCCGAGTGGTGCGACGCCGTGTGCGCCTCCCACGGCCGGGCCGGGGAGTTCCGCACCGACGCCTGGACCGCCGCCGTCCGCACGCCGCCCTACTACCCCGACGCGGTGACCCTCGCCCCCGGCGCGGATGCCGCGGCACTGGTGGCCCGGATCGACTCGGGCGCAGGCGCTTCGGTCAAGGACAGCTTCGCGGACCTCGACCTCGCCCCGTACGGTTTCGAGGTGCTCTTCGAGGCCCGCTGGATCCGCCGACCGGCCGGACCGCCTCCGGCGGCGCCCGCCTGGAACCGGGCCGAGGACCCGGACGCGCTGCGCGCGTGGGCGACCGCGTGGGACGGCGGCGAGGGGAACGCCGACCTGTTCCGGCCCCGGCTGCTCGACCACCCCGGCGTGTCCGTGGTCGCCGGGACGCGCGAGGGCGACGTGGCCGCGGGCGCGGTGCTCACCCGCGGCGGCGGTGTCGTCGGCGTCTCGAACGTGTTCGCGGCGGACGGCGCAGGCGCCGGATGGCCGGTGGCGCTGGCGGCCGCCCATGCCCTCTTCCCCGGCGTGCCGCTCGTCGGCTACGAGCACGGGGACGACCTCGACGCGGCCCTGCGGCACGGGTTCGCGCCGCTCGGCCCGCTGCGGGTGTGGCTGCGGCCCTAGCGCCGACGACGCGTTCAGCAGACCAGGGGACGGGCCCCGGGCGGTCCGGCTACGCGGCGGCCACGAGGGCGTCGTAGCGCTCGCGGGCCTCGACGATGTCGGGGCGGTGGCGCTCGGCCCACTCGAGGAGGCCGGTGAGGTGCCCGTACAGCTCGCGGGCGGAGTCGGTGGCGGTGTACTCGACCTTCGGCGGGACGGTCGGATAGACCGTGCGCGTCAGGAGCCCGTCGCGCTCGAGGTTCCGCAGCGTCAGCGTGAGCATGCGGCGGCTGATGCCGGGGATGCTCCGCTCCAGCTCGGTGTACCGGACCGGCTGCCGGATGGCCGCGACCAGGATCGAGACCGACCACTTCCCGGCGACCCGGTCGATGATTTGGACGATCGGGCAGGCCTCGACCTGCACGTCGGACATCGGGACGTCGTCGCACTCGTCTTTCATGGCATGTGCTCCACTTCACAACGCGGCGTTTGCGGGGATGACCTGGAGAGGAACATCCGTGTATCCCCAGGGACATCGAAGTGCCTTCTTCCGGACCGCTCCATTGGAACACATGATTGCTCCAGGAACAAATAGTTCCCCTAGCACTGAAGGAGCACCGGTCATGTCCACCCCGCACGAAACGAGTCTCAGCCGCCGCTGGCTCACCGTCATCGTCCTGCTCGCCGCGCAGGTCATGATCATCCTGGACCAGAACATCGTCACGATCGCCCTCCCGGCCATCCGCGACGACCTCGGCTTCACCCCGTCGAACCTGGTCTGGACCGTCAACGCCTACGTGATCCCCTTCGGCGGCCTCCTGCTCCTCGCCGGCCGCCTCGGCGACCTGCTCAGCCGCAAGTGGGTCTTCATCGCCGGCCTGGCCCTGTTCACGCTCGCCTCGGCGGCCATCGGGTTCGCCGACACGCAGACCCTGCTCCTCGCCGGCCGCTTCGTGCAGGGCATCGGCGGCGCGATCGCCTCCGCGGGCCTCCTCGGCATGGTCGTCATGCTCCTGCCCGAACCCGCCGAGCAGGCGAAGGGCATCGGCGCCTTCGGGTTCGCCTCCGCGGGCGGCGGCGCGCTCGGCTCCGTCATCGGCGGCGTCCTCACCGAGTCCATCGGCTGGGAGTCGATCTTCTTCATCAACCTGCCGCTCGGCCTCGCCGTCGGCCTGCTCGCCTGGCGCCTCCTGGAGAACGACCGCGGCATCGGCCTCAAGGCCGGGGCCGACGTCCTCGGCGCGGTCCTCGTCACCGCCGGCGTCATGCTCGCCGTCTACACCCTCATCGAGGTCGAGCACCAGGGCTGGGACTCCGCCCGCACCATCGGGTTCGGCGCCCTCGCCGCCCTCCTCCTCGCCGGGTTCCTCCTCCGCCAGGCCAAGGCCGCCACCCCGCTCGTCCCGCTGCGGATCATGTTCTCCCGCAGCGTCGCCGGAGCGAACGTCTCCCAGGCCCTCATGGTCGGCGCGGCCTTCGGGTTCATGTACTTCACCGTGCTCTACCTCCAGCAGGTCCTCGACTACCGGCCGCTGACCGCGGGCCTCGCGTTCCTGCCCGCGCCGCTGGTGATCGCCTCGGTCTCCCTGTGGGTCGCGCCGAAGCTGCTCACCCGGGTCGCCCCCCGCAAGCTCGCGATCGTCGGCCTCGCCGTCATGGTCCTCGGGTTCGTCCTCTTCGCCCAGATGCGCGCCGACGGCTCCTACCTGGTCGACGTCCTCCCCGGCATGGTCACCGCCCCGCTCGGCTTCGGCCTGACCATGCCCGCCCTCATGACCCTCGGCATGGCCGACTCCAAGCCCGAGGACGCCGGCGTCACCTCCGGCCTGTTCAACACCGCCCAGCAGGTCGGCGGCGCGGTCGGCCTCGCGGTCATCAGCACCGCGGTCTCCTCCCGCACCGCCTCGCTCCTGGACGGCGGCACCGGCCAGGCCGAGGCCCTGACCGCGGGCTACCGGCTCGGCTACACCATCGCCGCGGTCATGGTCGCCGTCGCCCTGGTCGTCGCCGTCACGGTCATCAAGACCCGCAAGACCGAAGCGGCCCAGGCCGAACCGGTCCCCGCCGCGGTCTAGCCGCACGCGAAGGGGCCGCCGTCGATCATGACGGCGGCCCCTTCGCGTGCGTTGTGGCAGGAACTGTCAGCGCCGGTCGCGCCCGTGCCGCGCGGTCAGGCGGGGAACGCGATCGCCCATGCCGGGACCGACCCGGTCAGCCACACGCCGTTCTCCGACAGGAAGAACTCGTGGCCCTCCTCGGCCATGCGGCCCGCGGCGACCACCAGGACCACCGGCGTCCCGCGCCGCGAGCCCACCCGCACCGCGGTGGCGTAGTCGGGGGAGAGGTGCACGTCGTGGCGGTCCATCGCCTTCAGGCCCTCCGCGCGGATCGCGTCGAGGAAGCCCTCGGCGGTGCCGTGGAACAGCTCCGCGGGCGGGTCGACCGGCTCCAGACCCAGGTCGACGTCGACGGTGTGGCCCTGGCTCGCGCGGATGCGGCCGTCGCGGATCACATACCGCCGCTTGTCGTTGCGCTCCACGACCTCTTCGAGCTCGGCGAGCGTCAGGCTGAAGCGCTGGCGCTCCAGCGCCGCCAGGAGCACCTCGACGTCGACCCAGCCCTGCTCGTCGAGCTCGATCCCGAGCCGCTGCGGGTCGTGCCGCAAGTGCCGTGAGAGGTACTTCGAGACCTTGACGAGGCGCCGGTCGTCCATCGCGTCCGCCTACTGCTGCGGCTGCTGCTGCGCGCCGGCGACCGCCTGGACCACCTGCGCCACGTCCTCGGGCCGGCCGGCCTTCAGGTTCACCTTCTTCTGGCGGCCGTCCGCCATGACGCGCATCAGGTTCGTGCCGTCGAACCACAGCCGCTCGCCCTTCGGCGCGCCGTAGGTCGCGGTCTTGAAGCCCAGCGGCGAGTGCATGTGCAGCGCGCCGGTCGCGAGCTCGTACGAGGCGAGGGGCTGGGAGAAGGTCAGGATGCCGATGAGCACGAAGAGCGGCCCGGTGATGATGCCGATCGAGAAGGTGCCGACCAGGACGTTCATCAGCGCGACGACGAGCCACAGGGCGCCGGCGACGGTGAACAGGATCGGGGCCCAGGTCTTGTACTTGACCTTGACGATGTGCTGGGGGGCGGGCGGATATGCCATTTTGGGTACTCCAGTTGTTCCGGGGGATGCTTGCAGGGGCGCCGCCAGCCTACAAGGCCACGGCCAGAACCCCCGAGAACACCAGCGCCAGCAGCGGGAACAGGCCCTGCTTGGCGGCGGCCGCGAGCATCGAGCGGTCCGTGGCGACGAGGACGAGCGCCGCCAGCGCCATCGAGCCGCACGCGGTGACGACGAGCGTCCAGCCCACGGCGGGCTCGGCGCGCACCAGGGCCGCGCCCAGCAGCGCCCCGATCGCGAGGAACAGGTTGTACCAGCCCTGGTTCGCGGCCCACGGCTTGACCGCGGCCAGGTCGGCGGTGTCGGTCTTGAAGACCCCGCGGTGCACCTTCGGGTCGCTGAAGCGCACGGTCTCCATGACCCAGATGTAGACGTGGACGAGGCCGGCGAGCGCCGCGAGGATCTGAACGACGAGAAGCATGGAAGCAGTCTCGCCCATCGCCGCCACGCGCGCCGGGAATCCGGTCGGCCGCAGTGCGGTCCGGCATCCCGCCGGCCCGCCCGGTCACCCTTCGGAGGCGGTACCGCCGGTGCGCGTCTCCTGGTCGTCGTAGGCCCCGTCGAGGACGTCGGCGACGCGGACCGGCCGCCCGAGGGTCGCCGAGAGGTAGACCGCGCGCACGGTCGCGAGCGCCAGCAGCCCGTCGTCGAGGGTCACCCACGTGTCGCGGCCCTCGCGCACGGCCGCGGCGATGTCCGTCCACTGCGTCAGGTGCGGGTTCGCGTACGCCCCTTCGGGGGCCGCGGCCGCGGCGGCGCGCAGCTCGCGGGCGACCTGGTCGCCCTCCAGGCCCTCGGCGTCGCGGGTGTGCAGGAGCGTCAGCTCGTCGGCGGCGATCACGGCGGAGCCGTCGGTGCCGTGGACCTGGAGGCGCACACCGAGGTCGGGGTAGGCGGTGGTGGTGGCGTGCAGCGTGGCGAGGGCGCCGTTCGCGAAGCGGAGGATCGCGACGGCGACGTCCTCGACCTCGATGCGCTCGTGGCCGAGGCGGGCGGTGTGCGCGGTGACCTCGACCGGCTCGCCGAGGAACCACAGCAGCAGGTCGAGGGTGTGCACGCCCTGGTTCATGAGCGCGCCGCCGCCGTCGAGCGCCCACGTGCCGCGCCATTCGGCCGAGTCGTAGTACGCCTGTGTGCGAAACCAGTCGACGTTCGCGACCGCGGAGGTCACGGTCCCGAGGCGGCCCGCTTCGAGCGCGCGGTGGACCGCGAGGGACGCGGGGTCGTGGCGGTGCTGGGAGATGACGGCGACGACCTGGCCGGGGCGCGCCGCCGCGGCCTCGCGGAGGCGTCGGGCGGGGCCCATGGCGACGTCGAGGGGCTTCTCGACCACGACGTGGACGCCGGCTTCGAGGGCTTCGAGCGCCAGGGCGGCGTGGGTGCCGCTGAGGGTGCAGACCGCGACGACGTCGATCCCGCCGTCGGCGAGCGCGGCGGCGAGGTCGCCGTACGTCCGCGGCTCGGGCGCCCCGAGACCGGTGAGCCGCTCGGCGACCGCGGCCGCGCCCGGGGCGTGCGGGTCGACGAGGGCGACGACCTCCAGATCGGGGGAGTGGGCGGCGACCTCGGCGTGGAGGCGGCCGATGACGCCGCAGCCGACGACGGCGAGACGCAGGGGTGCAGGAGTGGTCATTTGCGTTGCGCTCCTTGGTATCCGGTGGGCGAGGGGCGTCCGGTCCGGGGGCGGTCCGAAGATTTCGGGCCGCCCCGGCTTGACTTACTAACACTAATGGATTTAGTTTATTGGCACCACGACGACCGGCCCGAACGGATCACGGGCCTTCCCCCCACAGGAGTTTCAATGTCGAAACTGACACGCCGGCACGTCCTCGCGGCCGGCTCCGCCGGCACCGTCGCCGCACTCGCCGGCACCGCCGCATGCAGCGACCCCGGCGCGGACGGCGCGACCGAAGACCTCGACCCCTCGGCCGACGTCACCATCTCCGTCGGCGACCAGCCGACCGAGGACAAGCCCGAAGAGCTCGCCGCCTTCAACAAGCGCATCGAGGAGTTCGAGGCCGAGAACGGCAACATCACCCTCGAACCCTCCACCGAGGTCTGGGAGGCCCAGACCTTCCAGGCGAAGCTCGCCGGCGGCACCCTCCCCACGGTCATGGGCGTCTCCCTCACCTACAGCTACGAGCTCATCGACAACGGCCAGCTGCCGAAGATGACCCCCTACCTCGAGGAACTCGACCTCGTCAAGGACCTCAACCCCCTCGCCCTCGACAACGCCAAGGACGAGGCGGGGGACATCTACACCATCCCCACCGGCCTGTTCTCGGTCGGCATCGCCTACAACCGGGCCATCTTCACGCAGGCCGGCCTCGACCCCGACACCCCGCCGGCCACCTGGGACGAGGTCCGCTCCTTCGCCCAGACCATCAAGGCGAACGTCCCCGGCGTCACCCCCTACGCCCAGATGACCACCAACAACACCGGCGGCTGGATGCTCACCACCATGACGTACGCCAACGGCGGCCGCGTCCAGAACGACGCCGGCACCGAGGCCGTCATGGGCGACGAGACCATCGCCGCCCTCCAGCTCCTGCACGACATGCGCTGGACCGACGACACCATGGGCCGCGAGTTCCTCTACGACCAGGAGGCGGTGCGCCAGGCCTTCGCCGGCGGCACCATCGGCATGGTCCTCCAAGCCCCCGACGTGTACATCACGCTCATCCGCGACTACGGCTTCGACCCGGCGAACGTCGGCGTCGGGGCGCTCCCGCAGGGCGGCGCCGGGAACAACGGCACCCTCACCGGCGGCACCCTGAAGCTCTTCGACGCCAAGGCGACCCCCAACCAGCTGCTCGCCGCGGCCAAGTGGATCAAGTTCTACGAGCTCGAGAAGTACTACGACGAGGCCGCGGCGCTGGCCGACGCCGAGTCGAACGCCGCCGACGGCAACCCCGTCGGCCTCCCCGGCCTCCCGCCGGTCTCCCAGGAGGTCTACGACCAGTACCTCACCTGGATCGAGCCCCACATCAACGTCCCGCTCGAGCAGTTCGCGAGCTACACCTCCTCGACGCTCGAACTCATCGCCGAGCCCCCCGCGGGCACCCAGCAGACGTACGCCGCACTCGACCCCGTGGTGCAGCAGGTCCTCACCGACGAGGGCACCGACATCGCCCAGGCCGTCGCCGACGCCAACGCGATCGTGCAGGGCATCATCGAGCAGGCCGCCCGGTAGACACCGAGCCGATCGGCCGGGCCCCGCACCCGGCCCGGCCGGTCCCTCGGAACGGAGAACCCATGACCAAGACCCTCGAAGCGGCGGCCGCCGCACCCGCCCGGCGGCGGCGCCGGAAGCCGTTCGACCCCGTCCGCTGGGCCCGCGGCGGCGGCCTGCACGCCGTGCTCTTCGCCGTCCCCGTCGTCCTCGTCTACGTGTACTTCAGTTGGGGACCGGTGATCCAGGGGCTCGTCCTCAGCTTCCAGAAGACGAACCTCGTCCAGCCCGCCGAGTGGGTCGGCTGGAGCAACTTCACGTACGTCCTCGCCGACCCCGGCCTCGTCCAGGCGTCGCTCAACACCGCCTACTTCGCGCTGCTGGCCCTCGTGTTCGGCTTCCCGATCCCGATCGTCCTGGCCGTGCTCATCAACGAGCTGCGCAAGTACGACACGCTCTACAACGCGCTCGCGTACCTCCCCGCAATCGTCCCGCCCGTCGCGGCGATCCTGCTGTGGCGGTTCTTCTACGACCCCGACGCCACCGGCATGTTCAACACCGCCCTCGGCTGGATCGGCCTGGGCCCCTTCCCGTGGCTCAACGCCGAGAACTCCGCGATGCCCTCGATCGTCCTGTACGCCACCTGGGCCGGCGCGGGCTCGACCGCGATCATCTACATCGCCGCGCTCGCCACAGTACGCACCGAGCTGTACGAGGCCGCCGAGATCGACGGCGCCGGGATCTGGCGCCGGATCTGGCACATCACCCTCCCGCAGCTGCGCAACGTCATCTTCGTGATGATGCTGCTCCAGCTCATCGGCACGTTCCAGATCTTCACCGAGCCGTTCCTGTTCACCGGCGGCGGCCCGAACAACGCGACCCAGACGATCCTGCTGAAGATCTACAACTACGCGTTCGTCAACGGCGACTTCGGGGCCGCGACCGCGCTCAGCGTCCTGCTCGCGCTCTTCCTCGGGCTCCTGTCGGTCGTCTACTACTTCGTCACCAAGCGATGGAGCACGACATGACCGACCTCAAAGACCGCGGCGTCGTCTCCACCGCCGACCGGCGCCGACCGGTGGTCCGCACCTGGTTCGCGATCGTCCAGACGGTCCTGCTGATCGTCCTCATCGTCTCCGGGCTCGGCCCGCTCCTGTGGGCCGCCAAAGCCTCCGTGTCGCCGAGCAACGACATCGTCTCCGACCCGATGGGCATCTGGTTCAGCCCCAACGACTGGGGCAACCTCGCCCTGGCCTGGAACGGCGCGCAGATCGGGCAGTCCCTCGGCAACACCGTGGTCCTCGCGGTCGGCTCCACCCTGTCCACGCTCGTCGTGTCCGTCGCCGCCGCGTTCCTGCTCTCGGTCCTGCGCCCGAAGTGGGGCCCGTGGCTGTCGGGCGCGATCCTGGCGACCCTGTTCCTGCCCGGCGTCGTCTCGTTCGTGCCGCTGTACCTGACGATCCTGGACCTGCCGCTGCTGAACGTCAGCCTCCAGGACACCTTCTGGGCGGTCTGGCTGCCCGCCGGTGCAAGCGCCTTCAACGTCGTCGTCCTCAAGCGGTTCTTCGACTCGATCCCGCGCGAGTTCATGGAGGCCGCCACGATCGACGGCGCCGGCCCCCTGCGCATCCTCACCATGGTGGTCCTGCCGCTGTCGCGCCCCATCCTCGGTGTCATCGTGCTCTTGTCGATCGTCGGCTCGTGGAAGGAGTTCCTGTGGCCCATGCTGGTCCTGTCGAACCCCGACCTCCAGCCGGTCTCGGTCATGCTGCCGCGCCTGGCGACCGGCAACTCGCCCCTGGCGGTCCAGATGGCCGCCGTGTTCCTGTCCATCATCATCCCCGTGGTGCTCTTCGCGATCTTCCAGAAGCAGTTCCTCCGCGGGGTCGGCACCGCTGGAGGTGTGAAGGGATGACCCCCCTCAACGGAGCCCGCGTGCTCGTCACCGGCGCGTCGGGACGCATCGGCCCGGTCGCCGTCGCGCACCTGCGCGCGGCCGGGGCCGCGGTCACGACGCTCTCGATCCAGGCCAACCCGGGCCTGGAGGCCGAGCGGGTCCTGGTGGGCGACACCAGATCCCAGGAGGACGTCGCGACCGCCCTCGACGGCGCCGACTTCGTCGTCCACCTCGCCGCGCTCGCCCACCGCGACATCGCCCCGCCCTACGACGTGTACTCCGTGAACGTGGTCTCCACGTTCAACGTGCTCGCCCAGGCCGGGGCCGCCGGGATCGCCCGCGCCGTCGTCGCCGGGTCCATCAACGCCTACGGCCTGCCGATGAACCGCCACGAGGTGGTCCCGGCGTACTTCCCGCTCGACACCGACATACCCGTCGACATCGCCGACTGGTACTCCCTGTCCAAGCACCACGGGGAGTCCACCGCGCGCATGGCCTGGCGGCAGTGGGGCATCGACGTCGTGACCCTGCGGTTCCCCCACGTCCACGACGAGCACGCCCTCCTCGCCCATTCCAAGCAGCTCGAACAGGACCCGGGCACGGGCCTGCGCGAGGCCTGGTCGTACCTCCACACCGAGGACGCCGCCCGCTCGATCGTCCTGGCGCTCACCGCGAACACCACCGGCGCGCACGCCTTCTTCCTCGCCGCCGGCACCACCATCGCGCCCTACCGGACCGAGGACCTGCTGGAGGCGTACGCGCCCGGCGTCCCGCGCCTGCGCCGCTTCGTCGAGCGCGAGGTCCCCATCGACCTGACCCCCGCCCGCGAGCTCATCGGCTTCGAGGCCCACCGCCGCCTCCCCGTGCCGACGCTCGACCTCCCGGCCGCATTGAAGTGACCCCCATAATGGAGACCCAGCAAGGAGCAGCGACCCATGACGATTGAAACGTTCGCGAACCCGTGGCCCTCCCGCGAGGACGTGCGGATCACCTCGGTGCGCGCCATCGCGACCGCCCCGGACGGCATCGCGCTCGTCGTCGTGCGCGTCGACACGAACGTCCCCGGCCTGTACGGCCTCGGCTGCGCCACGTTCACGCAGCGGTGGAAAGCCGTGGTGTCCTTCGTGAACGACCACCTCGCCCGGCTCCTGACCGGCCGCTACCCCGGCGACATCGGCGACCTCACCCGCCTCGCCGGCTTCACCGGGTACTGGCGCGGCGGCCCCGTCACCAACAACGCGATCTCCGGGATCGACCAGGCCCTGTGGGACATCGCCGGCAAGCGCGCCGGGATGCCCGTCCACGAGCTCCTCGGCGGCAAGGTCCGCGCCGCCGCCGACACCTACCTCCACGCCGCCGGCCGCGAGATCGGCGAGGTGATCGAGGACGCCCAGCGGCTGATCGAGCGCGGCCAGCGCCACGTGCGCCTCCAGATGTCCACCCCCGGCGGCGGCGGGTACGGCGCCCCCAGCGTCCCCACCGAGTACCCGGACGCGCCCTACCGGAACGGCTGGAGCGCCCGCGACTACCTGCGCCGCACCCCCGCCCTGTTCGAGGCCGCCCGCGACAAGCTCCCCGACCACGTGGAGCTCCTCCACGACGTCCACTCCCGGCTCACGCCCAAGGAGGCCGTCTGGCTCGCCCGGGCCCTGGAGCCGTACCGGCTGTTCTTCCTGGAGGACGTCCTCGCCCCCGAGCACTGGGACCGCCTCCCCGAGGTCCGCGCCGCCAGCCCCGTCCCGATCGCCGTCGGCGAACTCACCACGTCCCTCCAGGACGCGGTGCGGCTCGTGCGCGACGGCGGCGTCGACTTCATCCGCAGCCACGTCTCCGACATCGGCGGCCTCACCGCCGCCCGCAAGGTCGCCGACCTCGCCGAGCTGTGCGGCGTCCGCACCGCCTGGCACGGCCCCGGCGACACCTCCCCGATCGGCGCCGCCGCGAACGTCGCCCTCGACGTCACCTCCGCGGCCTTCGGCATCCAGGAGGGGCACGTCTACGGCGACAACGTGCACGAGGTGTTCCCCGGGACCCTCCGCATCGAGGACGGCTGGCTGCGCCCCAACGAGGCCCCCGGCTGGGGCATCGACATCGACGAGGCGGCGGCCGCCCGCTTCCCGGCCGAGCTGTCCGGGCACGACGCCTGGGCCGCCGGCGTCCGCAGACCCGACGGAGCGCTGGAGGCGCCGTGACCGACCGGAACGACACCCCGACCCGCCGCACCCCGCCGCCGGGCGACCGGCCCGGGGCCAACCAGTCCGACCTCGGGTCCTTCAACGAGGCCACCATCATCGAGACGATCCGCCAGGCCGGGGCCATCTCCCGCGTCGAGATCGCCGAGCGGACCGGCCTCACCCAGCAGTCGGTCTCGCGCATCCTCCGCATCCTCCTCGAACGGGGCCTGCTGGTGGAGAACGCGTCCGAGCGGGCCGAGCGGCTCGGCAAGCCCCGCACCCCGGTGCGGCTTCGCGCCGAGGCCGCCCACGCCGTGGGCGCGCTCGTCGACCCCGAGTCGGTCACCGTGGTCCTCACCGACCTCGACGGCAGCACGCTTCAGAAGCGGAGCGTGCCCATCGCGCACGGGACCTCGCCGGAGGCGCTGGTCGAGATCATCGCCGCGGCCACCGAGGACGCCGTCGCCGCGGCGGGCGTCGACCGCTCCACGTTCCTCGGCGTCGGCGTGGCCGCTCCCGGGCCGATCACCACCGACGGCGAGCTGCTCGACCTGCCGCTGTCCAAGGAGTGGCGCAACGTCCCGCTGCGCGCCATGCTCGCCGACCGCCTCGACTGCCCCGTCGTGCTCGAGAAGGACGGCGCGGCGGCCGCCGTGGGGGAGCGGTGGGTCGGGCGCACCGACCGCGCCAGCGACTTCGTGTACCTGTACTTCGGCACCGGCATGGGCTCCGGCCTCGTCCTCAACGGCGAGACCTACCGCGGCGCCAGCGCCAACGCCGGCGAGTTCGGTCAGCTGTGCGCCGTGCGCACCGGCCGCATCGACCCCGACGGCCGCCCGCAGCTGGTGCGCGAGTGCAACCCGACCGCCGCGCTCCCCGAGATCGCGCGCGAGCTCGGCTACGACGGGCCGGCCGCCACCTACCTGGAGATGTGCGCCGAGGTCGGCGCGGGCGACCCGGCCGCGACCGCCGCCGCCCGGCAGATCGCCGAGGTCATCGCGCTCGGCGCGGTCGCCCTCATCGACCTGCTCGACCTGCCGCTGCTCGTCGTCGGCGGCCCCGCCTTCCAACCGCAGATCGAGGCGATCACCCTGGACGCCATAGACAAGGCCGTCAACACCATGCCCACCGCACGGCACGCCCGGCACGTCGCCGTCGAACGCTCGCTGGTGAAGACCGAGGCCGGCGCCATCGGCGCGGCCTCCACGATCTTCCACGCCTCCTTCGCCCCCTCGGTGCGCCGCACCCGGCGGTACGGCCTGTGAGCACGCTGCGCCTCGCCGCCGGCGAGTACACGGTGGACGTCGACCCGCTCGGGGCCCGCATCGCCTCGGTCGCCCACGCCCCCACCGGGACCGAGTACCTCCTGACCACGCCGTGGGCGGACGAGGACTGGGGCGGGGCCTTCCCATTCACCGGCTCCAACGAGGAGTGGCACCGCCGCTACGCCGGGGGCTGGCACACGCTCGTGCCCCACGCGGGCGACGCCCGCACCCTCGACCAGGTCGCGCACCCGTTCCACGGCGAGGCCGCCTGGCGGCGCTGGCGCGTGACCGGCGCGGACGCGGACTCGTGCGAGCTGGAGGCCGTCCTGCGCACCGCGCCGCTCACCGTGCGCCGCACAGTGCGAGCCACCGGCTCCGGCGTCCACGTGCGCCAGACCGTCGCGAACCACTCGGCCGCCGAGACCGCGTTCACCTGGGTCGAGCACCCGGCGTTCGGCCCGGCGCTCATCGGGCCCGGCACGACCGTGGCGATCGGCGGCGACCCGGTCGACGCGCGGTTCCCCGCCGAGCCGCACAGCGACTTCCAGGTCCTGCGCGCGAAGGGCCGCGGGACCGCGTCGGTCGCCAACGCGGACAAGGGCACCGCCGCGGTCCTGACGTGGGACCCGGACGTGTTCCCGTTCCTGTTCGTGTGGCAGGAGCACCGCGCCTCGACGGGGTACCCGTGGTGGGGCACGACCGACGCCGTCGCGCTCGAACCGGCCTGCCGCCCCTACGAGTCCGACGGCGGACCGCTCGGCCCGCTCACGCTCGCCGGGGGCGCGTCGCTGACCGCCGAGTTCGAACTGACCTGCACCACGACCGCATGAGCGGCACGAAGGAGCGAGCATGACCAGGATCGGCGTCCAGTGCTTCACCCTCCGCGAGGAGATCGCCTCCCGCGGCGTCTACGACACCTTCCGGGCCGTCCGCGACATCGGCTACCGCACCGCCGAGGTGTCGGCGGTGCCGATGACGAAGGAGCACGTCGCCGAACTCGTGCGGGTCCGCGAGGAGCTCGGCTTCGAGTTCGCCTCCATCTCAGGCGGTCTCACCGGCGAGGAGTCGCTGACGACCGCGTTCGGCAAGTTCGTCGACGACGCGCAGGCCCTGGGCGCGGACATGATCCGCATCGGGATGCTCCCGGCCGAGTCCATGCGCGACCCCGCCGCCGTGGCGGCCTTCGCCGACGCCTGCCAGGAGGTCGCCGTCCGCCTGGCCGACCACGGCATCCGCCTGCACTACCACAACCACCACGTCGACTTCGCGAAGTACGACGGCCGGTACCTGCTCGACGTCGTCGCCGAGCGGTCCCCGCTGGTCGGCCTGGAGATCGACGCGCACTGGGTCCAGCGCGGCGGCCTCGACCCGGTGCGCACGCTCCGGAAGTACGCCGGGCGCGTCTCGATGGTCCACCTCAAGGACTACCGGATCGCGCGCCTGCCCGACGAGGTCTACGCCGCCCTCGACGCGGGCGACCGGGAGCCGTGGCAGGAGGCGATGGGGCGGATCGTCCAGTTCGCGGAGGTCGGCGAGGGCAACCTCGACTTCCCGTCCATCATCGACACCGCCGTCGCGATCGGCGCCGACCACCTGCTGGTCGAGCAGGACGAGTGGTACGGCCGCACCGCGCTCGATTGCCTGGCCACCTCGTACCGCAACCTGGTGGCGATGGGCTACGGCGACCTGTTCTGACCGCGGCTCAGCGGCCGCCGGTGGAGCCGCGGACGACCAGCTGCGTCGCCAGCTCCTCGCGCGGGGCGACCGGCGGCGGGGCGGCCATGATCCGCAGGAGCATCCGCATCGCGGCCTCGCCCATCTCGCTTATGGGCTGGTGCACCGTGGTCAGGGCCGGGCGCAGCCACTGCACCTCGGGGAGGTCGTCGAAGCCGACGACGCTGACGTCCTCGGGGATGCGCAGCCCCAGCGACTCCGCGGCGTCGTACACCCCCGCCGCGATGTTGTCGGTGCACGCGAAGACGGCCGTCGGCCGGTCGGGGCGGCCCAGGAGCGCCGTCGCGGCCTCCACCGCGCCGGTGGCCGTCCACTCGATGAACACCACTTCGACCTCGGCGCCCGCCTGCGCTGCGGCCGAACGGAACCCGTCGATGCGGGCCTGCGTGTACAGGGCCACCCGGTCGGCGCCGATCACGGCCAGCCGCCCGTGCCCGAGCCCGATGAGGTGCTCGGCGGCGGCCCGGCCCCCGGCCCAGTTCGCCGCGCCCACGCTCGCCACCGTGCTCGGCGGCTGCGCCACCGGGTCGAGCAGGACCACCGGGACCCGCGCGGCCGCGAGGGTCGCGAGCTGGTCGGCGCTCACGTCCACCAGCGCGAGCACCGCGCCGCGCAGGTTCCGCTCCAGCAGCCGCGTCAGCCACGCGCCGTCGCCGTGCGCCACCGTGAGCACGAGGTCCACCCCCGCGGCCGTGGCGGCCCGCTCGACGCCGCTGAGGGCCCGGTTCGCCCACGTCCCCTCGACCCCGCTCAGCACCAGGTCCACCAGGGACGGCCGGTCGGTCCGCGGGACCGCGCCCCGCCCGGAGCGGCCGCGGTAGCCGAGCTCGGCGACGGCGCGCATGACGCGGGCCCGGGTCTCGGCGGAGACGTCGGACCGTCCGCTGAGGACCTTCGAGGCGGTGGGCACCGTCGTGCCGGCGGCGCCGGCCACGTCGGCGAGGGTCGTGCGGCGGGATTCTGGCATGCCCAGAGCCTACCGTCGCGCCTCAAAGTTGCGCAACTTTCTGCTCGTGAATCGCACTGGATAGCGCGCGAAACTCTTGTCATAATGATTCTCGAAGCGCCGAACCGGCGCTGAAGTTGCGCAACTATTGGAGCTGAACGCATGCCGACACCGGGCAACAAGCGCGCACTGGTCGTGCGCGGCGGATGGGACGGGCACCAGCCCGTCGAGGCGACCGACTCGTTCCTGCCGTTCCTCCGCGAGCACGGCTACGACGTCCGCGTCGAGGACACCACCGCGGTCTACGCGGACGCCGACTACATGGCCGGGGTCGACCTCGTCGTCCAGACCAACACCATGAACAAGATCGACCGCGACGAGCTGCGCGGCCTCATCACCGCCGTCGAGAACGGCGCCGGCATGGCCGGCTGGCACGGCGGCATCGCCGACTCCTACCGCGAGTCCTCCGACTACCTCCAGTTCATCGGCGGCCAGTTCGCGACCCACCCCACCCGCGCCCCGCGCGAGGAGCTCAAGGGCGAGGCCGCCGACTGCTTCACCCACTACACCGTGAACATCGTCCCCGACCAGGCCGACCACCCGATCGTCCAGGGCATCGCGGACTTCGACCTCCACACCGAGCAGTACTGGGTCCTCTCGGACGAGCTCAACGACGTCCTCGCGACCACCACCATCCCCGTCACGCCGTACCACCCGTGGCACCGTCCCGTCACCTGCCCGGCCGTGTGGACCCGCCTGTGGGGCGAGGGCCGCATCTTCGTGTGCACCCCCGGCCACGACACGGGCGTCCTCGCCGACGCCAACGTCCGCACCATCATCGAGAGGGGCATCCTGTGGGCCAGCCGCTGAGGATCGGCATCGTCGGCGTTGGAGCGATCTCCGGCCAGTACCTGACCACCTTCGAACGCCTCGACGCCGTGCGGCTCACCGCCGTCGCCGACCTCGACGAGGCCCGCGCGAAGGCCGTCGCCGAAGCCCAGGGCGTCCGCGCCCTCACCGTCGACGCGCTTCTCACTGACCCCGAGGTCGACCTCGTCCTCAACCTGACGATCCCCGCCGCGCACGCCGAGATCGCCCTGCGCGCCATCGCCAACGGCAAGCACGTCTACGGCGAGAAGCCCCTGGCGAACACCCCCGCCGAGGCCCTGCCGGTCCTGGAGGCGGCCCGCGCGGCCGGCGTCCGCGTCGGCTGCGCCCCCGACACCGTGCTCGGCACCGGCGTCCAGACCGCCCGCAAGGCGGTCGACGACGGCCTCATCGGCACCCCGGTCGCGGCCACCGCCACGATGCTGACCCCCGGCCACGAGCGCTGGCACCCGAACCCGGACTTCTACTACGTGCCCGGCGGCGGCCCCCTGCTCGACATGGGGCCGTACTACGTGACCGCGCTCGTGACCCTCCTCGGCCCGGTCGCCTCCGTGATCGGCGCCGCCAGCCACTCGCGCGACACCCGCGTCATCGGCTCCGGTCCCCGTGCGGGCGAGCGCGTCCCGGTCGAGGTCGACACCCACGTCACCGGCGTCCTCCGCCACGAGTCCGGCGCGCTCTCCACCCTGGTCATGAGCTTCGACTCGGTCGCCACCCGCGCCTCGAACATCGAGGTCCACGGCCACACCGGGTCCCTGATCGTGCCCGACCCCAACGGCTTCGCCGGAGACGTGCAGGTCCACCCGCTCGGCGGCGAGTGGCGCACCCTCGAACCCTCGGCGGGCTACCGGGACGCGGGCCGCGGCTACGGCATAGCCGACCTCGCCGCCGCCGGGCCGGGCGAGCCGTTCCGCGCCAGCGGCGAACTCGCCTACCACGTCCTGGAGACCATGACCGCCCTCCTCGAGTCGGCCGAGCGCCGCACCGAGACGGCCGTGGCGAGCACCTGCCCCCGCCCCGACCCCGTCCCGCTCCAGGACGCCCCGCCCGCCGCGTGACCCTCCACTAGGGACTTGAAACCGTGGGTGGCCGGTCGCGGACGCAAAGCGACATCTTCGGGAGTTATCGCAGGTAAAGGGGATTAGGTGCAAGGTAGATCAAAGCCGGTCTATCGGTGTTCCTAGACTCGGCTCATGCAGCACACCCCGGTAGCGACCGCGATCGGCGTCGAGCTCGGGAGCTCGACCGTCACGCTGTCGATTCGACGCGGCGACCAGGACTCCGAGATCCGTCACCTCGACGGCGACGAGACGCTGGAAGCCGTCCTCGGCCGCGTCCGCGACGCCCGGGACCAGGCCGGCGGCACCGCGCCCGTGGGGTTCGCCGTGCCCGCCTCCTGGGGCGCGGCCCGGCGCCAGGAGCTGGTCTACCTCGCCGGCGAGGCCGGACTCGGCGAGGTCGAGACGATGGCCGCGCCCGAGGCCGCCGCGGTCTGCTACGTCAAGGGCCTCGGGCGCGAGCTCGACACGGGCGCCGGGGTGGTCGTGTGCGACCTCGGCGCGCGCTCGTTCGAGGTGTCGGTGGTGGTCCGCGGCGAGGACGACTTCCAGCACCGCGGCTCGGCGAGCACCGTCGAGGTCGGCGGCCGCGAGTTCGACCAGCTGCTCTTCGCGTACCTCTCGGGCCGCTACCGCGACACCGACCCCGGGTTCTGGGACACCGTCGGCGCCCCGGCCGACGTCGACGAGGAGGCGCTCCGCGCGTCCCTGCTCGACGAGATCCGGGCCGCCCGCGAGCTGATCTCCAAGCGGCCCAGGGCGGGCGTGCAGCTGCCGATCGGCGAGCGCGACCTGCACCTGACGCGCGACGAGGTCGAGTCGTGCATCGGCGGGCTCCTGCGCCAGAGCGCCGACCTCGTGGTCGCCGCGATCGCCGAGGCCGACACCGCCGTCACCGGGCTCCTGCTCGTCGGCGGCGCGAGCCGTACGCCGATGCTCGCGGCTGTCCTGGCCGAGCGGACCGGGCTCGAACCGGTCCTCCCGGCCTTCCCCGAGGCGGCCGCCGCCGACGGCGCCCGGATCGTGGCGCTCGCGAACGCCCCGGTCGCCGAGGTGAACGGGAAGCCGCGCCGCAGGATGGCCCGCCGCCTCGGCGTCCTCGCGGCCGTGCTCGTGCCGCTGGTCGCCGCGGGCGCCGTCTACGGCAGCCAGGTCGGCGACGACCGCCCCGAGGCGAGCGCCACGGACGCCCCGGAGCCCTCCGCGACCGCGCCGGCCACCGACGCCGCGACTTCCGCGGGCGAGGAGGGCGACACCGGCGGTTCGGGCGGCCAGGAGGCCCCGGGCGCGCCGCACGCCGCCAGCTCCGAGGAGGTCGAGGAGGCGACCACCGAGGCCGCGACCGAGGCGACCTCGGAGGCCGACCCCACCGGCACCGTCCCCGAGGTCACCGGCATGACCGCGAACGACGCCCAGGCGGCGCTCGGCGGCGCGGGCTACACGAACATCGCGCGCGAAGGCGAGCAGGAGGGCCTGTTCGGGCCTTACTACGACGACTGCGAGGTCATCGCCCAGGACCCCGCCTCCGGCGAGGAGCGCCCGCTGGGCTCCAAGATCACGATCACGTACTCCTACAGCGGATCAGACGAGACCGTCTGCGACTGACCGCCGCCGGTCGCCGCTTCGGGCACGCCGACCACGACCTGCTCGACGCGGCTCAGCGCCCCGGCGCCGAACCGAGCGCCTGGGCGATCATGCCCAGGGTCGACCAGTCGGCGAGGCCGCCTTCGCGGATCTCGCGCCAGGTCGCGATCTCGATCCAGGTGCGCTCGGAGTCGCCCGCGCCGTGCGGCGCGTCCCGGTGGTCGCGGAGCCACGCGAGCTCGTCCGCGGTGATCTCGGCGGCGAACAGGTGCGCGCGGTGCCCCGACATGGTCGCCGCGACCTGGCGAGACCCGATGGGCCGCAGGCGGTCCGCTCCGAGCGCCAGGCCGGTCTCCTCGTGGACCTCTTCGAGCGCCTGGACCGCCGGATCGGCCTCCTCGCGGCTGCTGCCCCCGGGCAGCTCGTGCACGAACCCGTCCGGAGTCGAAGCGGGCGAGCGGAACTCGCGCACCAGCACGACCACCGCGTCGTCGGGGTCGGGCGCGGGCGAGTACAGCAGCACCTGCGCGGTGTCCGGCCGCGAGATCACGACCTCGTTGGTCTTCACGCGGTCCTCGGCCGCGACGCGGACCTGGACGTGCGCCGCCCAGTACATGACGGCCTCGCGGTGCTCCCCGACGCGGAACGTCCACTCCAGACGCGCCCCTTCGAGCACGTTGCCCGCGGCCCGCTGCGCGCCGTACCAGGACTGGAAGCTGTCGGTGCGCCACACCGGGAGCGGCACCGACCGCTCGCCGCCCTCGCGCCGCGACCCGGCCCCGATCATCGCCAGGGCCGCGCCCGCGGCCTCGTCGAGCCGGTCGGTGACCGGCACGCCGCGCGACTCCGCGAGGTGGCGCAGGTACTCGTTCTTCGGCGCCGACTCGGGCGCCCCGAAGACGGCCTTCCCGGAGTCGTACCAGGTCCCGAACTCGATGTTGGTCGTGAACGCGGGCATGGTCTCCAGGTCCCGCGGCACCCAGAACAGGATCACGTCGGCGTCGTGGAGCCCGCGGTGCTCCCACTCGATCTGTCCGGTGTAGTCGGCGAGGACGCCCTCGCGCAGCTCGGGCGTGAACACCACCAGCCGCCCGTCGTGCCGCCACCGCTCGCGCAGGTGCGCGACCGCCTCGGGGTTCCAGGAGGCGACGCCGGCCGCGCGGGGGAGCGGTCCGGCGAGGAACACCGCCGCGTCCCACCACGGCGGCGGCGTCTCGTTCGCATGCACCACAACGACCTCGGATGCCACCGGGACTCCTCTCGACGCGCCTGCGGGCCGCCTCATTGTACGGCGGCACGACCGCGGAAAAGGCTTTCTGAGCCGTCTAGGATGGGACCGATCATTGGAGGAGCCATCATGGAATACACCCAGCTGGGCCGCGCGGGCGTCAAGGTCTCGCGCATCGTCCTCGGCACCATGAACTTCGGTCCCGAGACCGACGAGGCGGACGCGCACCGCATCATGGACCGGGCGCTCGAACTCGGCGTCAACTTCTTCGACACCGCCAACGTGTACGGCCGCGACCGCAAGGGCTGGACCGAGCAGATCATCGGCCGCTGGTTCGAGTCGCGCCCCGAGGCGCGCGACCAGGTCGTCCTCGCCACCAAGGTGTACGGGGCGATGAGCGACCGCACCAACGACCGTGGCCTGTCCGCGTACAGCATCCGCGCCCAGGTCGAGGCCTCGCTGCGGCGGCTCCAGACCGACCGGATCGACCTCTACCAGTTCCACCACGTCGACCGCTCGGTCCGCTGGGAGGAGATCTGGGAGGCGATCGAGGTCCTGGTGGCGCAGGGCAAAGTGGTCTACTCCGGCTCGTCGAACTTCGCGGGCTGGATGATCGCGCAGGCCAACGAGCAGGCCGCCAAGCGCGGCACCCTCGGCCTCGTCTCCGAGCAGTCGATCTACAGCCTCGTCAACCGCACCATCGAGCTCGAGGTCATCCCGGCCTCCGAGCAGTACGGCCTCGGCGTCATCCCCTGGTCCCCGCTCGCGGGCGGGCTCCTGGGCGGCGTGCTCGGCACGACCGCCGAGACCGGCCGCCGCGCGAGCGCCCATGTGGCCGACCGCATCGAGGAGCACCGGCCGGCCCTGGAGGGCTACGAGGCGCTCGCCGCCGAGAAGGGCATCGCCCCGGCCGTGCTCGGCCTCGCGTGGGTCCTGAGCCGGCCCGGCGTCACCGGCCCGATCATCGGCCCCCGCACCGTGGAGCAGCTGGAGGACGCGGTCGCGGCCCTCGACGTCGAGCTCGGCGAGCAGGACCTCGCGACCCTCGACGAGCTGTTCCCCGGCCCGGGCGCGGCCCCGGAGTCGTACGCCTGGTAGAGACTGGCGGGGTGCACCACCGACTCCCCGAACGCGTGCGCCGGCGGCTCCGGTCGCTGGCCGCGCTCGAACTCGTCAACATCCCCCTCCAGGCCCTGGTCTGGTTCGGCGTCCTCGGACTGCCCGCGACCCCGGCGAACCTCGCCGGGTTCGCGGCCTTCTCGCTGCTGCTGATCGAAGGCGCGGCATACTGGGCGGCCAAACTGCGCCAACTCGACTCGGGGGCGACGGCACTCCCCGGAGCGGCGGCCTTCGCGGCCGCCCTCCGGGCCAACCCGCCGATCCTCGCCGCGGCGGTCCTCGCCACCGGCTGGGCCGCGATCGGCGACCCCGGCGCGAACACCCTCCTCGGACTGGGCTTCGCGCTCTTCGCCGTCCTGGAGCACGTCAACTACTTCCACGTGCAGCTCATGTACGACAACGCCGCCGATCTGCGCCGCCTCGCCGCGCACGGCCTCGTCCGCTCCCACCTCTCGCGGGATCTCGCCCGCCGCCGCCCTTGACCTGAGCCCGCCGGGCTGCTGGAATGTTCGTGAAACTTCCATGGAAAGCAGACCCGATATGACTGAAACTTCCGGGCGCATCGCGCGCCACCGCACCGCCGACGCCCGCGTCGCGCTCACCCTCGACGGCGCGCCCCTCGCCTCCGCCGAGGTCGTCGTGGAGCAGACGCGGCACCGGTTCCTGTTCGGCTGCATCGGGTTCGACCTCATCGACCACGCCAACGGCACCGCCGCCGACCCCGAGCGGGCGGCCCGCGACGCCGAGCTGTGGGAAGGCGTCTTCAACTTCGCGACCCTCCCGTTCTACTGGGGCCGCTTCGAACCCGAGCGCGGCCGACCCGACACCGAGCGCCTCCGCACGGCCGCCCGGTGGTTCGCCGACCGCGGCCACCCCGTCAAGGGCCACCCGCTCGCCTGGCACACCGTCACCGCCGACTGGCTCCTCGACCTCGACAACGAGGCGATCGCCCGCGCCCAGGTCGACCGCATCCGGCGCGAGGTCGCCGACTTCGCCGGCGTGATCGACATGTGGGACGTGATCAACGAGGTCGTCATCATGCCGATCTTCGACAAGTACGACAACGGCATCACCCGCCTGTGCCGCGACATCGGCCGCATTCCCATGGTGCGCATGGTCTTCGACGCCGCCCGCGAGGCCGGCCCCAACGCCGTCCTGCTCCTCAACGACTTCGACATGTCCGCCGCCTACGAGTGCCTCGTCGAAGGCGTCCTCGAAGCCGGGATCGCCATCGACGCGCTCGGCCTCCAGAGCCACATGCACCAGGGCTACTGGGGCGAGGAGAAGACCGAGGCCGTCCTCGACCGCTTCTCCCGCTACGGCCTCCCGATCCACTTCACCGAGACCACCCTCGTCTCCGGCGAGATCATGCCGCCCGAGATCACCGACCTCAACGACTACCAGGTCGACTCCTGGCCCTCCACCCCCGAAGGCGAAGCGCGCCAGGCCGACGAGATCGAACGCCACTACCGGACCCTGCTCGCCCACCCCTCGGTCGAGGCCGTCACCTACTGGGGCATGCACGACGCCGGCATGTGGCTGGGCGCCCCCGGCGGCCTCGTCCGCGCCGACGGCACTCCCAAGCCCTCCTACGACCGCCTCCACCGCCTCGTCAACACCGAGTGGGGCACCCCGCCGACCGCGGTCGCCACCGACGCCGACGGCCTCCTGCGCCTCACCGGATTCCTCGGCGACTACCGGGTCACCCACCGGGGCCGCGAGGCCGCGTTCACCCTCGCCGAACCCGGCGAGGTCCGCCTCGCGGCCGCACTGGACTAGCGCCCGCCGTGCCCGGCCCCCGCGCCGGGCACGGGGTGTACCGTCCACGGCATGCGCAGCCTCGCCGTCCTCGACGCCCCCTCGAACCTCGGGCTCCGCCCGCCCGCGCCCGGCGTCGTCCCGGGCTGCTACAAGCTCGCCGGAGCCCTGCGCGACCAGGGGCTCCTCTCCCGGATCGGCGCCGAGGACGCCGGATGCGCCACCCCGCCCCGGTACGACCGCGGCGACTGGAAGCTCGGCGACGGCCTGTTCAACGCCGAGGCCATCGCCGCCTACACCGGCCGCCTCGCCGACCGGGTCGGCGCGCTCCTCGACGCGGGCCGGTTCCCCGTGGTCCTCGGCGGCGACTGCTCCATCGTGCTCGGCCCGGCCCTCGCCCTGCGCCGGCGCGGCCGGTACGGCCTCGCGTTCCTCGACGGGCACTCCGACTTCCGCCACCCCGACAACTCCCCGGGCGTCGGCGCGGCCGCGGGGGAGGACCTGGCCCTGGCGACCGGGCGCGGCCAGACGATCGCCACCGACCTCGACGGCCTGCGGCCCTACACCCTGACCGAGGACGCGGTGGTGCTCGGCATCCGCGACGACGACGAGTACACCGCCGAGCTCGAGTCCCTCGGCGCGCAGGTGCACCCGCTCGCCCGGCTCCGCGCGGACGGCCCGGCCGCGACCGCCGCCGCGGCCCTCGACCGGCTGGAGCGCACCGGCCTCGACGGCTTCTGGGTCCACATGGACGCCGACGTCCTCGACGCCGCCGTGATGCCCGCCGTCGACTCCCCGAACCCCGGCGGCCTCTCCTACGCCGAGCTCGGGGCCCTCCTCACCCCGCTGCTGGCCTCCGAGCGGTGCGCCGGGTTCGAGATCACGGTCTTCGACCCCGACCTGGACCCGGACGGCCGCCTCGCCGCCGAACTCGCCGACGCCCTCGCCGCGGCCCTCACCGCCGACCGCTGACCGGGCCCGCGCTCGCGCCCGGAGGCCTTGGCGCCGTTTCGTACACTCGGCGCATCCCCCGCCCCGCGGCGGCCCGCCGCCCTCGCCAGAACCAGGACCCCGATGCCCCGACCCGTGCCCGGACCGGGCGCGCTCGCCTCGTACATCCAGACCGGCGCCCGCGACGCCCGCACCGCGTACCGCGAGCTCCCCGAGCGCGAGCGGCTCGCCTACTGCGACACGGTGAGCCGCGTGTACGACACGGCCTTCACCCACCACTTCGGCGAGCAGCCCGAGGACGACGCGGTGTTCGACTTCATCGACGCCGTCGCGGCCCGCCACCCCCAGTACGCCGGCGGCGTCAGCCGCGTCCTGCGAGGCGAGGGCGGCCACGGCGGCGGCATGCACCCGCGCCAGTTCCTCACCGCCCAGCACCTCGTCATCCGCGAGATCGCCAAGCTCCACCCGGGGTTCCGGTCGCGGGCGGCCCTGGTCGTGGAGTCGGCCTCGCGCCGGCTCGTCACCGCGGGCGGCGACGGCGACCGCGGCGCGGCCCCGCAGTTCACCGGCGCCGACGCCCAGTACGCGGCCTCCCTGACGCTCGCGCTCGACGGCCGGCTGCGCGTCCTCGAACTGCACCGGGGCGTGGAGCGCCTGGGCGGCAGCGCGATCGGCAAGGCCGTCATCCGCGCGTGGGTCGACGCCGAGAAGCAGCGCTGGGCCCGCGCGAGGGAGCTGGGCCGCCACGACACGTTCCCCGAGATCGGCTCCGGCAAGGGCGGCGGCGACGCCTACCGCTGCGAGGCCTACTCCGCGACCCGCCTCTGCCGCGCCACAGTGGACCGGTTCGGCCGCGTGCGGGGCCTGACCTTCATGCGCACCGACCTCTTCGGCGACGACGGCCGCCACGGCCTGGCCGCCGAGATCCGCCAGGCCGTGCGCAAGGCGCAGACGAGCCTGACGGCCTCCTGCTAGCCCGGGCCGTCCTCCGCCCGGAGGGCGTCCAGCGCCCCCGCCAGGTCGCGCAGGGCGTCCAGGACCTCCGCCGCGCGGTCGTCGCCCAGCGCGCCGCACAGGCGGTCGGCGAAGGCCGCGTGGGCGGGGTCGATGCGGCGGACCGCCTCCAGCCCTTCGGGAGTGGGCGCGACGAGCTTCGCCCGCTTGTGGGCGGGATTGGGGCGGTACTCGACCATCCCCTTGGCGGCCAGGAGGTCCGCGATGCGCTGCACGCTCTGGCGGGTGATGCCCATCTCGCGGGCGATCCCGGCCACCGAGAGCGGCGACTCCAGGACCGCCCCCAGGACCTGCCAGTGCGCGGCCGTCAGGCCGACCGGCACCGCGAGCGCGTCGGCCACGTCGAGGAAGCGGCCGTTGAGCTTGAACACGGTGAGCGCCAGCCCTGAGAGCAGGTCCTGCCGAGCGGTCACGCGGCCCCGCCCGCGAGCTCGTAGTAGCCGGCCGGGTCGTTGAGGCCGTACAGCTTGAACCAGGACGCGAGCACCTCGGGGGTGTAGAGCCCGAGCGCGGCGAACACCTCGCGGGCGAAGTGGACCGGGGCCGTGCCCGAGGCGGTGATGAGGCCGCGGTCGGTGACCGCCGGCGCGTCGCAGTACAGGTCGCCGCCCTTGGAGCCGAACGCCTCGGTGAACTCGCGGGCGTTGCTGGTGTGGCGGCGGTCGTCGAGGAGGCCCTCGGCGGCGAGCCCGCCGGTCGCGCCGCAGATGGCGGCGACCGGGACGCCGGCGTCGAGGAACGCTCTGGCGGCCTTGGCGAACGGCGCGTTGTCGCCGGTGAGCCAGGTGCCGGCGCCGGGGAGGACGAGCATGGCGCTGTCGGCGGGGGAGAGGTCGTCGAGCGCGATGTCGGGCGTGATGCGCAGCCCGCCCATGCTGGTGACGGGTTCGCGGCTCGCGCCGACGGTGACGACCCGGTACCGGCCCGGTTCGACCTGCCACTCGTCGTTGTTGATGTGCGCGGTCGCGAAGCCGACCTCCCAGTCGGCCATCGTGTCGTAGACCGCCGTGTGCACGTGCTGGACCATGTTCCGCTCCTCTGTGATCGCCGAACGACTGCGATTCGGTATGACAGTAGACTACCATGATGACAACATGCTGTCAAATATGAGGGCCGGAGGGAACGCGAACGGCGCGGCGCCCGGAGGGTCGGGTCGCCGCGCCGCTGTGGCCGTGCCTAGTAGTTCTGCACGTCGTCGATGAAGCCGTCCTGGTCGTAGTCCGTGGAGACCTCGTCGATGTACCCGTCGCCGTTCGTGTCGACCTCCACGACCTCGGCCACGCCGTCCTCGTTGGCGTCGGTGAGGATCGTGTCGATGTACGTGTCGCCGTCCGTGTCGAGGAGGGCCTCCTCGGCCACGCCGTCGCCGTCGGCGTCGGTGAGGACCTGGTCGACCCAGCCGTCGCGGTTGAAGTCCGACTCGAGGGTCTCCTCGTAGCCGTCGCCGTCGTAGTCGACGGAGGCCGACTCGTTGATGCCGTCGCCGTCGGCGTCGGTGTCCACCGTCGAGGTGTAGACGTCGTCGTCCGAGTACGGGTCCTCCGACGGGGCGCCGTCGTAGCCGGCGCCGTCCTCCGTGCCGTAGGACTCGCTCGCGTCGGCCTCGTAGTCGTCCGCTGCGAACGTGTCGTTCGCGGTGTCGCCGTAGTCGCTCATCGCTCTCCAGCCTCTTGTGTGTGAGAAGTGTGTTCGGTGCTTTCGCTCAGCACCATAGGACCCGCCCGCAAATCGGACAGGCGCGGGAGGGGCGGCGACCGCCCGACCTGCGGCCGCGCACCGCTCGATACGCTTGCGGCATGGACGTGTTCGAGGACCGGCGGGGACTGCTGCAAGCGGTCGCGTACCGCGTGCTCGGCACCGTGACCGACGCCGAGGACGTCGTCCAGGAGGCCTGGATCCGCTGGCACCGCGTCGACGCGGCCACCGTCGAGGACCCGACCGCCTACCTCGTCACCGTCACCACCAGGCTCGCCATCGACCGGCTCCGCAGCGCCCAGGCCGCCCGCGTCTCGTACGTCGGCCCGTGGCTCCCCGAACCCGTGCCCACCGGCGGCGACCCCGCCGACGGCCTCGCGCTGGCCGACACCGTGTCCTCCGCGATGCTCCTCGTCCTGGAGTCCCTGTCCCCGCTGGAGCGCGCCGTGTTCGTCCTCCGCGAGGCCTTCGGCTACTCCCACGGCGAGATCGCCCGCGTCATCGACCGCAGCGAGGAGTCGGTGCGCCAGACCGCGAAGCGGGCCCGCGAGCACGTCGACGCCAAGCGCCGCCGCTACGACACCGACCCGGTCACCAGGAAGCGCGCCACCGTGTCTTTCATGGACGCCTGCGCGGGCGGCGACCTCGCCGCGCTCATGGGCGTCCTCGCCCCGGACGTCGCCCTCGTCTGCGACGGCGGCGGCCTCGCCCCGGCCCCGCGCCGCACCGTCGTCGGCATCGACCACGTCGCACGCTCCCTCATCACCTTCGCCGGCCGCATGCCCGGGGACCCGAGGATCGAGTTCGCCGAGGTCAACGGCGGACCCGCGATCGTCGTCCGCTCCGGACGGACCGCCGTCGCGGCCATCATGCTGCACCTCGTCGACGGCGCGGTCGAGGAGATCCACCTCGTCTCCAACCCCGAGAAGCTCGGCGCCCTCCAGCAATGATCATGACGGTGGTCACACCACCTCACGTTGCCGCGGCCGCGCCCGTCCTTGGGGCATGAACGACATCCTGATCCTCGGCGCCGGCTACACCGGCATGATGGCCGCCCACGGCATCGCCCGCCGCAACAAGACCGCCCGCGTCACCCTCGTCAACCCGACCGACGTCTTCGACGAGCGCCTCCGCCAGCACCAGGCCGCCGCCGGCCAGGACCTCGGCGCCCACCGCATCCCCGACCTCCTCGCCCCCGCCGGCGTCGCCTTCGTCCAGGGCCGCGCGGCCCGCATCGACCCCGGCGGCCGCACGGTCGTCCTCGACGACGGCCGCGAACTCGCCTACGACCTCCTCGTCTACGCCGTCGGCAGCGCCACCCCGCGCGTCGCGAACGCCTACGCCATCGACGACCCGGCCTTCGCGGACGCCCTGCGCCGCAACGCCGACGGCGTCCTCACCGTCTGCGGCGCCGGCCTCACCGGCATCGAGGCCGCCACCGAGGCCGCCGAGGCCTACCCCGGCATGAAGGTCCGCCTGCTCAGCCGCGGCGAACCCGGGGCCATGATGGGCCCGAAGGCCCGCGCCCACCTCGCACGGGCCCTCGACCGCCTCGGCGTCGAGGTCCGCACCGGCGCCGCCGTCGCCCGCGTCCTCCCCGGCGCGGTCGAACTCGAAGGCGGCGAACGCCTCCCCACCGACGTCGCACTGTGGACCACCGGCGTCGCCTACGCCCGGCTCGCCGCCGACGCCGGCATCGCGGTCGCCCCCGACGGCCGCGTCGAGGTCGACGCGGCGCTCCGCTCGGTCTCCCACCCCGAGGTCTTCGCGATCGGCGACGCCGCCGCCATCCGCCAGGCCTACGGGACCGTCCACGGCACCTGCCAGAGCGGCATCCCCTCGGCCGCGCACACCGCCGAGTCGGTCAGCCGGCTCCTGCGCGGCAAGGACCCCCGTCCCTTCCGCTTCGGCTACCTCCACCAGCCGGTCTCGCTGGGCCGCAGGGACGCCGTCATCCAGTTCACCAACCCCGACGACACCCCGGGCCGCTGGTACCTCACGGGCCGGGCCGCCGTCGCCTACAAGGAGGCCGTCAGCTCCAGCCCGCTGAAGTTCTTCCGCTCGAAGTCGCCGATCCCCGCCCGGCTCACCGGCCGCACCGGCGGCCGCCGCAACCGCCTGTTGTAGACAGTCAGTCATTCCTCCGGATAAGTCTGAAATGTCCAGTGCTAGCCTGCTGGCGTCATCCGACGAGAAGGAGCGAATCCGATGAGGACCAAGAAGACCGCGGCCCTGCTCGCGGCCGCCGCCCTGGCGGCCGCGGGGAGCATGGCGCTGGCGTCCCCGGCGCACGCCGCGCCCTGCGGCTGGCAGGGCGACGGCACCCAGGACTACAACCACTGCGGCGGGAGCAACGTCATGCTCACTGTGGAGCACGTCTTCGGCGACGACGACCACTTCTGCGCGCGGCCGGGCATGAACAACATCAACGCCGGCAACTCGCCGTACAACACCTGGCGCACCGTCTTCGCCTACTACGACGGCGGGCCGACGAACTGCTTCTACGGCTGGTACCGCTGACCGACGACCGGGGCCGGACCCCCTCCGGCCCCGCGGCCCTCAGAGGCCGACGACGGCCCTGGTGCTGCGCAGGAACGAGTCGGCGACGGCGGGCTCGTCGAGGCGGCCCGCGACCGTCGCGCCGCCGCGATCCGGCCCGGCCGGACCGCGGCGACCGCGCAGCGGGTCAGGCCGCGCCCTCGCACAGCCCCGCCGCCAGCAGGGCGCCGAGGGCCTCGCCGAAGGCCGCCGGGTCCTCGTGGCCGTGCTTGTCGTCCAGGCTCCACGACACGGTGATCTGGCGGTCGCCGTCGAAGGAGTGGAACGACTGCGTCAGGTGGCCCATGCCGTCGCCGACATGGCCGATGAACACCTCCTCGGGGTCGCCGGGGCACCCGAGCCGCACGCCGCCCAGGCCGAGCCCGTACCGGTAGCCCTCCCCGGTGTCGGTGAACCGCGCGGCCTCGGCGAGCTGCTCGGCGGTGAGCAGGGTGCCGTCGGTGAGCGCGTCGTAGAAGTCGTTCACGTCCGCCACTGTGGAGACGACGCCGCCGGAGGCGCCGAGCTGGGAGTAGGACGTCGCGGTCGCGTCGAAGTACGGCGCATCCGGGTCGCCGGTGGTGATGTAGGGGACCGAGTGCGGGCCGCGCACGCCCGACGAGCCGGGGCGGGGGAGGTCGGTGTCGTCGAGCCCGGCGGGCTCGAAGACGCGCTCGTCGAGGGCGCGGCGCAGGCTCTGGCCGGTGCGGTCCTCGATCAGCAGGCCGAGGACCACGTATCCGGTGTTCGAGTACGACCAGCCCTCGCCGGGGCCGAACGGCGGGTCCTCCGCGGTGGCGAGGGCGATCAGCTCCTCGGGCTCGTATACGGTCCGGTAGTCCTCCTCGACGCCGGTCAGGTCCCCTTCGGCCAGACCGGGGTAGGCGACCTGGACCCAGTCGGGGACGCCGGCGGTGTGCTGGAGGAGCTGGCGGACCGTCGGCTGCGTGTCGTAGGGGAGGACCCCCGGCAGGTACTCGTCGATCGGGTCGTCGAGGTCGAGCGCGCCCTCGCCGTCGAGTTGGAGGACCACCGCGGCGACCATCGACTTGGTGACGCTGCCGATCCTGACCCGGTCCCCCGGCCTCGCTGGGCGCGCGTCGTCGTCGAGGTCGCGCCGCCCGGTCGCGTCGCTCCAGGTGCTGCGGCCGTCCCGGACCTCGACCACGACGGACCCGGCGGTGAGGTCGCCGAGGGCCTCCAGGCGGTCCTCCAGGAGTCCGGTGTCGAGGCCGCGGCCCGGACGGGCGGGGTCGGCCGAGGCGACGTGCACGGCCGTGAGCGCGCCCACGAGCCCGAGCGCTGCGACGGCGGCGGGGATCAGTCTGCTTCTCATCATCGAACCGTATGCGCTGCAACGACTTCAAACGATCCTGTGAACCCCCGCCCCGGCGGTACCGCCTGCCCTACCGGAGGCGGCGGCGCTGTTCGCCCGCGCCTGGCGCTCAGGCCAGATGCCGCCAGGACTCCGGCTCGTTGCGCAGGAACTCCTCGAGGGTCCACGGGCGCTCGCCGGTCACGTGCTCGACGGTGTGGCTGGTCACCGAGGTCTCGCCGGTGGCGACGGCCTTGTAGGACCCGGCCCAGCCGTCGATCTGCCACTCCTCGGCGCCGGCGCGGGAGGCGCGGGCCTCCTCGTCGGTCTCGGGGACGTACCGCACCTCGCGCCCGGTGACCTCGCCGAGGACGCGCGCCGACGCGTCCATGTCGAGCGGCTCGGGACCGGAGACGTCGTAGATCCGGTCGGCGTGCGCGGGGTCGAGCAGGGTCGCGACCGCCAGCCGCGCCACGTCCCGGCGCGCGACCCACGCGATCCGGCCCCTGCCCGCGGGACCGCGGATCTCGCCGTCCTGCACGAAGAGCGGCAGCATGTCGGCGTACAGCGAGTTCCGCAGCGCGGTCAGGCGCAGCCCGGACTCGACGATGAGCTGCTCGGTCAGCGAGTGCTCGCGCGCGAAGGTGAACGTCGCCAGCGGCGAGGCGCCCATGAACGAGGTGTAGACGACGCGCTCGACCCCCGCGGCCGCGGCGGCGGCCACGACGCCGCGGTGCACGGGCATCCGGTCCGCGCTCTCGTGCGCGGACACCATGAACAGGGTCTCCACCCCCGACAGCGCGGCGCGCAGCGCCGGACCGTCCTCGAAGGACGCGACCGCGACCTCCGCCCCGTCGAGGTCGGGCGCGCGCGACGGGTCGCGCACGACGAGCCGCTGCGGCTCCCCGCGCTCGGCGAGCATCCGGGCCACCCGCGACCCCAGTTGACCGGTGGCGCCGGTGACGGCGATCGTCCCCACGTCGAAACCCCTTCCGTCCGCTTCCATGGACACTTACCTGTACCAGAGCCGCGCCGCGGGCGCACCCGATCGGGGCACGCCGGCCGGGTCTCAGTCGAGGCGCTGCGCGTACGAGGCGAGGTCGTTCGCCATGCGCCGCATGACGGCCGGGAGGAACAGCGGGGTCAGCCAGCCGATGCCGGGGCGGGCGCGCCAGGTGCCGTGCCACTCGATGCGGGCGCCGCCCTCGGGGGTCGCCGCCAGCTCGATCGCGGCGCGGTAGTCCTTCATGGCGACGTTGAAGGCGTCCTCGTACGCCATCCGCTCGTCCTCCACGACCTCGGTGAGGCGCTCGCCGGTGACGGTCCGGCCGGTGCGGAAGGCGCGGACCGCGCCGACCCCGTCGCGGCCGTCCGAGCCGAGCCCGGACGAGCGCTCGACCACGAGCTCGTCGAGCCCCGTCGACCAGCGCGGCCAGGCGCGGCCGTCGACGAGGAGCGCCCACACGGCGGAGACGGGGGCGGAGGTCGTGGCGCTGACGTGGTATCGAGGCACGATTGGTCCCTTCTGGACATCGAGAAGTGGCGGAGGTGTTGCCGCGGTCAGCCTCTCGGAGGTTAGAAGAGTTCTCCCGTCCAGGTGTAGGAGGGGTCGGCATACCAGGACGATTCGCAGTCGGACTCGCTGTGGCCGTCGCCGGTGCACTCGTCGATGTACACGTCCTTCTCGGAGGTCCCGTACAGCACCCCGGTCCAGGTGTACGAAGTGTCGCTGGTCCAGGAGGTCTCGCACTCGGACTCGCTGTGGCCGTCGTCAGTGCACTCGTCGATGTACACCGATCGGTCGGAGCTCCCGTACAGCTCCCCGGTCCAGGTGTACGAGGGGTCGCTCGTCCACGACGCCTCGCACTCCGACTCGCTGTGGCCGTCCCACTGGCACTCCTCGATGTAGACGTCGGCCTGGCTCGGCTCCGACGAGGTCGCCTCGTCCGTCTCCTCCTCGTAGGTCTCCTCTTCATACGTCTCGCCGTAGGAGTCGTCGGAGTGGAGCTCCCCGGTCCAGGTGGAGGAGACGTCGTTCGTCCACGACTCCTCGCACGCCTCCTCGTCGTACCCGGCGTCCAGGCAGTCCTCGACGTACTCGGTCTCGGAGACCGAGGGGGCGTACTCGTCGTCCCGGTCCGCGCCGTACCAGATGAGGCCTGCGACGGCGGCGCAGACGACCAGGGCCGCCGCGCCCGCGCCGAGGGCTGTCTTGGCGGCGCCGGTCGGCGCCGGAACGTGCGGCGGCAGCGGGGATGGGAGCCGCGGCGGGCTCGGCGGCGTCGAGGACCGGGGCGGTGGCGTCGGCACCGGCACAGGGCTCGGCACCGGACTCGCTCCGCCGGCTGGCTCGCCGTCACCGGACGCCGGGGTCACGACCCATGCGGGCCGGTTCGGGTCCGTGACCATGGTCGGGCCGGTGTCGACGAGGGTGCGGCCCGCCTCGTCGCCGTCGAGGAGCCGCGCGATCTCGCGCTGCTGCTCGTCGGCCAAGGCCCCCACGGCGTCCGGCCAGGGCCGGGCGGAGGGGGCAACCTGCCCGATGAGCGCCAGGAGCTCGGCCGGGGTCGGCCGGTCGCCGGGCTCGGGGGCCAGGCAGCGGGCCGCGAGGCCGCGCACCCGGTCGGGCACGCCGGCCAGGTCCGGCGCGGCGCGGACGACGTTGTTCATCGTGTCCAGCGTCGACGCGCCCGTGAACGGCCCGGTCCCGGTGCAGGCCATGACGAGCACCGATCCGAGCGAGAACACGTCAGAGGCGGCCGTCAGCGGCTGCGACCGCGTCTGCTCGGGCGACATGAACCCCGGTGTGCCGATGAGCGCGCCGGTGCGGGTGAGGTCGGAGCCCTCGGCCGCGCGGGCGATCCCGAAGTCGATCACCCGCGGCCCGCTCGCCTCCAGGATCACGTTGCCCGGCTTGAGGTCCCGGTGGATCACCCCGGCGGCGTGGACGGACTCCAGCGCCGCGGCGAGGCCGGCGGCCAGCCGGATCGCCGCGGCCTCGGGAAGCGGCCCGGCGGCCTTGACCGCGAGGTCGAGCGTGGGACCGCGCAGGAACTCCGAGGCCAGCCACGGGACCCGGTCCTCGGGCCCCGCGTCGAGCACCGCGGCCGTGTACAGCCCGCTCACCTGCCGCGACCGGCGCACCTCCTCGCGGAACCGGGCCGTGAACTCCGCGTCCTCCACCAGCCACTCGCGGATCACCTTGACCGCGACCAGCCGCCCGTCCGGTCCCGCCCCCAGCAGCACCCGCCCCATCGCGCCGCGCCCCAGCTCGGCGAAGACCCGGTACGGGCCGATGCGGTCGGGATCGGTGGGGGACAAGGGCTGCATGGCGTCTCCGGGTGCGAGCGGCTCCGGCGCGCCCCGGGCTCATCCGCCCGGGCCGCGCCACGACCGGCCCATCACACCAGGGCCCGTCACAGATCCGTCCTCACGCGCGGACCGCGGGCTCCCCGGCGGCGGGCGCCCAGCTCGCGGGCCAGCGGCCGACGCGGTCGAGCACGGCCAGGAGCGCGGGCAGCATCATGACGCGGACGACGACGGCGTCGAGGAGCACGCCCAGCGCCAGCGCGAACCCGAGCTGCTTCATCTCGATGCGGTCGATGAACACGAAGGCCGCGAACACCGACATCATGATCACCGCGGCGCTGGTCACCACGCTCGCCGACGACAGGATGCCCTGCGCGATCGCCTCCCGCGGCGCGAGGCCGCGCCCGGCGGCCTCCCTGATGCGGCTCACGACGAACAGCTGGTAGTCGAGCGACAGTCCGAAGAGGATCGCGAAGATCATGAGCGGGGCCCGCGAGCCGATGAACCCGGGCGAGTCGAAGTCGAGCAGCCCCTCGGCCCACGTCCCCTGGAACACCAGGACCAGCGCGCCCCACGCGGCCAGCGTCGACAGCAGGTTCAGGACCGTGCTCAGGACCGCGACGGCCGGCGACCGGAACGCCACGAGCATGACGACCAGCGTCGCCAGGAGCACGAAGGCGAGGACGAAGACCAGCCGCGCGGACTGGTGGCCGGAGTAGTCGGCGGCGTAGGCCGGTTCACCGGAGACGGCGAACTCGACCCCGTCGACGGCGCCGACTGTCGCGGGCACCCAGTCGCCGCGCAGCAGCTCCAGCGACTCGGCGGCCCGCGGGTCGCTCGTCGGGTAGGGGACCGGCAGGTCGATCGCGATCGTCGAACCGTCCTCGGCGACGCGCATCCGCGGCGCCGCGGTCGGGGCGAACAGGTCGCTCTCCTGGGTGCGCGCCTCCAGTTCGGCGAAGGCCGCGGCCAGGGCGTCGGCCTCGGCGGCGTCCGCGCGCGCGATCACCGTGTGCGCGACGCCGGTGTCGGGGAACGCCTCGGTGAGCGCGTCGTAGGTCGCGATCGTGCCGAGCGACTTGGGGAACGTCTCCTTGCCCTCGACGCTCGTGGTCATGCCGAGCGCGGGGACGGCGAGGCCGACGATGACGACCAGGCCGACGACGGCGGTGGCCGCCGGGCGCCGCAGCGCGGGGCGGAGCATCCGCGTCCACAGCCGGTTCTCGCCGCTCGACGCCCTGCGGCGCAGGAGCCTGCCGCCGTCGACGCGCCGCCCGAACGTCGCGAGCAGCGCGGGGAGGACGGTCAGCGAGCTGACGACGGCGATCGCGACCACGATGATGCAGGCGGTGGCGATCGAGGAGAAGATGACGTCGCCGACCAGGTACAGGCCCGCGAGCGAGACGACGACGGCGAGCCCGGAGGTGACGATGGTGCGCCCGGCGGTCGCGGCCGCCGCCTCGATGGCGGGGGCGAGGCCGCCGTCCGCGCCCGTGCGCTGGCGCTCCTCGCGCACGCGCTTGAGGTAGAACAGCGAGTAGTCCACGCCTACCGCCATGCCGATCATCGCGAGCACGCTGGTGACCGCGCCCCCGGCGTCGGGGAAGAAGTGCGAGCTGAGGCCGTACAGGCCCATGGCCGCGAGGATCGAGGTCACCGCCAGCGCCAGCGGCACGCCGGCGAGCAGGAGCGACCCGAACACGACGAACAGGATCGCGAGGGTCACCGGGAGGGTGAACCGCTCCACGCCGGCCAGTTCGGAGCCGAGCTGGGCGTCGAGCTCGACCGACATCGACTTGCTGCCGGTCTCGGCGATCTCCAGGTCCGGATGCGCCAGTTGGACGTCGGCGGTGACGGCCAGCAGCGGGTCGAGGTGGTCCACGGCCTCGTGGAACGGCATCGACATCGTCACCGCGACCATGACCGCGTCCCCGTCGGCGGCGGTCACGGGTGCGGCGACGTCGGCGACCTCGTCGAGCGCGCTCATGCCCGAGACCAGTTCGGCCGCGGCGGCCTCGGCGGCGGCCGCGTCGAGGTCCCCGGACGGCGAGGTGATGAGCACCCGCTCGACAGCCGGGGCCGCGACGCCGTCCGCGACGGCCATCTCCTCGGCCTCGCCCGCCTCGCCGATCCAGTAGTCGGAGAAGGCGGCCCGCTCGGTGCCCGCGACCGCACCCGCGCCGAAGCACACGGCGACGAACAGCACCCATGCGCCGATCGCCTTCCAGGGGTGGGTCGCGCTCCAGGCGGCGATCCGGACGGTGGCCGGCCTGCGGCGGACCTCGGCGGGCGGGGGCGGGGAAGCGGCGACTCGCTGCGTCATCGGGGGGCTCTGCTTCTGTCGTTCTCGGCACGGCTGACCAATCCGACATTAGGCAGAGAACCCGCCCATGTCGGTAGGGCAGGCCCCCGCAATGTCCTTGGGGTACACCGGAAACGTGCAGGTCAGACCCGATTCGGCACCGTCGCGGCGCCCGCCGTGCCGAGCGGGCCGGGGCGGGCGCGTGGTTGAATGGCCCGATGGCGAAGCGGCGACCGGCACCCCCGCGATTCATCGTGGTCGCGCGGACGGGGCCGGGCCCGTGGCCGCACCCCGTCGAGATCGGCGTGCAGCCGGCCGGCGCCAACTCCGTCGTCTCGTTCTCACTCGGCCCCCACGCGGTGAACTCGGGCGGGCGCGTCCCCCTGCGCAGCGTGCTCGACGGGACCGGGCTGAACCCGCTCTTCGCCGCGGAGTTCGACGCCGCGGACCTCCACTGGCTGGTGCCCCACCTCGTCCGCCTCCGCGACGGCCAGGCCGACGCGGGCGACATCAGGGCCGCCTACGAGGAACGGCACGGCAAGCGCCCCGAGTCGATGGACTAGGACCTCAAGCCCGCGGCGAGCGGGGGAGCGGACTCGGACGCCGCCGCTCCCTGATCCGCAGGGCAGCCCCTAGGACCCGGGCAGGCAGTCCGCGGCGTGGTCGCACGGGGCGGCGGCGGCCGGGAGCGGGCCGGCCCGGTCGGGGCGGAGCGCGTCGAGCATGAGGGCGAGGTAGCGGCGCCAGGCGCCCGTGCCCGGCTCGGTGCCCCAGAGGACGTTCGTGAGCATCCCCATGATCCGGGCCATGTCGTCGGCGGTGACGTCGCCGCGGACCCGCCCGGCCGCCTGCGCGCGCTCGGTGAGGCGCGCGATCGGGCCGAGGACCGGGGCCGTGACGTCGGCGGTGAGCACGCCGGCGTTCGTCGCCGCGGCCAGGAGGTGCCGCTCGCGGTCGACCATCTCCAGTGTCGCCTCCATGAGCGCGACCAGCCCCCGCTCGGGGTCGTCGGCCGCGAGCGCGCGCTCGGTGACCGCGTCCAGCCGCTCGCTGATGCTGCGCTCCAGCGCGGCGCGGACGAGCGCCTCCTTGTTCGGGAAGCGCCGGTAAAGCGTCATGGGCCCGACCCCGGCGCGCTCGGCGACGGACTTGAGGGGGGCGTCGGGGCCGAGTTCGGCGAAGACCTCCTGCGCGGCGTCGAGCAGCCGCCCCGCGTTGTGCGCGGCGTCGGCGCGCAACGTCCGATCGGTGGTCATCTCCTCATGTTAGCAAGTGGTAGCCGACTCCCACTTGTGCTACGGTCGCCCCCGAAGGAAATGATATTCGACTCCCACTTACCCGGAAGGCTCCACCATGACCCGCACGCTCGGCATCATCGGCGCCGGCATGATCGGCTCCAACCTCGCCCGGCTCGCCGTCGCCGCCGGCCTCGACGTCGTCATCGCGAACTCGCGCGGCCCCGAGACCCTCGCCGACCTCGTCGCCGAACTCGGGCCCCGCGCCCGCGCCGCCACCGCCGAGGACGCCGCCCTCGCCGGCGACCTGGTCGTCGCCACCATCCCGCTCAACGCCTACGAGACGCTCCCCGCGAAGGCGCTGGCGGACAAGACCGTCCTCGACACGCTGAACTACTACCCGCAGCGCGACGGCCGCATCGCCGTCCTCGACGCGAACGAGCGCACCACCAGCGAGCTCGTGCAGCGCCACCTTGCCCACTCCCGGGTCGTCAAGGCGTTCAACAACCTCGCGTTCTTCAGCATCGCCAACCTGGCCCGTCCCTCCGGCTCGCCCGAGCGCTCCGCCCTGCCCATCGCGGGCGACGACGCCGCCGCCAACGCCGAGGCCGCCGCGCTCCTCGACCTCCTCGGCTTCGACGCGGTCGACACCGGGAGCCTCGCCGACAGCTGGCGCTCCGAGCCGGGCACCCCGGTCTACGTGCAGCCCTACTCGCCGGGCCCGGCGCCCGAGGGGCTCGACCGCGAGGCGCTCTTCGCGTGGCTCGCCGCGGTCCCGGCCGACCCGGTCCCCACCGCGCGCGTCGAGGCGCTGGTGGCCGCGGCGGTCCGCGGCCAGGCGGGCGGGACGTTCCCCGGCGCGTAGCAGCGGACGCGGCGGTCCCCGCTTCCGCTGAGCGGGCGGGGACCGCACGCACTTGCGGTGCCGTCGGACGGGTCCGACACCGAGGGTCGCCGTGCCGCAACGGCACCGCCGCCGCCTGCTCGACGGCCCCCAGGGCCGCGGCCGGTCCCGTCAGCCGGTGATGCGCTCGACGGCCTCGGTCACGATCGCCGCGTCCTGGCGCTCGGTGTCGAGGGTGCGGTGGATCGACATGCCCTCGACGAGCGCGTCGAGGAGCCGCGCCGTCAGCGGGTCGAAGTGCCGTTCGAGGACGGCGCGGCTGCGGGCCATCCAGGCGTTCGTGATCGCGCGGAAGGCCGGTTCGCGGGCCGCGAGCGTGTAGAGCTCGTGCGCGAGCACCAGGTTCCGGCGGTCGTCGGACTCGGCGCCGCAGATCATCGCCGCGACGGCGGCCTTCGCCTCCTCGCGGGTCCCGGCGCCGGCCAGGCACGCCTCGAAACGGTCGCTGCCCTCGCGGGCGAAGCGCTCGAACGCCTCGCGCAGCAGCTCGTCCATGCCCGTGAAGTGGTAGGTCATCGATCCGAGCGGCACGTCGGCGGCGGCCGCGACCTTGCGGTGCGAGGTGCCCGCCACGCCCGACGCGGCGATCACGTCGAGGCAGGCGGCGATGATGTGCTCGCGCCGGCCGGGGTCGTAGCGCCGCGGCGCCGGGGACTCAGGCATCGTCCTCGCCGATCGTGCGGATCACCCGGGCCGGGTTGCCGACGGCGACGGTGTTCGCCGGGACGTCGCGGGTGACGACCGAGCCCGCGCCCACCACCGAGTTGTCGCCGATCGACACGCCCGGGCAGACGATGACGCCGCCGCCGAGCCACACGTTGTCGCCGATGGTGATCGGTTTGGCCGCCTCGAGCTTGTCGCGCCGCGGTCCCGGCGCGATCGGGTGCGTGGGGGTCAGCAGCTGCACGTTGGGGCCGAGCAGGCAGTCCTCGCCGATGCGGATCTCGGCCACGTCGAGGGCGGTGAGCCCGGAGTTCACGAAGGTCCGCGCCCCGATGTGGAGGTGCTCGCCGTAGTCGACCGCCAGGGGCGGCTTGACGAACGCGCCCTCCCCGAGCTTCCCGACCAGCTCCGCGAGGATCGCGCCCGCGTCCCCCTCGTCCGCGAAGAACGCCCGCTGGTAGGCGTCGACCAGCGAGTTCGCCCGGCGTGCGCGCTGCGCGAGGTCCGGGTCGTCGGCGAGGTAGTAGTCCCCGGCGAGCATCCGCTCCCGCATGGTGCGGTCGTCGCCCGCGAAGTGGTCGGTCACAGTCATAGTACGATCGTACATTGGCATGCGCCGGTCCCGGATGCACCGGTATGGGAGGACACCGCCGGAACCTCCGGTTGTGAGTCTCACTTCACCGGACGCGCGAAATGCGGCAGAGGCGAGGTAGATAACTCGGGCGAGGCGCGGCAGCCGGGACCGGGCCGGTTACCGTTTATCTATGACCTATCGATACCTCACCGACGCCGACGCCGAAGCGGTCCTCCAGTCGACCTATCCCCAGGCGCGGCAGCTGCCGGCGCTGTCGGCCCTGCTCGAGCGCGACCTGCGGTGGGACCAGCCGGCCCGGACGCTCGTCTACCTCGCCGAATGCTGGATCGAGGGCACCGGGTACGGGCAGCGCATGCACACGTGCGCCGCGCGGAACATCAACGGCGACAAAGACCTCGCGGTCGACTTCTCCCGCGCCGCCCGCAAGGGCGACGCCGAGCTCGTGGCCGCCGCGGCCGACGAGGTCCTCGACATGGTGACCGAGGGCGTCAGCGCCGCCGACAGCACCGCGGCCGCGGCCGCGATCACCGCGATGCTCCACGGCGGTCTGGCCGAGTCGCCGTCGCGCAAGCCCATGTTCACCGCCCTGCGCACCCAGTGGACCGCGCGCCTGACCGCGGCCTGACCGCCGCGGCGCTCCCCCCGGCCCGCAGCGGGTGCGGGGCGGAGTGATCCTGCCCGCGTCCTAGCGGACGCGGCCCAGTGCCTCGAGGACGGCCGCCACGTGCGCGACCTGCCGCGGGTCGCCGCACCGCAGCTCCCGGAACTCCCGGTCCTCCGGGCCGTCGCGCAGCTGCGCCACCCAGGCGGCCAGCACTGCCACGCCCGCGGGGGTCGGCGCGAACACCGTCCCCCGAACGCCGGGTCCGCGAGCTGCGCGGTGTCCCCGGTGACGATCTCCGCGAGCGCCAGCGCGGTCATGTCGTACAGGTACTCGTCCTCGGCGGGGTCGGGGCCCAGCAGCCCCGCCTCGCGGGCCGCGTCCACCAGCTCATCGGCCGTGACCCGCTCCCGGCCGCCGGCGACCTCCTCGACCAGGGCCAGCGCCTCCAGGCCCTCGTCGCTCTCCAGCGCCTTGACGCCCCACGAACCCATGGGCCACACCCTAATATGCGGACGCTAGGCCCGGAGGCGGCCGACCGCCCACCGGGCCGCCTCCAGCACCGCCCCGACCGCGGGCAGGCCCAGGAGGACCGCCGCGAACAACTCGTCCTGGGTCAGGAACCCGATGTCCAGGCGGAACAGGCTGCCCTCCTCGCCCATCCGGAACCCGACGCCGAGGACGACGCAGGCGAGGGCCGCGGTGCCGTAGGCGATGCGCCGGCCCGGCAGCGGCCAGGCGGCCGCCAGGAGCACCGCGGCGCCGGCGAGGTACACGACGGTGAGCGCGATCGGGCCGGGCCCCGCCGGAGGGCTGATCATGTAGTTCAGGGTCGCGATGTACAGCGAGGCGAGCATGGTCGCCAGCGCCCCGGCCTCAGCGAGGTAGGCGTCCAAGCGCGGTCGCGGCATCCGCCACGAGGCCCACAGCAGCCACGGTGCGGGCAGCCCCAGGAGCACGACCGCCACCGCGTCGCCTACCGCGGTCCTGCCGCCGGAGTCCATCGCGTCCGCCGAGACGAACAGCCAGGTGAAGAAGGCGGCGAGCCAGGCGATCGGCGCCAGCCCCCAGAGGATCGCCGACAACGCGGTGACCGGGGACGCGGGAGCGGTGGTGCGTGCTGCATCGTTCATGGGGCCAGTGTTGCCGCGGCCCGCAACCGCCCGGTTCCCCGGTTCGTGCCATCGCTGTGGGGTCTCCACAACACCGTGCGCCCCCGTGTCCGGTTCGGGCCGGTAATCTTCTCGGATTCCTCCAACGGCGCTGGAGCCCTCAGCGCCCCTTCGGCGGGTCGGTGAGGCCGACGGCCGCCTCGGTCTCGGTGATCCCCAGGCGCTCGGCCAGCTCGGCCAGGGTCGCCGGGCGGCCCCGCTCCCGCTCGAACTCGGCCGCCGCCGCGCCCACGACCGTCCGCAATGCCCGGGACCGGTGCGGCGAGCGCCCGGGCCAGGCGGTGTCGCGGCAGTGGCGGCGGACCTCGCCGGTGATCGCGGGGACGGCGAATGCCAGGAAGTCGCCGTCCTCCGCCGGATCGAACCGGTCGATCGCGTGTATGAGCGCCACCGAGGCGGTCTCCAGGAGGGCGTCCGGGTCGGCGCCGAGGCCGGCGAACCGGAGCGCGACGCCCTCGGCGATCGGCAGGTGGCCGACGATGAGGCGCTCGCGGACCTGCGTGCGGGCGGGATCGTCGCCGGCGAGCCGGGCGAGATCGCCGAACAGCGGCAGGAGCAGGTCGTACGCATCCGGTGGGCGGTCGGAGCGGTCGTGCATCGATGGTCCTCGTCCGCGTCACCAGTGGTACCGCGTCCGTCCCGCGCCGAGCCCGACGGCACCGCCGCGAAGGCGGTGCTGCCGAACGAGAAGGCGGTGCGAGACGGACTGCCGTGACGGTGAGACGGGTCCTGCGGACACGACTCCCTTGCGCCTGGGAATCCCCTAGCGCGCTTCTGTTCATATTGATCTTTGGGTCGGGCTCACGCTACGCGACCCGGATGAGCGGTTCGACCCCAGGTCGGCGTGACGGGACGCGGGGCCGGGGCGGGCCCGCCGGTAGGCTGGGGCGGTCCGTCCCCCGTCACTGGAGCGCACCGTGGGTCAGAAGTCCGTTCCCTTCCACCGCAAGGCGATCCCGGGCCTCCGCGTCCACGCGTCCCTCCCCGGGACCGGCGCCCGGTGACCGGCGGCCTGCTGTGGGGCCTGACGGGCCTGGCGCTGCTCGACTCCGTCAACGCCACCACGATCTGGATCGTCATCGTGATCCTGCTCGGCGCGAAGCGGCCCGCGCCGACCGGCTGGGCGTTCATGCTCGGGGCGGCCGCGTCGTTCCTCGCGATCGCCGCGGCCCTCTACCTCGGGCTGTCGTTCGCCGAGTCCGCGCTCGACGGGTTCGGCCTGTGGGTGCGCCGCCTGCTGTTCGCCGCCCTCGCGGCGGCCCTCGCGGTCATGGGCGTGCGCCGGCTCCGGCCGCGCGAACGCCGGGGCTACACGCTGCCGGCCTGGGTGAACGCCTGGAGCGCGCTGCCGTTCGGCGTCCTCGCCACCCTCGGCGACCTCCCCAACGCGTTCCCGATGGTCCTGGCCGTCGAACGCCTCGCGGACGCCGACGCCGCCGCGCCGGCCGCGCTGGCCGTCCTCGTCGGCTACACCCTCGTGTACGCCCTGCCCTCGGTCCTCATCCTCGCGGCCGGCCTGGCGTTCAACGCGGAGCTGCGCGAGCAGCTCGAGTCGATGCTCAGCGGCCGCACCTCCGGGACGGCCGAGCCCAGTCCGAAGGCCGCCGCGGCCTGCTTCGCGGGGGCGGCCGCGAGTCTCGCCGTCCTCGTCTTCTGGGTCGGCTGACCCGGGCCTGGTGGACTACCGTTCAATGCGGCCCGCGAGAGCGGCCACGGCGACGGGAGGCAACGAATGAGCACCACTGGAGAGCGGCCGGTCGACGCCCTGGAGCGCGAGGCCCTGTGCGACCTGCTGGCCGAGGTCGGACCCGACGTGCCGACCCTGTGCGAGGGCTGGACCGCGCTCGACCTCGCCGCGCACCTCGTGCTGCGCGAGCACTTCTCCCGCTGGGGCGAGCGGCGGATGGCGGGGGAGAAGGCCAAGGGCCTGCCCGCGCTGATCGAGCGCCTGCGCGCCGGGGCCCCGGCCTTGCCGTGGCGCGTCCCGGGGCTCCGCACCCTCTTGAACGGCACCGAGTTCCTGATCCACCACGAGGACGTGCGCCGTGCCAACGGCCTGGCGCCGCGCACCGGACGGCCCGACCTCGACGCGCTCGCGTGGCGGACCGCCCGCCTCACCGGCTGGCAGGCGGCTCGGAAGATCCGCCCCCACGGCCTCGAGCTGCGCGTCCCCGGCGGACCGGCGCGCCGCTTCGGCGCCGGAGGGGCCGTGCTCACCGGGCAGCCGGTCGAACTGCTGCTCTACCTGAGCGGCCGCCGCGGCATCGCCCAGGTCGACCTCGCGGGCGACCCGGGCGCCGTGGCGGCCCTCCGGGACTCCTAGGGGCTGTCCTCCGCGGGCGCCTTGCGGCGGCGCGAGGCGAGGAACAGCACGACGCCGAGGGCCACCGCGCCCGCGGCGGCCGCGACGAACACCACGACCGAGGTCCCGGTGTCCGGCAGCGCCGGCCGGTCGACGGTGAGCTCGGCGGTGTCGTTCGCGGTGTCGGCGTCCAGGTTCACGCCGTCGACGCCGCGGTAGAGCGCGGCGACCTCGACCGCGCCGGACCCGCCGGTCGCGTCGGCGAGGTCGACCGTGAGCGCGACGTCGAACGACTCGGTCGCGTCGAGCCGCCAGAAGTAGCAGACGAAGTCGAACCGGTCGAGCGAGGTGCCGTCGCCGGCGGCCTCGTGGAGCCCGGCGAGCTCGGCTTCATCGGCGCAGCTCCACGGGCCCCCGTCGGGGACGCCGACGGCGACGAGCGCGGCGCCGTCCGGCAGCCGCCCGCGTACCTGGTACGGCGGGTCGATCTCTCCGTTGCCCCGGTTGATCGCGTCGGCTGGCCCGAGGTTCTCGACCGGGACGGTCACCTCGGCCTGGTCGCCGGAGAGCACGGCGCCCTCGATCGCGAGGTCGAACATCCGCGCGGCGGTCTCGATGACGAGGTCGCCCTGCGAGGGGACGTCGTCGGGTTCGGGCGCGTCCTGGTCGGCCGCGGGCACGAGGGACAGCAGGTTCGCCGAGCCGGGGTCCCACCAGGGCTCGCCGAAGTCGCGTTCCATGACCTCTTCGGTCATGCCCCACACGGTGTAGCCGCATCCGCAGACGGCGAGGGGGCCGGGCGCGCCGGCGTCGACCTCGTATCCGACGGGCTCGGAGAACTCGAAGACCGTGCCGGGCAGGTTCTCGAACTCGGTGAAGACGCAGTGGTAGGCGCCGGTGGGGATGGAGAGGTCCGGGCCGCAGTTGTCCCAGGGGGCGAGGACGGTCGCGCCGTCGATGCCGGCGCCGACCCCGGCCGGGGCCGCGAACGTGACGGCGAGGGCGACGATGTCGTCGGGGTAGGCGCTGTTCTGGAGTGTGCGCGGCGCGAACTCGACGACCGCGCCGGGCTCCACATCGGAGAACGACAGGTTCTCGGTGGTGAAGTCGGCGAACGCGTCCTGGGCGGCGGCGGGCGGTGCGAACGCGCCGACGCCCGCGGCGGCGGCCGCGATGACCGCGGCCAGGGCCGCGGAGGCGCGTCGGATCCGGTGGAAGGGTGTGCGCAATGGACTCTCCCGGTGCGGTCGCCGGGGCGCGGGGCGCCCGGCGGCGAGGCGGCTGATGCATGCACAACGCACCGGAGGGCCCGGAGGTTGCGGCCCGGCGGGCGCACCGCGCTCCCTCGAGGGGTGCGCCCGGCGGCGCGTCCGGACGCCTCCCGGATCAGATCCGGGTCGGCGTCGGACGGGTCGCGGTGACCGGCAGCTCCCCGCGGAGCATTCGGCCGCCGTCGTTCGTCAGGCGCAGGTAGTAGTCGGAGGAGCAGGCGACGCCGTCCTCGTCGAGCGCGCGGATGCCCGACCCGGCCGGGACGTGCGCGGCCGACTCGGCGGTCTTGGCGATCTGGTTGCCCTCGTTGTACTCGTCGAACATCGAGATGTAGGTGCTGGACACCCCCGCGCGGGCGTGGTTGTAGAACTGGCGCCACATGAAGTCGCCGTGGGCGCGCTGCCCCTCCTGGAGGTCGCCGGGCAGCGTGCACGGCTGGTAGTCGATGCCCAGGCGGGTGCACTCGGCGAGGTCGGGGACGGTCGCCCGGGCGTAGAAGTCGTCGGCCCCGGCCGCGGTGCCGATGCGCCCGACCAGCCAGGGCGAGAGCATGTGGAACGACCGGTACACGTTCGCGAAGCCCGGCCGCGAGTCGCCCGTCTCGGTGCGCCACCAGGTGGGCACGCCGCCCATGACGTAGCAGCCGCGGTTCTTGAACCAGTCGACGACCTCCTGGCACTCCTGCGGGCTGAACGGCCGCTGCGGGTCGTTGAAGCCGAAGCCCCAGATGCCCACCACCGGCTTCCCGTTCTGGCGCGCGTAGGCGGAGGACGCGGTGTGGGCGGACATCTTCTCGGCCCAGTCCTGCGTGATCTGGGTGCGCATCTGGAGCCAGTCGCTCACGTCGTACATGATGTAGAACTTGCGGCCGGCCGCCTCGGCGGCGGCGCGCACATGGCCCGTGACCGCGTCCCGCGTCGGGCCCTCCGCGCCGAACGGGTTGAACCGCTGGAGCGCCGCGGTGTGGATGCCGTGCTGCTGCATCCATCTCATGTGGACGTCCACGGTCTGCCGGTCGTGGGAGGAGAACAGGTGCGCCAGGCGCCCGTCGCCCAGCGGCGGGAAGTCGGTGCCGTAGGTCCTCGCGTACTCGCGGTGGTCCGGCCACGACTTGATCGCCGAGTTGTCGATCGAGGGCGCCCGGTCCGCCTGGCGGGCCCAGTGCCACCACAGGTCGATCGGCGCGCCGTCGCCGCGGCACGCGAACCAGCCCTGGTAGCCGGTGGTGACCTTGCCGACGACGTCGCCGGGCGGGCTCGCCGCTCCCGCGGTGCCGGCCGGGAGCGCGGCGGTCGCGGCGGCCGCCGCGGTGAGAAGGAAGGAACGTCGGGAAATGCTCATCATCGAGATCCTCTCGTCGTTGTTCGGGACCGATCCGGCCGTCGTGCGGCGGATCGGGTGCTGGGGTGCGGCCGGGCCCCGCGGGCCCGGCCGCGCGCTCGGTCAGCGGCAGTCGGCCGCCTCGTAGCGCAGGACGGCGGTTCCGGTCGTGCCGTCGGCGGCCGTCACCGTCATCGCGACCTCGCCGGCCCGGATCGACCGGGAGCGCGTCGGGATCTGCCGGGTCGCGTCCTCCCCGCCGTCGAGCCCGTCGACCCGGCGGTCCCCGTACGGGGACGACAGCGCGACGGCGAGCGGCCCGCCTCCGGTGCTGGACAGGTGGATCACGAGGTGGGCCTTGCGGCCCCGGCACTCGCTCACCGCCACCGCCTCGACCCACGTCTCGGGGGCGGGCGCGAACACCGCGACGAGCGCCGTGTCCCCCTGCAGTGCGAACGCGTACCGCGCCTCGGTCGAGACGGTCGCGCCGGAGCCGTCGCGCCACTCGGCGAACCGGGACCCCGGCGCCGCCTCGGCGGCCGCGGTGACCGCGCCGCCGGTCTCGTACCGGCCCGGCGCGGCCTCGTTCCCCTCGATCCAGGCGGTCCCGTCGCCCTCGACCGCCGCCGTCAGCGACGCCGTCGCCATGTTGATCGCCATCGGGTTGACGATGAGGACCGGGCCGCGGCTGGTCGTCCCGTTGTAGCGCATGAGGTTCACGACGACGACCGCGCTGGACGCATCGGCGTCCACCGTGTACCCGCCCGGCCCGAGGTTGTCGGTGCCGAGGTTGAACGCCGTCACCGTGGCGCCGTCGCTCGCCACGATGCCGTCGTGCGACCCGTACGCGAACGTGTTGCGCACCTCCAGGTCCTGCGACCCGACCGCCCGCACGAGCACCTCGCGCTGTCGGCTGATCCCGTCGATGACGTGCGCGAAGAGGTTCGCCTCCTCGACCCATCCGGGCAGGCCGTACGCGTTGCGGGTCATGACGTTGCCGTTGGACAGCACGCCGTCCACGAGGCCGCCGGACGCCGCGCCGACGCGCACGCCCTCGGAGAGGAAGATCCCGAGCACGCGCCGCACCAGGAACCCGTCCGCCTCGGCGGTGAGGTCGACCGCGTTCCACGCGTTGTCGAGGCCCACGTTCACGACGTACACGCCCGGCGCGTCGCCGCGCACGGCGAACGGGTACGGCACGGCGCCTTCGGCGGGGTTGTTGTCCGGGAACAGGACCCGCAGCCCGCGCACGCCCGCGTCCTCGCCCGCGAGGGTCACGACGGCCGGCGCGTCGAGCGCGGCCGCGATCGACGCCTCGCCGGTGTCGTCCTGCCGGCCCTCGTAGGCCATGAGCACGGTGCCGGAGGACTCCACCAGCGACGTGCGGTTCGGCACCGCCGAGGCGCCGCGCAGCTCGACGCCGGCGGGCACGGTGAGGTGCCCGCGCACGGTGTACCAGCCCGCAGGCAGGTACACGACGCCGCCGCCGGCCTCGCCCGCGTCGTCGAGCGCCGCCTGGATGCCGGCGGTCGCGTCGACGTCGGAGAACGCCTTCGGCGTGCGCGGCACGTCGTAGGGCGCGGCCGTCACGTCGAAGAGGCGCTCCTCGGGCCGCGGCGCGGTGCGCGTGCCGGTCAGCGCGGGGACCTCGTCCGGGCCGTCGAGGACGCGCACGTCGCCCTCGACCGCGCCGTCCACTTCGGTGTCGGTGAGGTTGACGTAGCCGCCGGACTCGTTGCGCACCGCGGCCTCCGAGCCTTCGAGGACGCTCGACGCGAACGAGGTGCCCCACCGCTCGTCGGAGTCCTCCACGAGGACCGCGACGCCGGTGTCGACGATCTCGGCGTCCACGAAGACGCCGGTGAACGACGCCCGCGGGCCCGCGACCGCCTTGATGCCCACCGCGTAGTCGGCGGCGTGGAGGCCCGTGAACTGGTCCCATTCGAGGTCGGCGAGCACGAAGCCGGTGCCGTGCGCCCGGGTCCACGCGTCCAGGACCTCGCGGTCGGGCGCGCCGTACGCGGCGCCCGCCCCGGCCCAGTAGCCGTTGTCGAAGCGCACGTCCTCCCACACGCCCACGTCGGCGCCGTTGAACCCGGCCGCCCCCTCGAACAGGACGGTGCCGGACACGTTGCGCACGTTCGCGAGCTCGTGGCCCTGCGCCCCGGGGCCCTCGCCGCGGTCGTTGCGGGTGGTCGAGATGCCGATGCCCCGGTAGGAGTTGAGGAACGTGACGTCCTCGACCGTGCCGAGCATGTAGTTCTCGTTGCCGATCCACGCGAGCCCGGGGATCTCGACGGTCCACCCGAACGGCACCGGGTCGGCGGCGTCCTGCTCCGGGTAGTAGGTGGTCAGGCCGACGACGCCGGCCGACCCGCCGACGCGCAGCAGCGCCGGCCCGTCGTCGCCCGAGGGCAGGTGCGCCTCGAGCACGGTCCCCAGCCCGTCGGGGGCGCCGGGGTCGCCGAGCGGCTGCTCGTCGAGGTCGCGGTGGTCGCCGCGCAGCGTGCAGTACGCGAACACCTCGAGGGTGTCGCTCACTCGGTAGGTCCCGGCGGGCGCCCAGACGGTGCCGCCGCCCGCGTCGCGGCAGGTGGCGAGCGCCTCCTGGATCGCGGCGGTGGAGTCCTCGGCGCCGGTGGGGTCGGCGCCGAAGTCGGTGACGTCGAGGTCGGCCACGACCACGTCGTCGCTCGCGAACACCGTCGACACGAGGCGCGGCTCCAGGTCCACAAGGGCCACGTCGCGGACCTCGAACGCCCTGAGCCCGTAAGCGCCTCGCTGCGAGGCGCGCTCGTCCATCGCGAGGCGCACGTAGCGGGCCTCCGTCTCCTCGAACCGGGTGCGGATCGGCCCGCCGCCGAGCGCGCCCGCGGTCGCGACGGTGCTGAACTCCTCGCCGTCGCCGGAGACCTGGACGCGGTAGACGTGCGCGTAGTCGCCGCTCCAGTCCGCCACGACCTCGTCGACCGCCGTCGCCTCGCCCAGGTCCACCTGGATCCAGGCGGTCGCCTCGTCGCGCCCGGACACCCAGGCCGATCCGGTGCCGTCGGTGACGGCGCTGGGCTCGCCCGCGCTGGTGGAACTCGCGGTGGCCGCCGCGCCGCGCGCGAGGTCGGTCGTGACCTCGGCGGCGAGGAACGACTCCAGCGCGTCCTGGAGCGCGTCGATCGCGGCGTCGATCTCGGCCTCGGTCGCCCCGGCGTCGTCGAGCACGGCCTGCGCCGCCCCGATCGCCTCGCCGAGCACGGCCTTCGAGCCCGCCGGGTACTGCCCGTCGCGGCCGCCCTCGCGGGCGGCGTAGTGCGCGATGTCGGCCTGCTCGACCAGCTCGCGCAGCCCGACCGCCGGGTCGATCTCGCGGGGCACCACGGTCACGGCGAGGGCGTCGATCCGCACGTCCGCCGCGGAGCCCTCGACCGAGACGCGGAAGTCGGACCCGTTGGAGCGGTTGGTGAGGATCGCGTCCTCCAGCAGCCACGAGGCGGAGCCCCACGACCCGTCGTCGCCGAGCTCGTGCCTGGTCGACGGCTTGAACATGTCGGGGATGGTCTCGCCCGGCGAGTCGTACTGGAGGAACATCGAGCCGCCGCCCGCCTGGACGGCGGCGTCGACGATCACGCGGTCGTCGGTGTCGCGGGCGTAGGCGTCCGAGACGTTCGCGTAGACGAAGTTCGTGCCCAGGCCCTGGCCTGTCTGCCAGTAGCCGCGCTCGCCGTCGGTCCCGGTGACGAGCCCGGCGGTGTCGTCGCCCGCGCGGACGGCGATCCCGTGCTCGGCGACCGTCGGGCCGAGGTCCACACTGGACCCCTGTACGACGACGCGGACCGACGCGACGGTCAGCTCGCCCTCGGCGGCCGCGATTCCGAGCTCGGGGTCCGCCGCGTCGAGCGTCCCGGCGGGCAGCGGCACCACGGTGGTGGTCCAGCCGTCGCCGTCCCCGTCCTGCTCTGCCGCACCGGCGTCGAGCGTCTCGGTCCCGCTGGACGCGACCACGGCCGTCCCGGCCAGGTGGTCCACGACCAGGTACCCCGGGGCCCCGGCGAGCCGGCCCGTGTACTCGTCGGCGAGGTCCAGCGCGATGCGCTCCGCCCCCGCCGCCGCATCGGTGCGCCAGTACTCGCGCCCCGCCTCTTCGCCGGTCGCCTGCGCGCCTGCCGCGGGCGCCGTGGCGACGGCGATCCCGTGCTTCCGCGGCGTCTCCGACAGGTCCGCGCCGACACCGGTCGGGTACCGGTCGACGCTCACCACCGGCGCCGCCGCGGCCGGAAGCACCAGCCCCGTCACCGCCATTCCAAGGGCCGCAACGGCGACGACCGCCCGACCCGCTATCGCTCGCATGGACGCGCGGGCACGCCGCGCTACCGGTCTCATCATTGAAACTCCTGTGGGGTGGGTGCCCAGACCCGCTGGGGGACGGTCAAGGCGTGACAAACAAACTAACTCCATAAGAGTTAGTAAGTCAACCCGTGCGCCGCCCCGACTCGATCGCCAAGCGACCCAGAGGTTCCGGCTAGCGCTTGCCGAGTCGTCGCGGCCGTCTGCGCGCGCCGACGCCACGACGAAGCCGGCCCCGGCGACTCGCGTCGCGGGACCGGCGGCGGTGCCCGTCAGGCGGTGCCGGAGATGTAGCCCTCGAGTTGGCGCTTCTCGAACTCGAGCTGGCCGATGCGGTTCTTGACGACGTCGCCGATGCTGACGATGCCGGCCAGCGCGCCGTGGTCGGAGACCACGGGGACGTGGCGGATGCGCCGCTCGGTCATGAGGACCATGAGGTCCTCGATGGAGTCGTGGAGGACGCGGGTGTGGACGTCGGCGGTCATGATCCGCTCGACGGGCGCGTCGAGGAGGTGCGGGTCGGCGTGCAGGCCGCGGGCGACGTCGCGTTCGGAGACGATGCCGGCGACCGTGCGGCCGTCGGCGCTCACCACCAGCGCGCCCACGTTGTGCTCGGCCAGGGCCGCCACCAGTTCGCGGACCGTGTCGTCGGGCCGGATGGTCACCACGGCCGATCCCTTGGTGCTCAGAATGTCGCTGATCCTCATCGGAGGCCTCCCGAACGCGCGATGGGTAGCTGTCCAGAGTAGCCCAAACCCCCTCGGAAGTACACCGCCGAACGCGAGCGGTTCCCGGCCCTCCGGGGCGGACGAGCAGGCATGATCCACGTCGCCGAGGCACAATGGATCATGCGGTACACCCCACTCGGCTCCACCGGCACGAAGGTCTCCCGGATCGGCCTGGGCTGCATGAGCTTCGGCGAACCCGGCCGCGGCCCGCACCCGTGGACGCTCGGCGAGGACGCGAGCCGCGGCGTCATCCGCGCCGCCCTCGACGCCGGCGTCAACTTCTTCGACACCGCGAACGTCTACTCCGCCGGGTCCAGCGAGGAGATCGTCGGCCGCGCGCTGGCCGACCTCGCCGCGCGGGACCGGGTGGTGCTGGCGACCAAGGTCTTCCACGCGACGGGGCCCGGCCCCAACGACGCCGGTCTGTCGCGCAGGGCGGTCATGGCGGCGATCGACCGGAGCCTGCGGCGTCTGCGCACCGACCACGTCGACCTCTACCAGATCCACCGCTGGGACCCGGAGACGCCGATCGAGGAGACCATGGAGGCCCTGCACGACGTGGTCAAGGCCGGGAAGGCCCGGTACCTTGGGGCCTCCTCGATGTTCGCGTGGCAGTTCGCGAAGGCCCAGCACACGGCCGACCTCCACGGCTGGACCCGCTTCGTGACCATGCAGGGCCACTACAACCTCCTCTACCGGGAGGAGGAGCGCGAGATGCTGCCGCTCTGCCGCGACCAGGGCGTCGGCTGCCTGCCGTGGAGCCCGCTGGCGCGCGGGCGCCTCGCGAGCCCGCCGGGCGTCCGCCCCGCGCGCGCCGACGGCGACCCGCTCTTCGACCGCCTCTACGCCGGTTCCGAGGACGCCGACCGGGCGATCGTCGAGCGCGTCGGCCGGATCGCCGCCGACCGGTCCGCGACGCGCGCGCAGGTCGCCCTCGCCTGGCTCTGGCGCGAGCCGGCGGTCGCCGCGCCCGTCGTCGGCGTGGACTCGGTCGAGCAGCTGGCCGAGGCCGTCGCCGCCGTCGGCCTCGAACTCGACGACGAGGAGGCGGCGTTCCTGGAGGCCCCGTACGCGCCGAGGCCGGTCGCCGGATTCGAGGACGGCCGCACGCGGCCCGCCATGGCCTCCGCGCCACCGAAGCCCTTGGGCCGCTAGGGACGCCGACCGCCGCTGCGCACCTGCTCGGCCGCGACGGCGGTCGCGGACGCGAACGTGGCCGCCGCGAGCCCGCCCCAGAGCGCGAGCGGGCCGTGCGCGGCGAGCGCGGTGACGACCGCCGGGGAGATCGCGAGGCCGAACCCGGTCGACAGCTGGAACCGGGCGAGCGCCCGGCCCATCGCGCGCGCCGGGGCCAGCGCGGTGACGAGCGCGGTGGCGCTGCCCGCGTAGAGGATCTCGCCGATCGTGCAGACCACCGACACCGCGGCGACGGCCGGGGCCGCCCAGCCGTGCTCCAGCGACGAGGCCGCCAGGAACCCGAGGTAGGACGCGCCGATGACCGCGCCGCTCCACGCCAGCACGATGGTCCGCGAGTAGCGGCTCGTCAGGACCGTGAGGGGCACCTGCAGCGTCACCACCAGGACCGTGTTCGCCACGAACACGACCGCCGCCCACGCGGGGGAGGCGTCGAGGTGGGTCACCAGGATCAGCGGCAGCGCGATCTCGGGCACGTTGAGGCAGAACGTGTAGACGACGTTCGCGGCGAGCAGCGTGCGCATCCGCGGTGCGGGCCCCGCGGGCCCTTCCCCGGCGTCGCCGCCGGCCGGATCGGCTCGCAGGCGGACGGACCAGGTCAGCGCCGCCGCGACGAGGTAGGCGAGCCCGGTGACGGCGGCCAAGCCCTGCAGGGCGGTCGCGCCGCCGGTCAGGAACGCGATCGCGAGCAGTGCGCCGGCGCCCATGCCCGCGTTGCGCAGGGCGCGGCCCGCCGCGAGGGCGGCGTCGCGTTCGCGGCCCCGGGCGATCGTGGCGACGACGGCCGAGTGGGCGACCGGCCAGGCTTGGTTGCCGGTGCCCAGGAGCAGCGCGGCGGCCGCGAACATCTCGACGTTCCCCGCCGGGGCGGCGAGCAGCAGCGCCACGCCCAGCACCCGCACCGCCATCGACGCCGCCACGACCGCGCTGCGCGCGCCCCGGTCCAGCCAGCGGCCCACCAGGGGCGTGCACGCCAGGGCGACGACGATCCCGGCGGTCATGGCGATCCCGGTGGCCGGCGCGGACAGGCCCAGCACCGTCATGCCGTAGAGCAGCAGGAAAGGTCGCAGGAGGCCGGTGCCGAGCGCGTCCACGGCCAGGGCGGCGGCGTAGCGGGGGCCGCCGGAGGCGCGGACGAGATCGCGGGGTCGGGTCTGCAGGGTGGTCGGCATGGCGTCAACGGTGCGTCCGCCGCCCGGGCCGGGCGCGCCGATTGACGGTGTTCGTCAACCGGCGAGGAGGCCGGACCGGCGGCGGACGAGAATGGGGCCATGGCGTTGAGGATCGACATCGGGGGGCTGCCGCCCGAGCGGCTGCGGTTCGCCGTCTCGCCGCTGGGCGAGCTGACCGCGATGCTGCACGTGCTGGCCGAGCCCGCGCACCACCCGCAGCTCGCCGGGTGGGCCTCCGGCGTCTGGTCCCGGCTGCGCCCGGAACTGGCCGACCGGCTCAAGGAGGCCGAGTTCCTCTGGCGCTCTTCGCGAGCGGACTTCCTCGTCCCCGCGAGCCCCCGGCCGACGCTTGCCGAGGAGCTCGACGACGTCGACGCGATCGGCGACGAGGCCTACGCGACCGCCGCGCTCGTCACCACCTGCGGCAGCAACCGGGTCCACTTCGCCGGTCCGTCGCCGCTCGCCGACGCGGGCGCCCGCGACCGGGCCCTGGGGCTCGCCCAGGCTCGGGGCGCGGTCCAGGAGGCCTTCGCCGAGCGGCTGCTCGCGGACCCCGCCGTCGTGCGGGCGCGCGTGCGCGACACCCTCGAGCAGTGCGCCGAGGCGTTCTTCGACGACGCCTGGCGCGGCGTCGCGGTGCGGCTCGCCGAGGACCGGCGGCTCAAGCACGACCTGCTGCAGCGCCGGGGCGTCGAGGCGGCGCTCGCGTCGGTCTCCGGCGCGGTCGCGCTCGCGCCCGGCGGCGGCGCGATCGTCGTGGACAAGCTCCAGGACACCGCGACCGCAGCCGACGGCGCCGGCGTCACGTTCCTGCCCAGCGTCTTCGGCCGCCCGCACCTGGTGGCGGTGTACGCGCCGGGGTGGCGGCCGGTGGTCCAGTACCCCGTGGCCGAGCCGGACTCGCCGGAGCCGGTGTCCCTGGAGACGGTCTCGCGCCGGCTGGAGGCGCTCGCCCATCCGGTGCGGCTGCGCCTGCTGCGCACGCTGGCCCGGGGCCCGCACACCACCGGCGAACTCGCCCACGCCTGGGAGCTGACGCCGCCGGAGGTCTCCCGCCACCTCGCGGTCCTGCGCCGCGCGGGCCTCCTCGCCGCCCGGCGCGACGGCCGCTACGTCAGGTACACGCTCAACACGGCCGACCTGGCGGGGCTGGGGCCCGACCTGCTGGCGGCCGTGCTGCGCTGACCGGCCGCTACCGCCCGCCGAGGAGGCGGAGCGACTCGGCCTCGCCGGCGCGGTGCCCGGTCGCCCGGTGGAGCTCCAGCGCCTCCCGGGCCCGGTCGGCGGCCCGCTCTGGACGCCCGGTCTCCAGGTCGATTCGGGCGAGCACGTTGAGCGCGCGGCCCTCCAGGAACCGGTAGTCGCCCTCGCGCGCCGTCCGCAGCGCCTCCGCGGCGGCGACCGCGGCCGCGGCGGCGTCGCCGGTGCGCAGCACCGCACCGGAGCGGTTGACCAGGGCCTCGACCCGGTGGAACACGGTGGCCTCGTGCTCGGTCATGGCGAGGACCCGGTCGTACAGGGCGACGGCCTCGCCGTGGTCCCCGGCCGCGTCGCAGGCGTCCGCCAGGGTGACCAGCGCGGCCGCGCGGACCCGGTGGTCGGTGTCCGAGGTCCGCTCCTCCACCACGTGCGATGCGAGCGCCCGCGCCTCGCCGACCCGGCCCAGGGCCAGGAGGTGCCGGGCCCGCACGCCGTCGAAGTCGCCGGTCCTGCCGATCCGGGCGCCCCGCAGCGCGGCCGCCTCGTCGAGCCGGGCGGCGGCGAGGTCGAGGCGGCCGCTGAAGACCTGGATCTCGGCCAGGTGGATGAGCAGGATGACGCTGATCGGGTCGTTGCCCGTCGCGGTCGTGAGCTTGAGCGCCTGCTCGAGGTAGTCGATGCCCGTGTCGAGATCGCCCATGAGGGAGTGGAAGAGGCCCAGCATGTTCAGGTTGGTGGACTCGGCGCGGCTCTCGCCGATCTCGCGGAACGCGTGCAGCGCCGCGTAGGCGTGCCCGATGCCCTCCCGCATCCGGCCCCGGTGGTAGCAGGCGACCGACAGGTTCCCTTCGGCCGAGGCGGCTCCGGCGGGCCAGTCGGCGCGGCGCGCGGCGTCGGCGGCGTCGCGCAGGCGCTCGATCGCCTCGAAGAGCAGGTTGGAGCGCATCAGCCCGGCGCCGAGCGCGAGCCCCGCCGCGGCGAGGCCGAGCGCGTCGTCCGCGCGCGCCGCCGCGGTGAGGGCGGCCCGGCCCAGCCGCACGCCGTCGGAGCCGAGCATGTTCAGCCAGGCGTATCCGCGCAGGACGTCGGCCAGCAGCCACGCGAACGGGGCCGGTCCGCTCCCGGCCGCGGCGGACTCGGCCGCGGCGATGAGGTTGCCCCACTCCGCCCGCATCCACGCGGCCGCCTCATCCGCCGTCCACTCGGGACGGTCGCCGGGCGGGAGCGGGACGCCGATCATGGCCGGGTACAGGGTCGCGCGGCCCGCGTCGGCGCCGCGGAGGTACCAGTCGAGCAGCCGGTCGAGGGCGGCCCCGCGGTCGGGCTCGGCGTCGAGGAGCTCTTCGGCGTAGAGCCGGATGAGGTCGTGCAGGCGGTGGCGCCCGTGCTCGTCGGACTCCACCAGGTGTCCATCCACAAGGGATCTCAGTGCGCGGGCGGCCGCCGCCGCGGGGCCGCCGTGGAGGCGGGCCGCGGCCTCGGCCGCGAAGTCGGGCCCGGGGTTGAGGGCCAGGAGCCGGAAGAGCCGCGCCGCGTCGGGTTCGAGCGCGCGGTAGGACCAGGAGAAGACCGCCCTGACGTCGAGGGAGTCGTCCTCGACGGCGAGCGTGTCGAGGCGCGAGCGCTCCAGCTCGTCGGCGGCGGCGCTCAGCGGCCGGTCCCGGTGCGCGGCGGCCCGCGCCCCGGCGATCGCGAGGGCCAGCGGCAGACCCGCGCACAGGTCCGCGATCCGCTCCACCGCCTCGGGCTCGGCCGCGACCCTCGCGGCCCCCAGCTGCCGTTCCAGCAGCGACGCCGACTCGGCCCGGTCGAACGCCCCGATCTCGACGACCCGGGCCCCGTGGGAGGCAGCGAGCGCCACGAGGCCGCGCCGGCTGATCACCACCGTGTGGACCTGCGCGGCGTCCGGCAGCAGCGGCCGCACCTGGGCCGCGTCCCGCGCGTTGTCGAGGATCAGCAGGCGGCGCTCGCCCCGCATCACACTGCGGTACATGGCGATCCGCGCGTCCGGGTCGACCGGGACCCGCTCGGGGCCGACCCCCGCCGACAGGAGCAGCTGCCGCACCGCCTCGTCCGGGTCGAGCACCGCGCCGGTCGGGCCGAAGCCGCGCAGGTCCAGGTAGATCCGGCCGCCGGGGAACCGGTCGCCGCTGCCGTGGCCCCAGCGCAGCGCCAGCATCGTCTTGCCCGCGCCGCCGACCCCGGTGAGGACGACCGGCGATCCGGCGTCCGCCGCGGCGTCGAGCGCCGCCAGGGACTCGGCCCTCCCGGTGAACGCGGACGTGCCCGACGGGAGCGTCACCGGCGCCGGGACGCGCGCCGCACCGGGCGGCGCGGCGAGCGCCGCCAGGTCCGCCCCGTCCAGGCCCAGCGCGGCGAGGATCAGGCGGAGGGTCCGCGGCTGCGGCCGCACCCGCCCCGACTCGATGTCCCGGATCGTGCGCGTGCCCACGCCCGCCTTCGCGGCGAGCTCCTCCTGCGTCATCATCGCCCGCTTTCGCAGCGGCCGGAGGTTGACGCGGGCGTCGGTCGGGGGCTCTGACATGCCGCAATGATAGGCCGGTCCGCAAGCGGGCCCGGTCGTGCGCGCAGCCCGGCGCCAGCCGCCGACGCGCTCGCCGACGAACCCGGCGGCGACCGCCGCGGCCAGGTCGGTCGGCGTGGGGGAGACCCGGCCGAACGCACACAATGCAATCGAGCACTCACTTTGAGTGATACCGTGCCGGTGGTCGTGCCCGCCGCGGGAGCGGGCACAGTGGCCGGTCCATCGAGCACGGAGGTCTGCATGCGGTCGTTCGGACGTAAGACGGCGGCCGCGGCGATCGCACTGTGCCTGGGCCTGCTCACCCTCATCGCCCCGGCCTCGCCCGCGCTGGCGCAGCAGCAGCCGGGGGACCTGTCCATCACCAAGACCGCCTCGGCCGAGACCGTCCAGCCCGGAGAGACGTTCACGTACACGATCGTCGTCGGCTGCACCTCGTTCGGACCCGGCTGCGTCGACGCCACCATCACCGACGTCATCCCCGCCGAGTTCATCGTGCAGGGCACCCCGCAGGTCAGCGGCGCCTCCGCGACCGCCTCGGCGGACGGCCAGACCGTCACCGTGAACTTCGACCAGGCGTTCGGCGACGGCACCCAGGGCCTGCCGTCCGCGACCACCGCGACCGTCCAGATCCAGGTCAGGGTCGACCCCGACCTGCCGCACTCCGCCGACGGCATCCCCGTCACCAACACCGCCGCCATCGACGCCGACAACGCCGACGAGGTCACCGACACCGCCGACGTCACCCCGCAGGTCCCGCTCGACCTCGCCGTCGACGCCGCCAAGTCCTTCGACCCCGACCAGGCCGTGGCCCGCCCCGGCGCCGCCACCACCGCGACCGTCACCGCGACCGACGCCTCCAACGGCGACCTCGACTCCCTCACCCTCACCGACCCGACCGACCCGGCCGCCAGCCCCAACCCGTTCGACTACCTCGCCTTCACCGGCTTCGGCGACGTGACGTTCCCCGACGGCGCCGACCAGGTCCAGGTCGACGTCTGGGTCGACGGCGCCTGGGTCACCGGCACGCCCGGACCCGACGCGGTCCTGCCCGACGGCGTCGACCCCGACGACGTGCGCGGCGTGCGCCTCACCTTCACGAACGCGAACGGCGACCCGATCCCCGCGGGCGGCACCGCCGGCGTCGAGCTCAACCTCGTGCAGCGCGACAACGTGTCCGACCTCGACGTCCAGACCGTCGTGAACAACACCGTCACCGCCGAGTCCGCCGCCGAGGGCGAGACCGCCACCGGCGACGCGGACGCCGACTACACGATCACCCCCGCCCAGGTCGCCGCCGGAGCGGGCAAGACCTTCGACCCCGACCCGGTCGCCGCCGGCGACCCGTCCACCGTGACGCTCACCGGCACCAACGCCGGCACCCCCGTCGACACCATGACGATCACCGAACCCGACCCCTCCACCGCGAACCCGTTCGAGAACGGCCTCACCTTCACCGGCTTCACCGACGGCGTCGCCTGGCCCTCAGGCGCCACCGGCGCCTCCATCACGTACACCTACGACGACGGCACCACCGAGACCCTGGAGGCCACCGACCCCGACACCCTGCCCGCGCCCTCGGACGGCAAGACGGTCACCGGCTTCACCGTCGTGTTCACCGGCGACATCATCGCCGGGGCCCAGGCGACCCTCCCGTTCACCGTGGACACCGACCCCGACCAGACCGACGACGAGGTCGTCCACGACAACCAGGTCCTCGTCGAGGTCGCCGACGGCGACGACACCGGCTCGGCCACCGCCTCCGACACGCTCACCACCCTCGCCGCCCGCCTCGCCGTCGACGTCGGCAAGCGCATCAGCCCGGCCGAGATCAACTCGGTCCCCGGCGAGAAGGTCATCGTCCAGCTGCCCGCGCAGATCGAGCCGTTCCCCGCCTCCACCACCGACGCCACCCACCTGGTCGTCCAGGACCCGGCCACGGTCCCGCCGAACCCGGACCCCGACCCGTTCTGGAACAGCTTCGACGCCACCGCGATCACCCAGACCGCGGTCCCCGCGGGCGCCACCCTCACCATCTCCTACTGGGACGGCACCCAGTGGGTCGTCCTGCCCGGCGCCGAGGCCATCCAGGGCGCCACCGTCGTCAACCTCCCGATCCCGGCCGACCTCCAAGGCGACATCCAGGGCCTGAAGTTCGACTACTCCGACCCCGACGGCTTCCCGCCCGGCACCTCGGTCTCCCCGAACTTCCAAGCGGGCCTGCGCGACCAGCTGCGCGACGGCTCAGGCCCGGCCGCCGGCTCCGACGACCCCGTCACCGACTGCGCCTCCTCCTCGGCCTCCACCGCGGACGTCAGCGCCGACAGCGACCCCGCCTGCGCGACCGTCGACCTCGTCCCGGTCACCCCCGGCGAGGGCGACCTGATCGACAAGACGTTCCTCGAACCGACCCCCGGCGCGGGAAAGACGATCACCGCCCGCTCCGGCGACGAGATCGACGCCGAACTCCACTGGTCCACCGGCGGCTACTCCGGCCTCGACGAGGTCGTCCTCGCCGACGTCGCCGACCCCGAGACCACCGCCGTCGGCGACTCGTTCTTCAACGCCTTCGACCTCGTCGCGATCGACGCGATCAGCGCCGCCGACGACCCGTGGCTCACCTACGACGCGGTCGACCGCGTCGAGCTGTGGAACGGCACCGCCTGGGTCCGGGCCGCGAACGACCCCTGCCCCGGCGCCTGCGACGGCACCTTCCCCGGGTACACGCTCACCGCCGACGAGCAGGCCTCGACCACCAGCGTGCGCCTCGTCTACGTCGAGAGCCCCACCCGCGCCGACCGCATCGGCACCGACCCGACCCTCCCGCAGGTCGGCGACGGCGTGTCCCGCTCCAGCGGCAACGACCGCACCGTGCGCCTGACCTTCCGCATCCGCGACGAGGTCCGCGACCCGCAGACCGACCCCGACCCGGTTCTCGGCTCCCGCGAGTACAACGTCGCCGGCTCGCCCGGCCTGGTCCACGACACCGCCCGCGCCACCGGCTCCACCGGCGGGACCCAGGTCGTCACCGACACCGGCGCCGACGACGTCCTCATCATCGACGTCCCGCTCAACGTCGGCGTCACCAAGGACTGGACCGGCGGCCCGCTCGGCATCCCGCCGACCGGCACCGACCCCGCCGACTACCCGTCGGGCCGCGTGTCGATCACCGCCGTCAACCGCACCGCCGCGATGGTCGACGAACTCACGATCACCGACCCGCTGAACCACGACCCGTTCGACGTCTTCGACCTCAAGCAGATCGTCGGCATCACGATCCCCGACGGCGCGACCTCCTCCACCGTGACGCTCGCACTCGCCGACGGCACCACCGCGACCTACACCGTCGACGAGGCCCTGGCGCTCGGCGAAGGCGACCTCGCCGACGTCGTCGGCATCACGGTCGCCCACGACGGCCGCATCGCGGCCGGCGCGACCGCCGGCCTCGTCATGGACCTGCGCCTGCGCGCCACGCACCGCGACGGCGGCGCCGCCGTCACCTCGGCCGACTCGCCCGTCGCCAACGACGTGCGGGCCAAGGTCGCCGACCTCGGCGGCACCGACGAGGACGCGCCGACCGCCGACGCGAACGCCTCGATCCGGCTCACCGACATCGACCTCACCGTCACCGCCGGGAAGTCCTTCGACCCCGCCGCGATCGTCGAGCCCTCGAACGGGCCGGTCACCATGTCGATCACCGGCCAGCCCGGCGGCACCACCCGCACGAACCTGATGACGCTCACCGACGACGAGCCGCTGCTGTGGAACCAGTACGACTTCTCCGGCTTCGGCGCCTTCGCGTTCACCGCGCCCATCGACCGCGTCCAGGTCGACGCCTTCACCGGCGGGACCTTCACCGACACCGGCTCCGGCGTCGCCGTCACCGGCGGCTCCTGGACCGCCGGCGAGCCCGGCACCGCGCTCGCGCTGCCCGACGGCGTCGCCGCCGCCGACGTCCAGGGCCTGCGGTTCACCTTCACCCGCGCCGACGGCGCGATCTGGGAGAACCCCGCGACGCCGCTCCAGGCCGTCCCGGTCGAACTCCTGCGCCGCGACGAACTGCGCACCGGCGGCCCGGTCCTGACCGACCTGACCGGCAACGACCCCGCACCCGGCGAGACCGACGCGGGCGTCGCCACCAACAACCTCGACGTCCTCGCCCAGGGCGCGGTCGAGGTGAACGGCCAGCCCGTCACCGCGACCGACACCGCCCAGGCCACGGTCCTCTACCGGCACGCGGTCAACGCCGTCGAGGTCGTCAAGCTCGCCGACGGCGCCGTCGACGGCGGCCTCAAAGCCCCCTCGGCGACGATCCCGTACACGCTCCAGATCACCAACACCGGCGACCGGGCCATCGTGGACCCCGTCGTCACCGACGTCATGCCGACCGACGCCACCGGGGCCCAGCTCGTCTGGGACCCCGCCGTCCATCCCGGCGGCGACGGCGCGTACGCCTACGCGCTCGACGGCGCCGCACCCGAACCGCCGAGCGGGCCCGCCCTGCCGACCGACCCCGCCGAGGTCACGACCGACGTCACCGGCGACGTCGAGCAGATCGTCTTCACCTTCCCGGCCGGCTCGGTCCTGGAGGTCGGCCAGACCTACACGATCACGGTGCAGCTGACGGTCCGTCCCGGGGTCGCCTCGGGGACGGTCGTGGCGAACACCGTCGGCGTCACCGGCGACCGGCCCTGGGACGAGTGCGAGGACACCCTCGACCCCGCGACCGGCCAGTGCCGGGCGAGCGCCTCGATCACGGTCTCGTCGGCCGCGTCGATGCGCTCGGTGAAGACCGTCAGGGCCGAGGACGACGAGCTCGGCAACCGCACCTCGGACGGCTCGGACCCGGCGGGCTGCGCGCCCGACGCGGCCGGGTTCTACAAGGAGCCGTGCATCCCGATCCTCAAGCCCGGCGGCGACCACTGGTGGCGCTTCGAGGGCACCAACACGGGCAACCTCAGCCTGAACCACGTCGTCGGGTTCGACGAGCTGCCGCAGCCCGGCGACACCGGCGCGATCAACCAGAACCAGCGCGGCTCCCAGTGGCGGCCGCTGTTCGAGGGCACGGCGCGGCTGACCACGGCCGTGCCGCCCGGCACTGTGCTGCTCCTGTCCTGGACCGACGAGATCGTGCGGTGCGGGCGCACCGTCAACTGCCCCGACCAGTCGTGGACGCCGTTCCCCCAGCACGGCGGGCCCGCGTTCACCGACGAGATCCTCGACAGCATCGTGGCGCTCCGCTACGAGGCGTTCTTCCCCGAGGGGAACCTGTTCGACCCGCTGGAGACGATCGGGTTCGAGTTCCGCATGACCGCGCCGGCCGACTCGCCCGCGGAGGGCCCCGACACGATCGCCTGGAACTCGGCCTCGGTCGGCGGCCAGGCGGTCTCCGGGCCCGCCGAGGCGACGGTGGACCTGCCGCTCACCGAGGGCGAGCGCGTCGGCGTCGCCCTCGCGACCGGGCACCTGTCGATCAGGAAGGAGGTCGCCGGCGACGGCGCGGCGTACGCGCCCGACACCTTCATCCTGAACCTCAAGTGCCGGTCGGCGATCGGGACCCGCGTCGAGGCCGATGTGGACCTCGGCGACGACGCGGTCCAGACCGTCACCGCGGGCGAGACCGTCACCGTCACCGACCTCCCGTACGGGGCCGAGTGCACCGTCACCGAGGACGACGCGAACGGCGCCTCCTCGTTCACGGCCACGACCGTGACGGTGACCCGCGAGGACGAGGACCCGCTCACGATCGTCGCGGTCAACACCTACGACCTCGCCGCTCTCGCCGTGGAGAAGCGGGTCGACTCTGCGGCCGTCGACCAGGACGGGAATCCGATCTATTACGGGCCCTTCACTGTCCAGGTCGACTGCACCTTCCTGGGGCAGCCGGTCTACGCCGACGGCTACGGCCCCGACGACCCGATGACCGCCGAGCTGAGCGACGGCGAGCGCGTCGAGTTCACGGGCCTGCCCGCGGGCGCCGAGTGCACGGTCACCGAGACCGACGACAAGGGCGCCGCCGACGTCACCGTCACCGCGACCGGCGACGGCGGCGACCCGGTGGTCGTCGACGACGACACCGCCGACATCGTCCTGGCGAACGACGGCGACGACTCGACGACGAACACCGCGACCCTCGCGAACACGTACACGACCGGGTCGCTCAAGCTCGTCAAGCACGTGTTCGGGACCGGCACCGGTCCGGTCACGCCCGGGCCGTTCACGATCGAGGTCACCTGCACGCTCGACGACGAGTCCGGCACCCGGACCGTCTACGAGGGATCGGTCGTCCTCGGCGGCACGCAGCCGATGGAGGCCGTGATCGACGGGATCGCGACCGGCGCGACCTGCACGGCCGTGGAGACCGGCAAGGGCGGTGCCACACTTGCGGTGATCCTGCCCCGGCAGGTCACCGTCGGCGACGGCACCACCGTCGCGTTCCACGCGATCAACGTCCTGACCTCCGGCTCCCTGCGGATTGTCAAGGAGGTCACCGGCGACGGCGCCGACCTGTACGGCGCCGGCCCCTTCGAGGTCACCCTCGACTGCGTCTTCGACACCGGTCAGAACGGCACCGTCCCGGTGACGATCCCGGGCGGTCCGACCCGCGAGTTCGGGCCGGACGAGCCCGCCGTCTACGAAGGACTGCCGACCGGTTCGGTCTGCACCGCGACCGAGACGCTGACCGGCGGCGCGAGCGAGGTGACCGTCTCCGACGCGTCGGCGACCATCCCGTTCCGCGACGAGGCCGAGCTGACCGTGACCAACCGGTTCGACACCGGCGGGCTCACCGTCCTCAAGCGCCTCGGCGGCGAGGGCGCCGGCGACCACGGGGACGACGAGTTCACGTTCGCGCTCACCTGCACCCGGAACGTCGACGGCGACTGGGTCGCGTTCGACATCCCGGGCGGGGCCGAGCGGACCGTGACCGGTGACGGGACCGCGTCCTACACGGACCTGCCCGCAGGGGCGCGCTGCGTGCTCGCCGAACCCGGGGACGGCGGCGCCGAGCGGACCGAGTTCGCGGTGAACGGCGCGGACGGCCGCGAGCTCACCGTCGCGGCCTGCGACGAGGACGCGTGCGACGAGGCGACCGTCCTGAACACCTGGAGCGGCCCGACCCTGACGGCCACCGGCCCCGACCTGCGGTACGCCGCGGGCGCGCTGCTGGTACTCCTGGTCGGCGGGGCCGTCATGCTCCTGGGCTCGCGCCGGAGGAGCTGAACCGCGGCACCGAGGGGCCGGGTCGATCACGCCTATCGACCCGGTCCCTCGGCCCGCCACCGCGTTTCCGGGGCCGTTCAGGCCGGGCGGACCCGCACGGCGAGGACGGCCATGTCGTCGGTGACTCGGTAGCCCTGCTCGCGCACGTCGGCGAAGAGGAAGTCGACCACGGCGGCCGGGCCGGGGAACGCCTCGCCGGCGGCGAGCCGCTCGCGGAGGCGCTCCACCAGCGGGTACTCGCGCCCGGTGCGGTCGCGCGCCTCGATGAGGCCGTCGGTGTACGCGACGACCACGTCGCCGGGTTCGAGCGACCGCCCCACGGCGAGCGTCTGGAGGTGCTCCTCGCCGAGGAGGCCGAGCGGGGGCGCGGGCCGGACCGGGATCGGCTCGACCTCGGCGCCGCGCAGCAGGAGCGGGGCGTGGTGGCCGAAGCTGCGGAGCTCGACGAAGCCGCCGTCGGCGGGGAAGGCCATGAGCAGGGCGGTCGCGAACTCCTCGGTGAAGCCGCCGCTGCCGTCGTTGCGCAGCCGCATGCGCCGCTCCAGGCGCACCCCGAGCCCGTGCAGGTCGAAGTCGTCGAGGGCGCCCTCGCGGAAGGACCCGAGCATCGCCGCGGTGGTCGCGACGGCCTTCAGGCCGTGCCCGGAGACGTCGCCGATGACGGCCCGCACGCCCCACGGCGTGTCGATGAGGTCGAAGAAGTCGCCGCCCAGCGGGCTCTCGGCGTCCGCCCCCTGCGATCGGACGGCGCAGTCGAGGCCGCCGACGCGGCGGGGGAGTCGCGGAAGGAGGGCCTGCTGCGCGACCTGCGAGACCATGTCGACACTGAGGAGCCGCGCGAGGACGCGGTCGCGCAGGAACGCGATCAGGACGCTGGCCGCGCCGATGAGGACCACGGTGACGAGCTCGGATTGGAGGTGCTCGGGGGCGCCGGGGTTCATCGTGATCCGCAGCAGGATGCACGAGGCGACCGCCGTGAGTGCGACGGCCGCGGTGGTGCGCGGGCCGTTCACCAGGGCCGCGAGGGGCGGCATGGCCGCGATGACGGCCCACAGGTGGACGTCGAGGACCACGAGGTCCAGCGGGACCATGACCAGCACGAGGATGATCGGGAGCGCGCGCAGCCACCCGAGCTCCGCGGTCCTGCGGAGCGCGAGCATCTGCGGCAGGCGTTCCACGGCCCGGTCCGATCAGTCCCGGCCGGGCACGGTGGAGCACCCGTCCCTGATCCCGGCGCCCGGGGCGGCGAACGACCGCGCCGACGGCGCGGTCGCGAATGCACGCGGTCCCATGGCCCCTCCCTCCGACGTGCCGCTGCTGTCGATATTGCACGTCGGAGGGGGCGCGCGGGGCTATCTCGGCTGATTCGCGCCGTCGTCACGCGGCGGTGGGCCGCCGGTGGATCACGAGCGTCCAGGCGAGGCTCCCGAAGGCCGTGAGCACCGCCAGGGCCCGCACGGTGTTCCACGCGGTCCAGCGCGCCTCGTCCAGCAGGGCCCGGGCCGCCGCGAAGTCGGCGTCGCCGCCGAACTCGGTGACGGACCGCAGCTGCTGGTTGAGCGGCTCGTTGACGCCCATGGTGATCACCACGGACACCAGGTAGGCCGCGAGCGCGACCGACAGCCAGACCAGCGCGGCGCGCTGCCCGGAGCGCAGGTGGAGGACCAGGGCGAGCGCGATGAGCAGGAGCGAGCCGGTGAACTCCACGCCCAGGAACAGCGGGTTCATGATGGCCGCGTCGAGCGCCTGGAACGCCGTCACGAAGGTGCGGTCGTCGACGCCGCCCAGACCGGGCATGACGGTGTTCGACCAGTCGGTGTAGACGCCCGCCGTCAGGCCGGTCGTCATGGTTGCGAGGAGCAGGACCCCGGTGCGCAGGGGGCGGCGGGCCGGGCGGGGGGTGCGCGGTGCGTTCGTCATGTTCCCATCAAAGCCCCCGCCGGTGCGGTCTTCCATGGCTCGCAGGCGCGACTGCATGCGCATTCGTCTACCGCCGCCGGTCTGCCGTTCCTGGGGAGTGCGCTAGAGCAGCAGCGGCATGAGGACGAGCTGGGCGGCGATGAGGAGGTCGACGACGGCGCACCACTCGGCGCCGGTCCGGGCCACGCCGGCGTCGGCGCGGTGGTGGGCGACGTCCCAGACGCCGTGGGCGAACCAGCCCGCGGCGACGGCGTAGAGGGCGGCCAGGCCCGTGCCTCCGGTTCAGGTCCCGTCCGTGTCGAACGGGGCGGCGGCGAACCCCTCCAAGTCGGCGTAGGCGACGATGTTGCGGGAGCGCAGGATCACCAGCGCCCTGCGGCGGACCCGCCGCAGCAGGTCGAGTTCCTCCGGCGTGAGCGACGCGGCGTCCACGGCCGGGGGCTTCTCGGTGGACCTGCGCCTCGCGTGGACGACCAGCGCGCCGGCCGTCACCGCCAGCAGCAGCGCGAACGGCAGGGCCACGGCCCAGTTCGGGGCCGCCTCCCAGTCGCGGGCGAGCGCCGACGCGAGCGACGCCGCCGCGGCCACCGCCACCATCACCGTGATGCCGACCAGCGTGCGGTCCCACTGCCGGTACGGCGTCAGCAGCCAGGGGATGAGCATGCTCAGCACCGTGTAGCAGGAGAGGATCGCGCCGACCCACGCCACCGGCAGGAGCGCTTCGCCGTCCGCGCCGCCGGCGAGCATGACGAACCCCGTGCCCACCGCTGCGATCAGGCCGACGACGCGCAGGCCGAACCCGGTCGCGGCCGCCGCGCGGCCCGCCGCCGTGCGCCGGTGCCAGCGCCGTGCGAGGGCCAGTTCGATGTGCGCGTAGTCGAGCACGACCCGGTTGAGCGCGTGGAGGTCGAACGGCTCGAAGTTGTCGTGGATCGTGGCCCACTCGTTGGGCTGGATCGCGGCGGCCTTGGGCATCAGACGTCCTCATTCTCTCGGGTGGCGGCACGGGCGTCCGTCGCGGCGCAGTCGCGCCGTCCGGCGCTCCAGCACCCGCACCTCCTGCTCGCGCAGCGGACCGCCGCGGTCGCACCGCCGAGCAGTCTATGAAACCCGTGCAAGAGCGGCATTCGGGCAGTGACTCGATCGGTGGCAGTCCGACCGGAAGCGGCTCAGCGCCTTCGGTACCGCCTTGCGCCGCAGCGGATTCGTGTGCGTCCACGCTTCGCAGCGCCGTATCGGGGTACGCCGACAGGAGAGAGCCCCCGATGAGAGGACGGTGCCCCGTGGCCACTCCCGAGTCCGAACTGCCGGCGTGGAACGAGGCGCAGGAGAACGCCGTGACCCACGCCTCCGCCGCCGCCAACGAGCAGGACCCGGCGGCGCGTGATCTCCACGTGCAGCTCGCGGAGGTGTGGGCGACGATCGCCCTCTCCCGGGCCACTGCGGAACAGGCCGACCGGATCGCCCGCGCCCTCGACGACCTCACCGGCACGATCAACGACCTCCCCTCGCGGATGCCGCGCTGACCGACCGCGCCGGGCCCCGCAGTGACGTCCCGGAAGGCCGGCGCGGGAACCGGCACGGCCGGTGCGGCCGGCGGCTAGAGTCCGTCCCGAAAGGGGTGGGCCGTGGACGAGTCGACCGACGCGGAGATCGCCGCCGGGTTCCGGCCGGTGCTGGCGCTGGTGGAGGAGTGCGAGCGGCTCGGCGACGTGCTGGACCGCCTGCAGGACGCGACCGATCCGGCCGCGGTGCGGGAGCGGGACGCGGCCGGGGAGCGGTTCGCGTTCCTCAACGAGGAGATCTGCCGCGCTACCGCCAAGGCGCTCAAGGGGATCGGGCTCTGGCACGGCGCGGCGATGATCGACGCCGGCCTCGCGATCCCGCACGAGGTCTGGGAGGACCTGGTCGAGCAGTACCCGCCGTACCCGCCGGTCGTCCCCAGCCTCGAACTCCGGCCGCGCCGGACCTGGAGGGCCCGGCGAAACCGGTAGCGCCGCCTGAGTAGGCGGACGCGCGAGAACGCACGCGGAACAGGTCTCGACGGACGCTCCTCTGCGGGCCCATAATGGACGGTATGCGAAAACCCCCTCCGTGCACGCACGCGACTCCCTCTCGGCCCTCGTTCTCGCGCAGGAGCGCGACATGAGCCGACGCTTCCGGAAACTTCCACTGCGGCCCGCGGGCCGCACCGCCACGTGGATCGCCGCCGCGGCCCTCACCGCGGTGCTCATGCCGGTCCCCGCGGCGCACGCCCAGAGCAGCTGCGCCCCGGAGGAGGGGCAGTGCCTCGCCTCCCTCGACTACGACGGCGACGGCTTCCAGGATCTCCTGGCGATCCGAAAGTCAGACGGGTCCCTGGTGTTCTACGGGGGCAAGGGCGACGGGACCTACAAGTGGGGCGTCTCGCGCGGCGGCGGATGGGGCGGCATGGACATCGTCATGGCCGGCGACCTCACCGGCGACGAGCAGCCCGACCTACTCGCCCGCGACAACAAGACCGGGTACCTGTACACCTACCCCGGCGACGGCGAGGGGGACTTCGGGTCCCGCATCACCGTCGGGCACGGCTGGAACGACATCAGCACGTTCACCGCGGGCAGCGACTTCAACAACGACGACAAGATCGACATCTGGGCCGTCAGCAAATCGACCTGGTCGCTCTACCTCTACCCGGGCCAGGGGAACGGGAAGTTCGGCGAGGCCTACTACTGGGACCCGACCGCCGCCTGGAACACCGTCAACTCGCTGGTCACCTTCGGCACCGTCGACCCGAATTCCTGGGTGGCCCTGCTGGCCGTGGACGGGCCGTGGGGCTCATACCCCGCGTTCAACACGGGCGAGGACTTCTTCAAGTTCGAGCCCGAGTGGCACTTGGGCTTCTGGCCCTACGCGACCGGCAACCCGTACCGCCAGGTGACCGCGATCGGCGACGCCGACGGCGACGGCGTCGACGACCTGGCCGGGATCGACTCGCGCACCAACGCGCTCATGCTCAACTCCTTCAGGACCACGGGCGGGGCGCTGCACGCGCCGGAGCTCATCGCGCCCGACTGGGGAGGGAACCGGCTGCCCTCGGTCGTCGTCGACCGCACCTACGACGCCAACGCCAACGGCTACGCGGACGTCGTGGCCCGCAAGTCCGCCACCGGGGAAGTGCACCTCTACCAGACCAACGGCAGGGGCTTCTGGCTCAGCGAGCGCCCCCTGCTCGGCGTCTTCCCGGAGATGGACCTGATCGAGAAGGCGGGGGACCTGAGCGGCGACGGCATCGCCGACCTCCTCACCCGGGAGAGCGCCACCGGGGCACTGTACCTCCATCCGAGCGCCGGCTACGACGAGCTTGGCGACAGGGTGCAGATCGGCTCCGGCTGGAACTCGATGAGCACCGTCGTCTCCGGTCAGGACTACAACGTCGACGGGAAGGTCGACGTGGTCGCACGCGAACGGTCCACCGGCGACCTGTGGCTCTACCCGGGCGACGGGAACGGCGGCCTCGGTTCGCGCGTGAAGATCGGCACCGGCTGGAACACGCTGCGGGAGATCACCGCCGCCGGCGACCTCGACCACGACGGCCTCGCCGACCTCCTCGCCGTCCACCGCACCGACGGCTGCCTGTACTTCTACGGCGGCAAGGGCACCGGCGGCGTCAAGAACGCCGTGCGCGTCGGCTGCGGCTGGGGCGACTCGGACGCCCTCGCCGCGGTCGGGGACATGAGCCTCGACGGCCACGCCGACTTCGTCGCCCGCGGGATGTCGGACGGCCTCATGCGGCTGTACACCGGCAACGGCGCAGGCGGCTTCACCCACCCGCCCGTCGTCCTCTCCCACGGCTGGAACGGCATGAACCTCATCGCCTAGCGCGGGGCCGCCCTGCCCTCGGACCATCGAGGGCAGGGCGGCCCCGCACGGGCTCACCCGTCGGTCTGCTCGTCGGTGAACACCTCCTCGACGGCCAGGCCGAACAGCCTGGCGAGGCGGAACGCCACGGGCAGGCTCGGGTCGAACCTCCCCGTCTCGATCGCGTTGACCGACTGCCGCGAGACGCCGATGCGCTTCGCCAGGTCGGCCTGCGTCCATCCGCGCTCGGCCCGCAGCGCCGCGATGCGGTTCCTCATCGGAACCTGATCCAGCCGACGGCGACCGCCGCGACGTAGACGGCCCCCAGCAGCACGGGGAAGAGGGCGAGGTTCACCTCGCCGGTGACGAGGCCGGCGGCGTCCGCCGCGGCCCAGGCGAAGCCGGCCACCCAGCCCGCCCCGAGCGTGACCGCCAGGGCGTCCTGCATGATCTTGCGCCACAGGTCGTCGAGCGCCCGCAGGAAGCGCGCGAACGCGACGACCCAGGCGACGCCGACCAGCACGTTGACGCCGATCGCGACCCAGCTCGCCGCGGGCGACGCCTGCGCGTCCCACCACCGCTCGGGCCCGAACCTCGCCGCGGCGAGTGAGGCCGCCCAGGCCAGCGTCCACAGCATGAGCTGCGCGGCCCTCCGGTTCGAGACCCGGTACCGCGCTGTCGTCTCGGGGGTGTCCACGAATTCCTCCTCGCGTCGATGAGTCAAGTAAACTTGACTTCCGCCGTCGATGTCAAGCACACTTGACTCGCGGGTTCGGCTTAAGCGGCCCGTCTCACGGGTGCGGTGGTGCCGCGCTCGATCAGGGCCACCTCCAAGGTGACGGCCGTTTCGGGGCGCGGGCGGCCGGCGAGCCGGTCGAGGAGGAGCCGGACGGCGACGGCGGACTTGGCGCGGAGGTCCTGGGCGACGGTCGTGAGCTTCGGGGTGACGAAGGAGGCGATGTCGGCGTCGTCGTAGCCGACGATTGAGACGTCGCCGGGGACCGTCTTCCCTGCGGCCGCAAGGCCTTCCATGATGCCGACGGCGAGCGCGTCGGCGGTGGCGACGATCGCGGTGACCTCGGGGAGCGACGCGGCGATCCGCAGGCCCGCGTCGCGGCCGGCGGTGCGGGTGGTGTCGGCGACGCAGTGCAGTCGCTCGTCCCAGACGGCGCCGACGTCGGCGAACGCCTGCCGGAAGCCCTCGTAGCGCTGGCGCACGACGCCCGTGGCCGAGAACGCGGGCCCGGCGAAGGCGATGCGGCGGTGGCCGAGGTCGAGGAGGCGGCGGGCGGCGAGGCGGCCGCCGGCGTGGTCGTCGGAGCGGACGGCGAGGGCGAGGGGGTTGTCGCTGTAGGCGTCCATCGCGACCAGCGCGACGTCGCCGACGTGGCGGCGCCGCAGCCGGTCGATGTCGGCGTCGTGGAAGCCGAGGAGCACCGCCCCGTCGAGGTTCCACGACCGCAGCGCCTCGGTGACCTCCGCCGGACGGGCGATGCCGCGGAGCATCAGGTGGTAGTCGTGCCTGCGAAGGGCGCGTTCGAGGGTGCCGACGACGCCGGCGGTGTGGGGGCTGAGGGTGAGGCTGTCCTTGTCGGCGGCCGGCACGAGCAGGCCGACGATGCGCGACGAGCGCGCGGCGAGGCTGCGGGCCGAGGCGCTGGGGACGTAGCCGTGGCGCTCGACGATCCGCAGGATGCGGTCGCGGGTGTCGGTGGAGACGCGCGCCTGGACCCCGTTGATCACGTTCGAGACGGTCGCGGGGCTGACCCCGGCCTCCGAGGCGATGTCCTTCAACGTGGGCGGCAAGGCGGGCTCCCTTCGGGGCGGATCGGTGCGGCGCGGGCGGAGCCCGCCTCGAATCGCGACATTGACAAGTGTGACATCCACGGATACGCTCAGCGCAAAGGTTTAGCGCTTAACCTATATTCACCTGCATTTATACCGTCGATACATCATCGAATAGCGTGATCTCCGTCGATGGACCGTGCCCGAACGACGGCGACGTCCCGCTCCGGACCGTCGCCGCCGGACGCCCCGGTCCGGGCATCGGCCGTGCCCTCCGGCAGGCCGGGCCCGCCGACATCGACACCACGGGCCGCGACGACGCGGCCGCCAGAAAGGACGACGCCGATGCATCGCATCAGACACCTGCTCGCCGTGCTCCTCGCACTGCCGCTCCTCCTCGCCCTCCCCGCCGCACCGGCCCACGCCGCGCCGACGGTGATCGAGGCCGAGGCCGCCGCCTTGGCCGGCGGCGCCCGCGTCGAGACCGAGCACGCCGGGTACACCGGCTCCGGCTACGTCGGCGGCCTCACCGACGCCAACAAGGGCAGCGCCCGGGTGACCTTCGGCCTCACCGCCTCCCAAGGGGGCGGCCACGACGTCCAGGTCCGCTACGCCAACGGCACCGGGTCCTCCATGACGCTGTCGCTGTACGTCAACGGCGTCAAGACCCGGCAGGTCGCGCTGCCGCCGACCGGCGGCTGGGCGACGTGGGGGACGGCCGCAGCGACCGCCGACCTCGCCGCCGGCGCCAACACGCTCGCACTGCGCTTCGACGCCGCCGACTCCGGCAACGTCAACCTCGACCGGATCACCGTCGCCGCGCCCGCGGCCCCCGGCGGCGCCACCGCGGTGCCCGGCACCGCCGAGGCCGAGGCCGCCGCCCTGTCCGGCGGCGCCCGCGTCGAGACCGAGCACGCCGGGTACTCCGGCTCCGGCTACGTCGGCGGCCTCACCGACGCCAACAAGGGCGCCGCCGCCGTCGCGTTCGCGTTCACCGCGGCCGCCGCCGGGGCCCACGAGGCCGAGCTGCGCTACGCCAACGGCACCGGCGCCGCGATGACCCTGTCGCTGTACGTCAACGGCGCCAAGGCGACCCAGCTCGCGCTCCCGGCCACCGGGGGATGGGCGTCCTGGGGCACGGTCGACGCCGCCGTGAACCTGGCCGCGGGCCGCAACGACGTCGTGGTCCGCTTCGACGCGGCCGACTCCGGCAACGTCAACCTCGACCGCCTCGCCGTATCGGTCGCCGACGGCGGCGGTCCGGGCGAGGCCGACGGCGGCGAGGGCGCCGACCTCCCGTACACCGAGTACGAAGCCGAGGACGCGGCCACGAACGCGTCCGTGCTCGGCCCCGACCGCACCTACCGCACCGTGCCCTCCGAGGCCTCGGGCCGCGAGGCCGTGCGCCTCGACCGGACCGGCGAGTACGTCGAGTTCACCCTCGCCGAGGCCGCCGACGCCCTCGTCGTGCGCTACTCGATCCCCGACTCCGCGAACGGCGCCGGCCTCACCGCGCCGCTCGCCGTCTACGCGAACGGGCAGAAGCGCGCCGACCTCGAACTGACCAGCGCCTACAGCTGGGTCTACGGCGCCTACCCGTTCTCGAACAACCCCGCCGACGGCCTCGCGCACCGGTTCTTCGACGAGTCCCGCATCGAGATCGGCGGCCTCGCGGCCGGGACCGTGCTCCGGCTCCAGAAGGACACCGCGGCGACCGCGTACATCGACGTCGACCTGGTCGACGCCGAGGAGGTCCCCGACCCCATCGCGGCGCCCGCCGGGTACGTCGACATCACCGACCACGGCGCCGTGTCCGGCGACGCCGGCGACGACACCGCCGCGATCCGGGCGGCGGTCAGCGCCGCGGGCAGCGGCGGCGGCGTGTGGATCCCCCAGGGCCGCTTCATCATCAGCTCGCGAGTCCAGGTCTCCGGCACCGACGTGCGCGGCGCCGGCCCCTGGCACTCGGTCCTGGAGGGCCTGAACGGGCGCGGCGGCATCGAGCCCACCGGCGGCCAGGTCACCCTGGCGGACTTCATGTTCGACGGCGACGTCCGCTACCGCGACCCCGACGCCCAGATCACCACCGACACCGCGATCGAAGGCGTCTTCGGGCCCGGCTCCCGGGTCTCGAACGTGTGGATCGAGCACGCCAAGGTCGGCCTGTGGATCCACAACGGCACCGACGGGCTCACCGTCACCGGCGTGCGCGTGCGCAACACGTTCGCCGACGGCATCCACCTCAACGGCGGCACCCGCAACACCGTGGTCGAGCAGAGCCACGTCCGCGGCACCGGGGACGACGCGCTCGCCATGTGGTCCAACGGCACCGCCGTGTCCGACTCGGCGTTCCGCGACAACACGGTCCAGACCCCGAACCTCGCCAACGGCATCGCCATCTACGGCGGCAGCGGCAACAGCGCCACCGGGAACCGCATCGCCGACACCGTCACCGCCTCGGCCGGCATCGCGGTGAGCACCCGGTTCAGTCCCGTCCCGTTCAGCGGCGAGACGCTCGTCGAGGGCAACACCCTCGTGCGAGCGGGCGGCCTCGAACCGAACTGGGACAGCCGGTTCGGCGCGCTGTGGATCTACGCCGACACCTCCGACATCACGGCGCCGGTCACGGTGCGCGACCTGGTCATCGAGGACAGCACCTACGCCGGCGTCCTCATGAGCTGGCAGCGGACGATCCAGAACGTCACCTTCGAGGACGTTGTGATCGACGGCGCCGGCACCTACGGCATCGAGATCCAGGCGACCGGCTCCGCTTCGTTCGCCTACACGACCGTCACCGGCGCCGCCTCCGGCGGCCTCAGCGCCTCCAGCGGCTTCACGGTCGACCGGGGCCCCGGCAACTCGGGGTTCTGATCTGACGGCCGGACGCGCGCGATCCGCGCGTCCGGCCGCCTCCGCCCGGCGCCGGACGGGGCGGCAGAGGGTGCGCACAGGCGCCGCCGACCCCTGCCCGCTCCACATACGACACACCGCGATCGGATGAATCCCGCCTCCGCGCCCCGCGGCTCCGTTATGGTGCTGCCGTGAATGATGTGGTAATCCTGAAGAGCGAGAACGGGTCCTACGCGGGAGCGCAGGGCGGCGAGTTCTCCGCGGGTGTGTCCCGGGAGTCGGCGGGGTCGGAGCGACTGTGCCTGCACCGCGTGTTCATCGCGGCGCACACCGAGACGCACGCCCATATGCACGACGGCCACGAGTCGGCGATCTACGTGCTCGCCGGCCGCCACCAGATCCGCTACGGCGACCGGCTCCAGCACCTGGCCGACCTCGAACCGGGCGACATGGTGTACATCCCGGCCGGCATGCTGCACCAGCCCGTCGTCGGCGACGAGGACGTCACCGCCCTCGTCGCCCGGACCGACCCGGCCGAGCAGGAGTCGCTGCGCCTGCACGAGCACGAACCGGTCGGGGCCGTGCGCTAGCGTCCGCGCATCCGAGACGGGCAGGGCCGCCGCCGAACGGCGGCGGCCCTGCCCCGGCATCCGCGCACACGCCCGAACCGGCGCCTTGCGCAAGCGGTTACAGTGCTCGCATGGCGATGACGGCTCAAGACGTGGTGGACCTCGTCGACGCGCACCTCGGCGTGCCCCGGCGCGAGACGACGGTGGACGAGTACCTCGCCGGCGGCCCGGACCAGGAGGTCCACGGCGTCGCGTTCACCATGATGGCGACGCTCGACGTGCTCCAGCGCGCGGTCGCGCAAGGGCTCGACCTCGTGATCACCCATGAGCCCCTCTACTTCCACCACCGCGAGGAGTGGAACGCGACGCTCGCGGCCGAGGCCGACCCCGTCCACGGCGCGAAGTCGGCGTTCATCGCCCGGCACCGGCTCGTTGTGCGCCGCCTCCACGACGCGGTCCACGACACCAGCCCCGACCGGATCGTCGACGGCGCCGCACACGCTCTGGGCTGGACCGGCTTCGAACGCGCCGGCCTGCCGACGGTCTTCGACATCCCGGCCACCACCCTCGGCGCGCTCGCCGAGCACGCGGCGCGGGCGCTCGGCGCCGCCGCCCTCCGCTACATCGGCGACCCCGACCTCCCCGTCACCGCCGCCGGCGTCCAGCCCGGCTTCTGGGGCTTCGAGAAGAACCGCGCCGTCCTCGCCCGCCCCGACGTCGACGTGCTCCTTATCGGAGAGTCGAACGAGTGGGAGACCGCCGCCTACGCCGCCGACGCCGCCAGCGCGGGCCTCGCCAAGGGGCTCATCGTCATCGGGCACGTGCCCTCGGAGCAGGAGGGCATGTCGGCGACGGCCGACCGCCTCGCGGCGCTCCTGCCCGGACTCCCCGTCGCCTTCGTCCCCACCGAGGACCCGTTCCGCCTGCTCTGACCCGCCGGGGCCGCGGCCGCCCGCCTCGGGTGCGGCGCCGGGCCGCCGCGGGCGCTCGTATGATGCCGCGATGGAGATCATCGACATCGAGCCCGGCGACGCACGGCTCATCGAGGAGCTGCTGCCCGTCCTCCGAGAGCTCCGCCCGAACCTGAGCGCCGAGGACTTCGCCGCCGTCTACGACGAAGGGCATCCGCAGGGGCTGCGCTTCACCGCGGCGTACGCGGAGGGCCGCTGCGTCGGGGTGACGGGCTGGCGCACCGTGGCGAACACCAACCGGCTCCGGATGCTGTACGTCGACGACCTCGTCACGGCCTCCGCCGCCCGCTCGACCGGGGTCGGCCGCGCCCTCCTGGGGTACCTCGAAGCGCGGGCGCGCGAACTCGGCTGCAACGCACTGCATCTCGACTCCGGCACCCATCGGCGCGACGCCCACCGCTTCTACATGCGGGAGCGGATGACCATCATGGCCTTCCACTTCAGCAAGGACCTCGACTGACTCCGCTCGGAGGTGGTCACCTGGCCGACCAGCCGTCGGAGTCGCTCACGTCCCGCTCCGGCGGTGTCGGCGTGACCGTCGGGTCCTCATAGGGCGTCGACAGCACGATGTGGGTGCGCATGTCGCCGTGCTGGCCGAGCTTCTCGACGAACCCCTCGAAGTGCGCCAGCGACGTGGCGCGGACCTTCAGCATCGAGCAGTGCTCGCCGCTGAGCTTGTGGACCTCGGTGACCTCGGGGTACTCGTCGGCGGCCGAGGTCTTGAGCAGGCACCTGCCGAACTTGCAGCGCAGCTGGATGAACGCCAGGATCGGCTGGCCCGCCTTGGCCGGGTCGACCCGCGCGGCGTACCCCGCGATGGCCCCCGACTCCTCCAGCCGCCGCACCCGCTCGCCCACGGCCGGCGCCGAGAGGTGGACGCGGCGGCTCAGCTCCTTAAAGGAGAGGCGGGCGTCGGCCTGGAGCTCCGCGAGGATGCTCCAGTCCACATCGTCGAGTTCGGGCGACCGCCAAGTGCTCACGGCAATGTCCTTTCGTTCGCAAAGCCGATAAGACGCAGACCGGTTCGAAAGCCATTCGAATTGGCCGGCGACCCTTCTAGCCTCGCCTGATGAGATCCAACCGTACTGCGGCCCTTCCCGAAGCGTCCGGCCGCGCGCTTCTCCGAAGCCCCGCGATCCGGGTCCTGCGGGCCTCCTGCGTCGCCGGCGGCTTCGCCCAGTCCCTGACCGGCACCGCCGGCGTGCTGCTCGCCGTCGAGGTGACCGGCTCCGAATCGGCCGCGGGCCTGCCGCAGACGGTGCTCGTGGCCGGCTCGGCCGTCGCCGCAACGGCCGCCTCGCGCCTGTCGGTGCCCTTCGGACGCCGGCGGACCCTCGCCGCCGGCGCGGCGGTCGCGGCGGCGGGCTCGACCGCCGTCGCCGCGGCGGCCCTGACCTCCTCGCTCGCGCTCGTCCTCATCGGCTGCGCACTGCTCGGCGCCGGCACCGGCACGGTCATGCTCGGCCGCTACGCCGCCGCCGAACTGGTGCCCGAGGCCCTCCGCCCCAAGGCGATGGCCTCGATTCTGGCCGCGACCACCATCGGCGCGGTCGCCGGACCGAACCTCCTCGCCCCCGCGAGCCTGGCCGCCGCAGGAGCCGACCTGCCCGGACTGGCCGGCCCGTTCCTGTTCGGGGCGCTGGCGTTCGCGATCACCATCGCCATGCTGCTCGCGGGACGGCTGCCCGACGCCCCGCCGGCCCCTCCCGCACCCTCTGCGGCGACGGTGCCCGCCCGCTTCGGCCCGGCCGCACCGGGACTCGCCGTCCTCGCCCTGTCCAACCTGGTCATGGTCGGCGTGTCGACGATGGCCCCGGTGCACCTCGGCCACCACGGCGGCGGTCTGGGAACGGTCGGGCTGGTCGTCAGCGCCCACGTCGCCGCCATGTTCGCCCCCTCGGTGCTCAGCGCGCACCTGGTCCAGCGCCTGGGCGCGGCCCGGACCGCGGCGCTGGCCGGCGTCGTGATGAGCGCCGCGTGCGTCGTCCCCGCGACCGGCACCTCCTCGCTCTGGGCGCTCGGGGCCGCCATGGTGGTCCTGGGGGCCGGCTGGAACCTCGGGCTGGTCTCCGGCAGCGCGATGCTGACGGCGTCGCTGCCGCGGGAGGTGCGCGTCAAGCGCGAAGGCATGGGGGAGGCGGGCATGGGAGCGGCCGCGGCGGCCGCCGGGCTGGCGTGCGGTCCGCTGGCGGCGTTCGGCGGCTACGTCGTGCTCGCCATGGCCGGAGCGGTCGTCGCGGCCCTGATCCCGTCGGTGGCGTGGTCGCGGAAGGCGACCGGACCGGCGATGCCGCCCGCTGCCCGCGAGGAGACGCTCGTCGGCGCCGAATGACGGCCCGGTCCGCACGCCGCGGTGCCGCATCTCGGCCTGCAGCAGATGCAGATCAAGCCCCAGGAGCGGCGGCCGGGCGCTGGAAGGCGCGGTAGACGCCGGTGCGCAGTTCGACCTCCCAGACGTCGGCGTCCGGCATGCCCGAGCGGCGCGCCACCGCGATCTCGGCGTCGCGGTCGTAGGGCACCCGAACGAACTGGATCGAGAACGGCGCCGGCCGGGCCGCGTCGGGCACGCCTTCGAGGATCACGTAGCTCGGGGTCGGGTCGGCCAGGCAGTTGCCGACGCTGCCGACGTTGAACAGCGTGCGGCCCTGGCGGTCCGCCTCGAGGTACGGGTCGTGGATGTCGCCGTAGCCGACGACGTCGGGGACGGGGCCGCCGCCTGTGGCCTCGGTGTTCGCGAACATCCCCGCGAACTCGGCCTCGTCGTGGTCGGCGAAGACCCGGTGGTACACGCTCTTCGCCGAGGCGTGGAAGACCCGGATCCGCCTGCCGCTCATGAGGAGGTCGTGCGAGTGCGGCAGGTCCCGCAGCCACGTGCGCTGCTCCTCCGGCAGCTCGTCACGCCACCAGGCGCCGCGCGGGAACCCGGCCATCTGCGCCGGGTTCGTCAGCGACGCCTCCCAGTTCCCCTGGACGTGCACCTCGCACCACTCGCGCGAGCGCGCCACGCACGCCGAGCCCCGCGGGCCCTTCCCGACCGTGTCACCGAGGTTGAAGATCCGGGAGATCCCGCGGGACTCGATGTCCGCGAGGACCGCCTCGAACGCGGTGAGGTTGCCGTGGACGTCGGACAGCAGCGCGATCCGCTGCAGCGAGGAGGACACGCGCCCGAGTCTTCCACGGCCCCGCATCGGCGCCGCCGGTCACCCGTCGCGGTGGGGGATCTCGGCCGGGTCGTGGTAGACGGGCAGGCCCAGGCGGCGGGCCGTGGCGACGTCCTGGTCGGCTCCCGTCGACTCGCCCGGCAGGCGCAGCACGGCGTCGCAGTGCTGGAGGAGGCGGTCGGCGGTCGGGTACAGGACCTGGTCGGCGAGCGGGTCGGTGGGACCGGCGCCGGCCGAGCGGAGGACGGGGAGTGCGATCCACTCGCCGATCGCGGGGAGGTGGCCGGCCTCGAAGACCGGCCACGCGGCGGCTTCGAGTCGGGCGAGGTTGGCGGCCATCGCCTCCGGGTCGCCGCCGGTGCCGGAGCGGTAGGGGCCGGCGATGAGGATGAGCATCGGTCTGTCGTTCATGCCCCCTACAATACACGCAGAAACGTGCATCAACTTGAAGGAACGTGCATGCTGGCTGCTGAACGGCGCGAGCACCTGCTCCGCCTCCTCGACGACGAGGGCAAGATCATCGCCAAGAGCGTCGCCGCCGACCTCGGCATCTCCGAGGACAGCGTGCGCCGCGACCTGCGCGACCTCGCCGCGGAGGGCCTGTGCCAACGCGTCTACGGTGGCGCGCTCCCGGTCTCGCCCGCCACGGCCGACTACGCCGCGCGGCAGGCCGTCGCCCCTGACGGCAAGCGGAAGGTCGCCGCGGCCGCGGTCGAACTGGTGCGGCCCGGCAGCGCGCTGATCCTCGACGGCGGCACCACCGCCCTCGCCGTCGCCCGCGCGCTGCCCCGCGACCTCGCCTGCACCGTCATCACCCACAGCCCGACCATCGCCGCCGCGCTGCTCGACCACCCGAAGGCCGAGATCTTCCAGCTCGGCGGCCGCATCTTCAAGCACTCGGCGGTCGCCTGCGGCGCCGCCGCGGTCGAGGCCGCGCAGCAGGTCTCCGCCGACCTGTGCCTGATCGGCGTCACCGGCGTCCACCCCGAGGCGGGGCTGACCACCGGCGACGCCGAGGAGGCCGCGATGAAGCGCGCGCTCGCCGCGCGCGCGGCCGAGACCTACGTCCTCGCCTCCTCCGAGAAGATCGGCACCGCCTCGCGCTACCGCGTCCTGGACTGGGGCCAGGTCGCCGGGCTCGTCACCGATGCCGACCCCCGCGACCCGGTCGTCAAGCGGCTCAAGGCACTCGGCCTGGACCTCCTGGCCGCCGAGTGACGCCACGCGGGAGATTCCCGCCGCCCGCCCGCACTGCCGAATCACATCGATGCATCTGAGTTCATCGGTTTCCAAACCCGTGTTCCAGGAGGTCCGCGGTAGTAGCATGTGCAGATGGGATCCGGTGCGGAACACGGGGAGAGCGAACTCCACGGCGCCCTCCGCGCGGCCCTCGGCGACGTAACAGTGCTCGCGGAGCCGGCGGCGATGGAACCGTACCGGCGCGATCGGGCGCTCGACCCGGACGCCGGAGTGCCGCTCGCCGTGGTGCTGCCCGAGTCCACTGCGGACGTCCAGGCGGTCATGCGGTGGGCCTCCGCGCACGGGGTCCCGGTGACCCCGCGCGGGTCCGGGACCGGCCTCTCCGGCGGCGCCACCGCCGTCGAGGGCGGGATCGTGCTCGGCACCGAGCGGATGCGCGCGATCCGGATCGACGTCGACACCAGGATGGCGGTCGTACAGCCGGGCCTGCTCAACGCCGAGGTCAAGGCCGCGGCCGCCGCGCACGGGCTCTGGTACCCGCCGGACCCGGCGTCGTTCGAGATCTGCTCGATCGGCGGGAACGCGGCGACCAACGCGGGCGGGCTGTGCTGCGTCAAGTACGGCGTCACCGCCGACTACGTCCTCGGCGCCGAAGTGGTCCTGGCCGACGGCCGCGCGGTCGCGCTGGGCGGGCCGCGGCTCAAGGACGTCGCGGGCCTGTCGATGCTCGCGCTCTTCGTCGGCAGCGAGGGGACCCTCGGCGTCATCACCGAGCTGACCCTCCGCCTCCTGCCCGCTCCGCCCCCCGCGCGGACCGTCGTCGCCTGGTTCGGCAGCACCGAGCGGGCCGCGGGCGCGGTCGTCGCGATCGCCTCGCGCGTGCGCCCGTCGATGCTCGAGTACATGGACCGCCTCTCGGTCAACGCGGTCGAGGACGTGCTCGGCATGGGCCTGCGCCGCGACGCCGCCGCACTCGTCGTCGCCCGCTCCGACGACCAGCACCCCGACGGCGCCGAGATCGCGGCCATGCTCCGCGCCTTCGCCGACCACGGCGCGCTGGAGGCCTTCGAGGCGGAACCGGCCGCGGGGGAGCGGTTCGCGCAGGCGCGGCGCATGGCGATCCCCGCCGTCGAGCGCCTCGGCCCGCTGCTCATGGAGGACGTGGGCGTGCCCCTCCCGATGCTGGCCGACCTCATCACCGGCGTCGAGGCCATCGCCGCCGCCCGCGGGGTCGCGATCGCGTTCATCGCGCACGCCGGGGACGGCAACACCCATCCGCTCATCGTGGACGACCCCGGCGACCCCGGCCACGCCGCGCGCGCCCGCCTCGCGTACGGCGAGGTCATGGAGCTCGCGATTCGGTTGGGCGGCACCATCACCGGTGAGCACGGCGTGGGCCGGCTCAAGCGCCCCTGGCTCGTCGACCAGATCGGCGAGGACCTGCTCGGGATCTCGCGCCGCGTCAAGCGCGCCCTCGACCCCGACGGCATCCTCAACCCCGGGGTCATCTTCGAAGCCGACGACGGCCCGGCGTGACCCTCAGTAGGTCGCGCGCCCGCCGCTGATGTCGTAGACCGCGCCGGTCGAGAAGCTGACCCGCTCCGACGCGAGCCACGCCACCAGCTCGGCGACCTCCTCGGCCCGCCCGACCCGCTGCATCGGGATCAGGCTCGTGATGCGGGCCAGCACGTCAGGAGCCGTCGCGTCGTTCATCGGCGTGGCGATCACCGCGGGGGCGACGGCATTGACCAGCACGCCGGTCAGGGCCAGCTCCTTGCCCGCCGACTTGGTCAGGGCGATCACCGCAGCCTTCGACGCGGAGTACGGCGCCAGGCCCGGATTGCCGTCCTTCCCCGCGATGCTGGCGAGGTTCACGACCCGCCCCCAGCCGCGCTCGACCATCCCGGGGACGAACGCGCGCATGGCACCGACCACGCCGAGCACGTTCACGTCCAGGACCCGCCGCCAGTCCGCCGGGGTCGAATCCAGCAGCGGCGCACTGCGGCCGATGACCCCGGCCGAGTTCACGAGGACGTCGACCGGCCCCGTCTCCGCCGCCGCGGCCGCGAGCGCCGCCTCGTCGGTCACGTCCAGCCGCAGGTCGGCCCCTTCGGCGAGGTCGATCGTCACGACCTCCAGGCCGTCCCGGCGCAGCCGGGCCGCGCTCGCGGCGCCGAGCCCGCTCGCGCCCCCGGTGACGACCGCGACCCTCGATGCGCCCATGCTCTCCTCCTGCGGTCGGCCGCGAGCGGAGCGCGGGAACCGGCCCGCGCCGCCGGACCGGCGGCGCGATCGGCTGTCGCGCTCCAGTCATATTTATCGATATACTAACCTTCATCGATTCATAAGGTCTACCGTCCGGAGGTCGGCTCAGCATGGACCCACTCCGCAGCGCCGAATGGTACGAGGGCACCGACCGCAACGCCTACATCCACCGCGCCTGGATGCGCCGGGGCCTGCCCGACAGCGCCTTCCGCGGCCGCCCCCAGATCGCCATCGCCAACACCGCCTCCGAGCTCGTGCCGTGCAACGCCCACCTCGACGAGGTCGCCCAGTCGGTCAAGCACGGCGTCTACGAAGCCGGCGGCATCCCCCTGAACCTCCCCGTCACCGCCCCCGGCGAGACCCTCGTCAAACCCACGGCCATGCTGTGGCGCAACATGACCGCGATGGCCGCCGAGGAGATGCTGCGCGCCAATCCCGTCGACGGCGTCGTCCTCCTCGGCGGCTGCGACAAGACCATCCCCGCCCTGCTCATGGCCGCCGCCTCCGTCGACCTCCCCGCGGTCGTCGTCCCCGGCGGCCCGATGCTCACCGGCACCTTCCGCGGCGAGGCCCTCGGCTGCGGCACCGACGTGTGGCGCCTCTCCGAGGAGGTCAGGGCCGGCACCCTCAGCGAGACCGACTTCCTCAAGTCCGAGTCCGCGACCATCCGCTCGAAAGGGCACTGCAACACCATGGGCACGGCCTCCACCATGGCGCTCGTCGCCGAGGCCCTCGGCATGGTCCCGCCCGGACTGGCCGGCACCCCCGCCCCCGACGCGCGCCTCCTCGAAGCCGCCCACGCCACCGGCGCGCTCGCCGTCGACCTCGTCGCCGCCGACCGCCGCCCCTCGACCTTCCTCACCAAGGCCGCCTTCCACAACGCGATCGTCGCGCTCGCGGCCATCGGCGGCTCCACCAACGCGGTCGTCCACCTCCTCGCCATCGCCGGGCGCCTCGGCATCGACCTCACCGTCGACGACTTCGACCGCATCGGCGCCGACGTGCCCCTCCTGGTGAACCTCCGGCCCGCCGGCAGGTACCTCATGGACGACCTCCACCGCGCGGGCGGCTTCGCGGCCGTCCTCCGCGAGGTCCGCGACCTCCTCGACCCGGACGCGCTCACCGTCACCGGGAAACCGCTCGTGTCCTACCTGGACGACGCGCGGATCTGGGACGAGGACGTCATCGCCCCGCGCTCGCGGCCGCTCCAGGACGCGGCCGGCATCACCGTGCTGCGCGGCGACCTGGCCCCCGGCGGCGCGATCATCAAACCGGCGGCCGCCTCCCCGCACCTGCTCCAGCACCGCGGACGCGCCCTCGTGTTCGACTCGATCGAGGACTTCCGCGACCGCGTCGACGACCCGGACCTCGACGTCGACGCCGGCTCCGTGCTCATCCTCCGCGGCTGCGGCCCCAGGGGCTACCCGGGCATGCCCGAGGTCGCGAACCTGCCGCTGCCGAAGAAGCTGCTCGCCCAAGGCGTCCGCGACATGGTCCGCATCTGCGACGGCCGCATGAGCGGGACCGCGTACGGGACCGTCGTCCTGCACGTCACCCCCGAGGCCGCCGCGGGCGGACCGCTCGCACTGGTCCGCACCGGCGACGTCGTGATCCTCGACGTCCCGAACCGTCGCCTCGACCTCGACGTGCCCGCCGGCGACTTCGCTTCGCGGACGCCCGGTCGAGCCACGACGGACGGCTACGCGAAGCCCGTCCGCGGCTGGGAGCGCCTCTACGTCGACCACGTGACCCAGGCCGACACCGGCGCCGACCTCGACTTCCTGCAGGGGTCGAGCGGCGCGGAGGTGCACCGCGAGTCCCACTGACCCCCGCGCTCCCGAACCGTTCCGCCTGCGGGGCATACGATGCGAGCATGACCACCGAACGTGACGAACTGCTGGGCGCCCTGCGGGAGGCGACCGACCGGCTCGCGGCCGCCATTGCGCGGCTCGCCGAGGACGAGGTGCGCGGGCCCTCGCTCCTGCCGGGATGGACGCGCGGGCACCTCATCACCCACGTCGCCCGGAACGCCGACGCCCTGCGGAACCTGCTGACCTGGGCCCGCACTGGCGTCGTGACCCCGGCCTACGCCGGACCGGAGGAACGGGAGGCGGAGATCCAGGCGGGCGCCGCGCGCACCGGGCCCGCGCTCCGCGACGACGTGCGCGAGAGCGCCGACGTGTTCGCCGCCGAGGCCGCGTCACTGCCCGCCGCCGCCTGGGACGCCGAGGTGTCGGTGCTGGACGGTCCGCTGTTCCCGGCCCGGCTCCTCCTGCCCCGCCGCCTGACCGAGGTCGAGCTGCACCACACCGACCTCGGCGTCGGGTACCGGTCGGACGACTGGACGCCGGAGTTCACCGGCCTCGACCTGCCGGAGCCGATGCGGGCGTGGCGCGAGGAGCGCCGGGCCTGGTGACCGGTCCGGCCGCCGGTGCGGCGGTCAGGCGGTCGCCGCGCCCCGCTCGGGCAGGACCCAGCCCGCGCGCGGGAAGTGGCAGGTGTACCCGTTCGGGTAGTTGACCAGGTAGTCCTGGTGCTCGGGCTCGGCCTCCCAGAACGGCCCGGCGGACTCGATCGTGGTGACGGCCTTCCCCGGCCACAGGCCGGACGCGTCGACGTCGGCGATCGTGTCGCGCGCGACCCGCTCCTGCTCGGGGCTGAGCGGGAAGATCGCCGACCGGTAGCTGGTGCCGACGTCGTTGCCCTGGCGGTTCACCGTGGTCGGGTCGTGGATCTGGAAGAAGAACGCCAGGACGTCGCGGTAGGTCGTGGCCGCGGGGTCGTAGACGATCTCGATCGCCTCGGCGTGCCCGGGATGACTGCGGTAGGTGGCGTGCGCGTTCGTCCCGCCCGTGTACCCGACCCGCGTCTCGAGCACCCCCGGCTGCCTGCGGATGAGGTCCTCCATCCCCCAGAAGCAGCCGCCGGCCAGCACGGCCGTCTCGGTGCCGGGCCTGCGGGTGACCGCTCCCGTGTCGTTGATTCCACTGGTCATGATCCGTGCTCCTCTGTCGTCGGGCCGAACGGCGGCCCTCCCGCGCCGCTGGGTGCGGTGCCTCCAAGTCCAACCACCGAACCGCCGCGCTTGGTCCTCGACCGGGGCGACTGTGACGGCAATCTCCAGTCCCGCGCGGAACGGCCGGCCGGTGTCGGTCCCCCGTGGGAGGGTCGGAGCGGCGCATCCGACTGCGAAGGAGCCGAGCATGACCGCGACGATGCCGCACGGAGCCCCCGCCTGGGCCGATTCGGTCACCGAGGACTTCGAGCGCGACCTGGCCTGCTACACCGCGGTGTTCGGCTGGAGCCCGCTCGGCTTCGGCGCCGAGGTGGAGCACTACGTCGACTTCCACGTCGGCGCGCCCGGCGACGGCGGTCTGGCCGTCGCCGGACTCGTGGGCTCGGCGCCCGGGTTCCTCCCCGGCGTGCCCAGCCGCTGGACGGTCTACTTCCGGGTGCCCGACTGCGGCGCGGCGGTCGCCCGCGCGACCGCGCTCGGCGCCGGCGTGGTCATCGGGGCCGCCCCGGTCGGCGAGGACCTGGTGTACGCGCTGCTCGACGACCCGTCGGGCGCCCACTTCGGCCTCTTCGAGATCCGCTCGGACGGCGCCGGGTTCCAGACGTCGGGCGGAACCGGCGCACCGGTCCGGTTCACGTTCGGCGCCGCCGACCTCGCCGCGTCCGTCGACTTCTACCGGCGGCTGTTCGACTGGACGGTCACCGGCGATGAGGCCCAGGCGGCCTTGACCGCCGCGGGGGCCGAGGCCCCGTTCGGTGACATGCGCGCCGGTGCCCCGGCCACCGGCTGGGTCGCCTACTACGGCGTGGACTCGGTCGAGGAGGCCGTCGCGCGCGCGAACCAGCACGGCGGCGCGCTGGTGCACGGGCCCTCCTCCGCCGACGGCCGCCTCAGCGCCGAGCTCGCCGCGCCCTCCGGCGCGCGCTTCGGCATCGCCGGACCGCCGACCGCCGGGCCGTAGCCTCGTCCTCCGGCATGACCACGCCCGGCGCTGTCGTCACCGCGACACGTCTGCGCCCGTTCGGAGTTCGAGGAACGCCGCGATGCGGGGGATCACCGCGTCGGGGCAGTCCTCCTGGAGGGCGTGCCCGCAGCCGGGGAGGATCTCCGCGCGGGCGTCGGGGATCCGCTCGGCCAGGCCCTCGGCCTGTGCGGACGGGAGCCACTCGTCCTCGGCGCCCCAGAGGACCAGGGTCGGCGCGGCGACCTCGCCGAGCCGCGCGTGGGTCTGGTCGTAGTCGAGGCCGCGGGTGAGGGCCACGAACGCATCGCGCTGCGCCGGTGCGGAGAACCAGGCCCAGCCCTCGTCGACCATCGCGTCGGTGACGAGCTCGTCGTGGCTGAAGGCGCTGCGGAGGCTGTCGGCGTACATGCCCTCGGTGGTGAGGTTCGCGGCGGCGTCGCCGACGACGGGGACCTTGAACAGCTCGGTCTGCCGCGCCCGCTCCGCGTCCAGGCCGGGGGAGTCGAGCAGGACCAGGGCGTCGACCCGCTCCGGCCGGGTCTCGGCGAAGTAGAGGCTCCAGGCCCCGCCCCACGAGTGCCCGACCAGCGAGGCCCCGTCGAGGCCGACGGCGTCGTAGAACGCCCCGATCGCGCCGGCCATCGCATCGAGGTCGTAGGCGAATTCCTCGTCCAGGACTTCCGTGTACCCCTGGCCGGGCATGTCGACGGCGTAGACGGTGTGGCTCGCGGCGAGCGCGGGGATCGTGTCGTGCCAGGAGCGCAGCCACATGGCCCCGCCCGCGATGAGCACGACCGGGGGTCCTTCGCCGGTGACGGTGTAGTGGAAGCGGGCGGTGGAGGTCTCCGCGTACCGCGACTCGATATCCTCCATATAGGACGAATCGAAGTCCGATGTCGCCGGGGTCCAGGCGTAGGCGGCGAACAGCAGGGCGGCGGTCAGCACCGCCAGGGAGGCGGCGCTCGCGATGAGCGCGCGGGTGGATCGTCTCTTGCACATGCGAAGGCTCTCCTACAGATGTAGAAATATGTTCTACAAACGTAGAGAATCCTGCTCCGGGCGTCCAGTCCCATGGCAGACTTGCGACCATGCCCACAGACCGCCGCGCCCAGCTGCTCGACACCGCGATCGCCGTGATCGCCGACCAGGGCCTCCGCGGACTCACCCACCGCGCGGTCCAGGACGCGGCGGGGCTGCCGCACGGCTCGGTGACGTACTACTTCAAGACCCGCGAGCAGCTCGTCCTCGCGGTCGTCGATCGCATCGTCGAGGTCGACGGCGAGCGCGCCCGCCCCGCCGTGCGCCAGGCCCTCAAACTGCTCGCCGCCCGCGAGCAGACCGACCTCGCCGAACTCGCCGCCCTGCTCCGCACCTGGTGGACCGACAGCCGCGAACTGCTGCTGGCGCGCTACGAACTCGACCTCGCCGGCGCCCGCGACGCCGCCGTCCGCGACGCGATGGCGCGGTGCGGCAGCGAGTTCCGCGACCTCGCCGAACTCGTCGCCGCGCAGGCCGGCGCGCCCGACCCCGGCTTCGACGCCGAGGTCGTCACTGCACTGCTCGATGGCCTCATGTTCGAGTTCACGACCCGCGGCCGCCTCACCGACGAGCACCTGCGCGAAGGCGTGCGCCGCGCGCTCGGCGCACGGCCGGAGTGAACGGCGCCCGGCTCCCCGCGCGCCGGGGCGATGCTCCTCCCCGCCGCCGCGGTCTAGGCTCTCCTGATGCCTGAGCTCCTGCGCATCGACGCCTCCTACGCGCCGAACGGTTCCGTGTCACGCGAGCTGACCGGCGTCTTCGCGAAGGCATGGCGCGACCGCGGCAGCGAGTACACCCTCGTCGAGCGCGACCTGCGAACCGACCCGGTGCCGCACTTCGCGCACCCGGCCCTCCACTGGCACCCGCCGCTCGGTGAGGCCCCGCCGGCCGACGACGCCCTCCGCGAAGCGGCCCGCGTGCAGCGGTCCCTCGTGGACGAACTCCTAGCCGCCGACGTGCTGCTCATCGGCGCGCCCATGTACAACTACTCGCCGCCCTCGACGCTGCGGGCCTGGCTCGACCACGTGCACGTCAGGGGCCTCACCTCTGCGGCCGAGCGGGACACCCGGCCGCTGCGCGGCCGCGCCGCCGTCATCGTCGCCACCCGCGGCACCGTGCACGGCCCCGGCACCGCGAACGAGCACCGCGACCACGCGATCCCGCCGCTCCGGCTGATCCTCGGCGAGGAGTTCGGCATGGAGGTCACCGTCGTCGCCGTGAACCGGACCCTGTCCGCGTCCCTCCCGGCCCTGGCGGACGAGCGGCCGGCGTTCGAGGAGGAGCGCCGCACCGCTGCGGCACACCTCATCGAACTCGCGCGGACCGTCACTCGGCATGCGCCGCAGGACGACCGGCCCGACACGGATTGAACCGCGCAGCGGTCCGCCGAGCGGCCGCGAATCGAGGGCGGTCGGCACGCAACCCGACACGTCCCCGCATCCGTAGAAACGGGGACAGCCACGCGACGGAAGGCCCCCATGACCCCACACCAGGAACGCGAGTTCCGCGAATACGTGCAGGCGCGTCGGCCCGCCCTGCTCCGAACGGCCTACCTCATGTGCGGCGACTGGCACCGGGCGGAGGACGCGGTGCAGAGCTCCATGATCAAGCTCTACGCGGCGTGGTCGAAGACCAAACTTGAGACGGCCGACGCCTACACGCGGCGGATCGTCACCAACGCCGTGATCGACCAGTACCGCCGCGGCTGGTTCCGGCGCGAGCGCTCCTACGCGGAGCTGCCCGAAGGCGCCGCCGACGCGGACGGCCCCGAGGAGCGCCTCGCCGCCGTCGCCGCGCTCGCCAAGCTGCCGCCGAGGCAGCGGGCGACCCTGGTCCTCCGCTTCTGGGAGGACCTGCCGGTCGACGAGACCGCGCGGATCATGCGCTGCTCGACCGGCACCGTGAAGAGCCAGACCGCGCGGGGGCTGCAGACGCTGCGCGACCTGCTCGAGAAGTCGGACCTCGCAGACCAAGGAGCCCGATCATGAACCCAGACGACATGCGCCGGCTGTTCGACCACGCGCTCGACGGCGCCACCCCGGTCCCCGCCTCGAGCACCGACGAGACGGTGGCCGCGGGCAAGCGCCTCGTGCGGCGCCGACGCGCGGCGACCGGAGCCGGAGCCGCGGCGGCGATCGCCGCACTGGCCGCGGCCGCCGCGACCCCCCTGGCGCTCCCGGACCGGACCCAGTCGACCGATCCCGCAGGGCCGGAAGCCTACTCGTGCGAAGCGTACGGTGACCAGAGCGACGCCCAGACCGCCGTCGGCTCGATGTACGACCAGGCGGTCGACACGGCGATGGCGGCGATCGGTGCGACCCTCGTCAGCTATTGCGGCGAGGACGAGTCCGAGCACGGCGGCTTCTACTTCGACGCCGAAGCCGACGGCTACCGCTACCAGGCACTCGCGTTCTTCGACTCCGAGGAGCAGGCGATCCTGCGCGTGGACGTCCTGGAGCCGAACGCCGTCGCCGCCCCGCTGCGCATGGAGAACCTCGCCGGCTGCGGCGGCCCCGACGTGGGCTGCGCCTGGGAGGAGGCGGCCGTGCCGCTGCTGGTCGTCCAGAAGACCCGGACGGCGGCCGCGGACGACGCCGAAGGCGACCAGGTCCCGGTGCTCGGGGCCCTCGCCGAACTCGAAGACGGCGTCATCGTCCACATCGAACTCGAAGAGGCGTACGGCACCGGCGCGCTCAGCACCACGACCGAGCAGCTCGCCGAGGTCGCGCTCGCCATCCCGGTCGGCCAGGACCCCCCGGACTCCGAAGGCGCCGGCGGTTACACGCTCCCCGCCGACGCCGATCTCGTCCAGGCCTTCGTCGACGGCATCGCGGAGCAGTACCCCGGCGCCGAGGTCGCCGCGGCCTCCGAGATCGCGTTCACTGCCCAGGAGGAGACCGAGGCCTACGCCGAGGGCTACCACTACGGCAACGACGGCACCAGGGTCGCCTACGCCGACGCCACGGTCGACGGCGAGCGGGTCAGGTTCTTCCTGCAGCTGACGCCGATCGACGCCCCCGAGGACGGCGGCGCCACGCAGGAGCCCGCGGAGCACTACGCCAACTGCCTCCAGTTCGAGTGCGAGTACACCCAACTGGACGCCTCGACCGGCCTGGTGCACCGCGACTCGGTGACCGTCCGGCCGGGCCCGACCTCGATCGAGCACCGTGCGGCCGACGGCTGGGTCGTCGGGGTGGGCGCCGAATCGCGGGGCTCGACCGAGGCCCCGTCGATCGACTTCGACGCGCTCGACGCGATCGTGCACACCGTCCGCTGAGCCGCGACTCGCGCGGCCGATCCCGGGATCGGCCGCGCGAGCGCCATGACCTCCCTCCCCCCGATCCCGGGCGTGCCGGGGCCGAGGACGCGAGTGCCCTAGGGTTCGGGCATGACGCACCCGTACCTCGCCGAGCTGTTCTCCCTTGAAGGCCGCACCGCGGTGGTGACCGGAGGCAGCTCCGGCATCGGCCGGGCCATCGCCACGGCACTGGCACGGGCGGGGGCGAGCACCGTGGTCGTGGCGAGAACGGAAGCGGCACTGGCCGACACCGTCGACGCTCTGACGGCCCATGGATGCCGGGCGGGCATGGTAAGCGCCGACCTGAGCACCCGCGCCGACGTGCGCGCCGCGGCCGAGGAAGCGGCCGCCGTCTTCGGGGAGCCCGACATCCTCGTCAACGCCGCGGGGATCAACCTCCGCCCGCCGATGGGGGAGATCGGCGAAGCGGTCTGGGACGCCACGATGGCCCTGAACCTCGAAGCGCCGTACCTCCTGGGGCAGCGCTTCGGACCCGGCATGGCCGCGCGCGGATTCGGCCGGATCATCCACATCAGCTCCCAGCAGGCCCACCGGGCGTTCGTCCAGAGCGGCGCCTACGGCGTCTCCAAAGGCGCACTCGAATCACTGGCCCGGTCGCAGGCCGAGGCCTGGTCGCCGCACGGCGTCACCTGCAACACCCTGGTGCCCGGGTTCGTGATGACACCGCTCAACCAGCGGCTGGCCGCCGACCCCGAGACGACCGCGGCGCTGGCCGCGCGCACGATGACCGGCCGCAACGGCCTGGCCGAGGACTTCGCCGGGGCCGCGGTGCTCCTGGCGAGCCGCGCCTCGGACTACCTCACCGGACAGGCGATCTTCATCGACGGCGGCCTGTCGGTCCACTGACGAAACGGAGCGGGGTTCAGCGGGACGTCTTGGGCCCCAACGCCTTCGTGACGCCCAGCAGCACGACCACGGCGAGCGCGGCGGCACCGCCGAGCGTCATCACGGTCGAGACGGTGGAGCGGTCGAGCACCGCCCCTCCGACCAGTGCCCCGATCGAGATGGTGGCCTGGAACGACGCGGTGAACAGCACCGTCGCCGCCTCTGGGGTCAGCGGCGCCGCCTTGGCGAACCAGACCTGGGAGCAGACCGGGATGCCGCCGTAGGCGATCCCCCACACGACGAGCAGCGCGACGGCGCCCGGGAGCGTGTGCCCCAGGTGCGGCAGCAGCAGCGTCCCGGCGGCGATCATCGCCGCAGCGGCCGCGAACGTCGCGCGCGGGTATTGGTTGACGGTTGCGCCGCAGACGAGACTGCCGGCGATGCCGGCTGCGCCGTAGACGACCAGGACCGCGGTGACGGCCCCGGCGTCGGCGCCGGTCACCCGCTCCAGGAACGGGGTGATGTAGGTGTAGGCGCCGAAGTGGGCGAGGACGATCAGGAAGGTCAAGGCGAGCGCGAGCAGCGTGCCCCGCCGGCGCAGCGCGCGACCGAGGACCGCGAGGCGGGTCGGCCGCTGCGCCGGGAGCGGCGGCAGCGTCAGGACCAGCGCGGCGAGGACCGCGGCGCTCAGGACCGCCAGGGCCGTGAACGCGGTGCGCCATCCCGCGACGTCGCCGATGAGCGTGCCGACCGGCACGCCGAGCACCGAGCCGAGCGGGACCGCCGAGAAGATGACCGCGGTCGCCCGGCCGGCGGACGCGGCGGGCACGAGCCGGCCCGCGAGCCCCGCGCCGACCGACCAGAACCCGCCGATGACGATGCCGACCAGCACGCGCGACGCGAGCAGTGTCCAGTAGTCGGCGGCGATCGCGGCGATCAGGTTCGCTGCGGTGAGCACGAGCATGAGGGCGCAGAGGACGACCCGCCGGTCGACCCGGGCGGTCGCGGCGGTGACCAGCGGCGCGGCGACGGCCGCGAGGAGACCGGGCATGGTCATCATGAGTCCGGCCGTGCCGTCGGAGAGCGCGAAGCCGGACCCGATCGCGGTCAGCAGGCCGATCGGCAGGATCTCGGTGGTGACGATCGTGAAGATGCCCATCATCACGGCGACCACGGCCGGCCAGGCGCGGCGCTCCGCATCGACGTCGGTCGGTCTCGGTGCCAGGGAGGTTCGCATGCTCGGGTGTGTCCTGTCCGGTGCTGGGTCGGGTTGCAGCCCAACTTCACCAGCCGCCGCGCCCGAACGCTGGCCGCGATGCGACGTCAACGACGCACGGCCGTGCGACCCGGAACGGCGCCGCGTGAACCCGGCCCCGCTGCTGCCCGCAGTGCTCCCGTCCTACCGCCGACGCTCGGCATGGCGGGCCACCCGCGCCCGGTTGCCGCACGAGGCCTTGCACCACTGCTGGCGGCCGTGGTCCTGGACGAAGTAGCGGACGCAGCGCGGCGCCTGGCACGACCGCAGCCGCGGCGCGAGCGGGCCGGTGAGGAAGTCCAGCACCGCGAGCGCGAGCGTGCCCTCGACGAGGACCTCGCCTGTCGCCGCGGTCGTCAGGCCCCGCTCCACGCCGTCGTCGCCCACGGTCACAGTCCACTGTGGTTCGAGTGCGTTGACGGCCGCCGCGAGGCACTCCCCGGCCTCGTCGTCGCTCATCCGCCGCTGCCGCTCGACGCGGCTCGCCGGGTGCGGGGCGACCGCCGCCGCGAACGCCGAACGCGCCGCGAACCTGATGGCCCGCAACCGCTCCGCCTCCTTCTGGGTGCGCGGAGGCAGCGCGGGGAAGTGCTCGGCGAGCCAGGCGTCGACGCCCGCGTCCTCGGCGAACCGGTCGGCGACGCCGCCGTGGCCGTCGTGCGCGATCGTGCCCGCGAGCGCGAGCGCCAGCTCGCCGTCGGCGCCGTTCGGGAGCACCCGCATCACCCCTACTAATGCTTAAAACAGATTTAGTGTTAGCTTAGCAGGCATGAGCCTGACCCTCCTGCACCTCAGCGACCCCCACCTCGACGGCGGCGACACCCGAGCCCACCGCCTCCGGTCCGCACTCGACCTCATGCCCGCCTCGAGGCGGCCCGACGCCGTCGTGATCACCGGCGACGTCGCCGACCACGGCACCGAGCCCGAGTACGCCCAGTTCCGCCGCATCATGGCCGACCGCGGCCCCTGGATCGCCGCCCCCGGCAACCACGACGACCCCGCCCGCCTCGGCGACGACGGACCCGTCACCAGCCTCGACCTGGAGGGCCTGCGCGTCATCGCCCTCGACGTCACCGTCCCCGGCCAGGACCACGGCCGCCTTCGCCCCGAGGTCGCCGACCTCGCGGTCGAGCACGCCGCCGGCGCCCGGGCCACCGTCCTCGCCTTCCACCAGCCGCCACTCGCACTGGGCCACAGCTACATCGACTCCATGCGGCTCCGCAACCCCGACGCGGTCGAAGCGCTCATCGCCCGCATCGGCACCGTCGCGGCCGTCCTCTGCGGACACGCCCACACCCCCGGCGCCGCCGTCTTCGCCGGAGTCCCGCTCCTGCTCGCGCCCGGGATCGCCTCGGCCCTGCGCCCCGACCCCGACCACCGGCCCCTCACGAACAGCGACGTCCCGCCCGGCGCGGCCCTCCACCGCTTCGACGGCCCCGCGGTCACCACGACGTTCCACTTCGCCGCCTAGCCCGCACCGATGTCCTACGCGCTCCCCGCCTTCGCGCTGGCGGTCCTGCCGATCGTGCTCACACCCGGCGCGAGCTTCACCCTCATGGCCGCCCACGCCCTCCGCGACGACCGCGGCGCCGTCCCCCGCATCGCCGCGGGCACCGCGCTCGGCATCCTCAGCCACGCCGTCCTGGCGGCCGTCGGGCTGTCGGCCGTCGTCATGCAGTCGGCCCAGGTCTACCGCGCCGTCCAGCTCGCCGGGGCGCTCTACCTCATCGGCCTCGGCGTGCTCATGCTCTTCCAGAATCGCACGGCTGCAACCAAAACGGCCGCGCCGCCGCCTCCGGCGCAGCGCCTGCGGCTGCACACCGCGTTCCTCGCGAACCTGCTCAACCCCAAGGCCGCCGCCGTGTACCTGACGCTGATGCCGCAGTTCCTCACGCCCGGCGACCTCACGATCCCCAACGCCCTCGCCCTCGCCGGCGTCCACGCCGCCCTCACCGCCGTCTGGCTCCTCGCCGGCGCCGCAGCGTTGCGCACCCTCCGCGCCCGGCGCCTGCCGATCCCGCGCCGGGCACTCGCCGCCGTCGCCGGAGCCGTCCTCATAGGACTTGGCCTGCGAACCCTCCTCGCCGCCCGCCCCGCCTGAAGCCGGCCGGTCACCGATGCGGCGTCCCGCGCGTCACAGCCCCAAGATTCGGCTCCTAACGCCCCTCCGGCCAGACCACGGCCTGCGCCACGATGACGTTCTCCCCGTTGAAGGTGACGGCAGGGCCCTCGTGCAGCTCGTATCCGAGCGCGAGCGCCTCGCTCACACGGCGGCAGAACCGCTCGTCGTCAGGGCCGGTCAGGACTCGGTAGACGGGCAGTCCGTCAGGTGGCGTGCTCATGAGGCCAAGGATCGCAGACCTCTCCGGACGACCGCCCCCCGCGGCGTCGCCCGGTGATCGTGGGCGTGCGTCGCGCGGGCGACCCGCTCGATCGGGTCGAGCGCCTTCGCGCCGCCGTCGACCGATCTCTGCACGCGGGCTTGGGCAGTGGGCCGGCCAGGCTCACACTTCGGCGGGCACACCCGCGCCGTGAGCCTGCACCACTTGCCATCTGCCGTCCAGGAACAGCCAGGTGCGGGTGTAGACCATCTCCGCCGCGAACGGCTCCCCGCCGGCGAGGCCGGCGATCTTGACCCGCGTCCTGGTGACCCCCGCCTGACCGAACTGGCGGGCGGTGCTCCGGAGCTGCTCCAGGCTCGTAAGCCGAAGCTGCCCCGAGGCGTGGGACTCCAGGTCCTGCGCCTTGCCGTACTCGGCACCGTCGGGGGCGACGTATACGACGTCCGGGTGCAGCAGCGCCTCCAGCGCACCGACGTCACTCGCCAACTGCGCGCGTTGCAATGCGGCCTCGGCCGCGGACAATGAGTCTTCTACAGGTTCAGTCATCGCCGTCCATCATTCCACGCGACCCCGGTGGAACACCGCCGGACCGAACACACCCCCAAGGGCCGCTTCAGAAGCGCTCGACGAGATGCTCCCGGCCCGGAGGGGGTTCGTACGCCTCGGGCCAGAAGTCGACGATCTGCACGATGCTCCCGGACTCGTCGAAGTCGAGCCAGACGCAGGCGTCCTGACGCTGGTCGCCGGTCCGCGACTCCACCCAGGCCGCGGCGTGCCGCCCCTCGGTGACCACCCGCCGCGTCGTCAGACGCCAGGCGCCCGGGTACTCCTGGTTGAACCGGACGAACCGCTCGCGCCCCACGATCCGCTCCCGGGTCTGGGGCATCTCGTACACCACGTCCTCGGCCAGCAGCCGGCGCAGCGCCTCCCAGTCCCGCCCGTCCAGGCTGGCGAAGTACCTGGCGGCGACGCTCTCCGGCTCAGTCATCCCGCCATCGTAGCCATTCGACGCTCAAAACGAGTGCGATCGCACGTTGTGCGCACGGTTCCCGTTGGCGGACAATGAGTCGTGGACTCGCTGCTGTTTCTGATCCTGGCCCTCGCCCATGCCGCGCTCCTGCTCTGGGGCGTGCGGCTCGTCAACCGGTCGGGATGGCGGGTCGCCGTGCTGCCGGTGCTCGTGGTCGCGGCCCTGGTGTACGACAACGGCGTGATCGCCGCGGGTCGGCTGATCGGCGCGGGCCCGGTGCTGGAGGGGCTGAACGCGGGCCGGTTCTGGCTGCACGCCCTGGTGACCCCGCTCCTGGTGCTCTGGTCCTGGGACGCCGTGCGCCGCACCGGTGCACCGTGGGCCGCCCGTGCGTGGGCAAGATGGACCGCAATCGCTGTCGCGGCAGCCCTCGTGGTCGTCGAACTGGCCACGGTGACCGCCGCACTGGAGTTGCAGGTCCGCGACGAGTACGGGGCGCTGAGCTACGCCTCCGACCACGCCGGCGGCCCGCCGCCCATGGTCCTCACTGTCGCCGCGGTCCTCGTCGCGGCCGGTGTGGTCGTATGGCGGCGCCAGGGCTGGCCTTGGCTGTTCGTGAGCGCGGCCCTCATGACCCTCGGCTCAGGTGTCCCGAACCCCTTCCCCAGCGGCGCCGCCACCAACCTCTTCGAGGTCCTGCTCCTCACGGGCATCCTGGCGACCATCGCACGCCAGGACGCGACCGAACGGCACCCGGCCTCCTCACCCCAACGCTGAACGCTGCAACATCACGCCGAACACTAGGGTGAGGCGATGAGCGATGCAGTGCCGGCGTGGGCGCACGAGCGCGCCGAAGTCCTTCCGTATGACCCTCATTGGGCGGCACGGGCATCGAAAGAGCGCGAGCAGTTGACCGATCTGCTCGGCCCCTGGCTGGTCGGCCCCGTCGAACACGTCGGATCGACCGCGGTCCGCGGGCTCGCCGCCAAACCCATCATCGACCTGGCTGCGAGCGTGGACGATCTCGACGCGGTCGCTGCACGGAACGTGCAGGACCTTGCAGCGAACGGCTGGCATTACGTGCCGCCGGAACTCGACGGTCGCCCCTGGCGGCGCTTCTTCGTCAAGCCGGACGCCTCCGGGCGTTATCGCGAGGCCCACCTGCACCTCATCGAAACCGGACACCCCCGCTGGAACGCGCAGATCGCCTTCCGCGACGCGCTCCGCAGCGACGACGAGGTCGCCCGACGCTACGAGGACCTGAAACACGAACTGTCCCACCGACACGGCGACGACCGCGAGGCGTACACCCACGGCAAGGCCGCATTCGTCGCCGGCGTGCTCAGCGACTCAGCACACCCCGACCCGACCGACTGAGGTGCGTTCGCAGCGGCCCGCAGCAAGTGCCCGGCACCTGTCAGGTCTGCTGCACCGGCAAGGTGTGGCTGGTGCTCGCGGCGGCCTGGGCGAGGTGGATGGGGCGGGTCTTCGGGGCCTTGCCCGCGGCGAGCGCGGTGAGGCCGATGCCTGCCGCGGACATGACGGCCATGGCGATCGCCGCGTGCGACAGGCCCGCGGCGAGCGCGTCGTTGGCGGCGTCGCCGGCGGCCAGCCGGTCGGTGCCGGTCTGGGTGTAGACGGAGGCGACGATCGCGGTCATCACCGCGGCGCCGACGTATCGGGCCATGTTGGACACGCCCGAGGCGGCCCCGACCTCGTCCTCGGAGACGGCGCTGGTGGAGACCGAGGACGCGGGGCCGTTCTCCAGGCTCATGCCGACGGCGACGCCGACCAGGGGGAGGACGAACGCGCCGTACCGCCAGTCGGCGGTGACGAACGCGAGGGCGGTGAACGACGCGGTCATGATGAGGAATCCGAACAGGACGGTCGGTCGGATGCCGAACTTCGCGGCGAGCGGTGCGATGCACGGGGCGAGGGCGACCGCGGCCGCGGTGACCGGGAGGGTCGCCAGACCCGCCTGCATGGCGCTCATGCCGAGGGCGTCGGGGGACTGGAAGTACAGGCTGACGGCATACATGATGCCGTTGATCGCGCCCGAGCCGATGAGGATCGCGAGGGTCGCGGCGACCAGCGCCCGGTTGCGCAGCAGCGCCAGGTCGAGCAGCGGCGATCGGACGCGCCGCTCCACCAGGACGAACGCCACGCAGGCGATCGCGGAGACGAGCAGGCAGCCGACGGTCTTGGCCGAGGCCCAGCCCCAGGCGGAGCCCTCGGTGAGCGCGAAGATGAGCGGGGCGAGGACGAGCGCGACGAGGACGGTGCCGGCGATGTCGATCGACCGGGAGCGTCCGGGATCGCGGGACTCGGCGACCGCGGCCATGGTCAGCGGGATGCAAGCGGCGGCGATCGCGGCGTCGATCCAGAACAGGCCCTGCCAGCCGGTGGTGTCGACCAGGACCCCGCCGACGAGCGGTCCGGCCGCGGCGCCGACGGCCGAGGCCGCGCCCCACAGCGAGACCGCGCGCAGGCGTTCGTGCTTGTCGCCGTACGCGACCGTCAGGAGGCTCATACCGCAGGCGAGGATCGTCGAGCCCGCCGCGCCCTGGATGCAGCGGCCGGCGATGACGCCGCCGCCCCCGGGCGACAGTGCGATGAGGACGCAGGAGGCGACGAAGAGCAGCAGCCCGGCGAGGAAGACGATCCGCCGCCCGAAGATGTCCCCGAGCGCGCCCGCGGTGACGATGACGGCGGCCCCGACGAGGCTGTAGCCGGTCACGGCCCACTGCAGGGTCGACACGGCCATGCCGGTGTCGGTGCTGATCGCGGGCAGCAGGATCGCGACCGCGGAGGTGTTGGCGTTGACGACCAGCGCCGAGATGCACGTGACCGCCAGGACGCCCCCGGCCTTCCGCGCGCTCACCGGACGATCGCCAGTTCGTGCGGGGTGTTGTTGTGCCTGACGGCGCCGTCCTCGGTGACGGTGACGATGTCCTCGATGCGGACGCCGAACCGGCCGGGCAGGTACACGCCGGGTTCGATGGAGAAGCACATGCCGGGCATGACCTCCCGGGTCTCGCCCTCGACCATGTACGGCGGTTCGTGCGTGGTCAGCCCGATCCCGTGGCCCACGCGGTGGATGAAGTACTCCCCGTAGCCGCCGTCGGTGATCACGGCCCGGGCCGCGCGGTCGACGTCCTGGCAGGCGATGCCGGGCCTGACCGCTTCGAACGCGGTCTGCTGCGCCTCGCGGACCAGGTCGTGGACGCGCCGCACCTCGTCCCCGACGCGGTCGCCGACGTGGACGGTGCGCGTGGTGTCGGAGCCGTAGCCGTCCTTGAGCCCGCCGAAGTCGAGCACGACGGTGTCGCCCTCCTCGATGGTCCGGTCGCCGGCCTCGTGGTGCGGGTTGGCCCCGTTGGGCCCCGAGCCGACGACGGTGAAGTCGACCTGCTCGTGGCCGTTGGCGCGCAGCAGGTCGGCGAGGTCGGCGGCGACGTCGGTCTCCTTGCGGCCGGCGAAGCGCGCGCCGAGGATGCCGCGGAACGCCGCGTCGGCGGCCGCTCCGGCCGCGGCGATGCGCTCGAGCTCGTCGGGACCCTTCACCGCGCGGAGCATGGGCATCGCCTGCGTGAGCGACGCGTACGACCTGCCGGACGCGGCCTCCATGAGTCCGAGCAGGTGCATGGCCCAGGCGCTGTCGGAGACGGCGAAGCGGCCGTTGGCGGGCATGAGCCGGTCGGCGGCCGCGTACGGGTCGTCGCCGTCGATCCAGTCGGTGAGGTCGAGTGCGGCCGATCCGGCGGCCCGCTCGGCGTCGGGCCGCTCCAGCCGGGGCACGATCATGACCGGGTCGCGGCCGTCGGCGAGGAACAGCATGGTCAGCCGCTCGGTGATCGCGGTCGGCCGGTAGCCGGTGAAGTACACCAGGTCGGGGCCGGGCGTGATGAGGACTCCGGCGAGCCCGGCCTCGGCCGCCGCGGTGCCGGCGCGGCGCATGCGGGCGGCGAAGTCGCCGGCGTCGAACGGCCGCGCGGTCATCGCGCACCTCCCAGTGACCGCAGGAACAGGGCTTCGGCCAGGGCCATCCGCTCGATCTCTCCGGGATCGACGCTCTCGTTGGGGGCGTGGATGAGCGCGAGCGGCTCCTCGACGCCCATGAGGATGATCTCGGCGTCGGGGAAGGTGTCGGCGAAGACGTTGCACAGTGGGATCGACCCGCCCTGACCCAGGGTCGTGCACGGTTTCCCGAACGCCTCGCCCATCGCGGCGTCGAACGCGGCGTACGCCGGGCCGCCGGTCGCGGCCTGGAACGGCTGCCCGGAGGACTCGCGCTCGATCGTCACCTTGACGCCCCAGGGAGCGGCCGCGCGGAGCTGGTCGGCGAGGGCGTCCTGGGCCCGGCCTGCGTCCATGCCGGGCGGGACGCGCAGGTTGACGCGGGCGGCGGCGCGCGGCTGGATCGCGGCGGCGGACCCGACGACGGGCGGGCAGTCGATGCCGAGGACGGTCGCGGCCGGGCGGGCCCACAGCATGTCGGAGACGGTGCCGGTCCCGACCAGGTCGACGCCGTCGAGGACTCCGGCGTCGCTGCGGAACGCGGCAGGGTCGTAGGCGGTGCCCTCCCACGTCTGGAGGTGGTCGAGTCCGGCGATCGTGGTGTCGCCGTGCTCGTCGCGGAGTGTGGCGAGCATGCGGATGAGCGCGGCCAGCGCGTCGGGCGCGGCGCCGCCGAACATGCCCGAGTGGACCTCGGAGGACATGGACTCGACGGTGACCACGAGGTTCGCGAGCCCCCGCAGGCTCACCGTGGTGGCGGGGACGCCGACGGCGGCGTTGCCGGTGTCGCACATGAGGATCACGTCGGCCCGCAGGAGGTCGGCGTGGTCGGGGACGAACGCCTCCAGACCGCCGGTGCCCTGCTCCTCCGAGCCTTCGACGACGAGCTTCAAGTGCACGGGGACGTCGTCGCCGAGGGCGCGGAGCGCGGCCAGGTGCATGACGATGTTGCCCTTGCAGTCGGCCGAGCCCCGGCCGTACCAGCGGCCCCCGGACTCGGTCAGCTCGAACGGCGGCGTGCGCCAGGCCTGCTCGTCGAGCGGCGGCTGCACGTCGTAGTGCGCATAGAGCAGGACCGTGGGCGCCCCGGCGGGGCCGGGCCGGGAGCCGACGACCGCGTCGCTGCCGTCCGCGGTGCGCTCCAGCCGCGCGTCGGTGAACCCGAGTGCGGCGAACCGGTCCCGGACCCAGGCGGCCGCGCGTGCGCACTCCTCGGGCGGGGCCTGGCGGGCGTCGGCGATGGAGCGGACGGCGACCAGTTCGGCGAGTTCGTCGCGGGCCTGCCCCATGAGGGCGGCGACGCGGTCGGCGAGGTTGTCGTTGGCGGGCACGTGTCACTCCTTGACGAGGTCGGTCAGGTCGAGGCCGTTGACGTATTCGAGGAACTCGGGCAGCTCGTCGGGACAGTAGACCTGGATGGCGAGCGTCTCGGCGGTGACCCAGTCGCGGCCGACGAACACGGTCCGGCTGCCGGGCCCGGCGGTGCCGCCGGCGAGCGCCCGCTGGAGCGCCGCGGCCGGGTCCTCGCACATCGCGCCGCCGTCCGAGCCGAGGACCGCGGTGATCTGGTCGGTGTCCGGCGCGGTGAGCCCGGCGTCCTCGAGGGCCTGCTGCAGCTGCTCGGCCTTGTCGGTCGCACCCCGGTCCTCGGCCCCGCCGCGGTAGAGAGCGATGCCGACGACCGCGAGGACGACCAGGACCGCGCCGATCACCCAGAAGGTGGTCCGCCGGCGCCGGCCCGGGTCCTTGAAGCGTCCCTGCTCGTTCACGGTGCTGGTCATGTCCGGCCTCCTATTCGATGGCCTCGGTGAGTTCGGGGTCGGCGCTCTTCCACGAGGGCTTGCGGAACCGGTAGAACAGCCACGGGATCAGCAGGCCCACGACCACGAGGCCGCCGCCGACGATGAGGACGTACTGGAGGGTGCTGCCGCCGCCGAACTGGCTGGAGGGCACGAAGCCGATGAGCATGGCCGCGACGGAGGCGAGCAGGCCGACCACGCACAGCAGGTGCAGGGCCGGGGCGCGGAAGCCGCGCGGGTGGTCGGGCCGGATGCGGCGCAGGCGCATCGCGGCGATGAACATGAGCAGGTAGACCACGAGGTAGACCTGGGTGGTGATGACCGACAGGATCCAGTAGGCGCTGGAGACGTCCGGGATGAACGCGTACAGCAGCGCGATGACCGTGGTGATCAGGCCCTGGATGACCAGCAGGTTCTGCTGCACGCCGTGCTTGTTGAGCTTCTGGAGGCCCAGCGGCAGGTACCCGTACTTGCGCGAGACCAGCAGCAGGCCCTTCGATGGCCCGGCGAGCCAGGTGAGCATGCCGCCTAGGGAGGCGATGACGAGCATGATCCCCAGCAGTGGGGTCATCCAAGTCAGCCCGAACTGCCCGAACACGGCGTCGAACGCCTGCATGACACCCGAGGTCAGGCTGATCTCCGAGGCCGGGACGACCCACGAGATCGCCAGCGCCGGCAGGATGAAGATCAGCAGCACCAGCGCGACGGCGAGGAACATCGACCGCGGGAACTCCCGTCCCGGCTTGCGGAGCGAGGAGACGTGGACCGCGTTCATCTCCATGCCCGAATAGGACAGGAAGTTGTTGACGATGAGGACCAGGCTCGCCAGGCCCGCCCACGCGGGCAGCAGGTGGTCGGAGTCCATCGGCGCGGCCGGCTCGTTCCCCTGGCCGAGGAAGACCGTGCCGAGGACGACGAGGATCACGCCCGGCAGGAGGGTCCCGATGATCAGGCCGAGGCTTGAGAGCCCGGCCACGGACTTCGTGCCCTGCGAGGAGACGAACACGCCCGACCAGAAGCAGACCATGATCACCGCCGCCGTCCACAGCCCGTTCGAGGCCAGCGACGGGTCGAAGACGTACGCGAGCGTCGAGGCCACATAGGCCAGGAGGCTCGGGTAGTAGAAGATCGTCATCGCGAACTGGCACCACACGGCCAGGAACCCCATCGGGGCGGAGATCCCCTCGCTGACCCACTTGTAGACGCCGCCGTTCCAGCCCGAGGCCAGCTCGGCCGAGACCAGCGAGGTCGGCAGCAGGAACACGATGGCCGGCAGCAGGTACAGGAACACCGCGGCGAGCCCGTAGACCGCCATCGAGGGCGCGGCCCGCAGGCTCGCCACCGAACTGGTGATCATGAACGCCAGCGTCACCCACGAGATGTAGTTGACGACCGGCAACCGCGCGGGCGCCGCCGCGCCGGCGGGCGCGCCTCCGGCCGCTGCATCCTGTGCGCTCATCGAAACTCCCGCCCCTGATCCCGGACCGCATACCGCACTGAGCGTATGGCCTGGTCGCGGCGACAGCAGGGGATTCGGTCGAACTACAGCGGTGTCTTCGCCCAGCTCCACCCGGCGCGCCGCACATCTCAGCACTGGTTTCAAGTCCTTCGGCGAACGTCATGAAGACGGCCCGCTGCCGGGTCGTTCGGTACGACTCGGCAGCGATGCGACAGGGCGGTGAGACCGGGCACGATCTGAGTAGAGCGAGAAACATTCGCGGCGTCGCGGGTGTTGCGCGGCATATGAGGACTCCGCCGCGACCCGTTCGGCTGTCACTGCTCGATCGCGCCGTCATCGCCGAGGGCGAGACGGCCGCTGAGACCCTGCGGGAGGTCGTGAGCCACGCCAAGCAGGCCGAGGCACTGGGCTTCCACCGCTACTGGGTGGCCGAGCACCACAGTGTCCCCGGCATCGCCGGTTCGGTGCCCACCGTGCTCGCAGCCGCAGTCGCGGCGGCGACCGACCGAATTCGGGTCGGCACCGGCGGCGTGATGCTGCCCAACCACCGGCCGCTGGTGGTCGCCGAGCAGTTCGGGGTCCTGGAGTCCCTGTTCGAAGGCCGCATCGACATGGGCCTGGGCCGCACCCTCGGATTCGTCCCGGCCGTCCGCGCGGCACTGGGCCGCGACCTGGACGACGGCGACGATTTCGACGACCTCCTGACCGAACTCCTCGGCTACTTCACCGGCGAACAGCGATTTCACCCGGGCGTGCACGCGCGGCCAGGCGAAGGGCTGCGCCCCGAACCCTTCGTCCTGGCGGTGGGATCAGGCGGCGAGTACGCCGCCAGGCACGGCGTGGGCCTGGTCATCGCCGCTTCGAAAGATCTCGCGGCCACACGCGCCAAGATCGACGACTACCGGCTCGGTTTCCGGCCCTCCGTGTGGCGATCTGAGCCGTACGTCCTCGTGGCGCAGACCGTCGCCGTCGCCGCGACCCGCGAAGCGGCCGAAGACCTGCTGCTCCCCGAATACTGGTCCACCGCGCTGTCCCGCACCAAAGGCGAGTTCCCGCCCCTGCGGCCCCCGGCCGAGATCCGCGCGGCCGCGAAGACCCACCGCGAGTCCATGTATCTCGAACAGGCGCTCGCGGGCGCGGTCTACGGAACCGCCGACGAGGTCGCCCCTCGTCTGGCGGACCTGGTCGAAGCGACCGGTGCGGACGAACTCCTCATCGGTACCACCTCCTACGACCGCAAGGCGCTGTTCGACTCCCACCGCCGCCTCGCCGAACTCTCCGGCCTGGCAAGCCACTGAGTCATGTGTGCGAACTCAGCACTCAGTCCAGGATGAGAATGCCGGCAATTGCTGCATTAGCGGGATCTTCTTCATTTCAGGCAACGGAACTCATCAATGTCGAGAAGAGTTCGATCAATTCCACGGGAGCGACGTCCGCATCGCCGAGGTCGCGTCACTGAGCCGCTCCCGCAATCACCCGATCGTGTAGTGCGCCTGCGCGCTGCGGAGCTTAGTGGAAGGTGATGTAGCCGTTGCCGTCGGCGTCATCACGCGAGGGTTTGTAGGAGTGGGAGTCCGCGCCCGCGCCCGACGGCTTGTAGAGATAGATGGAGTCGCCGGTGTTGTTCCAGATGAAGTTGCAGTTGTCCCGGTAGACGACGTTGTTCTTGTCCGAATCGCTACCGTTGCCGCCGCGGAGCCGGACGTAGTCGTTGGGCTGGAGGTAGTGGTCGGCGGTGAACTTGAAGCTGTTGCCGGCAGCGTCCTTCACCAGGTAGCCCCGGAGGTTGATCGTCGCGGTCTTGGAGTAGTTCTTGATGGTCAGGTACTCCTCGGAGGTGTTCCCGCCCGAGCAGCGGTTGTCATCGGTGCCGGGCGCGTTGTACTGGATGCCGCGGATCTTGAGGGCCGATTGGTACTCCGTAGCGGCGGCCGGAGTTGCGGTGGCGGCGAGAGTGACGACGGCCAGGCCGACGGCGATAAGCATCTTCTTAAGCACCAGAATGTCCCCATTCTTGCGAATTCGAATGTCGGATCGAATTGCATGCCGTGTGCAATTTCGAGCGGCTGAAAATGAACGATAGCACTCCTCGGAATTGCAGTGGGGAACATGCCTGCCCCTGTCGCAGCCTGCGGCCTCTCCATTCCCGAAGGCCGTGTTATAAATCCCTGAGATTCCCACTTTGCGAATGATGCCGGTAAAGGAATTAATTGCCTTGGTATGGCATCGACCGCGGCGGGAATTGGCGGATTTGCTGAGCCGGTACGGCACGGCTGAGGAGATCGCTGTGGCGCCTCCATGGGACGGCGGCGCCGTCGATGGCTGCATTCCCGCCGCTGGACCGCCGGTATTCCGCCTTGTGCAGGCCGCCTTCCGCGGTCAGACTGGTTCCACTTCGGGTCCCGCTTCCCCTGTCGCATTGGAGTACACACGCTATGAACACCGCACCTGACGTCGAGATCACCGACCAGTTCATCAGCCGCCTCCTAAGTACCGCCAATGCCACGGACGGCCCCGCGGCGGGCGCGGACGCCGCCGGGCCCGGCGACGATCCGGTGCACGCGATCTCCCAATGGGCCCATTCCCACAGCGAAGCCCCCGCCTACAACTGAGCGATGCGGCCGCTGGGCCGAATCACCGTGCCCGCGGAGCCCCGCTTCGCGGGCACGGCTCCGCCGATTCACGCCAGGAGATGCCAGTGCCGCAACTGAGGACCTTCGCAGGCACCCGCCGGACTCGGGACCCGTCCCACACCTTGGAGCGCATCACCCGCCGCCTGGGCGATTACGGGATCACCCGCCTCGCCGACGTCACCGGTCTGGACGTCATCGGGATCCCGGTGGTGATGTCAGTGCGGCCCTTGGCAGCCACCCTGTCGGTTTCACAGGGGAAAGGGGCGACGCTCACCCACGCCCGGGTCTCCGCGGCCATGGAGGCGATCGAACTATGGCACGCGGAGCACGCCGTGCCGACGGCGGAGCGCAGGGGCATCGCCGCGGCGGAACTGGACCTGCCGTACGCCGTGACCGATCTGGAGCAGGTGGACGGCAGCCTGCTCACCGACCACACCCGACTCGACTGGATCACCGCCGAGGTGCTCACCGGCGGCGAGACGCTCGTCCCCCGCGATTCGGTGCGCATCGGCATGACGGACACGGCCTGGCGCGGCCATCACCTCTCGTCCAGTTCCAACGGACTGGCTTCGGGGAACACCGTGGCAGAGGCCACCGTTCACGCGCTGTACGAGCAGATCGAACGCGACTGCACCGCCGCGCTGGCACGGCGACCGGTCGGCGAGCGAGTCGTCGTGGCCCCCGACTCGGTGTCCGATCCGCACTGCGCCGACCTCATCAGACTCGTCCGCTCGGCGGGCGGCCGCCTGGAGATCACCGACGCCTCCCTTGAACGGTGGCGAACCGTCAAGTGCTTCACCTGCTGTCTGTGGATGCCCGACATGGGCACGGTGTTCGGCGGGGCGGGGGCGCACACGTCCCCCGAGATCGCGCTGTCCCGGGCCGTCACCGAGGCCGCCCAGTCCCGGCTGACGTTCATCGCCGGTACCCGCGACGACCTCGATCCCCGCGTCTACCGAGGCGAAACGGCCCGACCCCCGAGGACGGTGCCGCAGACGACGCCGTGGTCAGAAGTGGCGGGGGAGTCCCCGCCTTCCGCAGGCACCGACGACGAGGAATCAGACCGCTTGGTGGAGCTGATCACCGCTGCCACCGGGACCGCGCCGATGCGGGTGGTCCTGACCGGGCCCGATGCGGCCGAGGACTTCGCGGTGGTGAAGACCCTGAGCCCGGGCCTCGCCTTCCTCTCCCGCCATCAACTCCCGCGTCCGGAGTAGCCGGTGACAGCGCACGTCTTCTGCGGCCCCACGCTCAGTCCCGACCAGGTCCTCGCGGCGTTCCCCGCGGCGGTGCCGCATCCGCCGATCCGCCACGGCGACTCCCTACGCCTTGACGTCGGTCCCGGCGATCAGGTGCTGATCATCGACGGCGTCTTCCACCAGGCGGCCTCGGTGCGCCACAAGGAGATTCTGGCGCTCATGGCGGTCGGCGCCACCGTCGCCGGATGCTCCAGCATGGGCGCGCTGCGTGCGGCCGAACTCAACGTGTACGGCATGATCGGCGTCGGCGAGGTCTACCGAAAATACAAGGAGGGCCTCCTCGACGCCGATGCGGATGTGGCCGTGACCCACACGCAAGGCCCCGAGGTCGAGCAGCTGACGGCGGCGATGGTCGATCTGGAGTCCCACCTGCTCGACGCCCACCTGGCGGGCGCCGTCGACGGCGCCGAACGCGCCGCCATCGCCGCGGTGCTCCGCGAAGTGCACTACACCGAGCGCAGTCCTCAGCGCCTGGCGACGCTGGAGGCACCTGGGATCGCCGGCTTCCGCTCTTGGCTGGCCGAGCATCCCGACCTTCGCGGCGCCAAACACCGCGACGCCCTCACCGCGCTGCGCCTCCTCGCCGAGGGAGCGTTCCAGCCGACCGACCCGGGCGCCTGGGTCGAGCAGGATTGGCGGACCGGGCACCTGGCGGAGTGGATCGACCGCCATGCGGGGGCGGTCCAGGGCACACGGCGCATCTCGTCGCTGGCGCAGCGCCAGTACCAGCAGATCTTCGACCCCGACTATCCGCAGCGGTGGCGGGACCGCGTGCTGGCCTGGATCGCAGGCGAACCCTCGGCGGACGGGTGCACCGCCTCGCAGCTGCTGGAGTCGGCCAAGCGTGCCGCCGCGGACAGCGGCCTGCGCGTGCAAGACCTCACCACGGAGCAGCGACGGCGCTGGCTCACCGCGGCCGAGGACGCCACGCTGGACGCCGGAGAGGCGCTGGGGCGCCTCCTGGTCCGCAGCGCCGGCTCCGGCGCGACTCCGCCCGGCCGCGACCGGCCGGCACCGCCACCGGATGCCGCCACAGTGGAGTCGGTCGCCCGGGCGTACTCGGTCAACGACCGCGCCGCCGCGCTCGGCGTCGACGTGCACCGGCTGGAGTTCGGTGCGGTCCGCCGGTACTTGATGCAGCTGTGGCGCCTGGGCGAATCTACGACGGAGGAGTGCGACGCCGCGGCCCGCGACCGGGGCTTCCGCGGTTTCGATGGCGCCGTCGAGGTCTGCCGCCAGTTCATCCTCGCCGAACTCGGAGAGGACCTGTGGAGACACCTCGCCTGAGTCGGCAGGCGGTCGGTCGTCGACTCGGACGCTCGGGCGGGCTGCGACCACAGGCTCCGGCCCGACTCCGGTGCTCGGCATGGCGGTGAGGGCGGGGGAGGTGTGCGGGCCTCGGCGCTGTCTCCTTGCGACGGCGCCGAGGCCCGGATGGTGACGGTCAGGCGGTTCGCACGCGGACGCCGATCGCCGAGGAGAACAGGTCCGCGGCGGAGAAGACGTCACGGGTGGCGCCGTTGACGGTGCACCAGCCGGTGTGTCCTCCGTAAGCAGTGCTCGCGTAGGACCATCCGCCTCCGGAGTCGCCCCCGATGCCGATGTCGCGGTTGGTGCGGATCAGGTTGCGCACGCCGACGCCGTCGATGGTGCAGCTGTGGGCCCTGCTCTTGATCAGGGAGCCGCAGTCGCGGTCGTTCGAGGAGCGGCCGTAGAGGCAGACGCTCTCGTTGAGGGACATCTCGACGAGGAGCTCGACTTCGCGCGTCGTCCGCAGCGTACCGGCGGAGGGGTAGAACTTGGCCGGCTCCGCGTGCGTGGAGGTCTTCCATTCGACGTCGCCGTACCGGCCGATGTGCTCCTGCCGGTGCGTGAGAGCCCAGGCGCCGACGCCGTCCTCGAGGATGCCGTCGATGCCGTCGCAGTGGCCGGCGGTCGTGACGCCGGTGGTGCCGCCCGGGGCGACGACGGTCCATCCGCTGGTGCACTTGTTGCTGGCGCCGTTGCGCACCCGCGCGCCGCCGTAGGCGTGGTCGAATCCGGAGGCGAGGGCGTCGGTGACGGCCAGGTCGACGCCGGCCGCGACGTCGGGCGGCAGGAGCGCCTCGATCTCGGCGCTGGACGAGCGGAGACCGGGTTCGGCCTGGACCTCGGCGACGACGGTCCCTGCGAGGACGTCCTCGCCGCTCGAGATCTGCTTGTATCCCAGGGCGGTGAGGGAGTCGATGAGCCGGTCGTTGAGTGATTGCAGTTCGGTGAACGAGTACGGCTGCTTGTCGACGATGTCGATCGGAACGGCGCCGGAGGCGGCGAGGCTGGTGGTCCAGTCGTCGGCGGGGCCTTTGAGGAGGAGCGAGGGGGTGCCGCCAGGTGTCAGCGAGAGCACCGTGCCGACGAAGGTGTCCGGCGCCCGCTCGTAGACGGCCCAGGCCGCGTCCTCGACGGCTTCGGCGGCCACGTGCTGGGCTCTGGCCTGGGCGACGGTCCATCCATGTGCCTCGGCGATGAGCGCGAGGTCGGTTTCGAGTGCCTCCGCGTCCGACTGGAGCAGGGAGGGGTCGGCGGGGTCGGGGTCTTCCTGTGCCTGCGCGGCCGTGTCCGGCACCAGGAGGGCGGCGCAGAGCACGGCTGCGCCGGTCAGCCGTCGGAGGAGGCGCTTCGAGGGGGTACGGCCGCTGATCGGATGATGAGCCATCGCATCGTTCCTGTCCATGTGGGGCGTTCATCGAACGTCCATCGTGAACATATTCAAACGAATCGGACGCTCCAGATCGAGGCGGTACTCAGGCAGGACACCGGCGGGAACCCGCGCCTGCTCGGCGCGGCACGCGCTAGCGTCTTCACGGCTCGCGAAGTGGTACGGGAGGAGCCTGCGGGCCGTCTATCGTTTGGCGGACGCCAGAGCTATGAACGGGCGTTCACCGACTCGCCCAGTGCCCTCTACGAACGGGTCCTCGCGGCCAACCCGGCACCATATGCCGCGCACTTGAACCTGGGCCGGGCAGAGCACCTCGTCATCGTCTCGCCGGAGTTGTTCGTACGATCCCGGGGCCGCCGGATCGAATCCGCGCCCATTGCCGGGACCGCCGCCCGGGGCGCGAACGCGATCGAGGACTTCCAGATCCTGCGCGACCTCCTGCTCTCGGACAAGGCCGACTCGGAGCTGGTCATGTGCACCGATGTCGACCGCAACGACAAGTCCCTGGTGTGCGAGCCCGGATCGGTGCAGGTGATCGCGCACCGCGACGTGGAGACCACGCCGCGGCTGATGCACACCGTCGAGCACATCACCGGCACGCTCCGGGACGGCTACTCGGCCCTGGACGCGTTCATCAGCCACATGTGGGCCGTCACCGTGACCGGTGCGCCCAAGATCGGCGCGATGCAGTTCATCGAGGCGACCGAGACGAGCGCCCGGGGATGGTACGCGGGCGCGTTCGGGGCGTTCTTGTGCAACGGGGACATGGACTTCGGCATCACGATCCGCGCCGTCCACCTCGTCGACGGGATGGCGCGCGTCCGCGCCGGGAACAGCCTGCTCGCACGATCGGTGACCGCGTACGAGGAAGCAGAGTGCGCCCTCAAGGCGGCCGCGCTGCTGGATGCGATCGACCAGCATCCCGGCGGACCGGACTTGGAGGTTCCGCCGGACCCGCCTACGCCCCAGGGATTGCGGGTGCTGATCGTCGACCACGAGGACTCCTTCGTCCACACCCTCGCCGACTACTTCCGGCGGGCGGGCTGCGATACGACGACCATCCGCTCCGACCGGGGGACCGGGATCGCCGAAGCGTTCCTCGACCAGGCGTCCCCCGACCTGATCGTCCTCTCACCCGGCCCGGGGTCACCGGGCGAGTTCGGGACCGGCCGCGTCCTCGCCTACGCCACCAGCCGGCGCATTCCCGTCTTCGGCGTCTGCCTCGGCATGCAGGCCATAGGGGAATACCTTGGCGCCGAACTCAAACCACTGCCCGCACCCGCCCATGGCGTCCGGTCGGCGGTGAGTAGGATCGACGCGTCCGAAAGCAATCGACTGGCGGCAGATGGACCGCGTGGGCTGGACGCCGCAAGCTGACAAGAGCGTCCTCCTGGTCCACGACATGCAGTTGTTCTACACGAATTCGCTCCCGGAGGCCGGGCGGGCCCGCCTGCTGCGGACCACTGCCGGACTCATCGCATCCGCCCGGTCGCTGTCGATCCCGGTCGTTTACAGCGTCGCCGAACCGAGCCTGACCCCCGAACACCGGGGTCTGCTGCGGGACTTCCACGGCATGGGCATGCACGACGACCCCGCCCACCACACGATCCATCCCGACCTGACGCCCCGCGACGGCGAGGTCCAGATCGTCAAACGGATCTACAGCGCGTTCTACGCCACGAAGCTCGAATCGGTGCTCGGCGAATTGGACCGCTCCGAGCTCCTCATCTGCGGCATCTACGCCGATATCGGCTGCCTGCTCACCGCCTTCGACGCATTCAAGCGAGGGATCAAGCCGTTCTTCATCGCTGACGCGATGATGGCGTACACCGAGGAGCAGCACCTTGCCGCTACCGAGTACGTCGCCCGCCTCTGCGCCTCCATCTGGACAGCGAAGACCGCGATCGACGCCCTGACCGCCGGGAACGGGTAGGGTGCGCCTGCGTGTGGATCTCGCCTGAGACGCTGCTGCTGTTCTGCCTCGCCAGCCTGCCGATCGTCATCGCACCGGGGACCTCGGTCGCCTTCGTCGTGACCACCACGTTCTCGGCGGGCTGGCGGGCGGGACTGCCCGCCGTCGCAGGCGTCGAAATCGGATACCTCGCCCACGTGGTCGCCGCTGCGGTCGGCGTGTCCGCGCTCATCGTCGCGAGCCCCGAAGCGTTCACCGTGGTCAAACTCCTCGGCGCGGCCTACCTCATCTGGCTCGGTGTCAAAGGCTGGCTCTCCAAGGACAAGCGGACCTTCAGCAGCACCACCGAGGACGCGGTGCCGGCGGTCTCCGCTCGCCAAGCCTTCACACAAGGGCTGGTGGTCGGGGTGCTCAACCCGAAGACCGCCGTGTTCTTCCTGGCATTCCTGCCCCAGTTCGTCTCAAGCACGTCGAGCGGCGCCGCCTGGCAGATCGTGCAACTCGGCATCGTGTTCGTCCTCCTCGCCACGATCCCCGACTCGACATGGGTCCTCGCCTCCAACGGCATGCGCCGATTCGTCGGCAGACTCTCCCTCAGAACCATGGCGCGAATCTCGGGCACCGCATTCTTCGCCCTCGCCGCGTACACACTGTTCGCCTGAGTGGCTGGATCAGGAAGGGTCCGGAGGGGCAAGGAAGGCGTGACACTTGTTCGTGTCATGCCCTGGCAGGCTAAGCACTGCCCAATTTCGTGGACGGCTCGTTCCAGGGGACCGTCGCGACCGCTACCACCAGCACCTGGAAGAGCTACGGCTTCTACGACCAGACCGGGAACAACAGCGCGGGCATCATCTTCTGGTCGCGTCCGGAGACCCGGCCCGAGATCCCCGCCAGCACCTACTGCTACTGACCCCGAAGGACGGGCCGCCGACCGGCGGCCCGCCCTCACTGGCGCGGGATCAGCAGCGGATGGTCTTCGCCTGCTCGTCGTAGGAGTCGAACCCGGAGCCGATGATCTGCAGGATGAGCCGGTAAGTCCCGTTCCGGCACGGGGCGCTCAGCAGCACCGAGTAGCTGCGGTTGCCCTTGTAGGTCACCGTGCGCGCGTCGTTCGAGGGCCCGTTGAGGTAGCTGTACTCCGTCCAGTACCGGCCCGCGCATCCGGACACCGTGATGCGCAGGACGCCGTTGACGTTCGACCCGACCTTGTTCGGGCCGCTGATGCTGGTGGTGACGGTGCAGCCGGCGGCCTCCGCAGCCGATGCGGACGACGCCGGCATGACCGCCGCGACCGATCCGGCCCCGAACACCATCCAAGCGATCGCGGCCTTGGCGATCAGTCGGCGCAGTCGCATGTTGCTCCTCGTTCCGTTCTGGGTCAGCATGACGTCACGCTCAGGGCGTCGCCGGTCACGTACTTCTCGGTGCTGCCGCGCTGGACGAGCAGCTCGGTGCTGTACGACCCGCGCTTGCAGGTCGCGGCGACGCGGGGATAGCCACTGGCCGGCGGCTTCACCGTGTAGTCGTACGTGGCCACCTCCAGCCAGTAGCCGCCGACGTACATCTCGAGGCTGAAGGTGATCTTGAACGGGCTGGTGCCGCAGCCCGCCAGCTTGAAATAGCCTTCGCCGCGGACGTACCCTCCGGACTTCGTGGGCTTGTACGCGCGCGCCGTCACTGTGCAGGCGGCGGCGACCGCGGTGACTTCGGTGGCGTTCTCGTACTCGGTGACCTGGATGTAGCCGTCGGGCTGCGACTCGTACGTGACGTCGAGCAGCGCACCGAGGTCGGCCTCGGCGGCGGCTGCGGAGGCGCCGTCCGAGCCCGCCGCCGCGGGTGCGGCGACGCCGAATCCGGCCGCCAGGATCATCGCGAGCGCCACGCCGAGTGACGCGAGCAGTCTCGATCTGATTGCCATCTGTCTCTCATTTGAGCAGGGTGAGGTGGAGGCGCACCGGGCCGTCCCGGCGCCGGACGGATCGAACGCCGCGCTGCGGCGTGCCCTGCGGCGGGACCTGACACCCGATGGCCTCTGCAATTTGACCAGGCACGACACCGGCGGGAGACCGGCGGATGGACGCGGCGCCGCGGGGCCTCCCGCTCCGGCGGACCGATTCCGCCTGTGCGCCGCCGGTGAACCGCCTTGCCGGTCCCGGCGGTGCCCGCTGGAATGGTCACCATGACGGCGGATCGACGAGCGCGGTGGTGACAATGGCCGAAGGGCATCGACCAGGGACGATCTCGGGCGCGCTCGTGCGCCGCCACCGCGAGCGCGCCGGGCTGACGCAGCGCGAGCTCGCCGAGCGGTCGGGAGTCAGCCTGGCGGCCGTGCGGGACCTGGAGCAGGGGCGCAGTGGCCGGCCGCGGCGCGAGTCGGCCCGCAGGCTCGCGTCCGCCCTCGGCCTGCCACCTGAGGAGGTGCCGGCGATGTTCGGCCCGGCCGCGGCGACTTCGGAGGCCGCGCCGCGCGAGTCGCGGACCGGCGCCGCGCCGCAGCTGGTCATCGGGGTCCTCGGGCCGCTGACCGTATGGCGCGACGGCGCCGCGGTGCCGTTTGGCGCGGAGAAGGCCCGGAGCCTGCTGCTGCGACTCGCGTTGAGCGCCGACGAGGTCGTACGCCGCGAAGCGCTCATGGACCTCCTGTGGGGCGAGCGGCGCCCGCCGACGGCCGTGGACCTGCTGTACACGTACATCGCGCGGCTGCGGCGGCTCGTCCGCCCGGCCGCGCCCCCGACCTGCGCGATCGTGGCCGCCCCCGGCGGGTACCGCCTGGTCGCGGGCCCCGAGCGCCTCGACCTCCTGCGCTTCCGCAGTCTCGCCGCGGCGGGCCGGGTCGAGGCCGATCCCGAACGCGCCCTGAAGGAGTACGCCGCGGCGGCCGCGCTGTGGCGCGGTGAATCCGATGTGGACTCATTGCGTCACCACCCCCTGGCGACCGCCCTGACTGAGGAGTACGCGGAGCTGCTGCGCGCGTACGCCGCGACCGCTCGCGAACTCGGCGCATGCGAGCAGGTCCTGCCGCGCCTGCGAGGGCTCGCGCAGCGCCTTGAGCTGCACGAACCCCTCCACGCCGACCTGGTCGCGACCCTCGCCGCCGCGGGCCGCCGGGCCGAGGCGCTCGCCGCGTACGACCGCGTCCGCGCCGCCCTGCGCGACCAGCTCGGCATCGACCCCGGTCAGCGGCTCCGCGAAGCGCACCGCGACGTCCTCACCCGCGACGGAGCCCGCACACCCCTGCGACCCGACATGGTCCGCCAGATCCCGGCGGTCCCGAGCCTCCACAGCGCCGGGCCGGTGCGCAGTGTCCCGCGCACCGGCCCGGCCGGAGCCTAGTTGTCACGGATCCTGTCGTAGCGCCACGGGATGTAGCCCTGGCTGCGCAGCGACGCGGTCGCCACTTTCACATGCCGCATGTCGGAGCTGGTGTCGGCCAGATCGTAGATCCAGATGTGCCCCGACTCGGCGGCCCACTTGTGGAAGAGCATGCAGTGGTTGTCGTAGGAGTTGACGATGTCGCCGACCTTGAGCTGGCCCCAGTTGATCCGGGTGCACAGGTCGGGGAGGGTGCGGGTGCTGTGCCCGGGGGTGGCGGAGTGCCAGCACATCGAGACGAACCCGGAGCAGTCCTGGCGGTAGGTGTGGCTTCCGTCGATGTCGGTGGCGCGGCTGCCGCCGTTGTACTGGATGTTGCGGTTGTACCAGTTCTGGGCCCGCTCCAGCACGTCGGCGCGGACGATGTTGCCCAGGTACGCGGCCTGCGCGGGGCTCGCGACCGCGACCGCCGGAAGTGCGGCGGCGGGGACGATGGCGGCCGCCCGCAGCAGGCGGCGGCGGGACAGGTTCGGTGTGTCGTGCGCGGTCATGGGGGCTCCTTCGGAGGATGAGAGGGTCCGACTGCCCGGGAGCCCTGTCGAGGGCCGCCGGATAGGACTGCCCACGATGCTAGGAACACCGCCTTGAGCGGTCCTGTCACCGAAACCCGTACCGTTCCCGTACCCGCCCGGACGGCCTGCGCCGCTTCATGAACGATCCGCATTCACGACCCGGTCAGGCGGTCGGCCTGCATGTGGAGCAGGCTGTGGAGGACCAGCCGCCCGGTGCCGAGCAGCCGTCGGTCGCCGTCGAGCTTGCGGACCAGCTCTCCCGTGCCCAGGTCGCGCCGGTGCAGCGCGTACTCCTGGATGTGGTTGTGCAACTGCTGCGGGTCGACGTTCGGCATCCTCAGGCTCCGCTCTCGAAGCGGCGCATCATGACCCGCGCTTGAGGGGCTGGATCGGGAAGGGGCCGGAGAGGCAAGGAAGGCGTGACACTTGTTCGTGTCATGCTTTGGATGTCTCGTTTGCCCTGTTAGTGGAGCTATAACTCCGTTTGAGTAGCCCGGGTGGGATTCGAACCCACACTGTACGGGTTTTGAATCCGTCTTCTCTGCCAGTTGGAATACCGGGCCGGGGCCTCGCCGGTGGGGGCGGGGCCGGTGTGAATGGTACCTGGGGGGACGGGCGGGGTGGGGCTCAGGGGAGTTGGGACGGGAGGCCGGCGGTGCGGGCGGCTGTCAATCGAGGTGGCGGGACTCGGGGTCGGGGCCTTGGGCGGCGCGGCCGCCGTCGATGGGGATGGTTGCGCCGGTGATGAAGGAGGCGGCGTCGGAGAGCAGGTAGGCGACCGTGTCGGCGACTTCGGTGCCGCGGCCGGCGCGGCCGAGGGGGTGGAGGTCGCGAATGGTTCGGGCGTGGGACTCGCGTTCGGGCCCGGTCATGTCGGCGAGGGCGGCGTCCATGCGCTCGGTCGTGATCGATCCGAGCGCGACTGCGTTGACCCGGATGCCCAGGGGGCCGTAGTCGACGGCGAGCGCCCGTGTGAGGCCCTCGACAGCGGCCTTGGCGGTGGCGTAGGGGAGTGCGCCGGCGACGGGGCGCTGCGCCTGGTGGGAGGAGACGTTGACGATGGCGCCGCCCGTCCCGGCCGTGCGGAACGCCCGCACCGCCGCGGCCGCGCCGGCGAGGCACGGCTGGAGGTTCGCGCGGACGAGTTCGGCGACGGCCGCGCCGCCGGCCTCGTGGAGCCACGCGTCGCGGAAGACGGCGGCGTTGTTGACCCAGCCGGTGAGCGTGCCGAGTCGCCGGGCTGCGGCGGCGGCCTCAGCTGCGATGTCGTCGTCGCCCGCGTCGCCGAGGACGAGTGCCGCGCGGCCAGCCGCGATGAACGGGTCGAGCCACGGCTCGGACCGCTGCTCGAGGATGGCGACGGCGCGGCCGTCGCCGAGCAGCCGCTCGGCTATCGCGCGTCCGACGCCGCGTCCGCCGCCGGTGACGACGACCGCCTCCATCAGGCCTCCGCGTCGGCGAGGTCCTTGAGGGCGAGCACGGCCGGGTCGTCGCCCCAATAGTCGCGGTCGCTGAGGAAGACCGCGACGACGGTGTCGCCGTCGGCGACGGCCTTCTGGACGTCGCGCCAGGTCGCCAGGTTCGGATGCTCGTACGCGGTGCACGCCTCGGCCGGGGCGAGGAGCCGGATCGCCTGCGCGAGGGAGGTCGCGTCCAGCAGGAACGCGGCCGAGCCGGCGACGTGGCCGAGGACCGTGGACAGGACGACCGCGGGGAGCGGGTGGACGCCGATGTTGGCGCGGGCGAAGGCGACCGTGCCGTCAGGGGCGACGGTGGCGATCCCGTACGCGGCCGGGAGCTCCCAGCCGGGGAGGGCGGCGATGAGCCGTTCGCGGGCGGTGGTGATCTGCTCGACGGTCTCCCAGGTGCCGCCGAGTTCGGCGAGGAGGGCGTCGATGGCGGCGTCGGTGTCGTTCATCGGGGCAGTCTCGCACCGCCACTGATGGCAGGCAAGGCGATTCCCATTGGAGACGCGGCGAGCGCACGGACCGGCGGCGGCCGCCGCGTTTCAGGCGGCATCGCCGCGGCCGTCGGCCGCGATGCGCCGCAGCGTCCGCTGCGCCCACGCGCTCATGCCCGGATTGGACTCCCGGTAGTACCAGGCAGCGCCCATCGCCTGGACGAACGCCCAGGCCCTCCCGCGCGCCCACTCGGGGTCGCCGCAGCCCAGCGACTCCCGGAACGCCCGCCGCGGCGCCTCCTCCAGCAGGTGCCAGGCGCCGACGAGGTCCAGTGCCGGGTCCGCCGCCCGGAACCCGCCCACGTCGAGCACGCCGCTGAGCCGGCCGTCGGCGACGAGGACGTTGCCGGGGATCAGGTCGCTGTGGTTCATCACGTCCGGCTCGGGGCCGCGGGGGAGGTCGATCATCTCGGCCCAGAGTCCACGCATGAGCGGGACGTCCAGGAGCCCCCGGCTGGCGTCCAACGACGTCGCCATCCACTCGGCGTGGTCGGCGATCCGCCCGCCCATGCCGCCGCCGGTGAACGCGCGGCCCCGCGTCGGGACCGACCGGAGCTCGCGGACGAACTCGGCCAGGTCCCGCGCGAACGGCACCGACGCACCGGGATCGGCGTGCACGGCGTCCGTCCCCGGCACCCACGTCTGGACCGCCCACGGCAGCGGGAACCCCGCCCCGGGCGCTCCGATCGCCACCGGCTCGGGCGTCGCGAACCGCGTCCGCCCCGCCAGCTCCGCGGCCGCGGCGGCCTCGTCCTCCAGCCAGCGGCGCACCGCCTCGGGTTCCCTGGGCTCCAAAGGGAACCGCGCCGTCAAACGGTCGCCGATCCGGACGATCGCGTTCACCGTCCCCTGTGATGGCACGGCCACCACCGGCAGGTCCCGCCACTGCGGGAACTGGTCGGCGACGAGCTCGCGCACCGCCGCCGGCGAGATCGAGAGCTGCCCCGGGTGCATGTCCATCACGACAGCCTCACCTCCCGCGCCCGCCAGGACAACCCGGTTTCGCCCCGACGGGCGGCATTCGCGGCGGTCGGTCCGAAATCGACGGCCCCGGCGGGTGACGGGAGGGCGGCCGGTGTGGGAGCCTGGAGGCGCAGACCCCTGGGCGTTGAGGAGACCGGAATGTCGTCGCCGCAAGCGAAGGATGAGATTCGACACCGCGTGTGGGCGCTGCTCGAGCGCCAAGGCGCCGTCGACGGGGACCAGCGCGGGCGCATACCCGTCTTCGAGGGCGCCGACGCGGCCGCGAAGCTCCTCGCCTCGACCGACCAGTGGCGCACCGCCAACGCCGCCAAGGTGAACCCCGACCGGGCCCAGCACCGCGTCCGCGCACTCGCGCTGGCCGCCTCCAAAGCCACGTACATGGCCGTGCCGAAGCTCGCGCTCGACCAGCCGTTCTACCTGCTGAACTCGCTGCTGCCGAGCTACACGCCCGACGAGGCCGCCACGCGCGACGCCGCCGAGGCGCACAGCCTCCTCGTCGGCGTCGAGGCCATGCAGCGCCTCGACCTGGTCGTCTGCGGATCGGTCGCCGTCAACCGCGACGGCGCGCGGGTCGGCAAGGGCCGCGGCTACGCCGACATCGAGTACGGGATGCTCACCGAGGCCGGGCTCATCGACGACCGCACCGTCATCGCCACCACCGTCCACGACGCGCAGGTCGTCGACGAGGCGATCCCGGAGGAGCCGCACGACTTCCGCGTCGACCTCGTCGTCACCCCGACCCGGATCATCCGGTGCCCGCGCACCCGCCGCCCCCACGGGCTCCACAAGGACCGGCTCAAGCCCGAGCAGATCGCCGAGATCCCGTTGCTCGACGCGCTCATGGCGAACACCCCCGGCGGCGGCGAGCGGCCCGCCTGAGAGGTAGCGCGCCTCACGTTTCGGCCCTGGCGTCCGAAACGCTCGGCATAGGAACGTGCGGACGTAACACGCGGCGGCTAAGCTAGCGTCCGGACGTGCCTCTACAGCGCACGCCCCACCGTCCAGACGCGCATGAAAGGTACGGACCCGCATGACGAGCAAGGCCGCCGAGGAGCCGCGCAAGCGCGTGCTCATCGCCGAAGACGAGGGGCTCATCCGCCTCGACCTGGCCGAGATGCTCACCGAGGAGGGCTATGAGGTCGTAGCCGAGGCCGCCGACGGTGAAGCCGCCGTCCGCCTCGCCCAGGAGCACCTGCCCGACCTGGTCATCTGCGACATCCAGATGCCGATCATGGACGGACTCCAGGCCGCCGAGAAGATCGTCTCCGCGCGCATCGCGCCGGTCGTGATCCTCACCGCCTTCTCGCAGCGCGACCTGATCAGCCGCGCCACCTCCGCGGGCGCCATGGCCTACCTGGTGAAGCCCTTCCAGAAGTCCGACCTGGTCCCCGCGATCGAGCTCTCCCTCACCCGCTTCGCCGAGATGACCGCCCTCGAGAAGGAGGTCGAGAACCTCACCGAGCGCCTCGAGGTCCGCAAGCTCGTCGACCGCGCCAAGGGCCTCCTGATGACCCAGTACGGCATGCCCGAGCCCGACGCGTTCCGCTGGATCCAGCGCGCCGCGATGGACCACCGCCTCTCCATGCGCGCCGTCGCCGAGCGCGTCATCGCCGAGGCCGAGCAGAAGGAAGCCCAGGACGCCGAGTAGGCGCACCGAGCACCGGAGGCCCGCGATCACCCCGATCGCGGGCCTTTCGCCTCGCCGGGCCACGCCGTCGCCGACTTGCCCGGATCCTGTCGGACCCACTCGATAGGCTCAGACCGTGACCGCTTCGCAATCCCGCCTGCTCCTGATCGACGGCCATTCGATGGCCTACCGCGCGTTCTTCGCCCTGCCGGCGGAGAAGTTCGCGACCGACGACGGCCAAGTCACCAACGCCGTCTACGGCTTCGCCTCGATGCTGATCAACCTGCTCAAGGCCGAGGCCCCCACCCACATCGCGGTCGCCTTCGACGTCTCCCGCCACTCGTTCCGCACCGACGAGTACCCCGCCTACAAGGACGGGCGCGGCGAGACCCCCGAGGAGTTCAAGAGCCAGATCCCGATCATCCAGCAGCTTCTCGACGCCTTCGGCATCACGTGGCTGAGCAAGGCCACCTTCGAAGCCGACGACATCATCGCCACCCTCGCCGCGCAGAGCGAGGCCGCCGGCCTGGCGACCCTCATCTCCTCCGGCGACCGCGACGCGATCCAGCTCGTCAACGAGCACGTCACCCTCCTCTACCCGGTCAAAGGCGTCACCGAGCTCGCCCGCTACACGCCCGAGGCCGTCGTCGAGAAGTACGGCGTCACCCCCGAGCACTACCGCGACCTCGCCGCGCTCGTGGGGGAGAAGGCCGACAACCTCCCCGGCATCCCCGGCGTCGGCCCCAAGACCGCCGCGAAGTGGATCGTCAAGTACGGCTCCCTCGACGGCCTCGTCGCCAAGGCCGACGAGATCACCGGCAAGGCCGGGCAGAGCCTGCGCGACCACCTCGACGACGTCCTGCGCAACCACCGCCTCAACCGCCTCCTCAAGGACGTCGAGCTCGACCGCACCGTCGCCGACCTCGAATGGGAGGGCTGGGACGTCGCCGCGACCAACAGCCTCTTCGACGCGCTCCAGTTCCGAGCCCTCGGCGAGCGCCTCAACGCCGGCCTCCCCGACAAGGCCGTCGGCGCCGCCACCGCGCCGGTCGCCGAGACGCCGCAGATCGAGGCCGCCGCGCTCGTGCCCGGCGGGCTCGACGCGTGGCTCGCCGCCCGCGACGGGGACGTCGCCATCGCCTTCACCGGGGCCTTCGCCTCCGGCGCCGGGTCGTTCGACGCCGTCGCGCTGGCCCAGGGCGGCCAGGCGCTGTGGTTCGAGCCCTCGCAGCTCGACGCCGAGGACGAGCGCACCTGGGTCGACTGGCTCTCCGACGCCGCGAAGCCGAAGCTCGTGCACGACGCGAAGGCGTTCCTGTGGGGCGCCGACGCCGCGGGCTGGCCCGAGCCCGCCGGGATCAAGGCCGACACGATGATCGCGGCCTACCTCCTCAAACCCGAGCAGCGCTCGTACGCGCTGGGCGACCTCGCGATGCAGTACCTCGGCCGCGAACTCGCCGAGGCCGCCTCGCCGGCCGACGACGGCGCGCTGTTCAGCGACAGCGCCCTGACCGCCGGCGACGACGACACCGCGCGCGTGCAGGCCGACTGCGCCGCCGCCGCGGTCGTCGCCGACCTCGCCGAGGTCCAGTCCGAGCGGCTGGCGCAGCGCCACCAGGCGGTGCTCGCCGACGAGCTGGAGTTCCCCGTCATCGGCGTGCTCGCGCGCATGGAGATCACCGGGATCGCCGCCGACGAGGGCCACTTCGCCGACATCGAGGCCGGGTTCGCCGCGCAGTCCAAGGACGCCACCGACAAGGCCCACGAGATCGTGGGCCGCCCGTTCAACGTCGGCTCGCCCAAGCAGCTCCAGGAGATCCTCTTCGACGAGCTGAACATGCCGAAGACCAAGCGCACCAAGACCGGGTACACCACGAACGCCGAGGCGCTCCAGCAGCTCCTCGTCAAGACCGGGCACCCGCTCCTGGAGCAGCTGCTGCGCTTCCGCGACGTCGAGAAGCTCAAGCAGATCGTCGCCACGCTGCGCGCCACGATCCAGACCGACGGGCGCATCCACACCACGTTCCACCAGACCGTGGCCGCCACCGGGCGCCTGTCCTCGGCCGACCCGAACCTCCAGAACATCCCCGTGCGCTCCGAGGCCGGGCGGGCCATCCGGGCCGGGTTCGTCGTCTCCGAGGGCTTCGAGTCGCTGATGACCATCGACTACAGCCAGATCGAGATGCGGATCATGGCGAGCCTCACCGGCGACGAGGGCCTGATCGAGGCGTTCATCGCGGGGGAGGACATCCACTCCGCGGTCGCCGCGAAGGTCTTCGGGGTCGGCCTCGGCGACGTCACCGCCGAGCACCGCCGCAAGATCAAGGCCATGTCCTACGGCCTGGCGTACGGCCTGTCCACGTACGGCCTCAGCCAGCAGCTCGGCATCGAGAACGCCGAGGCGCAGCAGCTGTCGGACGACTACTTCGCGCGCTTCGGGAAGGTCCGCGACTATCTGCACCGCGTCGTCGAGGAGGCCCGCAAGACCGGGTACACCGAGACGATCATGGGCCGGCGCCGGTACTTCCCCGACCTCACCTCCGACAACCGGCAGCTGCGCGAGATCGCCGAGCGCGCCGCGCTCAACGCGCCGATCCAGGGCAGCGCCGCCGACATCATGAAGACCGCGATGCTCGGCGTCGACCGCGCCCTGCGCGAGGCGAAGCTCGACTCGCGGGTGCTCCTCCAGGTCCACGACGAGCTCGTGTGCGAGGTCGCACCCGGCGAGGCGGAGCGACTGGAATCACTCGTGCGGGAGCAGATGTCGAACGCCGCCACGCTCGCGGTGCCCCTGACGGTGTCCGCCGGCTTCGGCGCGTCGTGGGAAGCCGCTGCCCATTAGCGGTGTCGATCGACACCAGCTCCCGGCCCGGACTGGCGCGGCATTATCGCGCACGGTAACCTGGACTGGCCTGGGCTTGTCCGCGTCCTCAGAATGGAGCAGGACGCCGCCGGCGGCAAGGGCGGCCCAGGATTGAACCGCGAGTGCGCGCGTCCGGCCAGGGTGCGTGCGCGAGCCCACGATTGATACGTATCCGGAGCACCAGCCCACATGACGAGCAGCATCGAGGCCACCTCGAGCAACGCTGAGAACAGCACCGCGGTCGACGAAACCTTCTCGGACGAGGAACTCCTCGCCGCGATCGACGCGACCATCAAATACTTCAATGACGGCGATATCGTCGAAGGTACCGTCGTCAAGGTCGACCGGGATGAAGTCCTGCTCGACATCGGCTACAAGACCGAGGGCGTCATCCCCTCGCGCGAGCTGTCGATCAAGCACGACGTCGACCCTGAAGACGTCGTCTCGGTGGGTGACCACGTCGAGGCCCTCGTCCTCCAGAAGGAGGACAAGGAAGGCCGTCTGATCCTCTCGAAGAAGCGCGCCCAGTACGAGCGCGCCTGGGGAACCATCGAGAAGATCAAGGAAGAGGACGGCGTCGTCCGCGGCTCGGTCATCGAAGTGGTCAAGGGCGGTCTCATCCTCGACATCGGTCTCCGGGGCTTCCTGCCCGCGTCGCTGGTCGAGATGCGCCGCGTGCGCGACCTCCAGCCGTACGTGGGCCGCGAACTCGAGGCGAAGATCATCGAGCTCGACAAGAACCGCAACAACGTGGTCCTGTCGCGCCGCGCCTGGCTGGAGCAGACCCAGTCCGAGGTCCGCACCGAGTTCCTGCACCAGCTCGCGAAGGGCCAGGTCCGCAAGGGCACGGTCTCCTCGATCGTGAACTTCGGCGCCTTCGTCGACCTCGGCGGGGTCGACGGCCTGGTCCACGTGTCCGAGCTGTCCTGGAAGCACATCGACCACCCGTCCGAGGTCGTCGAGGTCGGTCAGCCGGTCGAGGTCGAGGTCCTCGAGGTGGACCTGGACCGCGAGCGCGTCTCCCTGTCGCTGAAGGCGACCCAGGAAGACCCGTGGCGCCAGTTCGCCCGCACCCACGCGATCGGCCAGATCGTGCCCGGCAAGGTCACCAAGCTCGTCCCGTTCGGCGCGTTCGTCCGCGTCGAGGACGGCATCGAGGGCCTCGTGCACATCTCCGAGCTGGCCGAGCGCCACGTCGAGGTGCCCGAGCAGGTCGTCAAGGTCGGCTCCGACGCCATGGTCAAGGTCATCGACATCGACCTGGACCGCCGCCGGATCTCCCTGTCGCTCAAGCAGGCCAACGAGGCCTACGTCGAGAACGAGGAGCAGTTCGACCCGACGCTGTACGGCATGGCCGCGCAGTACGACGACCAGGGCAACTACATCTACCCCGACGGTTTCGACTCCGAGACCGGCGAGTGGATGGAAGGCTTCGACGAGGCCCGCGAGGAGTGGGAGCGGCAGTACGCCGAGGCCCGCGCCCGCTGGGAGGAGCACGGCAAGCAGATCGCCGAGCGCGTCATCACCGAGGCCCCGGCCAAGCCCGCCGAGGGCGAAGCCGCCCCGAAGGGCGACAAGGGTGCGAAGAAGACGACTTCCGAGAAGAAGTCGGCTCCGGCGGAGCCCCAGGGCACGCTGGCCACCGACGAGGCGCTCGCGGCTCTGCGCGAGAAGCTCGCCGGCAACTAAGCCCTGTCACTCTTTCAACTGACAGACCACTGCCCGTCCCAGGCTGTTCGCCTGGGGCGGGTAGTGTTTTAGTTGTGCTTAAAGTCGCATTGACCGGTGGCATCGGAGCCGGTAAGAGCACGGTCGCGAAGCAGCTCTCGGAGCTCGGGGCGCGCGTCATCGACGCCGACGCCCTCTCCCGCGAAGTCGTCGCCCCCGACACGGAGGGCCTCGCCGCGGTGGTCTCACGCTTCGGTCCCGAGGTCCTGACCCCGGAGGGCGCGCTCGACCGCGCGAAACTCGCATCGATCGTCTTCAACTCGCCGCCCGCCAGGGCCGAGCTCGAGGCGATCGTCCACCCGCGCGTGCGCGCCCGGGCCCGCGAGATCACCGATTCCCTGCCCGAGGACGCCATCGTCGTCCAAGACATCCCGCTCCTGGCCGAGACCGGCCAGGCGCCCGGCTTCCACCTCAACATCGACGTGGAAGCGCCGCGAGAGCTCCGGCTCGAACGGCTCGCCGCGCGCGGTCTCGACCGCGCCGACGCCCTCCGCCGGATCGACGCCCAGGCGTCCGACGCCGACCGCCGCGAAGTCTGCGACGTCGTCCTCTACAACGACCACGACGTGCACGAGCTGGAGCGGCGCGTCGCGCTGCTGTGGGACGAGCGCATAAAGCCCTTCGCCGAGAACCTCCGGCACGGGCACGCCGAGCGCCGTCCCGAGAAGCTCCAGTTCGTCGAGTCCGACCCCGCCTGGTTCCGCCGCTTCGAGCACCTGGCCGCGCGCCTGCGCCGCGTCATGGGCCCCAGCGCGGTCCGCATCGACCACGTCGGCTCCACGGCCGTGGCGGGCCTGCCGGCCAAGGACGTCGTCGACATCCAGGTGACCGTGGTGTCCCTGCACGTCGTGGACGCCTTCGAGGAGGCCCTCGGCGACGCCGGGTTCTACGGCACCGTCACGTTCGACTCGCCGAAGCCGGAGTTCCCGGACATCGCGCAGTGGGAGAAGCGCCTCTACGGCTACGCCGATCCCGGCAACATCGCCCACCTGCACTTCCGGTCGATCGACACGCCCGGTCAGCGGTTCGCGCTGCTGTTCCGCGACTGGCTCCGCGCCGACCCGCAGGCGCGGGCCGACTACGCCCAGGCCAAGGGCGTGCTCGCGGCCAGGTCCGACTCGGTCACCGACTACGCCGAGGCGAAGGAGCCCTGGTTCGACAGCGAGGGCTGGCCCCGCGCGAACGCGTGGGCGGCCGAGCACGGCTGGCACGCGCCGCTCTGCTGACGGTCCGAACACGACAGACGAGGTCCGCGGCGCAGCCGCGGGCCTTTTCTGCTATCCGGTCATCCCATATGTGACCAGGGGTAGTAATTGCATGACGGAAATATGGTTATGACGTGCGGTGTCCGATTCTGATACGATGAACAGTCGCGTTCGATTCGCGTTCGACGACATACACGACGACTCGGGCATTGACTCCGCGCAGTCTTGTTCCGGTCGCTCACAGGCATCGATCAAGAAAGCCATTCCACCAAAATGGACATTCCTGAAGGTCCGGCCGCCGCCTCCTCTCCCGCCGGAGGACCGGGCGGTCGCATGCAGCTCACGCTCTCCTTCGGCAGCCTCACCGCTCCCGTCATCGCCATCGCGGTCGCCCGGGCCGCGGGCAACCCCCTGACCCCCTTGGAGATCGGGGCGTGCGTGCTCGCCGGAGTCCTGAGCATCCTCACCGTCCACGTGGTCGCGACCCGCCGCGCGGTGCGGCGGTCGCTCGGAGCGGCGCGCAGGCTCCGGCGCGGCAGGAGGGCCGCCCGCTCGGAGTGCGGATTCGTGGACTCGCAGATCCGCGACCCCCGGGACGTGCGGCGCGAGGCCGCCGCCGCGGTCCGCGACGAGGACCTCTCCGACGAGGAGCGCCGCCGCGCCGTGCACGATCTCGCGCACGGCCGAGCCGCGGACGTCAACTCCCGCTGGCTGCTGCGCAACACGATCCAGGACCGGTACCTCGACGAGGGCCACCGGACCGCGATGCTGCTCGCGCACTGCCGGTGCGACCCCGAGGGCGCACTCGAATCGCTCGACCTGTTCGCCCGCAGCAGCTCCCACGACGCGTTCGCGCGCCTCGGGGCGGCGATGCGGATGCACGACCCGCTCGTGCGTCGCCGCGCGGTCCTCGCGCTCGCGACCGCCGCCGACATCGACCCCGAGTGCAGGCTCAAGGCGGCGATCGCGCTCAAGCCCCTGGCCCGCCGCGACGCCGAAGCGGCGCTCCAGAACATCGCCACCGACGGCATCGAGGTCGGTTTCGAGGTGCGCATCCAGGCGGCCGCCGAATGGGCCGTCATGAACCGCGAAGCGGCGATCGACGCGCTCTGGCGGATCGTGCTCGCGACCGGCACTCCCTGGTACTGGCGCATCGCGGCCGCCGCGAAGCTCGTCGTGCTGCGGGTCCGCGCCGCGTACGACCTGCTGTGCGACTGGCTCGAGAACCCCGAGCTCCCCGCCGAGGCCCAGGCGCAGCTCTCCATGACGCTCGACAAGCTCGAAGCGCGGCGCGCCTGACCGGGCGACCGCGCCGCCCGGAAGACGGAACGGGCCCGGCCTTCCGGCCGGGCCCCGTCGCGTCCGGGCTCAGCCGATCCGCTCCTCGACCTCCATCGGGACCGGCACCATCGGGTAGTCCTCGTAGGCCACCGCGGCGCTCGCGACCCCGTAGTACGTCATCATCTCCACCTCGGCCAGGCGGTCGTCGGCGACGTGGTACCGGTACGCCGAGCCGCCCGGCTCGACCTCCGCGTCGCCGTTGACCGGGAACTCGACCACGTACACCGGCTCGTCCTCGGTGCCGTCGGTGCGCAGGAGCCACGCCTTCTCGGCCAGCGCCTCCTCGTCGTCGCCCTCCTCGGCGGCCATCTCCAGCAGGCGGTACACCAGCGACTCGACCGGCCCGAAGCTCGACGAGACGTCCTCGTCGGTCAGCGCGTGGACCTCCCAGCCCTCGGTCGGCGGCGTCTGGGGCAGCTCGCCGTCCTCGACAGCGAGGGTCGCGAACCCGCCCGGCCGCGCCAGCATCAGCCGCTGCCCCGCCGCGTCCGAGACGTGCAGGTACGCGGTCATGGTGCGCCAGTCGACCGAGCCGTGCCCGGTCGCCAGCGCGCCGTCGCCCACCGGCACGCTCATCTCGACCTCGGCGGACTGCTCCCAGTTCTCCGACCGCAGGTCGGCGATCGTCTCGGCCAGGTCCTCGTCGACCGCCGCGGGCGCGATGCGCGGCCCGCCGAGGAGGTCGACCGGCACGAGGCCGGCCGCGTCGAAGGACACCTCGCGCAGGAAGTCCACCGCGGAGAGGCTCTCTGCCCCGGTGTTGACCTGGAAGCGGCGCAGGTTCCCCTCGCCGTCGAGCGAGTACAGGGCCTCGGGGGCCGCGCCCGCGGTCTCGGCGGCCTGCTCGTCGGTCTCGACCATGATCGGCGCCCGGAACGAGTCGACCGACTCGCCGTCGATGACCCCCTCCTCGCGCCACACGGCGTCCTCCGCGAGCGCCGCCGGGTCGTCGGCCTCCTCGGCCGTCAGCGTGAACAGGGAGGACACCAGGATGTCGAGGGTCGTCTCCAGCTGGGTGCCGGCGCCGGAGAGCATCGCGCGGGTCGTCCAGCCATCCTCGGGGACGCTGACCTCCGCGAACGCGGCCTCGTCGTCGGCGCGGGTCGCGATCAGCCCCGGCACGGCCTGGACCAGCACGTGGCCGCCGCTCCCGTCGGGCACCCGCGCGTACGCCATCGGCACCCGCCAGTCCAGGTAGCCGTCGACGGTGAGCGTCTCGCCGTCGACCGGCAGGCTCATCCGCAGCGCGACCGGCTCGGCGTCGTGGTTCTTCTGGCGCATGCCCGCCAGGAGCGCGGCCTCCTCGTCGCTGACGGGGCGCTCGGCCTGCGAGCCGCCCGGACTGCACGAGACGGCGAACCAGCCCGCCACGGCGACGGCCGCGATGATGGCGACGACCCACAGCAGGGCCGATTTGAACGGAATCGAGGTAGTGGAGCTCACGCAGGGACCAACGAGTCGGAACCGGAAAAGTCACCGCCGGAGCACAGGTGTGTCGGACCCCGGGGTTACCGTTGGGCCGTGGCATTCGATATTCCCCGCGCCGACGGGCGCTTCGAGGTGGTCAGCGAGTACCAGCCCTCCGGCGACCAGCCGACCGCGATCGCGCAGCTGGCCGAGCGGGTCGGCTCCGGCGAGCGCGACACCGTGCTCCTCGGCGCCACCGGCACCGGCAAGTCGGCCACGTCCGCGTGGCTGATCGAGCGGCTCCAGCGGCCCGCGCTGGTGATGGCCCACAACAAGACCCTCGCCGCGCAGCTGGCGAAGGAGTTCCGCGAGCTGCTGCCGAACAACGCGGTCGAGTACTACGTCTCGTACTACGACTACTACCAGCCCGAGGCGTACGTCGCGCAGACCGACACCTACATCGAGAAGGACGCCTCGATCAACGAGGAGGTCGAGCGCCTGCGCCACCGCGCCACCTACTCGCTGCTGACGCGCCGAGACGTCGTGGTCGTCGCCACCGTGTCGGCGATCTACGGCCTCGCCACGCCCGCGGAGTACCTCGAGCAGGCCACCGAGGTCAGCGTGGGCCAGGAGTGGGACCGCGACAAGCTGCTGCGCCGCCTCGTCGACGTCCAGTACGCCCGCAACGACATCGCCTTCACCCGCGGCACCTTCCGCGTCCGCGGCGACACGATCGAGATCATCCCGGCCTACGAGGAGCTGGCGATCCGCATCGAGATGTTCGGCGAGGAGATCGACCGGCTCTACTACCTCCACCCGATCACCGGCGACGTCATCCGCGAGGTCGACCGGGTCCTCATCTTCCCCGGCTCCCACTACGCCACCGGCGACGCCCGCATGAAGCGCGCCATCGGCGACATCGAGGTCGAGCTGGAGGAGCGCCTCGCCGAGCTGGAGGGCCAGGGCAAGCTCCTAGAGGCCCAGCGGCTGCGCATGCGCACCGTGTTCGACCTGGAGAACATGAAGCAGACCGGCACCTGCAACGGCATCGAGAACTACTCGCGGCACATCGACGGCCGCCCCGCCGGCTCGCCGCCGCACACGCTCCTCGACTACTTCCCCTCCGACTTCGTCACCATCATCGACGAGTCGCACCAGACCGTCCCCCAGATCGGCGCGATGTCCGAGGGCGACGCCTCCCGCAAGCGCAACCTCGTCGACCACGGCTTCCGCCTGCCCAGCGCCCAGGACAACCGGCCGCTGCGCTTCGACGAGTTCCGCGACCGCGTCGGCCAGACCGTGTACCTCTCGGCCACCCCCGGCAAGTGGGAGATGGCGGAGACCAAGGGCGCCTTCGTGGAGCAGGTCATCCGTCCGACCGGCCTGGTCGACCCGCACGTGGAGGTCCGGCCCACCAAGGGCCAGATCGACGACCTCATGCACGAGATCCGCGAGCGCGCCAAGAAGGACGAGCGCGTCCTGGTGACCACCCTCACCAAGAAGATGGCCGAGGACCTCACCGACTACTTCCTCGACAACGGCATCCGGGTCCGCTACCTGCACTCCGAGGTCGAGACGCTGCGCCGCATCGAGCTGCTGGGGGAGCTGCGCCGCGGCGACTACGACGTCCTCGTCGGCATCAACCTCCTCCGCGAGGGCCTCGACCTGCCCGAGGTGTCGCTCGTGGCGATCCTCGACGCCGACAAGGAGGGGTTCCTGCGCTCGGCGACCTCGCTGATCCAGACCATCGGCCGCGCCGCCCGGAACGTCTCCGGCACGGTCCTGATGTACGCCGACAACCTCACCGACTCCATGAAGGCCGCGCTCGACGAGACCGACCGGCGCCGGGAGAAGCAGGTCGCCTACAACCAGGCGAACGGCATCGACCCGCAGCCGCTGCGCAAGCGCATCGGCGACATCATGGAGGACCTGTACGACTCCGCGGCCGAGACCGCCAAGCTCGTCGCCGCCGAGCGGCCCGTCCGCGGCAAGGACGCCGGCACCAAGGGCGCGGGCAAGGTCCGCTCCGAGATCCTCCAGCAGATCGACGAGCGCAACGAGCAGATGCTCACCGCCGCGCGCGAACTCCGCTTCGAGCTGGCGGCCGCCTACCGCGACGAGATCGCCGACCTCAAGCGCGAGCTCCGCGAGATCGAGCAGGCCGGGGCCTGACGGAGCGCGGGCCCGCACCCTCCGGCGCGGGCCCGCTCAGCGCCAGCGCGCGGCGTCCCCGCCCGCGATGATCTCGTCGTACCCCGACCGGTAGTCGGGGTACGCCAGCGTCCCCATGAACGACGCGAACCGCTCGCCCGAGACGACGTGCCCGCGCAGCCCGGCCGTCGACGCCTCCGGCGCCGGGACCCCGAGCCGCCGCGCGATGTGGTCCGCGACCTCGCCGAGCAGCGCCGGGTGCCCGTCGACCGCGTGCAGGGTCCGCGGCGGCTCCGGCGTCAGCACCAGCGCGTGCAGGGCACGCACCAGGTCCGTCTCGTGGATCCGGTTGGTGCGGCGTTCGCGGTCCATCGCCGCGCCCCGCTCCACCTGCCGGATCAGGTGCTCGCGCCCCGGCCCGTAGATCCCGGCCGGACGCACCACGACCGCGTCGAACAGCCGGCGTGCCTCGGCCTCGCTGTCGAGCAGCGCCCGCGAGCGCGCGTTCACCGGCCGCGGCGCATCGTCCTCCGTGAGCGCCCGTGTCCCCGGATCGCCGGTGAACACCCCGGTCGAGGACACCAGGACCACCCGCCGCGGTCGCACCGGCAGCGCGGCCGCCAGTCGGTGCAGCGGGCCCGTCAGGTCCGGCGACTCCCGCTCGGCCGGGTCCGGCGTCAGCGTCACGACCATCGCGTCGACCGCGGGCAGCGCGGTCGAGAACGGCCGCCGGTAGTCCAGCGCGATGCCCGTGATCGACGCGGGCAGCGCCTCGACGCGCCGCCGCACCGCGAACACCCGCCGACCCGACGCCGCCAGCGCCTCCCCGAGCCGGACACCGACCTTCCCGCAGCCGAAGAGCAGGACCGAAGCGCCTGGATCGTGCATGCATTGCTCCCGTTCATCGGACGGCTCCGCCGCGGGCGGCGGCGCGGTCATCGCGGTCGCCCTGGGGTGAGGGGCGCCCGGCACGCCGTGCCGGGCGGGCCGCAGTGCCTAGTCGAGGTCCTCGACGTGCTCCACGAACGGGGGCTCGGCGAAGAACGGGCCGATCGCTTCGCGCCACTTCGGGAACCGGTCGGTGTCGCGGAAGCCCTGCTCATGGGCTTCGACGGAGTCCCACTCGATGAGGAGCACGAAGCGGGACGGGTTCTCGACGCCCTGGGTCATGCGCATCGAGCGCAGGCCGGGGGAGACCTGCACGAACTCGCGGGCCGAGCGGTACGCGTCCTTGAACGCGTTCTCCTGGCCGGGGGTGATCTTGATTTCAGCGACTTCCAGAACCATGCGCGGAGCCTCCCACAGCGGACCTCGCACTCCGTCCACCCGCGGTAGTGTCGAGAGAGAAGTCACAAATCTGACTGGTGACAAGTCGGATTCGGGCAGGCAGAATAGCCACGTCTGTTCAAAATCAGGTATGTGGGGAGTATCCCGCAGCGCCCAGCGCTGTTAGCGTCGTCGTCAATGCACGGGACCGCCATCGGTCCCCGGTGACGCTGGTCCGCGAGGATCGGGAGAGACCATGTGACCCTCCAGATGTCAAGGAAGGCAACACATTGGAACTCCCGGCCTGGGCCTGGGCGCTGACCATGTTCGGTCTCGCCTCGGTCGTCGTGTTCGACCTCGTGATGGCGGTCCGCAACCCCCACAAACTCTCCACGAAGGAATCGGCCACCTGGGCCGGCGTGTACGTCGGCGCCGCGCTGGCGTTCGGCGCGCTCATCCTGATCACCGAAGGCCCCACGTTCGGTGGACAGTTCTACGCCGGCTACCTCACCGAGCTCGCACTCTCAGTGGACAACCTCTTCGTGTTCCTGCTGATCATCCAGGCGTTCAAGGTCCCGGACGCGCTCCAGTCGCGGGTGCTGCTGGTCGGCATCGTCCTCTCGATCATCCTGCGCGGCGGCTTCATCGCCGTCGGCTCGGTGCTCATCGAGAAGTTCAGCTGGGTGTTCCTGATCTTCGGCGCGATCCTCATCTGGACCGCCTGGGGCCAGCTGCGTGACAAGGGCGGCCACGACGAGGAGATGCCGCAGAACGGCTTCATGAAGTTCGCCGAGTCGCGCCTGCGCGTCGCCCCCGACTACGACGGCGGCAAGCTCTCCACCCGCATCGACGGCGTCAAGTACGTGACGCCGCTGCTGCTGGCGATGCTCGCGATCGGCTCCACCGACATCCTGTTCGCGCTCGACTCGATCCCGGCGATCTTCGGCCTGACCCAGGAGCCCTACCTGGTCTTCACCGCCACGATCTTCGCGCTCATGGGCCTGCGCCAGCTGTACTTCCTGCTGGCGGCCCTGCTCAAGTCGCTCAAGGGCCTCTCGCTGGGCCTGGCCGCGATCCTGGGCTGGATCGGCGTCAAGCTCGTGCTGCACGGCCTGCACGAGAACCAGCTGCCGTTCATCAACGGCGGCGAGCACATCGACTCGATCCCCGAGATCCCGACCGCGCTGTCGCTGGGCGTCATCGCCGGTGTGCTGACCATTGTCATCGTCGCGAACCACATCCTTCTGCACCGCGAGGGCAAGACGTGGAAGGAGCTGTTCGCCGAGGCCGAGGAGGAGCAGCACGTCCCGGCCACCGCGGGCGCCGAGAAGCTCTAGCACCGACGCCGAACGGCCCCGCCTCCACTGCCGGAGGCGGGGCCGTTCGCATGTGTCTAGGCCCTGACTGGCAGGCGGCGGCAGGCGGTGATGCGCGCCAGTTCGGCGTCCTTGAGCGGCTCGGCGACGACCTTGCCGTAGACCGAGGACGAGAAGATCACCTCGGGCAGGTCGGACTGGCTGCGCTCGGCCATGATCGCCGGAGTCTTGGGGTCGCCGCCGTGCTCGAGGAAGACCAGGTCGCCCGGGTGCAGGTCCTCGAAGGCGACGGCGTCGCCGGCCTCGATGAGGGCGTCGTTGGAGCGCGGCACGGCGATGCCGAGCTGGCGGTAGACGATCCAGACGAGGCCGGGCGCGTCGATGCCGTAGGCGCTGACGCCGCCGTGCAGGTAGGGGATCTCCAGGAGCTGCTGGGCGAGCTTGACGGCGTCCAGGCCCGCGGCGACGAGCGCGGTCGAGGGCGCGGACAGGTCCGCGGCGGGCTCGGCCGTGAGGTCCCGCTGGGGCACCCAGCCGGGCTGGCGCGGCCCCGGGAGGGCCACGGGCACCCAGCCCCGGTACGCCTCGCCCACGACCCGCAGGCGCGTCCCCAGGGTCACGCCGGGGATCGACACGTCGCCCCCGGGCTCGTCCCTGACGGCGGTCGCGGTGGCGCTCACGAGGTACTCGGTGCCGGCGCCGCTGCCGTCGGCGGGGTGGACGAGCTGGTCGAGGGGGACCCAGCCGGTGGTCTCCTGCGAGGGGCAGGTGACCTCCGCCCAGCCGTCGGCGACCTGCTCGACGTCGACGCGGGTGCCGAGGAGGCACTGGGTGCGCACGCGTCCTTTGAGGCCGTTGGCCCGGATGTCGTTGGTGAGCCTGGCGACCCATTCGCGGATGGCGGACGGCACGCCCAGTGCGAGGCGGTCCTCGGTCCCGGCGGCGGAGGGCTGGGCCCAGAGGGTCGCGACGGCCACGGCGATCAACGCCGGTTGTCCAGGTGCGATCGGCACGGTTGATTCTCTCCGGATGGTTCGGGCGGTTCACAAGTCGAGACGCGGGCAGGGGGATCTCCACCAGCCCGCCGCGTCCTTCGCAGCACCGACCACCCACTGTAGCAAGTGTAGGCGGATCGCGACGCTCCGGCCTGAGCGTGATGTCGGAAGGGCATTACCCCCGAAACCACCCGCACCATCGGAAAGCCCCGCAACCCGCGGCTGTGGCAGGATCGTGCCATGACCGCACTCCAGGACGCCCTCGCACGACTCTCCGCCGCCGCCGACTCCGGCGCCGCACCCGACGCGGCCGACCTGGAGGCGGTGCTCGCGAGCGCGGACGCCGAGCTGATGGACGTGGTCGCCGCGGCGGCGCGACTCCGCTTCCGCCACTTCGGGAACACGGTCAAGCTGAACTACCTCGTCAACCTCAAGAGCGGCCTGTGCCCCGAGGACTGCGGCTACTGCTCGCAGCGCCTGGGCTCCAAGGCCGACGTCCTCAAGTACACCTGGCTCAGCCCCGAGCAGGCGGCCGACGCGGCCGCGGCCGGGGTCGCGGGCGGGGCCTCGCGGGTGTGCCTGGTGGCGAGCGGGCGCGGTCCGACCGATATGGACGTCGAGCGGGTCGGCAAGACCATCGCCGCGGTCAAGAACGCCGCCCCCGGCGTCGAGGTGTGCGCCTGCCTCGGGCTGCTCAAGGACGGCCAGGCCGAGCGCCTCGCCGACCTCGGCGCCGACGCGTACAACCACAACCTGAACACCTCCGAGGACACGTACGCGGAGATCTGCTCGACCCACACCTTCGCCGACCGCGTCGACACCGTCAACGCCGCCCACGGCGCGGGCCTCTCGCCGTGCTCGGGGCTCATCGCGGGCATGGGGGAGTCGGACGCCGACCTCGTCTCCGTGGCCCTGGGCCTGCGCGGCCTGGACGTCGACTCGATCCCGGTGAACTTCCTGCTGCCCTTCGACGGCACGCCGATGGAGTCGACGTGGGACCTCGACCCGCGCCGGTGCCTGCGCATCCTCGCGATGGTCCGCCTCGCCAACCCCGCCGCCGAGGTCCGCCTCGCGGCCGGGCGCGAGGTGCACCTGCGCACGCTCCAGGGGACGGCGCTCCAGATCGTCAACTCGATCTTCCTGGGGGACTACCTCACCAGCGAGGGCCAGGCAGCCAAGGACGACCTCGCCCTCATCGCCGACGCCGGCCTCGTGCCGCTCGGCCTGGAGGCCGCCCCGGAGGAGGTCCGCGAGGTCGTCAGGCCCCGGCGCCGCGGGGCGGGCACGGACGTGGCGCCGAACGCCTGAGGGGCTCGCGAGTCGGGAATTCCGGAAATGTCCTTGATGGACATCCCCCTGCAACCAAGGTATGCCGCGGGTGTGACGGGCGGGGTCAGTGAGGAAGCCTCGCGGTGGACTCGCGGACGACGAGTTCGGTGGCGAGTTCGAGCCGGGGGGAGTCGATCTCGTTGCCGGCGGCCATCTCCAGGACGGTGCGGGCGGCGAGCGCGCCCATCTCGGCGAGGGGCTGGCGCACGGTGGTCAGGGGCGGGGAGGTCCAGCGCGACTCGGGCAGGTCGTCGAAGCCGACGATGCTGACGTGCTCGGGGATGCGCAGGCCCGCTTGGCGGATGGCCTCGTAGGCGCCGAACGCCATCTGGTCGGAGGACGCGAAGATCGCCGTCGGCGGGGTGTCGAGGCGCAGCAGCGCGTTCGCGGCGTCGAAGCCCGACTGGTGGTAGAAGTCGCCGTCGAAGACCAGGGCCTGGTCGAACTCGATGCCCGCGGCCTCCAGGGCGGCGCGGTAGCCGTCGAAGCGGGCGCGCGAGCACAGGACCTGCTTGGGGCCGTGGATGAAGCCGATGCGGCGGTGGCCCAAAGAGATCAGGTGCTCGGTGGCGGCCAGGCCGCCGGCCCAGTTGGTGGCGCCGATCGCGGGGGCGTCCATGGTGGGCCCGCCGGAGGGGTCGAGGACCACCATCGGGACGCCCAGGTGCCGCAGCTGCTCCAGGATCGGGGACGCGAGCTGCGAGACCACGAGGATGACGCCGTCGGAGGCCCTCGTGCGGAGGTTGTCGAGCCACTGCTCGGTGGAGGCGCGGCGGCGGTGCACCGCGGAGACGACCGTGCCGACCCCGGCGGCGTGCGCCGCGTCCTCGACGCCGCGGATGATCTCCACGGCCCAGGGGCTGTCCAGCTCGTTGAACACCAGGTCGACCAGGCGGGCGCGGCTCGGGGTCCGGGTCGAGCGGCGGCGCTGGTACCCGCGCTCGTTCAGCAGCTCCTCGACGCGTCGGCGGGTCTCGGGGGCGACGTCGGAGCGGCCGTTGATGACACGTGACACCGTCGGCACGCTGACGCCGGCCTCGTCGGCGATGGCGCGGATGGTGATCCGCCCGTGTTCGGCTTCGCTCAAGGGTCTCCTCCTGGTCAGGTTCGCAAGGTTCGCCTGCACATCCTATAGCGCGCTTCCACGGCTCCCGGAGCGCGCCCGAAAGTTTCGGTCGGAGGTCGTGAAACAGGGTGCTGGGCAAACGCATCCCAACGTCAGATTGACGCTAGAACTGAGGCTTCATCAATGTTATGGTGTGCGAACCTGTATCGAAAACGATCAGAAAAGTTTCAGAAACTATCGGCCCGAAACCAGCCGCCCGGCGCGTGTCGGGCCGCTTGAGTGGAGCAGCATGGACACCCACACCCCCGTGGAGGCGGCCGAACGCGCCGCCGGGCTGGTCAAGCGGATGACCCTCGACGAGAAGTGCGCGCAGCTGTCGAGCCTGTGGCGCGGCGTCGAGGCCGACGCCGGCGACATGGCCCCCCACCAGAGCGAGCAGACCGGCGGCACCGACGCCCGCGACCCCCTCGCCCACGGCCTCGGCCAGCTCACCCGCCCCTTCGGATCCGCCCGCGTCGACCCCGCCGCCGGCGCCGCCCGCCTCGCCGACCAGCAGCGCGCCGTCCGCTCCGGCAGCCGCTTCGGCATCGCCGCCATCGCCCACGACGAGTGCCTCGCCGGCTTCATGGCCTACGGCGCCACCATCTTCCCCACCGCCCTCGCCTGGGGCGCCACCTTCGACCCCGACCTCGTCGAGGCCATGGCCCGCCAGATCGGGACCACCATGCGCGCCGTCGGCGTCCACCAGGGACTCGCCCCCGTCCTCGACGTCGTGGCCGACTCCCGCTGGGGCCGGACCGAGGAGACCATCGGCGAGGACCCCTACCTCACCGGGATCCTCGGCACCGCCTACGTCGCCGGCCTCCAGGACGCCGGCCTCATCGCCACCGTCAAGCACTTCGCCGGCTACTCCGCCTCCCACGCCGCCCGCAACTTCGGCCCGGTCTACCTGGGCCCCAGGCAGTTCGCCGAGACCTACCTGACGCCCTTCGAGATGGCCGTGCGCCTCGGCCGGGCCAAGTCCGTCATGCCCTCCTACGCCGCCAACGACGGCGTCCCCTCCCACGCCAACGTCCGCCTCCTCACCGGGATCCTTCGCGAGGAGTGGGGCTTCGAGGGCACCGTCGTCGGCGACTACTTCGCCGTCAACTTCCTCAACTCCCTCCACGGCGTCGCCGCCGACCGCGCCCAGGCCGCGGCCCTCGCCATCGGCGCCGGCGTCGACGTCGAGCTCCCGGGCGCCGACTGCTTCGGCGAGCCCCTCCGCGCCGCCGTCGCCGACGGGGCCGTGGAGGAGAAGGCCCTCGACCGCGCCGTCGAGCGCGTGCTCGCCCAGAAGATCGAGCTCGGCCTCCTCGACGAGCTCCCCGACGCCCCCGCGACCGTCGACCTCGACCCGCCCGAGGCCCGCGCGCTGGCCGCCGAGGTCGCCCGCCGGTCGATCGTGCTGCTCGCCAACGACGGCACGCTGCCGCTCGCCCCCGCGCCCGCCCGCCTCGCCCTCGTCGGGCCCGTCGCCGACGACCGCGCCGCGATGCTCGGCTGCTACTCCTTCCCCAACCACCACATGCGGTACGACCCCGCGTCGGGGGAGCGCTACCCCGAGGTCGACACCGGCGTCGCCATCGCGACCCTCGCCGACCGCCTCGCGGCCGACCTCCCCGGCACGGCCGTCGAGCACGTGGCCGGCGGCTGGGTCCTGGAGGCCACCGACACCGAGATCGCCGCCGCCGCGAACGCGGCCGCCGCCGCCGACCTCGCCGTGGTGGCCGTCGGCGACCGCTCCAGCCTGTTCGGGCGCGGCACCTCCGGCGAGGGCTGCGACGCCCCCGACCACGCCCTGCCCGGACGCCAGGCCGAGCTCCTCGAAGCCGTCCTCGACTCCGGCACCCCCACGGTCGTCGTCGTCATCTCCGGGCGGCCCTACGCCCTCGGCACCGCCCCCGAGCGGGCCGCCGCGATCGTGCAGGCGTTCCTGCCCGGCGAGGAGGGCGCCACCGCCATCAGCGCGATCCTCACCGGCGCCGCCGCGCCCGAGGGCCGCCTGCCCGTGGGCGTCCCGGCCCGCCGCGACTCGCCGCCGGCGACCTACCTGGGCCCGCAGCTGGCCCGCCGCTCCGAGGTCTCCTCGGTCGACCCGACCGCGCGCTACGCCTTCGGCCACGGCCTCACCTACACCGAGTTCACCTGGGACGAGCCGGAACTGCTCTCCGGACCGGAGACCGGTCCGGAAGGGACGATCGAGGTCGCCGTGCGCGTGGCCAACACCGGCGACCGCGAGGGCGCCGAGATCGTGCAGCTCTACCTCCACGACCCCGTCGCCTCCACCGTGCGCCCCGTGCAGCGCCTGGTCGGCTTCGCCCGCCTCGCCCTCGCCCCCGGCGAGTCCGCGCGGGCGCGTTTCGCCGTCCCGGTCGACCTGGCCGCGCTCATCGGCCTCGACGGCCAGTGGACCGTGGAGGCCGGCGCCCTCGAACTGCGCCTGGGCCGCTCGGCCGCCGACACGGCCGCGCCCCTCGCCGTCGAGGTGACCGGCGAGCGCCGCATCGAGCCCGGCGCCCGGGCCCTGGCGACCCAGGTCACTGTCGAGCACGCCGTCGGCTAGTATTGCCAGCGACGCTGGAAAACGTTTACCGATTCTCCGTGCTGAAGGAGCCCCTGTGTCCTCCACCTACCGCCTCGCCATCGTCGGCACCGGCGGCATCGCCCACCTGCACGCTGATGAGCTGCGGAAACACGTCCCAGGCCGCATCGAACTGGTGGCCGCCGTCGACCCCGACACCGCCCGCCTCGACGCGTTCAAGGACAAGTTCGGCGTCGCCCGCGGGTACGCCTCGATCGAGGAGCTCCTCGCGAACGAGGAGCTCGACCTCGTCGACCTGTGCACCCCGCCCGTCGCCCACGCCCCCGGCGCGATCGCGGCCCTCGAAGCCGGCGTCGGCGTCGTCTGCGAGAAGCCCCCGGCCCTGAGCCTGGAGGAGTTCGACCGGATCGCCGCCGCCGCGGCCGCCTCCACCGCCGACTTCGCCGTCATCTCCCAGCACCGCTTCGGCTCCGCCGCCGAGCGCGTGCGCAACATGACGGCCTCCGGCGTCCTCGGCCGCCTCGCCGTCGCCAAGTGCGACACCCTCTGGTTCCGTCCCGAGGAGTACTTCGCGGTGGAGTGGCGCGGCCGCTGGGAGACCGAGGGCGGCGGGCCCACCATGGGCCACGGCATCCACCAGATCGACACGCTCCTGTCCCTGGTCGGCCCCTGGTCCGAAGTGGTCGCAACCGCGCACCGCCACCGCCGCCGCACCAACACCGAGGACGTCTCGCACGCGATCGTCACCCTCGAGTCGGGCGCGTCCGTCGTCATCACCAACTCGCTGCTGTCGCCCCGCGAGGTCTCCCAGATCCGCCTCGACTTCGACACCGCCACCGTCGAACTCGACCACCTCTACGGCTACGGCGACGACGACTGGAGGATCCACCCGATCGCCTCCGCCGCCGACGACGTCCAGCGCGCCTGGGCCGGCGAACCGCGCGGCCAGGCCTCCGGCCACGGCGCTCAGTTCAAGCGCATCGCCGACGCCCTCGACGGCCGGACCACCCCGCCCGTGCCCCTCGAAGAGGCCCGCCGCACCCTCGAGCTGCTCGCCGCGATCTACGCCTCCGCGTTCACCGGCAAGCGCGTCCGCGCCGGCGACATCGACCCGACCTCCCCCTTCTACCAGCGCATGGACGGGTCGGGCGCCCCCTGGCCCGACCTGAAGTGACCGAACCGAACGACCAGAGTGGAGAGACATCGATGACGCTGCGACTCGACGACGACGGCACCGCGCTCTCGATCACCCAGGGCGACCTGGAGATCCTGCGCTACGTCTACCGGCCCGACAACGCCCAGTTCGAATCCCCCCGGCCCTACTTCGAGCCCCTGCGCGACCTCGCCGGACACCAGGTGAGCCTCTACCGGCCCCACGACCACGTGTGGCACAAGGGCATCGCCCTCTCGCTCCCCAACGCCGGCCCCGAGAACTTCTGGGGCGGCCGCACCTTCCGCCGCGGCCTCGGCTACGTCGACGAGAAGAACGACGGCGCCATGGTCCACCGGGAGTTCACGCGGCTCACCGCCGACGACGGCGGCGTCCAGGCCGTCGAGCGCCTCGACTGGATCACCGAGGACGGCCGCCACTTCTTCTCCGAGACCCGCGCCTTCACCGTCACCGTCCTCGCCGACGACACCTGGGTCCTCTCCTTCTCCACCGCCTTCACCAACGACACCGACGACACCGTCGTCATGGGCAGCCCCACCACCGAGGGCCGCGACAACGCCGGCTACGGCGGCTTCTTCTGGCGCGGACCGCGCTCCTTCACCGAGGGCCGCGTCTACACCGCCGACGGCGAAGGCGGCGACGAGCTCATGGGCGTGCGCGGCGACTGGATGGCCTACCGCGGCGCGCACGACTCCACCGACGCCGCCTCCACCCTCGTGTTCACCGACCACCCCGCCAACCCCGGCGCCCCCGTCCAGTGGTTCGTCCGCACGACGCCCTTCGCCGCCGTCTGCCCCGCGCCGTTCTTCGCCACCGAACTGCCCATGGCCCCCGGCGACACCGTGACCCTGCGCCACGCCGTCGCGATCGTCAACGGCGACACCGGCGTCGACGGCGCCGCCAAGACCGCCGGCCTCGCCGCCGCCGAACTCGCGAAGCTGGCCTGACCATGACCGGATTCCCCGGCGGCACCGCCGTCTCCATCGTCTCGGTCTACGACTGGCCCACCGCCGACGGCCAGGCCGGCGGCACCCCGCACTTCCACACCGCCTCCACCGAGGGGTACGTCGTCACCGGCGGCACCGGCGCGGTCGAGACGCTCTCCGGCGACGGCTACGAGCGCCGCGACCTCGCCCGCGGCACCGTCCTGTGGTTCACCCCCGGCACGGTCCACCGCCTCGTCAACCTCTCCGGCGACCTGCAGCTCGTCGTCGTCATGTCCAACGCGGGCATCCCCGAGGCCGGCGACGCCGTCTTCACCTTCCCCGACGAGGTCCTCCACGACCCCGAGGCCTACGACGCCGCCGCGACCGCCCCCGCTGCGCCCGGCCTCACCGACGCCGAACGCGGCGAAGCCACCCGCGCCCGCCGCGACCTCGCCGTCGAGGGCTACCTCGCCCTGCGCGAACGCGTCCTCCAAGAAGGCGCCGACGCCATGCGACCGGTCTGGGACCGCGCCGCCCGCATCGTCGCCGACCGCACCGAGACCTGGCGCAAGCTCTGGGCCGGCGGCCCCAAGGCCCAGGCCGACGCCACCGGCGACCATCTCGACGCCCTCGCCCGCGCCGAATCGGCCCACCTGTGCGACGCCCACGTGGGCTCCGCCGGCGACGCCGTCGGCAAGTGGGGCATGTGCGGACGGCTGGAGACCTGGGACCTGCGCCCGCACTCCTGATACGACACCGGTGCGGGGCCGGGCGTCGCACGCCCGGCCCCGCACCGCCGCCTGTCCGCGGACTCCGCCGCGGCGGGCTCAGCAGCTGAAGTCGAGGTCGAGGACGCCCACCTCGTCGCCGCGCACGAACAGCACGTGGACCTCCTCCTCGGCCTCCTCCATGTCCGGGGGCGGCCACTCGTCGGGCAGGAATCCGTCCACCACGACCAGCGCACCGCGGAGCCGGCCCTCGATCAGGTCGACCAGGTCGTCCACGGCATGGGTCACGATGTGGCCCGGAGGCGTCTCGGGCATCTCCTCGATGCCGCTCCACTCGCCGTCCATGAGCTCGACCAGGGAGAGCCGCGCGACGTGGTGCAGCGCGGTCCGCAACCGCGGGAACGAGACCGCGCGGAACACCGGCTTCTCGTCCGCGTACTCCTCGGCGTCCTCACGGGTCTCCGACCACCAGCGGACGGCCGCGGCGAGGCGCTCGCCCTCCGGCAGGTCGGCTTCGGGGACGGTGCCGATCCGGAACCGGAAGTCGACCGAGTTGTTGTTGTTCACCATCAGGTGCTCGCTCAGCATCGTCGCCAGGCAGCCGATCCGCGTGCGCAGCGCCCCGTCGGCGCCGTCGGCGGCGAGGACCGGCGGCCGCCGCACCTCCGGCGCGGGCGCGAGGACGATCCGCGCCGTGCCGCAGTAGTCCCGGTACCGCAGGTGCAGGGCCGGGTCGCCCGCAGCCCCGGCGACCGGCGCCAGGTCGCCGTACATGCCCTCCGCCAGCCACCGCACCAGCGACCCCCGGCGCGCGTCGTCCACATGGGCCGCAGCGGAGATGAGCGCGACGAGCTCATCGGCAGGAGCCCGATCCACCCGCTCCCCGTCCTGGCCGGCCGGGTCGAACGCGACCGTCGCCGCCCAGCCCGGGCCGTCCTCGGGCGCCCATGCCGCGAGCAGCCACAGCGCCGAGACCAGGACCCACGCGGGGTTCGACGGCCCGCGGCCCCCGGGCCACCCGGTCGGGTCCGGGTCCGACTGGCGCTGCCACGCGTCGTTGAAGGCCGTAGCCGGTTCCATGCGGACCACCTCCCGGCCCCCGTGTGCCGGAACCGGTGCGGCCGAGCAGAACCAGGGAGCCGCCGCGACACTATCCGACCCCCGCCACGCCGACCCCGCCGCGGACCGCGGCCCGCCGCCGCAGGCGGCCCGCCCGCCGCAGCCCCTCCCCGGCAGCGGGCCGTAAGGCGGGGATCGCTGTCAGTCAAGGCGGCGGGGATGTCAAGATTGCGGCTGGACCCGAAGGAGCGCAGTTGGCGGAGCACAACCCGGCGGAGTGCGGCGTCATGATCGACGCCGCGACCACAGTCGACCGCGACGACGCGGTCTGGATCGAACCCCTCGGCGACGGCTTCGAAGTCTGGATCCACATCGCCCGCGCCGCCGACCACGTGCGCACCGGCGGCCCCACCGACACCGAGGCCCGCGCCCGCGTCCACACCCGGTACCGCGCCGACCACACCCGGCACATGCTCCCCGCACCCGTCGTCGAGGCCGTCTCCCTCACCCCCGACCACCCCTGCGACACCTTCACCGTCCACCTGCGCATCGACCCCGCCGGCCGCGTCGTCGACGCCGAACTCGGCCCCGGCCGCCTCACCCGCTCCTGGACCATGACCCACGCCGAGGCCGCCACCGCCGCGACCGACCCCGCGCACCCCCGCCACGACACCCTCGCGCTCGCCCTGCGCTTCGCCCAGACCATGCTCGCCGCCCGCCGCAACGCGGGAGCGCTCGCCTTCTACGACCTCCTCTCCGGCTTCGCCACCAACGAGGAGGGCCAGATCGTCCGCCTCGACTCCGGCGAACGCAACTCCGGCTACATCATCGTGCAGGAGTTCATGATCGCCGCGAACTCCCAGATCGCCGCCTGGGCCGTGCGCGAGGACCTCCCCATCCTCTTCCGCAACCACCGGCTCGCCGCCGTCGCCGGCGACCCCGCCGAACTGCGCGACGAACTCGACGCCGTCGCCGCCGCGGGCGACGGCGCCGCCTTCGAGATGCTCCGCTCCCGCATGAAGATGGTCTCCCGCGCCGCCACCTACGGCCCCACCGTCCACGGCCACCACGGCCTCCAGCTGCCCGTCTACACCCACGCCACCAGCCCCATCCGCCGCTACCCCGACCTCGTCACCCAGCGCATCCTCCTCGCCGCCGCCCTCGGGCACCCCAGCCCGTACACGCCCGAGGAGATCGCCGAGACCGCCGCGCACGTCAACGACTCGCTCGACGCCGAACGCCGCGCCAAGGCCGAGTACTTCAAGCAGCGCGCCCAGGCCGAGACCGCGCGCCACGTCCAGGCCGCCGACTTCGCCACCCTCCCCTACAAGCAGTTCTCCCGCGTCCTCCAGTTCGCCGTCGAACGCGGCGACGCCCCGCCCGGCCTCGCCGCCGACACCGCCCGCCGCCTCGACGCCCGCGAGCTCCAGCTCCGCGAGTTCGCCTCCGTCTACCTCTACGGCGGCGGCGAGTTCGCGCCCCTGCGCGAGCGCATGAACCGCCGCCTCGCCCGCGAACCGCAGCAGGCCCAGTCCGTGGTCAACGTGTACCTCCAGGACCGCCTCGGCGGCCCCGTCAGCAACGAGACGAACGTCCATTGGACCGTCGAGCCCGAACCCGCCTACGAGGGCCCCCTCTTCTCCGCCCGGGTCGCCCTCACCTACGGGGACACCCGCATCGAATCGCCCAAGCGCCTGCAGCGCAACAAGAAGGACGCCCGAAACCAGGCCGCGCTGGCCCTCGTGGCGATGCTCGCGGGCCTCCCGGACCTCTCCGCCGACGTGGTCGCGAAGCCCCGCGTCGACGTCCAGCGCAAGCTCCTGGTGGATGCCGCGGTCAACCCGGCCGAGGCCGTCCAGATCTACGCCGCCCGCGGGGCCGTCGAAGGCCTCGCCTGGGAGTTCAGCGTCGACGGCCCCTCACACGAACGGGTGTTCACCTGCACCGCGGAGGGCCGCCTCCGCGCCACCGGCGAGCTCGCCGCCACCGAGGGGAAGGGCCCGACCAAGCAGGCCGCGAAGACCGCCGCCTCGGCCGAGCTGCGCGTCCTCATCGAGGCCGGGCTCGCGCTCGGCGAGACCGGCGAGCGGTCCCCGGCGTAGGCCGGGCCACGGCCCCTCGCGCACGCCGAAATGCGTTTCGGCCGCTAAGGCACAATGAGGGCGTGCATATTCTCGACGATTTCGCATGGCGCGGCCTCATCCAGGACTCGACCGGCACCGACTCCCTCCGCGAGTCCATCGACGCGGGCCGGATGACGTTCTATGTGGGCTTCGACCCCACCGCCGTCAGCCTGCACGTCGGCCACCTCATGCAGGTGCTCACCGCCCGCCGCCTCCAGCTCGCCGGACTGCGCCCGCTGCTGCTCGTCGGCGGCGCCACCGGCCAGATCGGCGACCCGAAGGAGGCGGGGGAGCGGTCGCTCAACCCGCCGGAGGTCGTCGCGGGGTGGGTCGAGAAGATCCGCGCCCAGGTCTCCCCGTTCGTCACCTACGACGGCGACAACGCCGCGGTGCCGGTGAACAACCTCGACTGGACCTCCGAGCTGAGCGTGGTGGACTTCCTGCGCGACGTCGGCAAGCACTTCCCGATCTCGAAGATGCTCGCCCGCGACGTCGTCAAGTCCCGCCTCGACGCCGGCATCTCGTTCACCGAGTTCTCGTACCAGCTCCTCCAGTCCCACGACTACTTCGAGCTCAACCGCCGCCACGGCTGCACCCTCCAGTTCGGAGGGTCGGACCAGTGGGGCAACATCACCGCGGGCGTCGACTACATCCGCCGGCGCACCGGTGAGCACGTCCACGCCTTCGTGACCCCCCTGGTCACCAAGGCGGACGGCACCAAGTTCGGCAAGACCGAGGGCGGCGCGGTCTGGCTCGACCCCGAGCTCACCAGCCCGTACGCGTTCTACCAGTTCTGGCTCAACTCCGGCGACTCGGACGTGGTCCGCTACCTCAAGTACTTCTCCTTCAAGTCCCACGAGGAGATCGCCGAACTCGAGACCGCGACCGCCGAGAAGCCGGCTGCGCGCCTGGCGCAGAAGGCCCTCGCGGAGGAGCTGACGACCCTGCTGCACGGCGAAGAGGAGACGCGCAACGTCGTGGCCGCCTCGCAGGCCCTGTTCGGCCGCGGCGAGCTCGCCGAGCTGCCCGAGGCGACGCTCCGCGCCGCGCTCGTGGAGGCCGGGCTGGCCGAGATCCACAAGCCCGGCGTCACCGTCGCCGAGGCGATGAAGGAGGCGGGCGTCGTCGCGAGCCTGGGCGAGGCGCGCCGCGCGGCCAAGGAGGGCGGCGCGTACCTGAACAACGTCCGGGTCAGTGACTCCGAGGCCGTTATCGACCCCTCTGACCTGCTTCACGGCAAATACGGAGTGATCCGGCGCGGCAAGAAGACCGTCGCCGGGGTCGAGGTCGTCGGCTGAGGCCTACACTTGATTGGTTTTGTCGCGGTGAATAGAGGGGGAGACACAAGTGGCTGAAGACGGCCGCGCCCGCAAGGGTGGAGAAGACCGACGAGGCGGCTACGGCCGTCGCGAGGGCGGCGGCTACGGCGACCGTTCGGACCGGGGCGGTTCCGACCGCCGCGACGACCGCGGCGGGAACCGGGGCGGCTACGGCCGCAGTGAAGGCCGCGATGACCGCCCGCGGCGGTACGAGGACCGGGACGACCGGCCCCGCCGCACCGAGGGCAACCGCGACGACCGCGGTGGCTACAACCGCGATGACCGCGGACCGCGCCGCTACGAGGGCAACCGGGACGACCGGGGCGGGAACCGCGGCTACGGCAACCGCGATGACCGCGGTGGCCAGCGCAGCTTCAATCGCGACGACCGCGGCGGCAGC